>JAFTVV010000004.1 GCA_017465625.1 Oscillospiraceae bacterium | reverse complement strand
CTGTATTGAACCATATAGTCAAGTAATGTTCCATCTCGGATACGAGTTTGATGAAAATGATGTACATGATGTGAAGTTATTGTGTGAGACATTTCATATCGAAGTTCCAAATGAGTATAGATAACGACAAATTCCAATTTGTCGGTCAGTTTGATAAGAATATGCAAAAAACACCCTATGGCCTTTCGGTCATAGGGTGTTCTCTTATACATAGATATTGACTTTTAAGTCGTTCCACCTGTGTATGCGGTGTTTGGTGCTATCTTTATATAGATATGCTTTCGCATCATCTAAATTAAGCACAAATTCCGTTACTTTGGAGAATGGGTTATTATTTCCCACTTTCCTTAATAGCAGCCTGCGCAGCGGACAGGCGGGCGATGGGAACACGGAAGGGGGAGCAGGAAACGTAATCCAGACCCAGCTCGTGGCAGAACTCCACGGATGTGGGGTCGCCGCCGTGCTCGCCACAGATACCGATGTGAAGGTGGCTGTTGTTTGCACGGCCGTCCTTGCAGGCCATACCCATCAGCTTGCCAACACCGGTCTGATCCAGCTTGGCGAAGGGATCGTTTTCAAAGATCTTATTGTCGTAGTAGGCGTTCAGGAACTTGCCTGCGTCGTCACGGCTGAAGCCGAAGGTCATCTGAGTCAGGTCGTTGGTACCGAAGCAGAAGAAGTCGGCATTCTGAGCGATCTCGTCAGCAGTCAGACAGGCACGGGGAATCTCGATCATGGTGCCCACTTCATAGTGCAGGTTTGCACCGGCAGCAGCGATCTCTGCGTCAGCAGTGGATACAACCACGGACTTGACGTACTTCAGCTCCTTGACTTCGCCAACCAGAGGAATCATAATCTCGGGCACGACCTTCCAATCGGGGTGCGCCTTCTGCACATTGATGGCAGCGCGGATCACAGCGGTGGTCTGCATCTTGGCGATTTCGGGATAGGTGACAGCCAGACGGCAGCCACGGTGACCCATCATGGGGTTAAACTCATGCAGGGAAGCGATGATGCTCTTGATCTGCTCCACAGTCTTGCCCTGGGCATTTGCCAGCAGTGCGATGTCGTCCTCAGTGGTGGGAACGAACTCGTGGAGAGGGGGATCCAGGAAGCGGATGCAAACGGGCATACCTTCCAGTGCCTCGTACAGCTTCTCAAAGTCGGACTGCTGGTAGGGCAGGATCTTAGCCAGTGCGGTTTCGCGCTCTTCAGCGGTGTCGGCACAGATCATCTCGCGGAATGCGGCAATACGGTCAGCCTCGAAGAACATATGCTCGGTACGGCACAGGCCGATGCCTTCAGCGCCCAGCTCACGTGCTTTCTTAGCATCGGCAGGAGTGTCGGCGTTGGTGCGCACCTTCAGCTTGCGGAACTTGTCTGCCCAAGCCATAATGGTGCCGAAGTTGCCGGAAATTTCTGCATCAACGGTGGGGATGATGCCGTCGTAAATCTTACCGGTGGAGCCGTCGATGGAGATGTAGTCACCCTCGTGGTAGGTCTTGCCTGCCAGAGTGAACTGCTTGTTCTCCTCGTCCATAGCGATTTCGCCACAGCCGGAAACACAGCACTTACCCATACCACGGGCAACAACGGCTGCGTGAGAAGTCATACCGCCACGGACGGTCAGGATGCCCTGAGCAGCTTTCATACCGGTGATGTCTTCGGGAGAGGTTTCCAAACGAACCAGAATAACCTTCTTGCCGGCTTCCTTCCAAGCCTCTGCGTCCTCAGCGGAGAACACAACCTGACCGCAGGCAGCACCGGGAGAAGCGCCCAGACCACGGCCGGCGTGCTGAGCAGCCTTCAGTGCCTTGGCGTCAAACTGGGGATGCAGCAGGGTGTCCAGGTTACGGGGGTCGATCATCAGAACGGCCTCAGCCTCGGTCTTGTGACCCTCGGCAACCAGATCCACAGCGATCTGCAGAGCAGCCTGTGCGGTACGCTTGCCGTTACGGGTCTGCAGCATATACAGCTTGCCGTGCTCCACGGTGAACTCCATATCCTGCATATCGTGATAGTGGTTTTCCAAAATATTGCAGACCTTGACGAACTGGTCAAAGGCCTCGGGGAACTTCTCAGCCATCTGTGCAATGGGCATGGGGGTACGCACACCTGCAACCACGTCTTCGCCCTGTGCATTGGTCAAGAACTCACCCATCAGCTTCTTCTCGCCGGTAGCGGGGTCACGGGTGAACGCAACACCGGTGCCGCAATCGTCACCCATATTGCCGAAGGCCATAGACTGCACGTTGACAGCAGTGCCACAGGAATAGGGAATGTCGTTATCACGACGGTAGACGTTGGCACGGGGGTTGTCCCAACTGCGGAACACAGCCTTGATGGCGCCCATCAGCTGCTCTACGGGGTCGGAGGGGAAATCGGTACCGATCTTGGACTTGTATTCGGCCTTGAACTGGTTTGCCAGC
Organism: Oscillospiraceae bacterium; assembly: GCA_017465625.1. Classification (GTDB taxonomy): domain Bacteria; phylum Bacillota; class Clostridia; order Oscillospirales; family Oscillospiraceae; genus Faecousia. Next base: position 23,044 of record JAFTVV010000004.1, on the reverse strand, counting down.
TCCTTCAGGTCCTCGGCGGTCAGGTCTACGTCCTGGGTCACGCCCTTGCGTTCCTTCATCTCGTCGATGAGCACCTCGAAATACTTCTTGCCGACTTCCATAACCACGTCGGAATACATCTGGATAAAGCGGCGATAGCAGTCGTAAGCCCAGCGGGGATTGCCGGACTTCTGCGCCATAACCTCAACAACCTGCTCGTTCAGGCCCAGGTTCAGGATGGTGTCCATCATACCGGGCATGGAAGCGCGGGCGCCGGAACGGACGGAGACCAGCAGAGGATTCTCCAAATCGCCGAACTTTTTGCCGGTGATCTCTTCCAGCTTGGAAACATACTGCATAATTTCTGCCTGGATATCGTCGTTGATGCGCTTGCCGTCCTCGTAATACTTGGTGCAAGCCTCGGTGGAGATGGTGAAGCCCTGGGGAACAGGCAGGCCAATGTTGGTCATCTCGGCCAGGTTGGCACCCTTGCCGCCCAGCAGCTCGCGCATAGAGCCGTTGCCTTCGGTGAACAGATAAACATACTTGTGGGACATTGAAAATACTCCTTTCAAATGTTTGACGGCATATCTTTCTGCCGTCTTTCTTTCGTTTTTTATAGATTTTCTTTTTAGGCTCATATACTATACCACGGCAAAGTTTAAAAAGCAAACAATTTTATACGGAATTTTTAAAATATGTAACAATTTCTTGCAAAATGCACAAGTTTTCCCAAATCCTTTTGTTCTTCCTGCTTGGTTTGACAAAGAAAAGTGGGATTTGGGGACAAGTGAAAAGTGGAAAATTGAAAGTGATGGTGTCGGCGATGCCAACGAAAAAATACGGGCGGATGATATCCAATGCCATTAAGTTTGTGTCATTGCGAACCAGTGACCGTGTCACTGGTGTGGCAATCTCAGTGTACAACGCTATGCTTTGAGATTCCCACGCCAGTGTGCGCACTGGCTCGGAATGACAATAAGGCTTAACGAAATGGCATTGGGATGATATCCGCCCGCAAATATTCCAATTGTCGGTAATGCCGACACCACATCTTTCGTTTTTATAATTGTGCCAAATGGGCGGCAACCTGCGCGGCCAGCCGTGCGTTGTTGTATACCAGACGGATGTTGGAGGCCAGGGAATCACCACCGGTCAGTTCTGCCACACGCGCCAGCAGGAAAGGCGTGGTCTGCTTGCCCTGAATACCCCTTTCCACGCTCTCTGCAATAGCCTGATCAATGGCCTTGTTGATCACGTCCAAAGGCATCGCATACTGGGGCTCAATGGGGTTTGTGACCAGCATACCGCCCTTGAGACCCAAGGCCTGCTGGGTTTTGAAGGCTTTTGCCAGTTCCTCCGGGGTGTCCACCCGATAATCCACCTCAAAGCCGGACTGACGGGTATAGAAAGCAGGCAGTTCCTTGGTGCCGTAGCCTAAGACGGGTACGCCCTTGGTCTCCAAATATTCCAGAGTCAGTCCCAAATCCAAAATGGACTTTGCACCGGCACATACCACCATCACAGGGGTCTGCGCCAGTTCCTCCAAGTCGGCAGAAATGTCCATAGTGGTCTCTGCGCCGCGGTGCACGCCGCCGATGCCGCCGGTGGCGAAAATCTTGATGCCTGCCATATGGGCAATCATCATGGTGGTGGTGACGGTGGTTGCACCGTCCTCGCCCCGTGCGCAAAGCATTGCCAGATCCCGACGGGATGCCTTGGCGATGGCAGTGCCTTTTTTGCCGAAATACTCAATTTCCTCCGGGGAAAGACCGGCCTTCAGCCGACCGCCAATGATGGCGATGGTGGCAGGCACAGCACCGTTTTCCCGTACAATACGCTCCACGTTCAGGGCGGTCTCCACGTTCTGAGGGTAGGGCATACCGTGGGAGATGATGGTGGACTCCAGCGCCACAACCGGCTTGCCGTCTTTCAGCGCCTGCGCCACTTCAGGCAGAATGTCCAAATACAGATTCATATAAATCTCCTTTGATTTTTTCTTTTAGTATAGCATAAATATGCTCTGAATCAAAGAGGAAATTTAACCGAGTGCCGCCAATATCAGGATACCCAGATTATCTGCGTAGATTTCGTCAAATTGGCTCAGGGGCAGGGGATTTACGCCCTGACCCACCTCGATGGTGTAACCCGGCTTGCGGTAGGTTTTGATAAACCAGTCTTTATAGCCTGCGTTGGAGGAGTTGGGAGGGGGATCGGTGAGGGTGTAGCCGCTGACCTGCGCAAAGCGTTGCCCCAGTTCCTCTGCACCCTCCACAAACAGGTTATCGTACTGCCAGTAGATTTCCTTGCCCTGAGCGTGAAATGCCAGCATCAGTTCCGGCTGTAAAAATTCGGTATAGCCTGCCAGTGCCTGGGTTTCAAACTGGTTTAAGGGCGCGCGTCCCACATAATCCCGTGGTGCAGGACGGTCGAAGCCCTGACGGAATTTAATCTCCCGTGCCCGAAGCCATCCGGCAGGATAATTGAGGTTCAGATCTACGCCCAAAAGGTTTGCTTTCCACCCGTCCGGGAAAGGGATATTTGGAAAATCGTCACTGATGCGCTTTGCAAGTTCGTATTCCGTACTGCCGGGCAAAATCGCACCGTTTACCAGATCCACACCGTCCGGGTCTACCATCGGCACCATATAAATGGTGGTTTTTTGGGACAGTTCCACGGCATTTTGACCGAAAATCTCCCCCTCTGCGGCAATGGCAGAGGCATAATCTTCTGCGAATTTCAGAAGCAGTGTTGCGGTAATCCACTCGTTTGCGTGATGGGCGGCGGTATAGAGCACTTTCCGCGGACCTGTGCCGATGACGATGGTTTCAATGGGTCGCTGAAAGGCGGTACGGGACAAAAGCTCTCCCCGAATAAAGGGGTATTGTTCTTTCAGCTTGCGGATGTATTCAGTTGTAAGGGCAGACGTGATGGGAATTGCGGTGTTTACAATATTCATAAAATCGCCTCTTGACAGTATATGTGCCGAGCGATACAATGTGCAAATTAAAAAATTGACTGCTGCCCCAGTGTCTGCTATAATGCAAAAAGATTATGCGCAATATTGCGGAGGACAACCCTATGAGAATGAGAAAAATGAAAAATTTACAGCCCCGTATGGAAAAATGCGGCGATCTGCGCATTGCAGAGCCTGCGGCACTGCAGGGGAATTGGAGAAGCCTGAAAAAGGATGCCACTGCCCTGTGGGTAGAGGTAGGCTGCGGCAAGGGCAAATTCACTGCCGAGACCGCACAGGCCAATCCCGATGTGCTTTTTATTGCAGTGGAGCGTTGCCGTGAAGCAATGGTGGTTGCGATGGAAAAGGCGCTTCAAATGGGACTTACCAACGTTTTTTACATTGATATGGACGTGGAGAAGATCGAAGAGATCTTTGCCTATGGAGAAATTGACCGTCTGTTTATAAACTTCCCCGACCCCTGGCCGCGGAAGAAGAACGCCAAGCGCCGCCTGACCCACCGTGGCTTTTTGCACAAGTACTGCCGCGTGGTAAAGCAAGCAGGAGAAATTCACTTTAAAACCGACAATGCGCCTTTGTTTGAGTTCAGCGTGGAGGAATTTGCCGCCTGTGGTCTGCAGGTAAACAATCTGACCCGCAATCTCCATGAAAACGGCATTGTGGGCATTATGACCGGCTATGAAGAAAAATTCCACACACTGGGTACACCTATTAACCGCTGTGAAGTGGTTTGTCGGGAATTTGTGATGCCCCCGGAGGAGAAAAAGACCGAGGAGGATGCACAATGACCACCTATCAGGCAGGCAGCTTTGATGTTGCGGTGGTGGGTGCAGGGCACGCCGGTATTGAGGCGGCACTGGCGGCGGCACGGATGGGTTTGCAGACGGTGATTTTCACCATCAATCTGGATGCGGTGGGCAATATGCCCTGTAATCCGGCCATTGGCGGCACCGGCAAGGGGCATCTGGTACGGGAAATCGATGCCTTGGGCGGTGAAATGGGTGTTGCGGCTGATAAAGCCTGCATCCAGTACAGGATGCTCAACCGGGGGAAAGGACCTGCAGTACATTCTCTGCGTGCGCAGGCAGACCGCCGGAAGTATCAGGAAGTGATGAAAATCACCCTGGAACAGCAGCAGAATTTGCAGCTGAAACAGGCAATGATTGTGGATGTTTTGACGGAAAACGGAAAAGTGACCGGTGTGCAGACCCATTTGGGGGCAATTTATACCGCCAAGGCGGTGATCTTGGCAACCGGCACGTTTTTGGACAGTACCATCATCACCGGAGAATCGGTGATTCCCTCCGGCCCTGACGGGATGCATCCGTCGGTGGGTCTGTCGGAAAAATTACGGGCGCTGGGTCTGACACTGCGCCGCTTTAAGACCGGCACACCGCCTCGTATCAACCGCCGCAGCGTGGACTTTTCCAAGATGGAGATCCAGCCCGGTGACGATGAGCCGGAGCCTTTTTCTTTCCGCACTGCCCACAAGCCGGAAAACACTGCGGTGTGCTATCTGACTTATACCAACGAGCAGACTCATAGCATCATCCGTGCCAATATGCACAGAAGCCCTATGTTTGACGGAACAATCTCCGGTGTGGGTCCCCGTTATTGCCCCAGCATTGAGACGAAGGTGGACCGCTTTGCGGACAAGCCCCGTCATCAGCTTTTTATCGAGCCTTGCGGAATGCATACGGAGGAGATGTATATTCAGGGTTTTTCCTCTTCCTTGCCGGAGGATGTACAGCTTGAAATGCTGCGCACCGTGCCGGGACTGGAAAATGCCCAAATGATGCGCCCGGCGTACGCCATAGAATACGAGTGCGTAGACCCTACGGAGCTGAAACCCACCTTGGAGCATAAAAAGGTGGAGGGGCTGTATGGCGCAGGCCAGTTTAACGGCTCTTCCGGCTACGAGGAAGCAGCGGCACAGGGACTGGTGGCCGGCATCAATGCGGCACTGAAGCTGCAGGGCAAAGCACCCATGATTCTGACCCGTGACACCAGCTATATTGGCACGCTGATTGACGATCTGGTCACCAAGGGTACGGAAGAGCCTTACCGCATTATGACCAGCCGTTCCGAATATCGGCTGCTGCACCGGCAGGATAACGCAGATTTCCGCTTGACGGAGATCGGAGGAACGGTGGGCTTGGTGCCCCCGGAGCAGGTGCAAAAAGTTCGGGAGAAATACGAGGCAGTGGCAAAGGAAATTCGTCGTCTGGAGTCTACCGGTGTGGCGGCATCCCAGGGATTGAACGGGATGCTGGAAATGCGGTCGTCTGCACCGGTTGCGTCCTCTGCCCGACTGATTGATCTGCTGCGCAGACCTCAGGTGACGTATCAGGATTTAGCACCTTTCGACAATGGCCGTCCGTGGCTGTCTGCGGCGGTTGCTCAAGAGGTGGAAATTCAGGTCAAATACGAGGGGTATCTGGCCCGTCAGCTGAAGCAGGTGGAGGACTTTAAGAAAGAAGAAAACCGTCGCCTGCCGGAAGATCTGGACTATGAAAGCATTGGCGGCCTGCGGTTGGAGGCACGGCAAAAGCTGCAGAAGATCAAACCCCTTTCCATCGGTCAGGCAGGCCGTATTTCCGGCGTCAGTCCGGCAGATATTGCGGTTTTGCTGATCTATCTGGAACAACATAAAGCGTAAAAAAGCGGGCGGATGGTATCCGCCCGCTTTTTAGTGAAGAGTGAAGAGAGAAGAGTGAAGAGAGAAGAGAAAATGTGTCGGCAGAGCCGACGATTTAAATATTTTCGGGCGGATGGTATCCGCCCCTACGATGTTAAACGAAAACGTGCGATAAAAACTCGTAGGGGCGGATATCATCCGCCCGACGTTTCTTTTGTTGCTTTATGCCCTTTTATATAAAGGCGTTTCGGGTCAAAATGACCGCCGTCGAGAGACGATTGTATCTTGCAGAAAAACGGTGCAAAAATAGCGAAAAAAGTGTAAAACACTGTTGCTTTTAGTTGCAAAATTGAGTAAAATATCATTAGAAGTGAAATTGCGCCCTGCGCCCAAGAAAGGGAGTTTGTGATGAATAGAAAATTTAAGCTTTCCACTGCGCTGGATATTGATGATTTGCTGATGGAGTGTATTCCCTACGCCATCCGACTGGCAAACGAAAAATATAAATTCGACCCTCCGCTGACCATCTATGAGGTGGATCGCTGGGGTACACTGGGCACTCGTGCGGACGTGATTTTCGAGATGTTCAAGGACCCGGACTTTTTCCGTACCCAGCCGGTGATCAAGGGCGCAAAGGAATTTGTGCGCAAGCTCAGCCGTATGACGGAAGTATATGTTTCCACCTCCGTTTATCCCGAATATATGTCCATCCGCGCACAGCGGATTATGGAGGAATTTCCCGAAATTCCCCGTGATCATATTTATCTGGGTGCAGGCAAGGACCGCATTGATGTGGATATTTTGTTTGACGACGGTATGCACAACATTCTGGCCTCCTCTGCGGCCTACCCCATCTTGATGCGCCGTCCCTGGAATCAGGATGCCACAGGCCTTTTGGCGGTCAATACCTACGATGAATTTTTGAAGGTTGTGGAAGTTATTTCCGACAGCTATAACCCCCATCCGGAGCAGCGCTTCAGCGACGGGCCGGGCATTTTGGTGCTGGTTGGTCCTTCCGGCAGCGGCAAGCGGGAAATTGCCAAGCAATTGATGAAAAAATCCCGTTCCTTTGAGCGCCTGTGCAGCTATGCCACCGATGCGACGGTGGGTCTTGCCGGCGGCGAATGGTATCACTATGTGCCGGTGGAGGAGTTCCGCAAGATGCAGGATAACGGTGAAATGTTTGAATCCACCACCTATGCAGGCAACCACTACGGCTGCTGCAAAAAGGACGTGGAGGATATTCTGGCACGGGGCAAGAACGTGCTGACGGTTATGGACATCTGCGGCGCAATGAGTCTGAAGACCCATTTTGCCAACGTCACTACCGTTTACGTGCAAAACAGCAGAAGAAAGCTGCTGGAAAACATTTTGGAAAAGACCCTGAGCAAGGATGAAGTGGTCAGACGGATTATGTCGCTGGAGGCGGAGGAGAAAAACGCCGGCATTTGCGACTACATTGTATCCGGTGAGGACGCCCAAAAGGCTGCGCAGGAGCTGATTACGGATCTGCTCAAAAAGGGCAAGAAACGGTAAAAGGAGCATTGTATGAAAACCTGTGATCTGCACGTGCATTCTCACTTTTCCGACGGCACAGATACACCGCAGCAGCTGATTGAAAACGCCCAAAAGGCAGGTCTTTCTGCCATTGCCCTGACCGACCACAATACAGTGGCCGGTCTGCCTGCCTTGCTGTCGGCAGCACAGGGAAGCGGTGTGGAGGTCATCCCCGGGTGCGAGTTCACAACGGAGCATAATGGGGATGAATTACATATTTTAGGACTTTTTATTGCACCGGAACACTATGAGCAGGTAAATTGCCTTTTGGAACAGTTTATGATCCGCAAAAGCGAAAGCAACCGCCATTTGGTGGAGCGTCTGCGTGGGGCAGGTATAGAGCTAAACTACGATTCCATCGCCAAAAATGCCATGGGGTCGGTAAACCGGGCGGTGATTGCGGCAGAAATGGTGCGCAAAGGCTATTGCGAAAGCGTCAAGGCGGCCTTCAGCGACTATCTTTCGGCATCCAAAGGCTATTACATCCCTCCTCAGCGGCTTGGGTCGGTGGAGGTGATCCGCTTCATTAAAAGCATTGGGGCGGTGGCGGTGCTGGCACACCCCTTTCTGACCTATAACGAAGAGCAGCTGCGGGCGTTTCTGGAGCTGGCAGTACCGGCAGGACTGGACGGTATGGAGGTGCAGTACAGCGCCTATGATGAACAGACAACCGCCCGTTCTGCGGTCATCACGGAGGATTTTGGCATCCTGCAAAGCGGCGGCAGTGACTACCACGGGATGAATAAGCCCCATATCTCCATCGGCGTGGGACAGGGCAACCTGTGCATCCCCCTTTCTTTAGCGGAAATGCTGAAAAAACGGGCGGTAAAACCGTAAATTTCAAACAAATAAATTAAATAAAGAGAAAACAGAAAAAAAGCGAAAAAAACAGTAGCTATTTATCCTGAATTGTGCTATACTGTTGAGTGGATTAAACTGGACCAAACGGAGATGACAGAATGTATTACGATATTCAAAAAGCACCTGTAACCAAGCGCATTGGCGCATTTTTGTTAGATTTTATGCTGCTGGTGATCCTGATTGTGTTCGCCACAAGCCTGCTCACCCCCGCGATGAACGTGAACAAGCACATCGAAAACATTAAGGTTATTACAGACGAGATCGAAGAAAACAAAGAATATTACGAGGAAAAATACCAGTTAAAGCTGGACATCACAGATGAAGAATTTAACACCATGACCGAGGAGGAGAAGATTGCTTGTAACGAGGCGTGGTCAAAGATGTACAATGAAACCGGTCTGACGAAACTCGAGAATAAAGTCGTCAGCCTGTATATCCTGGCCATTACCTGCGGTGCACTGATTGCAATTTTGCTTACAGAGGTTTTGGTTCCTGCGCTGATGAAGCACGGCAGAACCCTGGGTAAACGGGCCTTTGGCCTTGCAGTGATGCGGAAAAACTGCGTCAAGATTCATCCCGTTCAGATGGTTGCCCGTGCACTGCTGGGCAAATTCACCATCTGCCTGATGTTCCCCATTTACGCCATCGTCTTTTTCGGCCTGAACTCTATGCCGGGCAAGGTGATTTTGGTTGCAGTGCTGGGCGCACAGCTGATTGCCATGGGCGTCAGCAAAAATAACGCTGCCATTCACGACCTGATCGTCGGCACCACGGTTGTGGATTACGACAGCCAGATGATTTACGAGAACGCAGAAGAACTGCAGGCTGCCATCGAAAAGGACAAGGCCGAACAGGCTGCCCGTAAGACATACTAAACCGTCAAAACGTATAGCAACGGATCTGATCCGTTTTAGAATGATCAAGAATATAAACAGACAGGAAGGATATTTGTATGAAAGTAGTACTGCAAAACCTGACAAAAATCTTCCCCAGCCGGGATAAGAAGTCCAATCAGGAAGTTGTTGCTGTAAACGACTTCTCCTTTGAGATTCCCGATGGCAAGCTCATCGGCCTGCTGGGACCCTCCGGCTGCGGCAAGAGCACCACGCTGTATATGATCAGCGGTCTGCAGAAGCCCACCTCCGGTAAGATTTTCTTCGGTGACGATGATGTGACCGAGCTGTCCACCGAAAACCGCGGTATCGGTCTGGTGTTCCAGAACTATGCACTGTATCCCCACATGACCGTAAAGCAGAACATCCTGTTCCCTCTGGAAAACCTGAAGGGCAAGGATAAGCTCACCAAGGAAGAGAAGCTGGAGCGTGCAAAGAGTGCTGCCAAGCTGGTGCAGATTGACGAACTGATGGATCGCAAGCCCAACGAGCTTTCCGGCGGTCAGCAGCAGCGTGTGGCCATCGCCCGTGCGCTGGTAAAGATGCCCCGCGTTCTGCTTCTGGACGAGCCGCTGAGTAACCTGGACGCCCGTCTGCGTCTGCAGACCCGTGAGGAGATCCGCCGTATTCAGAAAGAGACCGGCATTACCACCGTGTTCGTTACCCACGACCAGGAAGAGGCCATGTCCATTTCCGATATGATCGTGGTGATGAAGCTGGGCGTGCTGCAGCAGATCGGCAAGCCCCAGGATGTATACGATAACCCTGTAAACCTGTTTGTTGCAAAATTCCTGGGTACACCCCCCATCAACGTCTTTAACGGCGCTGTCAAGGATGGCAAGCTGTACATCGGCGATGCCGCTGTTCTGGAAACCCCCGGCGTAGCGGATCAGGAGGTTACCGTGGGCATCCGTCCCGAGGGCTTCGAGCTGGAGGCAGACGGTGCGCTGGAATGCCAGCTGAGCAATGTGGAAGTTATGGGCCGCGACGTGAGCATCGTCACCACCCACCCCGCTTCCTGCAACGTTACCATTCGCTCCATCATCGACGCAGACTGCAAGGTGGATGTAACCGCCACTTCTGTGCGCTATAACCTGAAGCCCCACAAGGTATTCATCTTCAACAAGGAAACCGAAGAACGGATTTATTTTTGAGGTGAATCATTATGGTAGATACAAGAAAACAATGGAAAGCGTGGCTGTATCTTTCCCCGGCAATCGTTCTGTTGCTGATTTTCACCGTCTGGCCGATTTTTAACACCATTCGGCTGTCGCTGATGGAAGGCTACAACTCCACCATGGCCGCCAACCCGTATGTAGACTACGAGTTCCCCTTCGGCCTGGGCAACTTTACCCGCGTGCTGGAATATCCAAACTTTCTGACCTGCCTGAAGAACACGGTTCTGCTTTGCGTGATCACTGTGCCCATCTCCACACTGCTGGCATTGCTGATTGCGGTAGGTCTGCACTCCATCAAGTTCCTGCAGAAGCCTCTGCAGACCATCTTCTTTATGCCCTACGTGACCAATTCCATCGCCATCGGCATGGTGTTCGCCGCAATGTTCAATATGGTCATTGGCGGCAGTACCCGTCCCGACTCGGTGGGTATCGTCAATAACATTTTGGAAGCGCTGGGCTTTGACTACATCAACTGGACCAATGCAGGCTCCTCGTACGGAGCGAACCTGGCAGTAATGGTGGTCTACATCGTGTGGAACGCCCTGCCCTTTAAGATTCTGGTGCTTTTGGGTGGTTTGCAAGGTATCAATAAGCAGTATTACGAGGCTGCCCGTGTGGACGGCACCAAAAAGAGCAGAGTGCTGTGGAGAATCACCGTTCCTCTGCTTTCCCCCATGCTGGCATACGTCATTATCACCGGCTTTATCGGCGGCTTTAAGGAATACTCCAGCATCGTCGGTATCTTCGGCGACACCATGGGACCGGCCGGCAACCCCTACAGAATGGATACCATGGTAGGCTTTATTTACCGTGCCATTGGTAAGCAGGAGGGTACTGCCAGTGCGGCAGCGCTGATCCTGTTTGGTATTATCTTCGTGGTGACTATGATTAACCTCGCAGTCAGCAAGAAGAAAACCCACTATTAAGGAGGTGCTGACTGATGGCTTTTAAGAAAAAAGAAGCAACTGCCGATCTGACGGATTCCTCCGCTGTGATGAAGGCGCGTAACCTGCAGCAGACTGCCGCCAGACAGCGCATCGCCCACATTTGCGGCAAGACCATGACCTACACCTTCTTGCTGCTGATGGCGCTCATCGTCATCTTCCCCTTCTACTTTATGATTATTTCCTCTCTGAAGACCACAGAGGAATATCGCCGCAGTGTGCCCACACTGTTCCCCATGGAATTCAAGTTCGCAAACTATCTGAACGTTTTTACCGATAAAGACTTCCAGTTTTGGACCTTGTTCCGCAACACCGTGTTCGTCGGTGTGGTTTCCACGTTGCTGTCACTGGTGATTACCGTATTTTCCGCATTTGCCTTTGCCCGTTTGGAGTTCAAGGGTAAAAATGCGCTGTTTGCAGCACTGTTGGGCACCATGATGATTCCCGGCGAGCTGTTTACCATCACCAACTATCAGACGGTCAACGATTTCGGCTGGATGAAATCCTACACCGTACTGATCGTGCCGTTCCTGGTGAGCGTGTTCTACATCTACCTGCTGAAGCAGAACTTTATGCAGATTCCCAACGAACTGTATCTGGCTGCCAAGGTAGACGGCACTTCCGACCTGAAGTACCTGTGGAAGGTCATGATTCCTTTGGCACTGCCTTCCCTGATCTCCATCACCATCCTGAAGATGATGGGCGCGTGGAACTCCTATATGTGGCCCAGACTGGTTGCCAACGACGACGCACATAAGCTGATCACCAACGGCTTGCGTGGCGCGGCCTTCGTGGACGAGCTTGGCAATACAGACTATCCCCGGCAGATGGCCGCGGTTACTGTCGTTTCTCTGCCGCTGTTCTTGGTTTTCATCTTCCTTCGTAAGTACATTATGAAGGGCGTCAGCCGCAGCGGTATCAAGGGCTAAAATGAAGCACGGATTGGACGTCTTTTCGTCCAATCCGTGTCACGGTGTTAATACATTATTATAATTGTGTATAAAACAGAAAAATAAAGCTCTGTTTTTATAAAAAAGAAAAACTTTTTAACTGTGAGAAAGGAAAGAAAATCATGACCAAAAGAATTGTAGCACTTCTGTTGATCGCTGTTATGACCATCGGTATGCTGACCGCTTGCGGCGGCTCCGGCAAAAAGGGCGCAGCAGGGGATGTTGTGACCGCTGAGGGCGGCTTCGACATCAACAAGCCTGTGACCATCACCTTCTATCACCAGATGGGTGCAGAACTGCAGAAGATCCTGGCAACTGCCATCGAGGACTTCAACAAGTTCTATCCCAACATCACCGTTAAGGCAGAAACCATGGGCGATTACGACGGCATCCTCAACCAGATTCAGACTGAGATCAACGTCGGCAACCAGCCCAACCTGGCATACTGCTACGCTGACCACGTTGCAACCTACAACCTGGGCGGCGCTGTGCAGCCTCTGGACTCCCTGATTGCCAATACCGAGGTCATTACCCGTGCTGACGGCTCTACCGAGGTTCTGGGTCTGACACAGGAGCAGATCGACGACTTCATCCCCGCATTCTACAATGACGGCAGAGTTTACGGCGACGGCAAGATGTACACCCTGCCCGTTGTTCGTTCCACCGAGGCTCTGTACTACAACAAGACCTTCTTTGAAAAGCACGGCCTGACCGTTCCCACCACTTGGGACGAGATGGAAACCGTGTGCCGTCAGATTCGCGAGCTGGAGCCCACCTGCATTCCTTTGGGCTACGACTCCGAGGCCAACTGGTTCATCACCATGTGTGAGCAGTCCGGTTCTCCCTACACCAGCACCGAGGGCGACAAGTTCCTGTTCGACAACGATGTGAACAAGGCTTTCGTTAAGCGCTTCCAGGGCTGGTACAAGGACAAGCTGGTTACCACTCAGGAGCTGTCCGGCGGCTACACCTCCGCTCTGTTCACCGGCGAGAGTGACACCGGCACTCGTTGCTATATGTGTATCGGTTCTACCGGTGGTGCAACCTATCAGCAGCCCAACCAGACCAACGGCGTGTTTGAGTTCGAAGTTGGTATGGCTCCCATTCCTCAGGTAGATCCTGCAAATCCCAAGGTCATCTCTCAGGGTCCCTCCATCTGCGTGTTCAGAAAGAACGACTCCCACGAGACTGTTGCTGCTTGGCTGTTTGCCAAGTTCCTGGCTACTGACGTAGTGTTCCAGGCTTCCGTTTCCATGAACAACGGTTACGCTTCCGTTCTGAAGTCCGCACAGGAGAACCCTGTTTACAAGGACTTCCTGGCAACTGCCGGCACTGAGGGTATTCAGGCTTATGCTGTTCAGGTTACTCTGGAGCAGCAGGATTCCTTCTATAACTCTCCTGCTTTCTTCGGCTCTTCCGTTGCCCGTGAGCAGGTTGGTCTGCTGGTGCAGAAGTGTCTGGCAGTGGAGACCAACGATGTGGATGCAGCCATTGCTACCGCATTTGAGAACGCTGTTAAGGAATGTAAGTACCAGGTTGGTATGTAATCAAACCTGACAGGTGGTATTGCTATGAACAATACAATGAAAAAGCTGCTGAGCCTGTTGCTGGTAGCTGTTATGACCGTGTGCCTTCTCGCTGCCTGTGGCGGCGAGAAGAAGCCGGAGCAGCCGACCCAGCCCACTTTGGAGCATATCGACTATGCCGTGGCTCAGCCCTTGGATATGAATTCTTCCACCAAGAAATTGGAAGTAAAGTTTGGTGATCGCAGTCAGATCGACGGTGACACCACCCACTTTGAGGTGTCCACCTCCGTGGATTCCTCCGGCAAGATCAAGGCCAGATACCTGGCGGTCGATACCCCCGAATCCACCGGTCAGATCGAAGAATGGGGCAAGGCGGCTTCCCGTTATACACAGGAAACTCTGTCCTCTGCCTATTCCATTATGATTGAGTCTGATACCGATCAGTGGAACTTCGACGGCAACGGCAGATACCTGCTTTGGATCTGGTATCAGCCTGAAATGGGTACCGAGTACCGCAACCTGAACATCGAACTGCTGCAAAACGGCTTAGGCGCCAGCTCCAGTGCCCACGAGGGCCGCTATGGTAAAAATGCCGTTGCCGCCATCAACCAGGCAAAGCAGGAAAAGCTGTATATGTGGTCCGGTGAGAAGGACCCCGACTTCCCCTATGGTGAGGCCGCCAGTGTGACTCTGCGGGAACTGCGTTTGAACGCCGCTGACTACGAAGGCCAGAAGGTGGCTGTGGAAGGTTTGATTACCTACAACAGCGACTACACCGCTTTCATTCAGAGCTACGACAGCGAGACTGAAATGTGGTACGGTATGCAGGTGTTCTACGGCTACAATTCCCGCCTGATTCCCGTGCTGGAGCAGGGCGCAATGGTGCGCGTTGTGGGCGTGGTAAACAGCTTCTACGGCACTTATCAGATCTCCGGTCTGACCTACAACCCCATGAAGCCGGAAGATCCTGCCAATACCAGCCAGATCAGCAAGGGCAACGAGGTGCCCTTCCCCGAAACCTCTCCCACCGATTTCAACAGTGAAAAGACTGTGATGATCGGCGATGAGGAAAAGAGCTTCAGATATTGCGAAATGGCGGTTTCCACCTCCATCTCCATGAAGAACCTGAAGGTGACCAAGGTTTACACCACCACCAATCCCGATAGCGACGACTGCGGTGCAATGACCCTGACCTGTAAGGCAGGCGGTCAGACCATCTCTGTCCGCACCGAGGTATTGAAGGACGAAGACGGTAATTTGATTACCGCTGATGCCTATAAGGATAAGACCATCAATGTGGAAGGTGTTGTAGACCACTTTGAAGGCAAGTATCAAATTCGAGTCTATACCAAGGACGATATTGAAATAGTTGGTTAATTTCCGCTATAAATAATGGAAGCGGGGCAAGCCCGCCCCACTTCCTAATATAAAAAAAGGAGCTTGCTATGAAAAAAATTATTGCATGGTTGCTGATCCTGACCTTGGCTGTTGGCACCTTCGCCGGTTGCCGCAAGGCGGAGAAAACCGATGTTGTACCCACAACAGAGGTCACTGCAACCGCAGACGACGCCATCAAGTATCTGATGTCCAACTATCTGAACAATGGCGCAACAACCCCCATTGACTACACCCGTATGGCTGTTGTCCGCGTTTCCGGCATTCCCTTTGATGTGGTATGGTCCGTAGACGTGGGCGAGGACCTGATTGTGATCGTAGACAACGGTGACGGCACGGTCACTGTGGACGTGAACGAGCAGGCAGAAACCGAAACTCCCTACAAGCTGACTGCAACCATCACTGATGCAGCAGGCAATGTAGCATCCTTTACCTGGGACTACATCCTGCCCGAGGGCGTGGATATGGTCGAAGTGGTGAAGACCGCTTATGCACTGGCACCCGGCCAGAGCCTGCCCTATGAGTCCCGTCTGATTGGTAAAGTCATTGCCATCGACAAGATCTACGACGCTTCTTACGACAACATTTCTGTTGTGATCGCCGTAGAGGGCGCAGAGGATATGCCCATTTTGTGCTACCGCATGAAGGGCGAGGGTATTGAGAACATTCTGGTTGGCAATATCATCACCGTTACCGGTACCATCAAGAACTACGAAGGCACCATCGAATTCGACTCCGGCTGTGTCTGTGAGAAGATCGAAAAGGGCGATGCCATTGAGGCACCCACCGATCCCGGTGAGATTCTGAAGGCCGCTTATGCACTGGCTGACGGTGCTTCTCTGCCTTATCAGACCACTTTGACCGGTACTGTTACCGCTATTACCGCACCTTATGATGCCAACTATGGCAACATCTCTGTTGAGATTGTTGTAGATGGCTACGCACAGTATCCCATCCTCTGCTACCGCCTGAAGGGCGATGGCGTTGAGGAGATTGCCATCGACGACCTGATCACCGTTACCGGTATGATCAAGAACTACAAGGGCACCATCGAGTTTGACACCGGCTGTATGATGCTTGACCGCGTCAGCGGCGGCGGCACAGCTCAGAAGCCCTCCGACGATGCAGACAAGATTCTGGCCGACCTGGGTAAGCTGGGCTATGGCGACAGCCTGCCCTACATCGCAACTCTGACCGGCACCATCTACAGTGTGGACAGAGCTTATGACCCCAACTATGGCAACATCACCGTTACCATGATTGTAAACGGCTGGTATGTGCTTAAGAGCTACAACATGAAGGGCGACGGCATCGAGAGCATCGGTGTCACCGACCGCATCACCGTTACCGGTATCATCAAAAACTATAACGGCACCATCGAGTTCGACAAGGCTACTTTGATGGACTGGAGTATGGGCTCCCGTACTGCACCTGTCAACTTCGGCAGCCTGAAGGAAAACACCGCTTACAATATGAAGCTGGACCAGAAGGGTCTGGAGCAGGTGTTCTACTTTGAGGGCGGTATGTCCGGCAGCTATCTGGCTACCAGCCAGTCTTCCAAGAACGCTGCGGAGATTTTTGTTGAGCACCACAGCGGCAAGGGTGTACGCTTCTTCTATGAGCAGGGCGGCACCAAGCAGTATATTGAAATTTTCCTGAACGAAGAGGGCAAGAGCCGTCCCACTGTGACCACCGAGCCCACCAAGTACTGGAACTATGACCCCGTTGCCCGTGTGTATATGGTTATGCTCAACGGCGGCAGATATTGCCTGGGTACATACGGCACCTACAGCACCCTGAGCGCTTCCTCCACCTCCTACCTGGTTTCCGGCAGCAGCTCTCCCCAGTATGTGGTAGAGTACATCCCGGCAGGCAGCGAAGTGACCGAGGAAAAGACCGGCGCAGCTGTGGTTGTGGAAACTCCCGAGACCGGCGTAGCCTACAAGTTTGGCTTCAACCAGACCAGCAAGGGCGAACTGTACTTCTTCACCGGCAAGATGAGCGGCTACTATGGCGGCACCGACACCAACTTCGATAACGGTGTGGACGTGATGGTAGAAGAGACTGAAGGCGGCTACTATCTGACCTTCAACGACGGCAAGAAGCAGTACATCACCATCGAGCCCAGCGCAGACGGTGCACACATTAACTTCACCTTCAGCACCACCGCAAAATCCGTATTTACTTATAATGAGGAGTATGACTCCTTCTATACTCAGGTCAACGGCACCAACTACTATATGGGCACCAACGGCACTTTTGTGACCTTCAATGCCATTAAGGAAGCCAGCCTGAAGTATAACGACTGCTATCCTGCACACCTGTACCTGTGGGATGAGAATGCAGTTCCCGAAGAGCCGGATGAGCCCGACGTTCCCGCTGAGCCCGGCAACGAGACCCTGGTAACAGAGCCTGTTGTTGGCACTGCCTACAAGTTCGGTATGAATCAGGTGACTTTGGGCGATATCTACTTCTTCACCGGCGCAAAGAGCGGCAAGTATATGGCTACCAGCACCAATTCCGCCGATGCTGTGGATGTATATCTGGAGCAGGTCGAAGGCAAGGTAGGCGAGGCTTACCTGTACTTCATGGACGGCGATGTAAAGACTTACATCACGATGGAAGCATACAAGCCTGCAGATAAGAACTACTACGTTGCCGATGTAGTGTTTACTACCGAGGTACCTTCTCTGACCTACACTTGGGATGAGACCCTGCAGACCATTGTTTGCAACACCGGCGACGGCGGCAATTTCTGCTTCGGTACCCACGGCACTTACAACACCATCAGCTGCACCGCTGAGTACTACTATAGCGGCAACAACGCTGCCAATGTGGATCAGACCCAGTTTATTGCCCGCTTCTACACTGTAGACGAGTCCGAAACCCCCGACACGCCTCCCGCAGAAGGTGAGGTTGTGACCATCGACCTGACCAACAAGAATAACCGTACAGAATACGACAAGACATCCCATCAGGTTTGGGAGCAGAACGGCATTAAGCTGACGAACAGCAAGGCTTCCAGCACTTCCGACATTGGCGACTATGCCCCCATCCGTCTGTATCAGAACACCGCTATGGTGATCGAGTATCCCGGCATGACAAAGCTGGTGTTCAACTGCAGCAGCGACAATAAAAACGACTTTGCCGGCCGCTTGGAGGCTTCCATCACTGGCGCAACCGTGACCGTAGATGGTCTGGTGGTGACCGTGGTTCTGCCTGCAGCAGCAGACTCCTTTGAAATTGCTGCAATGAGTGCTCAGGTTCGTTTGGACAGCGTTACCGTATACACCGGCACTGCTACCGAAACTCCCGACGATCCCGACACCCCCGATAACCCCGATACTCCTCCCGCAGGTGAGACCCTGACCATCGCCGACGCGATCGCACTGGGTCAGACCTTTGCACACGACACCTTCTCTGCCGAAAAGTACTATGTCACCGGCGAGATCACCGAAGTGTATAATCCCCAGTACGGCAATATGAGAATTACCGACGGTAACGGCAACATTCTGACCATTTACGGCACCTACAGTGCAGACGGCAATACCCGTTACGATGCCATGAGCGTAAAGCCTGTGGCAGGCGATACCGTAACCATTTATGGTGTGGTCGGTCAGTATGACGGCAATTCTCAGATCAAGAACGGCTGGCTGATGGAGCACATCCCCGGCAGTGAAACGCCCGACACACCCGACGAGCCCGGAACAGAGACCCTTGTAACCGAGCCTGAAGTGGGCACTGCCTACAAGTTTGGTATGAACCAGGTAACCCTGGGTGATGTCTACTTCTTCACCGGCAAAATGTCCGGCAAGTATATGGGTACCACCACCAATGCCGCCGAGGCTGTAGATGTATATCTGGAGCAGGTCAGCGGTAAGAATGGCGAGTACTATATGTACTTTATGGACGGTGATGTGAAGACCTACATCACGATGGAAGAGTATAAGGCCGCAGACAAGGACTACTACAGTGCCAAAGTGGTGCTGACTACTGATGTACCCTCTGTGACATTCACTTGGAATGAGACCTTGCAGACTGTCGTTTGCAATACCGGCAGCGACATCTTCTGCTTCGGTACCTACGGCACCTTCGACACCATCAGCTGCACCAGTGATTATTACTTCACCGAAGGTAACGCAGCAAGCGTGGACAAGACTCAGTTCATCGGCCGTTTCTACACTGTAGACGAGTCCGGCAACACCGACACCCCTGATAGCCCTGTTCAGCCCGATGAGCCCGATGCTCCCGCAGTTACCGGTCTGAAGACTGGTGACAAGGTTGTGATCTTTGCTCCTGCCTACAACAAGGCACTGTCTGCCGATCCGGTAACAGCAGGTTCCTTCTACAACAAGGGCGTGGATATCACTGTTGATGGCGGCAAGGTAAGCGGCTACGGTGATGCAGAAGTATGGACTGTAACCGTAAACAGCGACGGCACATACAGCTTTGCAAACGGTGGCAAGAACATCGGTATGCAGGCTAAGTATGCAAGTATGAGCCTGGGCGCAGAAAACGACAAGTGGGAACTGATTGCACTGGGCGGCGCACTGTTCAACGTAAAGAACACCGGTCGCGACAATATGATGGAATGGTTTGCAGAAAAGGGCAACTGGAGCACCTTTAACTCCAGCAGCGCTGCAACTGATGGCCAGTACCAGCTGAGCTTCTACGTCATTGACCAGGGTATTATGGGCGAGTCCGGCAACACCGACACCCCTGATGAGCCTGATAGCCCTGTTCAGCCCGACGAGCCCGATGCACCCGCTGTCACCGACGGTATGATCAGCAGTGTGGAGAACCTGAGCGCAGGTACCTACTTTATGGCAGGTTATCTGGAATCCTATGTCAACGGTAGCACACCTTATGACTTCACCGCTGCACCCTACCACGTGTGGTCCGGTTCTGCCACCGGCGGCAGACTGGATACTACCGGCTATGCATTCGAAGATGGCGTTCTGTCCACTACTGCAACCTCCAACCTGGGCGCTGCAATGGTTTTGGAGGCCGTCAGCGGCAAGGCCAACACCTACTATATCAAGTGCGGTGACCAGTATCTGTCCGTTGGCAGCTATGCAAACCACACCCTGACGCTGGGCGATACCAAGGCAGAGTGGGTTGCAACCAATAACGCTAAGGGCGGCATCACCATGTCCACCGCTACATCCGGTGGCACCATCTATATGGGTACTGCCGGTGCAACCAAGCAGATGATTCGTAACTACAAGAGCGAAGGCTCCACCTATTATGGTGTGGTATTCTTTGCAGTCAACTAAGCTGAAAAGCGCGAATCCATCTTAAAACCTATAAAAACCTCGGAGCACGCAAGTGTTCCGAGGTTTTTTGCAGTAGAAACTGTTGCAAATCGAAGCTGCTTGTGCTACAATGCAAACAGAGTATAATCCCGAAAGATGGGCATTTTTAAGGAGGATTTTATAATGAATGTTTTGGTTACCGGTGGCGCAGGCTATATCGGCTCGCATACCTGCGTGGAACTTTTGAATGAAGGCTACGGTGTTGTGGTGGTAGACAATCTGTGCAACTCCAATCCTGAAAGCTTAAACCGTGTAGAAGAGCTGACCGGCAAGAAGGTCAAATTCTATGAGGGTGACGTGCGTGACGGTGCACTGCTGCGGAAAATTTTCGCAGAGAACGAAATCGGCTGTGTCATCCATTTTGCTGGTCTGAAGGCCGTGGGCGAAAGCGTGGAAAAGCCCTGGCTGTACTATGACAACAACTTAAATTCCACCTTGGTGCTGACCAAGGTGATGGAAGAGGTGGGTATGCAGAATATCATTTTCTCCTCCTCCGCAACCGTGTACACCGGTGATAACGAAATGCCTCTGCGTGAGAATAGCCGCACCGGCAACTGCACAAACCCCTACGGCTGGACCAAGTATATGACGGAGCAGATTCTGGGCGGTATGGCTCATGCCGATCAGAATTGGGGCGTAGTGCTTCTGCGGTACTTTAACCCCATTGGCGCCCACGAAAGCGGCCGCATCGGTGAAGATCCCCGTGGTATTCCCAACAACCTGATGCCCTATATCACCCAGGTGGCTGTTGGCCGTCGGGAGAAGCTGAGTGTCTTCGGAAACGATTACGATACCCCCGATGGCACCGGTGTGCGTGACTACATCCACGTGGTAGACCTGGCGCGCGGTCACGTGGCGGCTGTGCGCTACGTAATGGCACATAAGGGCTGTGAGGTGTTCAATCTGGGCACCGGCACAGGCTACAGCGTGCTGGATATGGTCAAGGCCTTCAAGGAAGCCAACAATGTGGACGTGCCTTATCAGATTACCGATCGTCGTCCCGGTGACCTGGCCACCTGCTATGCAGACCCTCAGAAGAGCGCAGAGGTGCTGGGCTGGAAGGCAACCAAGAATCTGACCGATATGTGCAGAGATTCCTGGCGTTGGCAGAGCCAGAACCCCAACGGCTACAACGCCTGATTCAATAATGATCAAGACCGTCAGGAAGTGTCCTGACGGTCTTTTGAATATTCACAGCAGAGGACTAAAAATGTTGGGGCGGATATCATCCTTTTATGTAGCAATTTCATACCGTAGGGGACGGGTTTCCCGTCCCAAAAAATTCGGTACGCACACCGGAAAAACGTTTCGTCATTGCGAGGACCCTGAGCGAAGCCGAAGGGGATGTGGCAATCCGTATCTTATGCTGCCAATTTCCCGTAGGGAACGACCGATGTGTCGTTCTTTTTTGCTTTTTATTGCACAAAGCGACTGCTTTTACGGAGCAGCCACATTGAGGATTTGGTTCTCTGCTTTGCGTTTTTGTGCATAATCTAAAAAATTCTTTGCGTTGCCTATGTGTTTGACGTAGCAAAGAAGATAATCAGAGTGATTGATCATAAACTGGTTGGAGCGAACAATTGCGTAAGGATGGGGAATGTTTTCAAGGGGCGGATAGTACGACCCATCAAAGCCGTCCCACAGGCAAACAGGTCTTTCGGCTGGATGATAGGAAAGCACAAGAAACAGCCGCATATCCGGATGCCTGTGCTTTGCGCGCTTGACGGCAAAAGCTGCTGCATTGTCAAATTGACCGCGGCTGCCCACATAAAAGTCGGTAACCCCCATTAAATAAAATTCTTCAATGGCTTCTTCAATTTTGGGCAACATATTATTTGGACAATCCGAGTGTCCGAACATAAAACACGATTTCATAAGCACCTCGTATGTACTGAAAGTACATATGTATTTCTACATCATTCTAACATCTTTAATCTGTATTTACAATACAGATGTGCAAATTTAGGGGGTGCGTGTATGGCAATCGACTATAAGGATATCGGACAGCGAATAAAAGAAAAACGGATGGAAAAAGGATTCACACAGGAAAAGCTGTCTGAAATGATCGGTGTGGGACCCTCACATATGAGCCACATCGAAAGTGGCAGCACCGTGCCGAGTTTTGAGGTATTCATTTCAATTTTGAACGTTTTGGGTTGTTCAGCGGATGCACTGCTCTGCAGAGAAACAGACGCAGCAAAACCGTTGCTTCACAGTTGGCTTTCGGAGCTTGTTGCCGATTGTGACCAAACAGAGGTCAAGATCATATCTGACATTGTAATTGCAGCAAAGCAAACGCTAAGGAAGAATAAGTCTATAGAATAACGGGACGGCGTTGCCGTCCCGTAAAATTATAAATTTTGCATTTTCGTTCATATACCGCAGGCGTTGATCATCCGCCTGCCCAAAGCCTCCCCTTTAGGGGAGGTGGGCAAAATCTGTGATTTTGCTCGGAGGGGTTGGAGGAGTGGTCAATAAGTCAAAACAGCACGAAAACTGTGCAAATTACGCTAATTTTGTGCTGTTTTTGTGTCGCTATTTTCGTAGAGCAGCAGAAAATGCAGATGCCGCCGATGGCGGCATGGGAATCTCCCACGGCCTAAAAACAGTCCACCGGACTGTTTTTTTAACGGCCTTTCGATTCCCGTACGGACATAAAAAAGAAAGACACGCAAATGCGTGTCTTTCTTTTTTGGTGACCCGTACGGGAATCGAACCCATGTTACCGCCGTGAAAGGGCGGTGTCTTAACCGCTTGACCAACGGGCCTGGTAGCGGCAATCTGACTTGAACAGATGACATACCGGGTATGAACCGGGTACTCTACCAACT
>JAFTVV010000047.1 GCA_017465625.1 Oscillospiraceae bacterium | reverse complement strand
TTTTCATAATTTGGTGGATAATCGGACTCCTTTACATAGAAATTCTTATCTTTGATGCAATATGAATATATGCATTCATAGACCTGATCAGAAAAATCATCGTCGCAATTTTCCCAGGTGAAATAGAGATCAGTCAAAGTTTTATTTTTCGCAAAGAAAACTTCAACCGACGCTTCATGGCCAAGTACATTTGCTCTATACACATATATGTTTTTCCCGGTGACATTTGTATCTAACCATTCTTCAATCGGCTCCCCAAGGAGTTGTACCGTTTGCTTTGGCGTTGATTTCCAGGAAAGACCCTCGACCAGCGGGATTGGAATGTTGCCCTTTCCGCTGAAAACAAAGATCAATAAAGGTATAACGACTACAAGCGCAACAATTGCAATAATAGACACTTTCTTCATAAAATTACCTCCTTATGTGAAGATGGAACGCCGGGGACAAGGGGACAGTTCTGTGTCTTCGACCCCTGTCCCTTGTTCAGCTTCCGTCAAGACAGAGAACCGTCCCCTGTCTTTCAAACTGATTATTGACTATTTGCAAACTGGACTGGCTTGTATTGGAGAACGCCCTACGGCACTGTTGCATCAGGATTTTCAAACAGATAATATGGTCATTTCTTCGGATGGAGAACTATATATTATCGATTTTCAGATGTGTGGTGTAGCAGATCCATATCTTGTTTTAACAGGAGCAGGAGTTAGTGCGATGTACAGTATTCCTTTTGCAATGGGGCAGTTTGATGAATACTTTGGCAAGGATGTGCCAGAAGATTTTTGGGAGAAATACAACTTATATATGATTGCAGAAATGCTCTATGCTTTTACAGTTGGTGTAAATATAGAGGAAGAACGGAAAGAAACCCTTCATACGTTTGATGACGAGGTTGAAAAAATCAAAAATGATTGTTCTTTGATTCCGATGTGGTATCAAAAGAATTTATAGAAACGTGAAGATTTGAAATTTCTTTACCATAGTGCAAAGGTGGATAACCAGAAAGCTGTAAAAAGTTTTCTGGTTATTTTCATATTGACAAGTTTATAGTCGTTCCCTATAATTACTTATAACAAAGTGCAAAGGGAGTGATAAGGAATGGAAAGGCATTATACAGTCGAAGAAATTGCTGAATTGCTTACATTACATCCTAAGACGATACAAAGATACATTCGTGAAGGGAAAATAATCGCCAATAAAGTGGGAAAGCGATGGTGCATATCGGAAAGTGATTTAAAGAAGTTTATAGGAAATTCAGAAGATACTTCCAGTGTATTCAAAGATGGGCAAAGCAAAGTTTCTGCTGTGGCTGATATTGTAGTACAGGATTCGGAGGAAGCCATAAGGCTTGAAAAAATCCTTGTTGCCATGCTAAATAGTAAATCAGTACGGTATGGAAATTCAAGTATGCACTTGCAGTATTTGGAATATGAAAACAAAGTTAGGGTAACACTGTGGGGAAATCTTGCTTTTGTACGGAATGTACTGGATGCTGTTTCTGAAATTATTGAACAACAGAAATAAGGAAAGGATTATATGTATGAAGATTGAATTGCTAAAGGGAAAAGAAATTGCTATTGTATCAAGTAATGAAAAAATCATTACAGATACACAGTCTGCACTTGATTTAGTGATGACCGTAAAATATGAGACTGGTACAAATAAAATAATTATGGAAAAACGAAATATTGCTGCTGAATTTTTTGTTTTAAGCAGCGGTATGGCAGGTGAAATTTTGCAAAAGTTTATTAACTATCACATTAAAATTGCAATCTATGGAGATTATTCTAAATACACAAGCAAGCCATTGAAAGACTTTATCTATGAGAGTAACAAAGGCAAGGATGTTTTCTTTGTTGCTACGCTGGATGAAGCGATTGATATGTTGACTCGTTGAACGGAAATATAAGGAGAGCGAACAATGGATAAATCTAAGAAGAAAGAAATTCTGTCAGAATGGAAAGAACGTCATCCGGTAATGGGCGTGTTTTCTGTCAAGTGTATTGCAACCGGAGACCAATTTTTTGATAGCTCCCGTGACGGCGGTACTTGGTTCAACCGTCATGGTTTTGAGTTGAATAGCGGTAACCACAGAAACAAACACTTGCAGGAGCTTTGGAATATCTATGGTGAAAGTGGCTTTGCGTTTTTTACTGTCAGTGAACTTGAGTACGAAAACATGGCAGATGTAAAGCCGAGTGATTTGAAGGAACTGCTGGAATTGTGTTTCCTTGAAAATCCGTCAGCAAAAAAATTATAGGAAAATGAAAAGAATAACTTGCAGTTTGTCGCAGCTTTTGTTATCAGCTACCATTGCATTAAATAATCAAAAGTGAATAGAATTATAGCCGTCCCGGAAAATTGCATTTTTGCAATTTTTGGGGGCGGCTTTTAAATAAAAAAAGCAACAGACCTTCTCAGTCTGTTGCTTTTAAACGTATAAGAGTTTATTTGCGATTGGCGACACTTTGACGGATTAAAGCCCGCCTCAGGCGTGCTTCAGCCAAGCGAATATCCGTATCTGCAGAGGATTTATGATCCAATACTGCACGGGCTCGGCTCTCGGATTTTTCGGCACGGGAAACATCAATTTGATCTGCCCATTCAAAAGTAGTGGGAACCAATGTAACCTTCCCGTCCAACACAGAAAGCATACCGCCGATACAGGCCGCATATTTCTTAGTGCCGTCAATAATTGCCATCGCCTGCCCCATGCCCAGAGGTACAACGCAGTTTATATGACCTGCCATTACGCCAATGTCTCCGCTGGTGGAGCGAACGATCAGCTCCTCTGCCATTCCGTCATAGATTAAACCGTCAGGCGTTACAATCTTCAGCTGAAAGGGTGTCATTGATTCTGCCCCTTCCACTTTGCGACTACATCGTCAATCGTACCGGCAAACAGGAAGCAGGATTCGGGAATGGCATCGTGCTGACCTTCAATGATCTCCTTGAAGCCGCGAATGGTCTCCTTCAAAGGTACATATTTGCCTTCCATACCCGTAAATTGCTCTGCAACGCTGAAGGGCTGGGACAGGAAACGCTGTACCTTTCTTGCCCGGTTTACCGTCAGCTTGTCTTCCTCGCTCAGTTCATCCATACCCATAATCGCAATGATATCCTGCAATTCCTTATAGCGCTGCAAAATGCTTTGAACAGCACGGGCGGTATCATAATGCTCCTGACCGACAATGTCGGCAGAAAGAATACGAGAAGAAGAGCTTAACGGGTCAACGGCAGGATAAATACCCAAGGATGCAATGCCACGGTCCAGCGCGGTAGTAGCGTCCAAGTGTGCAAAAGTGGTGGCAGGAGCAGGGTCAGTATAGTCGTCCGCAGGAACATAAACTGCCTGCACAGAGGTAATAGAGCCGTTTTTCGTAGAGGTAATACGCTCCTGTAAAGCACCCATTTCTGTGGCCAGTGTGGGCTGATAACCAACAGCAGAGGGCATACGTCCCAAAAGGGCGGAAACCTCAGAGCCGGCCTGTGTAAAACGGAAAATGTTGTCAATAAAAAGTAGCACATCCTGATGCTTTACATCGCGGAAATACTCTGCCATTGTGAGGCCGGAAAGGGCAACACGCATACGTGCTCCGGGAGGCTCGTTCATCTGACCGAATACCATCGCTGTCTTTTTAATGACGCCGGATTCCGTCATTTCGTTATAAAGGTCATTACCCTCACGGGTACGTTCGCCAACACCGGTAAAGACAGAATAACCGTTATGGGCGGTAGCAATATTGTAAATCAGCTCCTGAATCAGAACGGTCTTACCAACACCGGCGCCGCCAAACAAGCCGATCTTGCCACCCTTGGCATAAGGACAAATCAGGTCCACAACCTTGATGCCGGTTTCCAGAATTTCGGTTGCCGGCTCTTGCTCATCATAAGCAGGTGCAGGACGATGAATAGGCCATCTTTCCTGTGCGTCCGGTGCTTGCTTGTTATCAATAGGCTGACCCAACAAGTTAAACACGCGGCCAAGACATTCTTCGCCTACAGGCACTGTGATGGAAGATCCGGTATCCACAGCTTCAACGCCACGTTGCAGACCGTCTGTAGAGCTCATAGCGATGCATCGAACAACGTTATCACCAATATGCTGTGCAACCTCTGCAACAATCGTGCGTTCCCCCTGCTTTACTTCAATGGCGGAAAGCAACTGAGGCAGGCCTTCCTCGGGGAAACGGATATCCAAAACAGGTCCAATAACCTGGACAACCGTTCCTATATTCTTAGACATTGGATTCAACTCCTTATATGAATGGGATTAAATTATGAGCCGGCAATGATTTCTGTTATTTCCTGGGTAATTGCCGCCTGACGAGCCTGGTTGAACTTCAGACTAAGCTCTGCAATCATATCGTTGGCATTCTGTGTTGCAGAATCCATTGCTGTACGCCGTGCAGCTTGTTCTGCGGCGCGACTTTCACACAGTGCACCGTATAAAATACCGCCAACATACTCGGGAATGATTGCCTTGAATACTTCATCGCTTCCGGGCTCGTATAGAATGTCCGATTGCTTGCTTTCCTTCGGCACAGGATGCGCAGTCAACGGCAATGCCTGTAAAATCGAAGGTGTCTGGGACAGCACAGAGACAAAATTCGTGTAGCCAATCCGGATTTCATCAATTTCACCGTTTAAAAACAGATTGCACAGTTGCTTGGACAGCGTAAAACAATCTCCAACGTTCATATCCGCAGCAGATAAATATTGCTCTGACAAAATAGGTGTTTTGTGGCTGCGGAAATAATCCACAGCTTTCTTGCCAATCGGCAAAACAGAAACTTCCTTGCCTGCAAATTCAGCCTCTGCAAGCTTTAAAATATTGTTGTTATAGCCGCCTGCAAGTCCGCGATCGCCCGCAATGACAATATAGACCGATTTTTTAACAGGTCTTTTTGTCAAATACGGTGACGAGAATTCGGAATTGGCAGATACAATGTCGGAAATTGTATTATATAGAATTTCAAAATAAGGACGGGAGTTTGTAACCCGCGCCTGTGCGTGACGCAATTTGGAGGCTGCGACCATTTCCATGGCCTTGGTTATCTGCTTGGTAGACTCCATACTGCGGATGCGGTTTTTAATTTCTTTGGTGGAAACGCCAGCCATGGTTTTCCTCCTTTTTAGATTTTAACAACAAAATCAGCCAGAAGCTCTGTGAGTGCTTTTTGGAGCTTTTCCTCGGTCTCCGGCTCCAGCTTGCCTGTAGAGCGAATAGCATCCAAAACGTCACCGTAGCGCTGTTCCATAAAGATTGCCAGTCTTCTCTCAAATTCCGGAATCTGATCTACAGAAACATCCTTTAAATAGCCGTTTGTAACTGCATACAAAATACAAACCTGGTTTGCAACCTCTACAGGGGCATTGTTTTTCTGCTTCAATACAGCAACAATGCGCTCACCCAAAACAAGACGAGCTTTTGTATCTGCATCCAAATCAGAGCCAAACTGCGCAAAGCTTTGCAATTCTCTGTACTGAGAATACAGAAGCTTTAAAGAGCCGGACACCTTTTTCATTGCCTTGATTTGTGCATCACCGCCAACACGGGAAACAGAAATACCGGGGTTCACTGCAGGCATAACACCGGCATTAAACAGCTCTTCTTCCAGGAAAATCTGTCCGTCGGTGATGGAGATCACGTTTGTGGGGATATAAGCAGAGACGTCACCGGCCTGAGTTTCAATAATCGGCAATGCAGTCAGACTGCCGCCGCCAAGCTCATCAGACATCTGTGCCGCACGCTCCAACAAACGGGAGTGCAGATAGAACACGTCGCCGGGGTATGCTTCACGTCCAGGAGGACGGCGAATCAGCAAAGAAATGGCACGATAGGCAACAGCGTGCTTGCTCAAATCATCATAAATGACCAAAACGTCCTTGCCTTGATGCATAAAATGCTCACCAATTGAACAGCCGGTGTATGGAGCAATATACTGCATGGGCGCCAATTCGGAAGCAGTTGCAGAAACAACGATGGTATAATCCATCGCGCCACCTGCTGTCAGGCTGTCAACCACCTGCGCAACAGTAGAGCGCTTTTGTCCGATCGCCACGTAGATACAAATGACGTTTTTACCCTTTTGGTTGAGAATCGTATCTGTAGCGATGGTGGTTTTGCCGGTTTGACGGTCACCAATGATCAGCTCACGCTGGCCACGGCCAATAGGAATCATCGAGTCGATTGCCTTAATGCCGGTCTGTAACGGACGGCTGACGTGCTTACGCTCAATAATACCGGGGGCAGGCATTTCAATGGGACGATATCCCTCATTTTCAATCGGTCCTTTGCCATCAATAGGCTCACCCAGTGCGTTAACGACGCGGCCAATGAGCGCCTTTCCCACAGGCACAGAGACAACACGACCTGTTCTTTTAACAATGTCGCCTTCTTTAATGCCCTGATCGGTGCCAAGAATAACAATAGAAACCGTCTCTTCTTCAAGATTCTGAGCCATACCGTAAGAGCCATTGGGGAATTCAATCAATTCACCGGCCATACACTTGTCTAAGCCGGTGGCTCTTGCAATGCCGTCACCAACCAGAATTACAACGCCTGTTTCACTGGTTTGCAACTTGTTTTCGTAGTTTTTAATTTGTGCGCGAATAATTTTTGTAATATCTTCGGGTCGTAAATCCATAATATCCCTACTCTCCGATCAAAGCACGGTATTTTTAAGCAGTTTTTCGATAGAAGCCAGTCTGCCGGCAACAGAACCGTCAATTCGCTTTCCGTCATAATCCAAAATGACGCCACCTAAACAATCCGGATCCACGCGATTGTGCAGCTGTGCCGTTTTACCGGTGATAGCAGAAAGCTTCTCTGCCAAACGGTCAGACTGCTCCCGTGTCAGTGAAACAGCGGTTACAGCAGTAACAGGCAGAATATTGTGGTCGTCATTATACAGATTGCGATAGGCATCAACACAACAGGAAAACTGCTTGATAAATCCCTTTTGTGTCAAAATTTTCAAAAAGTTGAGTACATACAGATGCACCTTATCCCGGAAGCAATCGTCCAGAATGCTGCATCGTTCCTGCACCGCAATATTGGGTGCAGAAAGCAGGCGAAGAAAGTCATCCGTTTGTGCAAAAGTATTTTGTAAAACATCCAATTCGTTTAGTACGGAATCAGAAATATTTTCATCCTTGCAAAGGCTGTAAAGAGCGCCTCCGTAAACGCTTCCCACCTGACTCATACGCCGTCACCCAACTCGTTGATAAATTGGTCAACCAGCTTTGATTGGTCCGCGTCATTAAGCTGTCTGCCAACAACTTTTTCTGCAATAGACATGGCAATTCCGGAAATCTCGTCTTTTGCATCATTGAGCGCCTTTTTCTTCTCCTGTGCAATATCGGCAGAGGCCTTATCCATAATTGCAGCGGCATCAGCACGCGCCTGACGGATAATCTCCTCTTCCCGATTCTTGCCTCTGGCCACTGCTTCCTTGACCATTTTTTCGCTGGTCTCGGTAGCAACGGAAAGTTTCTGCTCGTATTCTGCCTGAATAGACAACGCATTTTGCTTTGCCTGATCAGCCTCGTCATACATGGTGTCAATTTCGTGTTGACGATCCTCAATCATTTTCATAACAGGCTTAAACAAAAACTTCTTTAAAACAAGAAAAAGTGCAATGGTGTTGGCAAGTGTCAGAAGCGCGGTCCAGGGATTGACTCCAAGAAAAGCTTCAAATTTTCCCACTTGCTTTTACTCCCCTATTTATTCTTACAGTGCGAACAAAATCAGGAAAGAAATGAGCAGTGCATAAATACCGGTGGTTTCGGTAATGGCACAACCAACAATCATATTGGTACGCAGGTTGCTTGCAGCCTCAGGCTGACGAGCCATACCTTCCAGTGCCTTGCCGACAGCATTACCTTCACCGATAGCGGGACCGATAGCGCCAATACCCATACACAGACCTGCACCAATGGCGCATGCCGCTTTAACAATAGCTTCTGCAATATTCATAATAAGTTCCTCCAAGAATTTTTATATTTGAAATTTATGAATTTCTATGATTAAGACTGCTCATCAGGAGCAGGACACGCATTTGATATATAGACCATACTCAAAAGACTAAATACAAACGCCTGAATAAAACCGGAAAATATATCGAAATACACTGATAATACCGCAGGGATGCCAAACTGCAAAAGTGGAATATCCTTGCAAATATCAAAATACTGAAGTGCACCTAAAACGCCAATTAAGAACACAATCACACTGAGAATTTTGCGAAACAGCTTCTTTTTCTTAAGGGTATTTATAAAGAGAAGTACACCGGCTACAGCAAAAATAATGGGTGTAACAATAGTGGCGGATACAGCACCAATCAGTACAGTAGAAGCAAGACTCAATGCCGTGTACAAAATGGAAGTGATTACTCCGCCGCCTGCCACATTGCCGAAATGACGAAAGGCCATAGAAACAGGCTGAGCAATTTCGGAAATAATGTTCATCGGCGTCATTACCACAATTGGCTCTGTGAAACCCTTTAACCAGCCCAATAGTCCGCTGCGCTTAATGGATTGATACCAAATGATTGCAGTAGTCATCAATGCCCACACAAGAGGAACACTTAAATCTGCAGTTGTGGATCGAAAGAATCCCGTTAAACCAACAAACGATCCAAATAATGACGAAAGAAAGATTGTGCCAATGTATGGCATCCAGTGCGCATTGTGGCTTCCCATTGTTTCGCTCACCAGATTATGAAGCATCATAACGCCTTTTTCCGTGAGCACCTGAAGCGTTCCCGGTTTTTTGCTCAGATTGCGGCCAAGCATAACGCCGACGATCATTAAAAAAGCTGTAACAATCAACAGGGACACAGTGGTACTGGTGATTTTGATGCCGCCCAAAATGGGAATCTCATAGTAAATATAGGCACCCGTTACCTGAATATTTTCCATTAACCGCTTTCACCTGACTTTCCAAAAAACGCAATGACAGAAACAATGGGTCTAAAAAGCAAAAGAGGAATAACTGTTGCGATTAAATCACACTTTTTGCTCACTCCAATTACAATCAATGCACCAAACATCAACACATAGCGCACAAGCTGCGAGATGCGCATCACACGCTGCCCACCTGCAACATCCTGGTTGATCGCCTTGTCTGCAGCAATAGATGCGTATAATGCCATAAAAAAGAAGTTCAGCACCGCAATGATGCACCCTAAAGCGCCACCTAAAACAACAGGCGCATTAAGCTTTTGCAAAAGTGCATAGACACCAAACATCACAGCAACGCCCAATAGTTCACCTACTAAAAAAAGAGCGCTCTGTCTCAATACGATTTTACGGGATTCTAACATATTTCTTCCTCATTCGTGATCATTAAAGGACACCGGTGGCTTGTCCTCATTTTTGTCTTTTGCCATTTGATTCATCATCTTCAAGGAGGTGCGCAATCCGTCAAAGGCGCATATAACACCAATAATTGTACAAACAACAATAATCCAGGCACCCCAGTTGTGGCTTTTATAAAGCCATACGCCCAAAAGCACAAATCCGCCCAGCGGCAACGCAACAGAAAGACCAAGCTGGCTCAGCCAAACCAGCAAACTTAAATTCTTCATAAAGGGCCTCTTCCTGCTATAACTAAAATACTGCTTCATTATACTAAATAATGTTATAATTTGCAAGAATTATTTCCAGATTTAACTATTTTTTTACATTATGATATATTTAGTATTTCCCTATTGCGGAAAATATGATATACTCTTATTAAATTATTTATGGGGGGTCATAAAATGCCTCGTTCTTATGATCAAAAACTGAAAACACTGTATATTCTGGATTATTTGCAAAAAAACTCTCACGAGGATCACCCCGTGAGAGCTGCAGAGCTGATTGAAATGCTTGCAAAAAAGGAAATTAAGTGCGATCGCAAAACCATTTACTCCGACATTGCTACGCTTCAACAATTTGGCATTGATATTATTACTGTCCCCGGAAAAAACGGCGGATATTTTGTTGCAACCCGTAATTTCCAGCTTCCGGAATTAAAGCTTCTAATCGATGCTGTTCAATCCAGCCGGTACTTGACGCAAGCCAAATCCCACGATTTGATTGAGAAGCTTTGCAACCTTTGCAACGAACACGATGCTGATTTGCTAAAGAGAAATGTGTATATTGCCGGTCGAGTCAAAACAATGAACGAAACCATTTACTATAACGTGAATGATCTCCAGGAAGCGATTAACAATAATCGGCAGATTTCCTTTAAATACTTCGACTGGGGTATGGACGGCAAAAGGCACTACCGTGAAAAAGAATATATTGCCAGTCCCTATGGTCTTTGTCAGGACAACGATTTTTGTTATCTGCTTGCTTTCTCTGACCGGCACGGCATAACTTCATACCGTGTAGATCGAATGAGTGACATTCGAATAATAAACGAAAAAAGAATCCCCTGCCCCGAGTTAACCGGAAAAGCGTTTTTTGCACACGCAAACAAAATGTTCCAAATGTTTGAGGGTGATGGCGTAAATGTAAAGCTTCGTTTTCATAAAACCTTGGTCAATGTGGTAATCGATCGTTTTGGAAAAGAAACCATGATGATCCCTGACGGTCCGGACCATTTTAACTTTACTGTTCACGTAGCCGTTTCCCCCATGTTTTTAAGCTGGGTCATCGGCTTCGGTGAAAAAGCAGAAATACTGTATCCACAGTCTGTTATTGACGCTTGTAAAGCGCTTTGTGCAGAAGCTACGAGCCGCTATTAACAATGTCCTGGGGATGTGCAATTCGGAAGGAGTTAAATACCTCTTTCCATACGCCCTGTGCCAATTCCCCTGCGACGTGCTCTTCGGCTGTTGCAGATAGCACATAATGGTATGCGCCATCATCTATGATCGCACATCTGCCTACACAGTTCCCCTCTTCCCCTGTTGTAACCCACGTGCACACATATTTTTTGTTTTCACCGTGTTTTGTTTCGATAATTTCCAAGGTCTCTTTATCAAAACCCGTTGTATTAAAGATTGTTTTCGACAGATCACCGCCATCTACTGTTCTTGTGATCAATTCAAAATCTTCGCAAAAATAAATGGTACATCCGTCGTCTTCCTCCATTGTCTGCTGTGCGGCCTCTTCAGGCAGGTTAAAAACAATCTGAAGCGCAGATGCTTGCTGCTCTATACCCGGCGTATCCATTACCGTTTCTAAGGTCTGTGATGATCCACAGCCTACAAACAGTACGCATAATAGTAAAATCATTACCAGAAGCTTACCCAAGATCATTCCTCCTTCATCAAGGGCAATATCATTTTATTCCCTACTGACAGTCAATGCAGCCAACAATTCAATTATTCCTATTTTTATTCAATGGCATAATCATAAAAATCAGTTGACTTTTTTGAAAAAAACCGATATAATGTAGCCCGATGCTACTGTGGCTCAGTCGGTAGAGCAGCTGATTCGTAATCAGCAGGCCGCCGGTTCAAGTCCGGCCAGTAGCTCCAAAACGGAGGATTCCAGCATAGGAATCCTCCGTTTTTTTGTTCGTAATAAAATAAGTAATAATATTTGCAAAAATAAATAAAAAAGAGGCGTGCTTCTTCGCTTTAGAAGAAACACGCCCTGTTTTATGGAGCGGGTGACGAGGCTCGAACTCGCTACCTCCACCTTGGCAAGGTGGCGCTCTACCGGATGAGCTACACCCGCGTGTCTCTCTCAAGCACGAGACATATTATAACAGGTTTTTCGAAAAGGTCAACAGGTTTTTTCAAAAAAATTCAAGAATTTTCAAAACTGTTGGTTTGCGTACAAAAGGGGGTCCGCAGTGGGGTTTTGT
>JAFTVV010000038.1 GCA_017465625.1 Oscillospiraceae bacterium | reverse complement strand
CAAAAAACTCCCTGACAAACGGTCAGGGAGTAATACGAATATAGATACGGTAGGGAAAGGGCAGATAAACAGCCGACCTTTCGCCCGACCGAGTATCGTTGCTACATAAGGGAGAGTTCCGATATGCAACAGCGGGTGCGGTAACCTCATCGCGGAATAAATCCTTCGTCCGTCCCTCAACTCCCCATTTGGACGGCACTTTACGCGAGGTTTCCTACTCTGTTCGCGATTACTATACATCAACTTTTTCCATTTGTAAATAACAATTTTAAATTTTGCTGGAGGAATCCATCAATAACCGTCAATGTTTTGTTTCCTGGAACATACGAACACCGGAAATGGCAGGGTTCATTACAATGCTGATCCATTATGCAACAGTAAGCATATTGCGGAGGTGGCGATGACTGCCGCTTTTTTAATATAAATCAAACATTTCCAAAACATTGCAAAAACAAGGAGCGTATATCATTTACCCGTACAGTGAGGGGCGCAAAAAAAGACAGCGAGTATTTTAAATTAATAAAATACAAACATTTCCCCAAACTTTCAAAAACATTCACTTATTACAATCAAATCACAAAAAACAAGAAAAGGGGTTAAAATCATGAATCAAAACGATCATAATTTTCTCATTCAAAAAATCCGCACACAGTACACCGAAAAGGAACATACCGATCTTGACGAACTCAAGGCACTGGATACGAAGGTTAAGCGCCCTGCGAATCTATTTGCATATACGTTTGGCAGCATCGGTGCGATTGTTATGGGCAGCGGTATGAGCCTTGTAATGACGGATATTGCAGAAACTGTCGGCATTCAGAATCCGATGCCTTGTGGCATCATCGTCGGTATTCTGGGGATGGCAATGACAATCGTCAATTATCCCATTTACAAAAGTATTCTCAGCGCTCGCCGCAAGAAATATGCGGATCAAATCATCGCGCTCAGCGATAAGATTATGAACAAGTAATAACATCTGAAAAGGAGTAAATGAAAATGGAAAACAGAACCAAGACACAGCAGGAAATCGAGCAGGAGATGTTGGAGCTGAACAATCAGTTCTCTGCGTTCCTCCATACCAAGGGCATTGCCGCAAAGTTTAAACTGGCATTCAATAATATGGGCGAGTCTGCAAGAAAGCAGCACGCTGCTGATGTTGCCGAATTTGAGGCAGTCAAGGCGCAGTCTGCGCAGGACAACAAGGAGTTCGCAGAGTTCCTTCGCACCAAGGGCATTAAAGCAAAATACAAGCTGGTGGTTGAGAATATCAAGAAGGGCGCAAAGGCTGCTCCGGCCAATACCGCCGCACAGATCGCAAAGGTCCGTGCCGAAACACAGGCGGCTGTTGCCCGTGCAAATGCTTTAGGTAACCCTCAGATCGCAGTAACGGAGGTAACTGCCGCAAATCTGGAAGCTGAATTTCATGCGTTCCTGAAGTCCAAAGGATTGGACGGCAAATATACGGTTTCCGTAACAGAAGAATAAGTGCAGCATTGTTCAGGCAACGTCCATTCGACGTTGCCTTATTTCACAAAATCCGCACATTCATGAAAGTGTACTGCGTACTTTGAAAACGAAAAATATTTTAATAAGGGCATAATTGCTCTAAAGCTTCAAAACGCAAACAAAACTTTAACATTTGCCTGCTATAGTGTATAATAAATTAGAGCAATATGCGGAGGTGCGCTTATGTTTAAGATCTTAGTGGTTGAGGATGATCGGGAACTGAATAAAACGGTCTGCTCTTTTTTGAATCACAGCGGATATGAGGCAACCGGGTGCCTGAATGCCCAGGATGCTTACGATGCTATGTATGATAATATGTTTGACCTGATCGTGTCAGACATTATGATGCCCGGGGTGGATGGCTTTGAGTTTGCACGAAACGTCAGAGAGCTCAATGAGCATATTCCCATTCTCTTTATGTCTGCCCGTGATGATATTGCTTCCAAACAAAGAGGCTTCCGTATCGGCGTGGACGATTATATGGTCAAGCCCATCGATTTGGACGAGCTGTTTTTGCGCATCGGTGCGCTCCTTCGCCGTGCCAAGATTGCTTCCTCCCGTAAGCTTGAAATTGGCAGTTTTGTAATCGATGCCGATGAACATACCGCGTACCTTGGTGACGAGGAAATTTCCCTTACGAACCGTGAATTCAGCATTCTGTACAAGCTGCTTTCCTATCCCAAAAAGACATTTACCCGTATGCAGCTGATGGATGAATTCTGGGATGCAGACAGTGATACTGCACCGAGAGCCGTGGATGTCTATATGACAAAGCTCCGTTCCAAATTGTCTGCCTGCGAGGATTTTGAAATAAAGACTGTTCACGGACTTGGCTATAAGGCGGTGATCAAATGAAAAAACCCACACTGAAAAGCATATTGGGATCGGTCAGCAGCTTCCTGTTGTTTTTTCTGACGGTGGGGTTTATCGTGTCGTGCTGTATGATGCTGTTTGTAAGCATCCTGGCAGATACAATGGATCTCACGATTACTCCCGATAACGTTGGTACTGCCGCAAAGGTGACCTTTTGGAACGTGGTTTTAATCACATTTCTTTTTAAAATGGCCGATTACATTCGTCGCAGAATCATGGTGGATCGCCCGACTAAAATCATCACGGAAGCAACTGAAAAGATTATGTCCGGTGATTTTTCTGTGCGTATGGAGCCGATGCGAAGCTCCGGTATGGAGGGTTTTAATCAAATTGCTATGGCCATTAACCAAATGGCAGAGGAACTGGGAGGCGTGGAAACGCTGCGCACGGATTTTATTGCCAACGTTTCCCACGAAATGAAAACGCCCCTTGCAGTGATGAACAATTACGGAACACTTTTGCAGACACCCGATTTGACTGAAGAAAAACGCATAGAGTATGCCAAAGGTGTAACGGACGCTTCCCGTCGTCTTTCTGAAATGATGACCAACATTTTGAAGCTGAATCGCCTGGAAAATCAGCAGATTTTCCCCGAAGTTACAACATTTGATTTAGGGGAACAGCTTTGCGAATGTTTGCTGCAGTTTGAAAATGTGTGGGAAAAGAAGAATATTGAGATCGAAACCGATATTGCAGAAAATATACAGGTGGAAGCTGATGCGGAGCTTCTTTGCCTTGTGTGGAACAATCTGTTTTCCAATGCTTTTAAATTCACTGCGGAGGGTGGTACTGTATCACTGCAGCTTACAGCAACCGAACATCACGCCATCATCCGGTTGCAGGATACAGGCTGTGGAATGACTGCCGAAGTAGGCGCACACATATTCGAAAAATTCTATCAGGGTGACACCTCTCATTCCGTTCAGGGCAACGGACTGGGACTTGCGCTGGTCAAAAGGGTGATTGACATTTTACAGGGAGAAATCAGCGTGGAAAGTGCCATCGGCGTCGGAACGACGTTTACTGTAAAAATCCGGAGAAGCTGATACAGACCGGAAGAAACAGGGTAAAGCAAATAAAAGAATTAAAATAACAGAAGGTGCAAAATGAAAAATATAGAACGTTTTCGTTACACATATTCTGCCAAAGAGCAGGAAGAAATCAAAGCAATCCGGAAAAAATATGTTCCCGAACAAAAAACCGAGGATAAGATGGCGCAGCTTCGCCGTTTGGATGCCGGGGTGTATTCCAAAGCAACCATGGCTTCTCTTGTGACAGGCATCATCGGCGCGCTGATTATGGGTTTGGGTATGAGCCTGATTATGACCGATATTGGCAAAATGCTGGGGACTGTACTTTCAATGGTGATCGGCATCAGTGCCGGCATTGTGGGTGTAGTGCTTGTGTGCCTTGCGTACCCCGTTTATAACCGCACACTTCAAAAAGAGCGTGCAAAAGTTGCGCCCGAAGTTCTGCGCCTTACGGATGAACTGATGAAATAAACAGGAAATTTTACGGGTATGCGGAAGGTCTCCAATGGAAACAATGATAAAAAACTTGCAATCTTGAAAGTACAATAGTATAATCGAATTGTAAACATCGCAATAGAAAGGAGTTTTTTTATGAATTGTAAATTCTGTGGAGCACCTGTTGACGACAATGATGTGTTGTGTCCGTATTGCGGCTGTTCTCTTGAGGAGCTGATTCCGCTGGATGAGGAAGTAGTGGAATCGGTGATGCCGGACGAGACGGCGGCAATTCAGCAGGACGTTATTGCCGAAGAGGATGTGCAGACGCCCTTTGTGGATTTGAACACCGAAGGCACCATGCCTGCACCGAAAAAGAGCAAGGTTGGGAAGATCGTTCTTTTCGGAATCATCGGCTTGCTGGCAATTGGCATTATTCTGCTTGCCTGCAATTTCTCCTCTGCCTATTCCTGGTTCAAGATTAAAACCTCCTCCGGCAGAGCACTTTTGAAAACAAGCTTCGAGAAGTCCATTGATGAGTTTGCTGATTCCTATGAGGACTACGCTGAGGATCTTGCAGAAATGGGCGATGCAACCCGTTGGGGTATGCAAACCCAGGCAAGCTTGGAGCTGAATGACCAGATTGTTTCCGTTTTGGATGAAGCGATGGCTCAGCAGGGGATGGATATGAATTTATCCTGGCTGCAGGACCTGAATCTGGATGTGAAAATGCTGTTTGATGGCGAAGCATCTACCGGTATGATTGCATACGCATTCGGTATGGGCGGGGAGCAGCTGATTTGTTTAGAAGGCATCTTCGATCAGCTGAATAACAAGGAGTGGTTTGCGTGTCCCGGCCTGATCGATACGCCTGCGTATATAACCCTCTCTGATGACAAGACTGGCCAAAGCTTTATGAATAGTATGCTTGGCCGGATGAATCAAAACGGGAACGCTTATTCCTCTGAAAAACTGGAGAAGTTTTTAAAGAAATACAGCAATGTGCTGCTGGATGGATTCGGCAAGGTGAAAAAATCCTCCGAAACCATAGAGATTGACGGCATCTCCCAAAAGCTTACGGTGCTGGATGCTTATATGAGCGAAGAAAATGCCATCAATATGTGCATTGCCGTGCTGGAAACAGCAAAGAACGACCAGGATCTGAAGCAGGTCATTTTGCAATTTGGTCAGCAGATAGCTGCCGATATGCCTGTCTTTGATGAGGATGAGCCCTACAGTGCAGAAGACCTTTACAATGAATTTCTGGTATCCATCGACGGCCAGCTGGAAAAACTGCGCGAGGAATTGAACAATCTGGATATGACGGAAGAAATTTGTCTGACATTCTATATGGACAATGATTTCCAAATCACAGGCTGTAAAGTGACGGACGTAGACGGCGAAGAGCTTTTCCGTTACGTCGGTGTGGAAGAGAAGGATCGGTACGCGGCAGAATTCGTGGCCGGGGACGTTGTCATCACCGACAGCGGAACAGATCAGAAAGAAAATGAAGGCACGTTAAGCCTTTGTGTGTCCGGTGCAGATCTTTTAACTGCGGATTACAAGACAACCGAAAAAGACGATGTCATAAAGACAAATGTGAAGCTGAAACTGGGCAGTGACCTGATACAGCAAATAACCGCCCAAATGGGTGATAATGCTGCAATGGTGTATATGTCAACAATTGCCATTGAGTTTGATGTTACTGCCTCCGGAAAGCAGACCGATTTCCAGATTTCCCTTACGATGATGGGGCAGAAGCTGATCTCCCTGAATCTCGAGCAGGCATTTTTGCGCGATGTGGAAATCAAAGTGCCCACAGATGGCATCAATGTTGATGACCCTGAGCAGTTTGACAACTGGCTGGACAGCCTCGATTATGAAGGCCTGATGCGCAAGCTGGAAGCGCTGGGACTTTCTGAGGAAATGTTTGAATCGCTGATGGGTTAAATATCAAATATGGCGCTGGTATTCGTATCGGCGCCATATATTCTATAAATGGTGATAAAATGGAAATTCGTATTGAACATTTATCGAAAAGCTTTGGGAAAAAGCAGGTGCTTCGAGATATTACATTTTCTGCCGGAGGCGGAAAATGTATTGGCATTTTAGGCGCAAACGGATGCGGAAAATCTACACTGTTGTCCTTGCTTGCAGGCGTACGGCGGGCAGATGGCGGTGCTTTTTATTTTGAAAACAGCAATCTGTTTCAGGATGAAAAGAGAAGACAGCATCTTGTAGGCTATGT
Source organism: Oscillospiraceae bacterium (assembly GCA_017465625.1). Taxonomy (GTDB): domain Bacteria; phylum Bacillota; class Clostridia; order Oscillospirales; family Oscillospiraceae; genus Faecousia. The sequence goes on along the minus strand of JAFTVV010000038.1, from coordinate 26,913 downwards.
TCCTCAGGGAACACCCTTGGTTGAAGAACTCAGCGGATGGGATAATCTGCTTTTGTGGTATGACCGCCAAACCCTGAAAAAAGAGCTCTCCGACGGTGTTTTGAAGGTTTTGGGCGTGGATGCTTTTCTGAAAACCACGGTGTCAAAGATGTCCGGCGGTATGAAAAAACGCCTGTCTATCGGTTGCGCGATGGCGCAAAAACCGCCTGTTTTACTGCTGGACGAACCAACAGCGGCGCTGGACTTAAACGGCAAAAAGGGCATTTTGCAATACCTTTTTCAGTATAAAAAATCCGGCGGCTTGCTGATTATGACAAGCCACGATCCCATCGAACTGGAAATGTGTGACGAATGCTACATTATGCGTGACGGTGTTCTGCACCCATTTGCCTATGACGGCAATATCCATAATTTGATGGAAAAAATATAATATGAAAAAATACTTACAATTACAATTCAAGCGCATGCGCAAAACGATGGTGCTGGTTATACTGGTGGCGGCGTTTTTGGTTTGCGGAATATACGCGGTGTATCAGGCGACCGTGACCCGTTGGTCTGCGGAGAACAGCACGGAGAAATTCACCATTGCGATGGTGGGCACAGCGGATGATGCGCTTTTGCGCTTAGGCATTTCCGCGGCGCAGACGATGGATGCCTCCCGTTTCACGGTGGAGCTGGTGGAGATGGAGGAAAAGCAGGCATCGGATGCTTTGTACGCAGGTGAAATTGCGGCATACATTGTGGTTCCCGATGGCTTTTTGGATCACGCCCTTCAGGGAGAACTGATCCCCTTAAAATTTGTCAGTGAAACAGGGGGCAAAACCATTCTCACCGTGGTAAAGCAGGAGCTTTCTGCGGCTGTATCCAACCTGGTGCTGAGCTCGGAACAGGGATCTTTTGCCCTGTACGATGCACTGACCGCCCTTGGTCATGGGGATATTGCCTATCAGGAAATGAATAATCTTGCAAACCTCTATGCCGGTCAAATTTTCAACAGAGACAATCTGTTTTCTGTAGAATACATCGGAGTTTCCGAGGGGCTTGATTTTGAAAAAGCACTGCTGTGCGGCCTGTCGGTATTATTGCTGATGCTGATGAGTATTCCTTTTGCAGGCGTTTTTGTGCGCGACAGCTATGGACTGGAACGTCTGCTGTGCAGTAAAGGCGTAGGCGCGTTCAAGCAGGTGCTTTCAGAGCTTATGCTGTACGGTCTTTCTATGCTGATTCTGGTCACAGCGGCGATGTGGGCGTTTTCTAAGGGCGCGCCGAAGTATCTGCTTGCCGGCATCCCCGTGGCGCTGTGTATTGCTTCTTTGTGTCTGATGATTTATAGCATCACCGAGCATCTTGTCAGTGCAGTGATCCTGCAGATGCTTTTGGGGGTGGGAATGTGCTTTGTCTCCGGATGTATCTATCCCATCAGCTTTTTCCCGGCCTCCATCCAATCGCTTGCCCGTTTTCTGCCCACCGGTGTAATAAAAACCCATTTTTCGGGCGTTTTGTTGGGGCGGTCCGTGCAGGAAACCGGACTTCTGCTTACTGCATTTTCTGTATTCTTTTTCACGGTCTGCGTAGGCGTGCGCAAATACAGGATTGTCCACCATAAAGGAGGCATTTTATGAAAAAAGCACTTTTATGGTTTGGGATGTTTTCCAAGCGGCTGTTTAAAAAAGGCACATACTTGTGCCTGATGATGCTGATTCCGTTGCTGGTGCTTGTATTTGCCGCAGGCGCGAAAGAAGAAAGCGGAATGGTGCACATTTTGCTGGTGCAGGAAGATCCGCAGGATGCCTTTAGCACGCAGATCGTGGAAGAACTGCTGGGGAGCAGTGAAATGATTCTCTTTACCCAAACCTCCCAGGGGGAGGCTCTGCGTCAGATCAAGGCGGGAGCAGCAGATGCTGCGTGGATTATTCCTGCTGATTTGCAGGCACACTTGGCATCTGTTTTTCTGGGACAGAAGCAGGAATATCCGCCCATTCAGGTGATTGAGCAGACTGATAATGCCCTTTTGCGTCTGACGCACGAAAAGCTGAGCAGTACGGTTTATAAATACTGGGCAGAGGAGATGTATTTGCAGTACCTGCAATCCTTAGCGCCTGAAGCGGAAGCCATCTCCCGGCAGGAACTGATGGAGTTTTACCACTCCTCCACAGTCACCGGCACGTTATTTGAGTATACGGATATTTACGGCAATGTGCGGTCCGACAGCAGCTATTTGATCACGCCTTTACGGGGAATCCTTACGGTGCTTGTAGTTTTGTGCAGTGTGGTTTCTGCGCTTTATTATCGCAAAGATACAGACCGGGGACTGTTCTCTACGGTGTCTTTCCGTTTTCGGCCTTTTATTGAATTGGGCTATCAGCTTACCTCGGTGCTTTATATGGCATTTGCGGTGCTGATCAGCCTGATCGTTTCAGGACTGACCGGTCCGTGGTGGGCAGAGCTGCTGCTGTTTTTCCTGCTGTGTATTGGATGTACGCTGTTTGGAACATTGCTGGGCAGGCTGACCGGCGGACGGCAGGTTACTGCGGCATTGCTTCCGGTGCTGCTTGTTCTGATGCTGGCAATCTGTCCAATTTTCTACCATCTGCCCGACTTGCGGTATTTCCAGTTTTTATTCCCGGCAACCTTCTACATCACCGGCGTGCATCACTACGCCTATATCGGTTATTTTTTCCTGTACGACATCATCTTGGCGGCGCTATGGATGCTCATAATGAAAAAGCAATATCGTTAAAAAATTCCCCCCAAAACACCATGGTGTTCTGGGGGGATAATTTTATCAATCTTCTTTATGGTTATTGACCGAAATATACTTGGTGTTCTTACTGCAGAAGAGCCGAATGTAGTCTGCAAAAGCAATGAGCAGGAAGACGGCGTCTACAATTGCGATCCAGTTTACAGCTTTTTGGGAGATATCGGGAATCATCACCAAAACGATGAGACTGATAAACAGCACGGTGGTGCAGATTTTGCCGCTGATTTGCGCGCCGTTCAGCATTTGCCCCTTTCGGAAATGGATATAAGCGGCAATAAGCTGAAAAACCTCCTTGCAGAACACCAAAACCACCAAAGCAATTAAAACGTGATGCTTGATACACAGGCAGATCATTAAGGTGAATTGGGTCAGCTTGTCGGCCAGTGGGTCCAGGAATTTTCCAAAGGCGGAAATCATATTAAAACGCCGCGCGATCTGACCGTCGATCATATCCGTCAGACAGGACACTGCCAAAATAACCGCTGCAATATAATAGTCCATTCGTTCCTTCGCAGTAAGGTAAATGGAAACATATAAGGGGATTAGAGCAAGGCGAAAAAGGCTTAATACGTTTGGAACGGTAAAAATATCCTTTTTCCAGTTTTTGATGAGCATAGCGCACCCTCCGATAGTAATTACATCTATTATATTGCTTTTATTCGGTCGAATCAAGAGCTAAATTGAAATTTTTTATGAATGATTAAGAATTCTCCTGCCGAATGACGTTTCGTGGGGAATGATGATGCGCACTGAGGGTAAAGTGACGGGATAGGTGCATCCAGGTGTACTTATCCAGTTCACCGGTAGGCTCTAAACCTGCAAGCTCCTGAAATGCGATCAGTGCATTTTGGGTATCTTTGTCAAAGCGGCCGTTGTGTTGCAAGGCTGGCGTTTCCTCTTCAAAGGAAAACAGCCAAATCAGCATGGATTGCATTAAAAGAATATAAGGCCCTTCGTCGCCCAGGGAAAAGACCTGGTTGCGGTCCATAATAATTTCAATAGGCTCTGCTTTTCCCACCCGTGCCTGTGCCGGCTGATAGCTTCTGACAATGGCATCCCAGGTTCTTTGATCGGTGATGCCGGTCAGCGGCAGATTCTCACGACGCTGGAAGGCCGTCACGGCGCGCAGGGTGGTCTGCCCATAGATGCCATCCGGGACGATCAGGGGGATTGTGGGGTCATCCAAAGCGATTACACGAAGCATTGTCTGTAAACTTCGGATGGGCTGATCAATAAAGGATTCGGTTGGTCTCATCGTACCACCTCCTGACGGACAGGATCTTGATTGCCTATAGCCAAATCTACACCGGGGAACTGTTCCATCACAGTGGGGATTGTTCCTTGCTGAGCGGACGGGGATGTTCTGCGGCGTGTGGCAGTGGTACTGCCTGCACTTTGCCTTTGTGGGAATGTTTCGTTACTGCGCAAAGAAGTGTTTTCGATGCCGGAATACTGATCGTAAATCATATCCCAGGTAGTCTGCCCTACTGTGCCGGTCTCAGGAAGTCCTGCGCGGCGCTGAAATGCCAGCACTGCACTGCGTGTAGCAGGCCCGTAAATGCCGTCCACAGACAAAGAGGGGATAGACGGAATATATTCAGATAAGACTGAGAGCATATATTGCAGAAGCCGCACCTTTTCTCCGGTATTGCCCACCTGCAGAACAGTTGGCGGTGACCAGTTGATGCTGTAAAACTGCTGTCCCTGACTGCGTAATTCGGAAAGGGCAGTCACTGCGGTGTAAATACGGACGATTCTGTACCAGGTCGCAGGCCCGACAATACCATCAGGCGTCAGATTAAAGATCTCCTGAAAGGCACGCACAGCGGCCTCTGTACGGCTTCCGAAAATGCCGTCATTGGCCGGTATTTTCGGAATTGCAGGATAGTTTCTGGCGATACGGTTCAGTGACACCTGCAGTACAACCACACTGGGGCCTGTGCTGCCCAAACGCAAAGGCGTTCCCGGATAGGAGGAGACGATGCCCCGAATGGGTGCGTTGGACACAATTTCCACATTGCCGTAGTAGCTGCGCAGAATTTGGGTGTCGGAATAACCCTGTTGTGCTAAATTCTGACTGCCCCATTGACTTAATCCCTCGCAAGTAACGGTTGTGCCGTTGCAAAACTTCGCGGCAAGGGGCTCAACGAAGCCGGGACGTCTTAAATAGTCGTTAAAAAGCTCATCCACAAGCACGGATACAGAACTGAAAAAGCTTCTGCCGTTGACAAACGCCTGGTCAAAGGCGGTGTTGTTTGTGATGTCAAAGTCATACCCTCTGCTGCGGTAAAATTCTGTATAAATGCGGTTCAGGGCAAAAGAGACAATGGCAAAAATGTTTGCCCGCAGAGCGCTTTCGTCCCAGGTGGGATAAATCTCACTGGATGCCACATTTTTCACATAATCCGGAAAAGACACGGTTACATTGGCGGCGTTGGAAGAGGGCGAGCCTAAGTGAACCGTAATGTACTGGGGGACGTATGGTGTTACAATCGGCATAGCATCCTCCTTACAGGTTCTGGGCAGGTGTATTGAAAATTTCCACCTGATTTTGATATTGAGGCAGCTCCGACAGGGGAATCAGCTGCAGATTCTGCACGGTGATGATATTTGGAAAAACCTGAATGTTAATGGCTTCAATTTCTTCAAAATTCTCGCCTTTTGCGTAGAGATTCACAGTCGTAAACGGTACGATTCCGGTGTTTGGGGATAAACCGGCGGCAGGGGACGGTACCGGAATTTCTATGGGACGGTCTAATTTTCCGCTGCTGTTTGTCAGGCGCAGTGCAATGGTTTTGCCCTGTTTATCCGTAATGGCAACGGCCACATTTCTGAGTGGAAGCTGTGCTTTGGCGGTATATGCGTGTACTTGAATATATCCGATATTAGACACGTGCAAACCTCCTTTCTCACCATCCTATGTCATTTCCTCAAATAAGTGCGCACCGCCTGAAAGCGTGGCACATAAACTGAGGTGTAGAAAGGAGCGATGAAAATGAGTGCAATTGCAGGCATTATTGACTTGCCGTATAATGAAAAAATCCTCCACGCTATGGAGATGGAAATGATTTGCCGCGGACCGGATGGGCACGGGCTGTTTATGGGAAACCGCAGTGCGATGATGCACTTCCGGTTGCTGACATCTTATGATCAGGGAGGACAGCCGGTACATCTTCACTGCGGCAAACAGCACTACATTATGGTTTATGATGGCACCATTTATAATATCGACCAGCTGCGCGGTGAACTGGCACAGGCGGGGCATATTTGCCAGTCTGAATGTCCGGAGGAAGTGATTATTCGGGCATATATTCGGTGGAAAGAGGAATGCGCGGCCCATTTTAGGGGGAATTTTGCGTTAGCGATCTGGGAAGAGCATACGGGTGTGCTGTTCCTTGCAAGAGATCAACTGGGGATAAAACCGCTGTTTTATATGCAGCACGGAGACGGCTTGCTGTTTGCGTCAGAAATAAAAACGGTGCTGACCTATCCCGGTGTTCGGGCGCAATTGGATATAGAGGGGGTCAGCCAGATTGTGCTGTTAGGACCGGGCAGAGTACCGGGAAGCGGTGTGTTCTACGGTATCAAAGAGCTGGAGCCGGGGTGCTGTGCGCTGTTTCGGGACGGAAAAATGCAATGGAAAAGATACTGGAAGCTTACGGATCGGGAGCATACCGATTCCTTTGAGCAGACGGCAGAAAAGGTGCGCCGGATGGTCACAAGATCCATCAAAGAGCAGCTTGCGGCAGATGTCCCTGTGGGTACATTTTTGTCCGGAGGACTGGATTCCAGCATTGTGACGGCTGTTTATGCGCAATCGTATACCGGTGCGGTCACTACTTTTTCTTTGGATTATGAGGATAACAGTCAGAATTTCATACCCGGCAGATTCCAGCCGGAAACGGATAATGCATATATCGATTTGATGCAATCGGCGCTTCAAACCAACCACCATTGGACCGTGCTCGGTGCCCACGATTTGGCAGATGCTTTGGAGGAAGCCACGGTTGCCCGCGATTTGCCGGGAATGGGAGATGTGGACTTTTCTCTGCTGGCATTTGCCAAGGAAATTCGCAAGTATGTGAAGGTGGCGCTTTCCGGGGAGTGCGCCGATGAGCTTTTTGGTGGGTATCCCTGGTTCAGAGCACCAGATATGGGTGGCGGTACGACCTTCCCCTGGGCGCAGAATACGGCGTTACGGGAAACCTTCCTGCAGCCGCATCTGCGCAATCAAACAGGTGGTGCAGGCTATGTTCAAGACTTGTATGAAACAGCGGTGGCAGCCTGTGATATTCTGCCCCAATGCAACCCGGAGGAACGCAGAATCAAGGAACTGGTGAACCTGAATATGTGGTGGTTTATGCAAACACTGCTGGATCGCAATGACCGAATGTGTACCCGTTGCGGATTGGATGTGCGCGCACCCTTCTGCGATGTGGAAATTGCAGAATATATGTACGGTGTGCCTGTAAGCTTCAAAGACTATATGGGACGGGAAAAGGGGCTTCTTCGTTATGCGATGGAAGGGCTGCTTCCGGAGCAGGTGCTTTACAGAAAGAAGAATCCCTATCCCAAAACCTATGATCCCCGGTATGCAGACCGTATGCGCTGCAGATTGCTGGCACTGCTGGAGGATGACCGCGCTGCCCTGTGGGAAGTGATTGATCCGGTTGCGGTCAAACGGCTTGCATTTGACGAGATGACCTGGCCCTGGTACGGTCAGCTGATGAAAGGACCGCAAACTATGGCTTATATTCTGCAGATTGATTATTGGCTGCGTCATTATAAAGTAGATTTTCTGTTCTGATTTGGGAAAAATTTCGTCGATTTTACCATATGAAAAAATGGAAAATTTGTGATACAATATGAACAAGTTAAGAACGAGATAAAGAGGGGAGATGGGTTCGGTGCTTCAGGTACAGCAGAGGGTTGTATATGGCATACACGGTGTCTGCGTCATACAGCAGATACAGGAACAAATCGTTGATTATCAAAAAAAGCAGTACTATGTATTAGTACCTGTGGACCGTGCAGACACCCAGTACCTCATTCCCGTGGATAACGAGATCGCGGTTTCCAAATTGCATCCGCTGCTTACAAAAGAGGAACTTGAATGTATGCTTTGCAGCAAGGCAATGTTGGATGATGTATGGATTCCGGAAGAAAATCTCCGCAAGATGCGCTATAAAGAGCTGATTAGTAGCGGTGACCGACAGGCGCTTCTTGCTATGGTGCGTACTCTGCGGCTGCATAAGAAACGGCAATTGGAGCAGGGAAAAAAGTTTCATCAGTGTGATGAGTTTTTCCTTCGGGACGCGGAAAAGCTGATTCGCGCCGAGTTTTCAATCGTGCTGGATGTTCCTCCCGCGGAGGTAGAGGACTATCTTGCCCAATACCTATAAAAGGGGCGCATTTGCGCCCCTTTGAGATTTCGTACCACCTGTACGCCGACGAGTGCGATTTGTTTGTCTTTGGCGATTCTCTGACCTCTGACCGTGATGACCTTTTTTGTCGTTTAATTCATCCAGAAAATGTCCGGTTTTGTGCGGAACGGGAAGATGATTGGCCTGTCAGCATCTAAATCCTCTTTGCCCATTTGTACCGCGTTGATACGGCTGTTTTCGTAGGTTTTATAATAGTAAATCCCTTCATCTGCATTGCAGCAGCAGGAATATATGGTTTTTTCGTACAGCTGACCCACCTTTACACAGCCATCCTGCTGTGCCACCCCGTCCAGAATATGAAACAACTGGTGTACAGAGCCCTCTTCCGTCTCGGTAACCGCACTGTGGAATTTTGTAAACACCGCTTTTACAAAACGGGAGGAGGAGGAAAAATCTCCGGGCAGTCCCATTGCACCCATTCCGCGGCTGTAAGGGGAGAGGGGGACGGCAGGCGCAATTTTGTTGGTTGGCTTTTCGTCCTGCAGAGATAAATAATTTTTGATATTTTCCCAATGATACTCAAAGGGTGGATTGTTGGTCAAAACTTCCAAGGGATTTTGGAAAATTTTCAGACCGTCCTTCCGCTGTTCAATCACGATGCTCCCGTTTCTGTCGGATACCATCCAGTGCAGATCCGTCAGCGGATAATCCTGAGAGTATGGAATTGCGGCAATTTGAAGGTTGGTAAAAAGGTTTTGAACCTCTTCGATGGTTTTGCATTTGCCCAAAATCAGAGGGATCACTTCAAAAGGCGCGACTGCATTTTTACACTGGCTCTCCGGCAAATAACAGGCATTGTCGGGAAAGCAGAGCCCGGCAGCAGAAAGACCTTCTTCGTTGGTGCCGTCGTAGTAGAGGGGGTAGTCTCCGCTGAGGGTTGCAACGCCGATAAAGGCATAGTGACTGTGCAGATCCTCAGTTTTTCGGAAATGCAAGGGCATATTGCGTGGCGTAATCACAATGGATTCTCCGTAGTGACTTTCGTAGTCCAAATTTCTGCCAAAATAATTTTTGTTTGTTCTGAAAGAAAGTGCGGTACACATAATCATCCCTCCGGAAAATATTTTGCGCAATCACAGCTTTTATATGACACAAAAAAGCAAATTTAGATATTTTTCATAAAATGTAAAAAAGTACTTCCATTTCATATGGTTATATGTTACAATACTTATCCTACAAATATAGGATGTGGATATATAGTAAGGAGTGAATATAATGAAACTGACGATTGATGGAAAACAAGTGGAAGCTTTGGCAGGTCAAAGCCTGCTGGACATCCTGAAAACAATGAATATGGCCGGCAGTACGCTGCTGGATATGCCCATCGCGGCAAAAATAGCCGGTGAAGTTTTTAATCTGAACTACATCCCGTTGCGCACTAAGGATGAAGAGCACGAACGTCCCTCTATGCGCCGCGCGATGGCCGCTTCCAACGGTGCGATTCAGCTTCTGCGGCTGACCGATCCTGCGGGACGGGATGTGTATGATCGTACTGTACAGTTTGTGCTGTTTTTGGCGCTGCACCAGCTTTGGCCCAATACCCGTGTAAAAATGGGATGTACGGTTGGTCCTGCACTGTATGTGGAGGTGTCAGAGGATGGCTTCGATGTAGAGCAGCTGAAAGCACAGGTTCGTAAGATTATCGAGCAGGACATTCCCCTGATTCGTCACCGTATTACAACCGAGGAAGCAATGGCGCATTACAAAGCGGTCGGTCAGGAGGATAAGGCAAAATTGCTGTCCTGGCGTACCATCCCGGTGTTCGATGTGTATTCCTACGGTGATTTTATGGACTACTATTACGGAGAGCTGGCACCCAGCACCTCCTACCTGCGTTCCTGGAAGATTTTGCCTGCAGAGGGAGGCTTCCTGTTTGTCTATCCCGACGAGCTGAATCCTGAAAAAACTGCCCATTACGAAGAAATGCCCAACTTTATGACCGTGAGCAACGAAGGCGCACGGTGGTGTGAGCTGATGGGCTGTGAAACCGTTGCGGATTTGAACACGCTGGTGGAAAGCGGTAAAATCCGGGAGCTGATTCGGGTCAATGAAGCACTGCACGAAAAACGGTTTTCTCAGGTAGCGGATATGGTATGTCAAAGGGGCGCAAAATTTGTAATGCTGGCAGGCCCCAGCTCTTCCGGTAAAACCACCTCCGCCAACCGACTGGCAACCCAGCTTCGTGTCCACGGAAAAGCACCGATTTTGATGGGCTTGGACGATTATTATATCGATCGCGAACTGATTCAACCCGGCCCCGATGGCACCATCGATCTGGAGCACATCAATACCATTGATACCGACCTGTTCCGTGAAAATTTGGGTGATTTGCTGGCAGGCAAAGAGGTGGAGATTCCCACCTTCGACTTCAAAACCGGCAGTCGTGTATGGAAGGGTCACAAGATGACGCTGCACGAAAATACAGTGATTATTGTAGAGGGTCTTCATGCCCTGAATCCTGTTCTTTTACCCAAGGATGTGGATACTACGAAGATTTTTAAGCTGTATGTCAGCCCCTTGCTGCCGCTGAATTTGGACGACCACAATCGTATTCCCACCAGCTATCTCCGCCTGCTGCGCAGAACCGTGCGGGACTTTGAAACCAGAGGCTCTTCTGTGGCACGGACAATGTCCATGTGGGATTCTGTCCGCCGCGGTGAAAAACGCTGGATTTTCCCGTTCCAGGAGCAGGCAGACTTGATTTTCAACAGTTCCACGCTTTACGAGCTTGCAGTGCTGAAAAAGCACATTTATCCGCTTTTGGATGCGGTACAGCCGGAGGAGGACTGTTACGATCAGGTGCGCGGCATCGTCAAGGTGCTCAATTATGTACTGGAAGCGGACGTGGATGATGAAATTCCGCCCACAAGCTTAGTGCGTGAGTTCATCGGCGGCAATACCTTCTACAAATAATATAGCCTTCAAAAATATAGAAAAAGTGCCGAAAACTCTGTGTTTTCGGCACTTTTTGGCACCCTGAAGAGGACTCTAACCTCCGACCTGCCGCTTAGGAGGCGGCCGCTCTATACAACTGAGCTATCAGGGCATATAAGATGAAAACGCAGGCTGATGGTTTTGTATAAAACCCACAGCTGCGGCAATATTGTACCGAAATTTAGGCTTTCTGTCAACTGAAAAAGATTTGTCCAGGTAAAAACGTCGGGATTTGTAAAATTTTTCTTTACAGAATGGTATGATTCGGGTATAATATATCCGATAATTTTGAGAAAATGAGGCAAACCCTATGAATATTGAGTTTGATGTCTATAAGCAAAAGCTGAACGATGCCAAGCCTGCACTGGACGGTTTGGCAGACTCTCTGAACATTGAGGGCCTGAAAAACGAATTGGAGCGTCTGCACGCAATGCAGGAAGCCCCCGGCTTTTGGGACAATCCTGAAAAGAGTCAGCAGATTGTCATCAAGACCAAAAACGCTGAAAATAAGCTGGAAAATTATGCCCGTATGCAGTCCTCCTGGGAGGATTTGATGACCATCTGTGAGATGGCTGCGGAGGAAGATGACGACTCTATGCTGGAGGAGCTGAAGGAAGGCTATGCGACTTTGGCAGGGAATATGGAGCGCTGCCGCCTGCAGACCTTGCTCACCGGCAATTATGACGGCAATAATGCACTGATGAGTTTTCAGGCAGGTGCCGGCGGCACGGAGGCGCAGGACTGGTGCCAGATGCTGTACCGGATGTATACCCGTTGGGCGGAGGCTCACGGCTATACCTATAAGATTATGGACTATCAGGAAGGTGAAGAAGCCGGTCTGAAGAGTGCCGATATTATGATTGAAGGCGAAAATGCCTATGGCTTCCTGAAGGGTGAAAATGGCGTACACCGTTTGGTACGTGTATCTCCTTTCGATGCCAATGCCCGTCGGCAGACATCCTTTGCCGCCATTGAGGTCATTCCCGACATTCAGGACGACAGTCAGGATGTGGAGATCAAGGCGGAAGATTACGAAATGCAGGTATTCCGTTCCTCCGGTGCAGGCGGTCAGCACATCAATAAGACCAGCTCCGCAGTCCGTTTGATTCATAAGGCAACCGGCATCGTCGTAGCCTGCCAAACAGAGCGTAGCCAGTTCCAAAACAAAGAAACCTGTTTGCGTATGCTGCGCAGTAAACTGGTAGAGATTAAGGAACGGGAGCATTTGGATAAGATTTCCGACATTAAGGGCGTGCAAAAGAAGATCGAGTGGGGCAGCCAAATCCGAAATTATGTCTTTATGCCTTATACACTGGTTAAAGATACCCGAACCGGTTGCGAGACCTCCAATGTAAACGGCGTGATGGACGGTGCGCTGGATCCCTTTATCAATGCGTACCTGACCTGTGCCGCCACCGGAAACTGGGTTACCAAATAATAAAAAGCAGAAAATGTAAAATTTCCGAAGAAAACCCTTGAAATTTCAAAATACCTGTGGTACAATACACTGGCTTATGAATGCCCCAAGGGGGCTACTAATGATATAGATCCGTATGACGCGGTTAAAAAGTGGAGTACGGAGGGAGGTTACGACAAATGAAGATGGCATTGATTATTGCAGAAGTGATCACCAGCATTGCCCTGATTCTGGTGGTACTGGTTCAGTCCGGCAAGGAGTCTGGTCTGTCCGGCGCACTGACCGGCAACAACGATTCCTATATGAGCAAGTCTGGTGGCAGCTCTTTGGATAAGAAGCTGGCTTCCGCAACCAAGTGGGTTGCTTTGGTCTGGATTGCAGTGACCCTGGGCCTGTGCTTAGTGTAATGAAAAAGCGAACCACAGAATAATCTCTGTGGTTCTTTTTCTTTTTATGAAAATATACCGGAGGGACGATTATGAATAAACTCAGCGGATTGAAGCCGGAGAAGGTTTTTGAATATTTTGAGAAGATTTGTGCGATTCCCCACGGCTCGGGCAATACAAAAGCCATCAGTGATTTTCTGGTGGCCTTTGCAAAAGAGCAGGGACTGCGCTTTATTCAGGACGAACTGAATAATGTGATTTTGTTCGGGGATGCATCCTGTGGCTATGAGAATCATCCGGCGGTGATCATTCAGGGGCATATGGATATGGTTTGTGAGAAGGATGCGGATTGCCCTATCAATATGGAAACAGACGGATTGGACATTACCCACGATGGGCAATGGATTTTTGCCAACGGCACCACCTTGGGCGGCGATAACGGCATTGCGGTGGCATATATCATGGCGCTGCTGTCCGATAAAACCATTCCCCATCCGCCGATCGAAGCGGTGATCACGGTGGATGAAGAGACCGGTATGTTTGGCGCGGCAGGCATTGACCTGTCTATGCTGAAAGGGCGCAGTCTGATCAACGCAGACTCGGAGGACGAAGGTGTTTTCACTGTCTCCTGTGCCGGTGGCGCAAGGGCGAGAATCACCCTGCCAGTAACCCGTCGTGCAGTATACGGCCCTTGCGTGAAGCTGACTGTGGAAGGCTTGCAAGGCGGCCACTCCGGCGCGGAGATCCATAAAAACCGTGCCAATGCCAATAAGGTGATGGGGCTGCTTCTTTCCCGCATTCAGGAGAAAATGCCCATTTGCCTGACATCTCTGCAAGGCGGCGCAAAAGACAATGTCATTCCTCATACCTGTGAGGCATCTCTGGTGGTGCTGGGAATGCATCCGGAGCAGATCAACGAGATTGCGGCGCAGGTGGAGCAGGAAGTGCGAAGCACCTACGCAGAGCCGAATGCAGTGATCCGCGGCGACGATGTGGACGCACTGGGCGGCAATGCAGTGCCGGTGGAGGAGACCTCTAAAATCATTGCGCTAATGAACAAACTTCCCAACAGCGTGCAGACCTGGAGCACAGATATTGAGGGACTGGTGCAGACCAGCCTGAATTTAGGTGTTGCATCCTTAAACGACGAGCTGCGTTTGACCTTCTCTGTCCGCAGCTCTGTAAACAGAGAAAAAGAGGAATTGCTTGCGGTGTTGCAGGAAATTGCCGAAGGCTTTGGCGCGCGTTATGTGACCGACAGCGCATATCCTGCTTGGGAATATAAAAAGGATTCTCACCTTCGTGATACAATGGTGCAGGTATATCAGCAGATGTACGGCAAAGCACCTCAGGTGCTTGCAATTCACGCAGGCCTGGAATGCGGTCTGCTCTCCGAAAAGCTGCCGGATCTGGACTGCGTATCCATCGGCCCGGATATGCAGGATATCCATACAAGCCGTGAAAAGCTGAACATTGCATCCACCTGCCGCACCTGGGAATTTTTGTTAGAGGTGCTGAAGAATTTATAAGGCGGTTTTTCTGACCCCCATTAGTGCCAAAATTGCAAAATAAGAAAGGGCAAAGACGGCACTGCGTGCCCACGCACCTGAAATGAATAAACCCAAACAGATACTGACAGCGTTTGCTGTCAGTATTTTTATTGGGAAAAGGGGACTGATGCGGGGTTTTGCAATTTTTAAAAGCAACCGCAGGCTTAAAATAAAGTTCAACAGATGGGTCAGCAGAAAGCTGAAAAAATAGCCGGTCATTCCATACCGTGGCAGAAGCAGATACAAAAAAAGCACATCCAAAAAGGCAGTCAGAATGTTGTACCGCACGGAGATTTTCTGCTGTCCCAAGCCCTTGTTGATGGCGTCTATGATGCTGTCGCAGTACAGCATCGGTGCGAGCAGGGCATAAAGCCGTAAATAAAAGCCTGCATCCTCATTGTTGTATAGGCTGAAGCATAATTGCTCTGCGCACAGAAACAGCAACCCCCCAAAGAAACACCCATAAACCAAAACCGCAGAAAGGCTCTTTTTTGAAAGCAGGCTGATGCGTTCCGGCTGTCCTGCGGCATTGCACCGTGCCATTTCCGGAATGATCAGGTCAGCAAGGCTGTAAACGATGCACGCAGGAAACATTAAAATCGGAAAGACCATACCGCAAACCACGCCAAAAAGCGCCATCGGATCGGCACAGTAGGTGTATAAAGCCAGCCGCTTGGGCACCATCAGATTTTCCGTGGTGTTGATACCCACCTTCAGGTCATCCGCAAGAGCCAACGGTATGGCGGTATGTAGAAGCCGTTTTCGGACAAAAAAAGGCTTTTGAGGGGGAAAATGCTCCAAAGCGTGCAGAACGGACAAGCTCAGAAGGGTGACACAGGCACCGATGCCGCTGCCGAAAATGACGCTTTGACAAGCTTTAACCGAATCGTTTCCGGTTCTGTAAAGAAGCATTGCGGCTGTAGTGCCCATCACAAAAAGCTGCTCAACAACCTCCACAATGGCCAACGTGCCGATTTTTCCTGCGGCAGTGAAATAGCCGGTCATCACACCGCATAAACAGCTGATGGGCAAAAAACAGCAGTAAAGCCGTATTGCGGAGGCGGCATCGGGCACACCGATCCACAGCTGTGCAATGGTGGGCGCCAATGGCCAGATGACGACAGCAACCGCACCGCTGCATATCATACTGTAGGTAAAGCAGGCACGCATAATTGGATGGATGTGTTCTTTCCGTCCACGACCCAGCTCTGCGGCGGTTAAGTACATACTGGCGGTGCGAATACCTGCGGAGGCGGCAGTCAGTGCCATAGAGCCGACAGAAAGCACCAACTGCAGTAAGCCGACCCCGGCAGCGCCCAGCCGCCCGGAGATAAAAACCTGAAAAGACGTGGATACGAAGCGCAGCAGCAGATTTACGGCAGTGAGCAGCAGTGCGTTGTAAAGAATCGGTGTCTTTTTTATAAAAACACCCCCTTGTCCACAGCCTATGCGGACAAGGGGGCAGATATTACAGATTCCATTGATTACACAGATGGGATAAAGGACAGCTGGCACATTTTGGATTACGCGCCGTGCAAATATCCCGACCGAAAAGGACAATGCGGTGACAGAAGTCACTGCTTTCCTCCGGCGGCAAAATTTTGCGCAGCTGCATTTCGACCTTTTCCGGTTCTTTTCCCTTCGATAGTCCAAGTCGTCCGCAAATGCGAATACAATGGGTGTCGCAAACCACACTGGAAGGGGTTTTATACAAGTCGCCCAGCAGTAAATTTGCGGTTTTGCGGCCAACGCCGGGAAGCTTCAGCAGCTGATCCATTTGATCCGGAACTTTCCCGTCATATTCCTCAATCAGCATTTGACACGCGCCGACGATGTCTTTTGCCTTTTGCCGATAAAAACCGCAGGAATGGATGTATTTTTCAACGTCGGTAATTTCCGCATCAGCGAAAGACTGCAAAGTGGGATACCGATCGAACAAAGCCGGCGTCACCAGATTCACCCGTGCGTCGGTGCATTGGGCAGAGAGCCGCACAGCGATCAGCAGCTCATAATCTTTTTCGTATTGCAAAGCGCATAATGCCTCCGGATACTGCGCCTTCAACCCCTCAATTATTTCTAAAGCCTTTTCTTTCATTGCAAGCCCTCCTTTTGTGCCATATTACCACAGAAAAAGGGATTTGCAAAGAGAAAATGTCTGCACACGAACGAAGTATTTGGATATGATGGAATAAGGGCGGCGGAAGCAGCCCTACTTTAGTCGCAGAACAATCTGCGTGGCGTTGGATATGACGAAGAGCGACCCTCCTCGTCATATCCCGCTTGAATCTTCCAAAATATCTGCAGTCAGGGCGGAAAGCTCGTATGCGGTACGTTCCTCGTTGCCGCTTTCTGTAACCTTGTTATAAATACGGCTTTGCAGTCTGCCTTGAATAGAAAGTACCTGCCGTACAGTGCAGTCCGAGACCTCAAAGGCGGTGCGTCCCCATAAAATACAGGGAATATAGTCTGCACGGTGAAAGGCACGGGGGACACAGAGCATCACGTCGCAAATTTCCCGACCCAAAGGGGTGCGTCTGTATGTAGGGGCGCGGCAGATTGGACCTTCGATATGGGCCTCGTTGATGGGCTCACCGTCTTCGGCTACGATGTCTGTAGCAAAGACGAAAATCAGCAGATGGCGCGCGTTTTCCTGACGGATGTTGTGGGAACGGATTTGACCGCTGACAGTAAGCATACTGCCGGCGGTAGGGTCAATGCGGAAAACAGCGTGCTCCTGTGCGATAATGGGAAGGATATCCACAGCACCGGACAGCCGCGGCACTTCTAAAAGGAATTTATAAAAGCGTCTGCCGTGATTTTCGTGTGAGAATTTGGGGAGCTCCTGCAAAGTGCCTCGCAGGAGGATGTTGTTTTGTTCCATAGTACCACCTCGAATATCAGTATGGAACATTCTATGATGGGAATAAAAAAATAAGACCCAAACGGGTCTTATTTTCTAAAGAAGCACTTGTATATAATGAATCCCAAGGCAAGGCCGATGCCGTTGAGAATGATATCACCGGTATCGAACACGCCCCGCAGAGTGAAAAGCTGAACGGTCTCCACCAAAAGCACAAAGAACAGGGAAGATCCTATATAACGGGAAAACGTTCTTGCCCGCGGATTGCTTTTCGGGAAGAGCACGCCAACGGGAATAAACATCACGATATTTCCCACGATATTGATGAAGCAGTGCCTGTAATACGGGGAATCGGGGTTATGGAGAATCACGTACATATAATTTTTGATGGTGTAAAAGGGCTTCCAGATGAAGTTTTGCTTCAGAGATTCCGTATAAGAAGCCCCGTTGATTACTGCTTTTTCTCTGTAAAACAGTAAAAGAAGCAGCAAGGCGATATACAGCAGGAAGACAAAACGCCATAAGCCCGACGATTGCCGTTTTTTCTTTGACATAGCAAACCAGTTCCTTGTTATTTTTTGCCCCTTTTTAGCATCCGTTTTGGAAGCGGTGTTTTGAGTTTAGGTGGGGGCGTGGTGCGTTTTTGCGCAGAGGGCGGAATAGCGCGGATGAGGCATTTCGGACCGGAACCGATGAGATCTTCCCGATGAGCTTTCAGAAGTGCCTCTCGTACCAGATAATAGTTTTTCGGATTGCGGTATTGAATCAGTGCCCGTTGCATTGCTTTTTCGTGGGGATCGGTGGGCACATAAACCTTTTCCATTGTACGGGGGTCAAGACCGGTATAGTACATCACGGAGGAAAGGGTAGAGGGGGTGGGATAGAAATCCTGTACCTGTTCCGGATTATAGCCCATATCCCGAATGTACTCAGCCAGTTCCACAGCCTCACGCATCGTAGAACCGGGATGGCTGGACATGAGATACGGCACTAAAAATTGATTCATACCGTATTGTTTGTTGAGCTGGTGATATTTATCCACAAAACGGTTGTAAACGGCATTGCGCGGCTTGCCCATCCGATCCAGCACGGCATCAGAGACGTGCTCCGGCGCGACTTTAAGCTGACCGGAAATGTGGTATTGCACCAATTCTTTAAAGAAGGTATCCTTTTTGTCTGCCAGCAGATAGTCAAAGCGGATGCCGCTTCGGACAAAAACCTTTTTCACACCGGGGATTTTCCGCAGCTTGCGCAGCAGTGCGATATAGTCGGAGTGATCGGCCTTCATATTTTTGCAAGGGGTAGGATAGAGACACTGCCGACCGCCGCAAGCACCCTTTGAAAGCTGTTTTTCACAAGCCGGGTGACGGAAGTTGGCGGTTGGGCCGCCCACATCGTGAATGTAGCCCTTAAAGTCCTTGTCCTTTACCATCAATTCTGCTTCTTTTAAAATGGATTCGTGGCTTCGGGTTTGGATAATCCGCCCCTGATGGAAGGTCAGGGCGCAGAAGGAGCAAGCACCGAAACAGCCGCGATTGCTCACAAGGCTGAATTTCACCTCTTCAATGGCAGGGACGCCACCGGCCTTTTTGTAGCTGGGATGCCAGGTGCGGCAGAAAGGCAGGTCGTATACTGCGTCCATTTCCTGAGTGGTCAGCGGCTTTTGGGGTGGATTCTGCACCACATAGTCCTTGCCGCATTTTTCCACCAGCCGTTTGGCGGTAAAGGGGTCGCAGTTGCCGTACTGGGTACGGAAGCTCTCTGCATAGAGCCGCTTATTGTTTTTGATTTCCTCATAAGAGGGGAGCGTGATGGTGGGAATACTGTCATCCACGCAACTTGTTTTGTAAACCGTGCCGTCAATGTATGTAATGTCCTTTACATCCATACCGGCGTTCAGTGCCTCGGCCAGCTCCACGATGGACTTTTCGCCCATGCCGTACATCAGAATGTCCGCCTGAGAATCCAAAAGGATAGAGCGCTTCAGGCTTTCGGACCAGTAATCATAGTGGCTGAGCCGACGCAGGCTGGCTTCGATGCCGCCAATGAGAATGGGCACGTCCTTGTAGGTCTGCCGAATCAGGTTGCAGTAAACCGTGGTGGCGTAGTCCGGGCGTTTTCCCATCACGCCGCCGGGGGTAAACGCATCATTTTTCCGCCGATGCTTGGTAACGGAGTAGTGGTTGACCATGGAATCCATATTGCCACCGCTGACCAAAAATCCCAATCGGGGTCTGCCGAAAACATCAATGGATTTCGGATTTTTCCAGTCCGGCTGAGAGATCATGCCCACGGTGTAACCGTTATGCTCTAAAATGCGGCTGATGATGGCGTGACCGAAGGAGGGGTGATCCACGTAAGCATCACCGATCACATAAACGAAGTCGCAGCATACCCAGCCACGATCCAGCATCTCCTGTTTTGTAATAGGTAGAAATTCCATAATTTTCTCCTTCATAGGACATACACATTAAAAATAATTTAATCCGATTATACCACCACATTCCGCAAAACGCAATCTGTAATTATTCTTTCAAGGCGGTATGCGAAGAAGCGGTCATTGCGAGCACCGCAGGTGCGTGGCAATCCGCTTTCTTTTGTGCGCACGTATATGCAGTCTGCACAGAAGTGATTTAGTTCTTGAATATTGTCGGATTTTGTGGTAATATACCATAAAATATGACCATTTGTATTCTATATGGAGGGTGTACGACTATGAAGGGAATTTATAAACGCGGATTATCCTTTGCTTTAATACTGCTGATGGTATTGAGCCTGTTTTCCGGAATTACGGTTTCTTCGGAAGCGGCCTCTGTTTTTTACCAGACGGTGGATACGGAGAAGTATAAAGGCGTTGTAAAAAACTGGGGTCAGCGTGGGGAGGTTTCCTCCTTCCTGTCTCCCATGGCGGAGGACTTTTATGACGATCTGGGCGTGACCTACGATGATTTTGCGGCACTATCCAATGATGTGCAGTCAGGTGCATATTATGCCAGCGATCTTGCCGAGACCATTCGGAATCTGACCCTCAGTGCCCTTGTGAAAGATCCAAGCTACGATGATTCCCGTTATTTGTATCAGTATACCGACATTCAGCGCAACGGTGAGCTGACCACCGCCATTTCCAGCTTTTATGATGGCGGTTTCATCGGTCCTGTTTGGGACGGCAACACCTGGAATCGGGAGCATATATGGCCGCAAAGCTTAGGCGGCCCGGACGATATTATTATGCTTCGCCCCTTAGACAGCAAAATCAACTCCAGCCGTAACAATACCGGCTTTGGCGAAGGCAGTGACTTCTATAACCCCAACAAAGCGTCAAACGGTGCGTACGATGTTCGTGGTGACGTTGCCCGTATCGCCCTGTATGTATATGTCCGCTATGGCGAAAGTGATTTGGAAATTCGCACCAATTTATTTGGCAAAACCGGCGTATACGGCCCTGAATTTGAAAGCTGTGCCATTTTGCTGAAATGGATGGCGGAAGACCCGGTAGACACGTGGGAAATGGGTCGTAACGACTCTGTGCAGTCCATTACCGGCACCCGTAATATGTTTGTGGACTATCCGGAGCTGGCATTTATGCTGTTTGATGCACAGATTCCTGCAGGCTATGTAACTCCCTCCGGTGAAGGCTATGGGGATGTGGATTATACAGTTACCGCCACTTCTTCCAATTTGGACTGCGGTACGGTAGAGGTAAACGGTGCTTTGGTTACGGCTATTCCTGCCCCCGGCTATGCGCTGGACTCTTATGTGGTCACAGCCGGTCGCGCAAGTCTTTCCAATGACGGCAACCTGATTTTTGTGGATGCCCAGGACGACTGCAGTGTGCAGGTGCGCTTCAAAAAAGCGGACAAGATCAACGTCAGCTTTTTGGAAAATGGCGTATTAAAATCCGTCCAAACCTCCGAAGCGGGCGCGATCGTCCGTATGCCTGCGAAGCAGGAATTGGTGAATGCCCAATACACCTTCCTTGGCTGGACACCCCAGTATATAACCGATTCGCTTACTGCGCCCAGCGTCATTTATGCCGTTGGCACGGACGTGACCGTATACGAAACGACTACTTTCTGCGCGGTTTACTCCTGGGTTTCCAATGATCAGCAGTCCTCCACTACCGTGTGGAATCTGGTGACAGATAACGCCCAATTGGCTGTCAATAAACAGCTCTTTATTACCGCTGCCAATGAGGATTTGGCATTAAGCACTACTCAAAATAAGAACAACAGAGGGCAGACCACCATTGCTAAAAACACCGAGGGAAAAACCGCCACGCCTTCTGCGGATACAGAAATCCTCACCCTTGTTTCCGGCTCGGTGTCCGGTACTTATGCGCTGAAAACATCGGGCGGTAAATATCTGTATGCACCCGGAAGTGAAAAGAATAACCACTTAAGAAGTCAGGCAAAAATCAACCAGCAGGCAAGCTGGGCAATTTCTGTTGACGCCAGCGGTAATGCCTCCGTTGTGGCGCAGGACACGAATACCAATGTCATTATGCGTTACAACACTTCAAACGACCTGTTCTCCTGTTACAAATCCGGACAGCAGGATATCTCGTTGTATGTGGCGACTCAGCAAAGTGTCGCTACCCACTATACCACGGATATCCGCGGTTTGGAGTGTGACCACGATGCAGTGATTGCGGTGGTTGTGAACCCCACCTGTCTGATCCGCGGCTACAGCGCTATGCAGTGTGACGACTGCGACGCGGTCACCCAGGTCACAAACTTTGTATCCTGTGCATCCCATAGCTGGACGCAGTGGACGGCTGCCGACGCAGATGGTGAACAGAGCCGTAAATGTACCTATTGCGGCTACGCCCAAAATACAGTTGTTCCTCAGCAGACAGCCGATCCCTTCCATAGCTACAACCTTGCATTAGGCGATGATATTGCAATGAATATCCTCTTGGAGCTGACCGATGCGCAGGCATCTGAGGGAACAGCCTGCGTGACTGTCAATGACGTGACAACGGACTATGATTTGATGGATCTGCCGGTGGTAGACGGCAAGTATAAACTGACGATCCATTTGGCGGCGGCACAAATGACCGATGCCGTAGAGGTAGAACTGCTGCTTGCTGATGGGCGCACAGAAAAAGCGTACTCCGTGGCAGAATATGCGTCCTATATCCTGAAGGATACCACGGGAACGTATAATCAGAAGACCAAGGATCTGGTCCTTGCGATGCTCCATTACGGTGCTGCTGCGCAAAAGTATTTTGGTTACAATACAGGTCATTATGCAAACAGCGGATTTACCGATACTGTGACCAACATTCCGGTTAAGATGCAGTATTCCGCAGTACAAAATGCGGTGGATGGCATCGCTCATTACGGTGCAACCTTGCTGCACAGGGAGAATATTGCCACACGTTTCTACTTTGTGCTCACGGGCAATAAAACCATCGATGCATATACTGTCAAATGCGGCAATTCTTCTTTAAAGATCAATCCGAAAGATGGCTTGTACTACGTAGAGATTGATGGAATTCTTCCTCAGGATTTGGATCGGGAAGTGACCGTCACAGTCAACGATACCATGCAGATATCCTATAGCCCTCTGAATTATATTTATAATGTGTATAATGACGCAGAATCGTCCGATACGCTGAAGGCGATGGTACAGCAGCTCTACGACTACCACCTGGCCGCAAAAGCCTATACTGCGCAATAACACCTACCGCCCGATCCACCGATCGGGCGGTTTTTGCAGGAGCGATAACCTGCAACAGAACTCGTAGGGGCAGATACTATGTTACTCTTGACATGATATCCGCCCCTACGGTCAATATATCACGTTTTCATATTCAATCGTAGGGGGCGGCGCCTCGACGCCCCGCAGAAAATTTTCCACTTTCATCTTTCAATTGTCAATTGAAAACCGTTCGTCCGAAGGAACTGTCATTGCGAGCCGCTTGATAAGCGGCGTGGCAATCCGTACCCCAAAGGCTCCCTTGTGTAAAGGCGAGCTGTCACGCGAACAGCGTGACTGAGGGATTGCCATGCGGCGCTCCGCACCGCAAATATGATAATCCGTCGGCTCTGCCGACACAATAACTGTCAATTGTCCATTGTCCATTGTCAATTATTTCAATTCTTCGGCTCTGCCGACACCATATCTTTCCGCTTTCCGTTTTCATCTTTCATCTATTTCCCGGCAAGGCTGGGAAATACAACATCTTGTATTTTGTCCATATTTGACCACAAAATAGGCTTTTTGGTTTCATACGGCCTGTGTTTTGTACCATAAATGCCGTATACATATAAAATGATCAAAAATTATATAAAAAATAGCAGTTTTTTTGGAATTATTTACTTGACAGAATGTGAAACCGTGACTATAATGTTAACTGAGGATTACCGTCCCATAAAACCCAAAAAAATTGTAAGGAGAGAACTGTATGAAACGCAATAGCATGCTCACCAAAATCATTGCAGTCCTGCTGTGCGCACTGATGGTAGCCGCCTGGTTGCCCAAGACCTCCGCAGCTGCAAACGACTTCGAGTCCGGTATGGACAGAATCTACGGCACCGATGCCGCAAACGCAATGCCCCTTGTTATTGGCACCAATGCCGATAGCGGCCTGGCAAACGCCTACTACGCATATACCCCCGCTGAAAATGGCACTCTGACCCTGACCGCTGAAGACGGCACCACCTTCACTGTTGACGGTGTTGCTTATACTGATGCTGTTGCTGTTACTGCCGGCACCAAGTACATCATTGTTGCTACCAACGAAGCAAAGGCTTACTCCTTCACCGCAGCTTTCGAAGTTGCCCCCACTGGCCCTGTTTATGCCTCTGTCCTGGATAATACTCGTGTAGCTCTGAGTATGCAGGATAAGATTAATGCAACGTTCGTTTACAGCACCTCTAAGATTAAGAAGGAAGCTTACGACCGTGTATGGTTGGAGGTTAAGCCCTATGATGCAGACAGCGAAATCGTAGCTACTACGATTACTGAAGGCGTTGGCGGAAACAATGTTTATGAGTTTGGCGTATGGTCTCGCCAGATGGCAGATCGCCTTGAAGTCACTCTGTATGCAGAGAAGGACGGCGTAACATACTGTGGCAACCCCAAGATTTGGTCCGTTAAGGAAGGCGCTGAAGAAAGAGTCGCTACCTACATTGCAAGCGGTGATTCTGCCCAGGCTAATCTGTATGTTAATATGTTGAACTTTGGTGCTGCAATGCAGGTGTATTTCAACTACAGAACTGGAACTTTGGCTAACATGGACTTGACCGAGGCTCAGCAGGCTTATGCAACCGCCGAAACCCCTGTTATTGATGTTACACCGCCTACTACTGGCAAAGATAATTACACATTTGCCGCATGCTCTCTGTATTTGGCAGATCGTACTGGCCTGCAGTTCGTTTATAGAATGCCCTCTGGTTTTGATAAGGATCAGTATTCTGTGGCTGTGACTATGGACGGCGTAACTACTATGTACCCCTTCGGTGATGATTCCACCAGCAATCGTGGCATCTTGATCTACTCTGGATTGAATGCAAAGCAAATGAGAAAAGAAGTGACTGTACAGCTTTACAGTGGTGATGCTCCTGTTGAGGGCAGCCCGCTGTACACTGCTAGCATTGCTGCAGTTGCAAAGTCCAGAATTAACGGTACTAATGCTAATTTGGCAGCAGCCGCCATTGCTATGATGAAGTACGGCGACTCCGTTTTGGCAGTTTACGGCTAATATATTATTTTAGATATTTATGGCACCGAAGTTTTATCTTCGGTGCCATTAGCTTTAAATTTGCAAATAAATATTCAATAAAATTTTTCTTGACATTCTAATATTTATCGCTTATAATACAAACAGATTTTTGATTGCGGTAATCACGGCATAGTCCGCCGCATGTGATTGATGATTTGAAAGGAGAACATAACTATGTATACTGCTCCTAAGGCTGAACTGATCAAGTTGGCTATGGCTGTTTCCACTTCCCCCGTTGAGGAAGAAGAGCCCATCTATGTTGATCCCTGCGGCTAATTTTTTACATCCGAGAGGTAGGCATCTGCCTACCTCTCATTTTTTATAGGAGGCAGATATGGAAACAATAAACTTTGCCAACTGGAAAAAGAACTTAATAAATGATTCAAATAATTATAATTCGCCTATTTGTGTACAATATGAATTAACGGCACGTTGCAACTTGGATTGCAAAATGTGCTATGTACATAATCAGAATTCCAATAAATTGAAGGACCAAGAGCTTTCTACGGAACAGTGGAAAGCCATTATGGATGATGCTTTTAATAACGGGATGATGTTTGCAACCCTTACCGGTGGGGAATGTCTGTTACGCCATGATTTTAAGGAATTGTATCTCCATCTTTGGAAAAAAGGCGTTTATATTACAATACTGTCTAACGGTATTTTAATAGATGATGAACTTGCAGAATTGCTAAAACAGCATCAGCCTGAAAAAGTTCGTATTTCTATATATGGCAGCACCGAAGAAGGCTACCGTAATGTTACTGGACACACTGGTAGAGACCGTGCTATGAACGGTGTAAAGATGCTTCGGGATGCCGGTATCAATGTACAAGTGAATGTGACGGGGAGTAGCTATATTGCCCCTGACTATATCAACACATTATGCTACATTAAGGAACAGGGCTTTAATCCTTTACTATCCGAGCTTGCGCTTATTCCAAAAAGAAATGACCCTGAAAGTGCAGAGCATTATATGAAGCCCGATGATGTTGTATCTCTTGCGCATGAAAGAAATCGGTTATTTAGAAAGGTTTATCCTCCTTGTACAGATCTACCTAAAATTGGCGGCGACTGCAAGAAGCCTTGTTCTTTTGGCATGACCTGTAATGCTGGTCGCAGTATGGCTGTTGTTTGTTGGGATGGACGGATGATGCCTTGTGCATCCCTTCCTTCGTGGGATGGTCCGTCCTTAAAGGAAATGTCTTTTGCGGATGCGTGGAAGATTACTGTAGAACAAGCTAAGAAAATCGTGCAGCCTGCTGAATGTGAAGGGTGTGCTTATAAAAAAGCGTGTCCCAAGTGCGTAGTGATGCGAGCTGAAGACCTCTATAGTGGCCATTGTAACTCCGATGTCTGTGAACTTACGAAGCGTCTTGTTGCTGCCGGTGTCAAAAAACTGGACAAGCCCCAAGAAAATGATGAAGACGAATTCGAGCATTGATTTTATACCATCACATTAGACCTAAAAACAGTCCCCATTCGGGGACTGTTTTTTTGCACTTCTCCCCAAAGGCTCCCCCTGTCATTGCGAGGGCGCTTTTGCGCCCGTGGCAATCCGTCCCCCAAAAGGCTCCCCTGTAGGGGAGCTGTCAGCGAAGCTGACTGAGGGGTTTGCAGAGTGAATTTATTGCTTTGTGTTATGATAAACGAAAACTCCGTTAACCCTTCCGTCTCGCCTTTCGGCGATCCACCGCCCCTCAAGGGGAGGCGTTTTTTCCCCTACCAACGCACCCCCCTGTCATTGCGAGGGCGCTTTTGCGTCCGTGGCAATCCGTCCCCCAAAAAGGCTCCCCTGTAGGGGAGCTGTCAGCGAAGCTGACTGAGGGGTT
>JAFTVV010000046.1 GCA_017465625.1 Oscillospiraceae bacterium | reverse complement strand
GAAAATCAGAGATTTTCGACAACGCCTGCGGGCGTCCGGTCGCGGCTCTGACAGCCTACCAGGCTGTCATTCACTACCGCGACTGCGCTTCGCTTACCCTTTAGGCAAGGGGGCCAGATTATGGTGTCGGCAGAGCCGACGAATTAAAATAAATCGGGCGGATGATATCCGCCCCTACGGTCAATATATCACGTTTTCGTATTCAATCGTAGGGGGCGGCGCCTCGACGCCCCGCAAAAACGCATTAAATGACAAGGTTGTACGAAACGCGGGCAATAGGCGTAACGAAAAATTTTATAAAAAATTTCCAAAAACTGTTGACAAATAAAAAAGGATGTGGTACTATTCATTTGTAAATGATAGTCATTCTCATTTAGGAGGTGCGTCGATGGTCAACGAAAAGAATTACAAAAAGCGCGACGCCATTTTATCGTACCTGCGGCAAACCCACACCCACCCCTCTGCGGAAATGGTATACGGGGAAGTGAAAAGTCAAATTCCCGATATCTCATTGGCGACGGTTTACCGAAATCTGGCCACCTTCCGTCAGCGGGGCGATATCGTGTGTATTGGCACTGTCAACGGTATGGAGCGCTACGATGGCAATACCCGTCCCCACGTCCACTTTATTTGCGAGGGCTGTTACAAGGTACTGGATATGCCGGAAATTTCCCTGTCGGAGCAGGTTTATAACCAAGCACGCAGCCTGTACGGCTGTACCGCAAATTACTGCAATCTTACAATCAACGGGTTGTGCGATGAATGCACGGCCCATCAAGAAGGAGAACACATCGCATGAAAAAATTTGTCTGCACTGTTTGCAACTATGTCTACGAAGGAGACGCCCTGCCTGAGGATTACGAGTGCCCTCTGTGCGGCGTAGGTCCTGATCTTTTTGAAGAAGAAGAATAATAAATAAAATTATATAAAAATTTTTTGGAGGATTTGATTATGAAAAAGTTTGTTTGCCCCGTTTGCGGTTACGTCCACGAAGCTGACGCAATGCCCGAAGGCTTTGTCTGCCCCGTTTGCAAGGTTCCCGGCACCAAGTTCAAGGTGATGGAAGAAGGCAAGCTGGCCGCTGAGCACGAGTATGGCGTTTACGCAAAGACCGTTAAGAACAACCCCGACATTTCCGAGGAAGACAAGAAGTTCATCTTCGAGCAGCTGATGGCCAACTTCAACGGTGAATGTGCTGAGGTGGGTATGTATCTGTGCATGGCCCGCATCGCTCACCGTGAGGGTTACCCCGAAATCGGTCTGTACTGGGAGAAGGCCGCCTACGAAGAGGCTGAGCACGCTTCCAAGTTTGCAGAGCTGCTGGGCGAGGACTTAGAGCCCAACATGAAGGCCACCACCAAGGACAATCTGGCTTGGCGTGTGGATTGCGAGTTCGGCGCTACCGCCGGCAAGTTTGATCTGGCAAAGGTTGCCAAGGCAAACGGCCTGGACGCCATTCACGACACTGTACATGAAATGGCCCGCGACGAGGCTCGCCACGGCAAGGCATTAAAAGGATTACTGGAAAGATACTTTAAGTAAGCAATCAGACCATTGGTTTCCGCCGGTCCCCACACCGGGACCGGCGGTTTTCCAAACCACCAGTTAGCATATGCTAACCAAAAAAGGAGATTCTATATGAAAATTCGTATTGACAAAGATACCGTAACTTTTACGCCTGAGCATGCCGCAGAAGCTGCGGAGCTGGAAGCCCTGTGGATCAAGATGGGCAACTGCGTGGGTGACAACAAGTCCCTGCAGCCGATTGGCGTATACCTGCCCTCTGAGAATAAGACTGCCACTTTCCATATTGCCGGTCTGTCGAAGGAGGAAGAGACCAAAATCCCTGAGATTCGCGCCCCCTACGACACCGACGTATACTGCGTAACCTGCAACAAAACCGTACAGGTAAAAGCCGGTGAGGTGGTTCCCTTCTGCTGCGGCAGACTGATGGAGATTCTGGACTGATATGGAACTGAAAGAAGGCTTGATTCCTGTGGTACGGGCAGAGCAGGACTGTCAGGTATACTGTCCCATCTGCCATAAGATTTTGGATGTCAACGCAGGAGAACCCATCCCCCGCTGCTGCGGCAAACCTATGAAAATCCTATAAACGAATGGGTAGGTAGGCAGTGACCTGTGCGTCATTCCGAAAAATTCATTAAAATACGAAGAGCGGGGCGGCACACAGGCCGCCCCCTTGAAAACTTATCCAAGATGTGCTATCATAAGGGTAGCACATCTTCTGTTTTGAGGTGATTTTATGAAGAAAAAATCAACCGCATCATTATGTATCGTCATTCCCTTGCTGGTCAAAATCGGGATCGTCATTGCCTTCGGGCTTGCCTGTATTTTAGAAGTTCCAACCGAAAGAGGTACAGTATACTCAATATTGATGTATATATCCATATTCGGTTTGATATTGTTGCCCATTCCCAGCATGTCATCTTCCATTGTAGGCATCATTCGCACTGCAGAATTAAGAAAACAAGGCAAAAAAACAGGATATCTCATTTTGATCGGCATATTCAACATCGTTGTTTCTTTCATTGTTGAATTTAATTTGTTAAATGCCATTTTTGTTGCTGATTCCGGTGTTTAGGTGTTTGCCTCTACACCCACAAAGGCGTAGGGCAGTTTAAAAATTGTGGGCGTGTTGCTTTGCAACACGCCCTTTTTGTTAAACATATTCCACGGTGATTTCGCCAAAGCTGCAGGCAGCGTTCAAACGGATGATGCCCTCAGGCGCATCGTTGTGATGGCCGGAGACGGAAAAACCTGCAAAAGCGGTGGAAGAATCGGTCTTTACCGCAAATCTCTCCGGTACCAAAATCTGCAAGTGACCGAAGGAGCAGTTGACGTTCATCGCGCAGTTATCCACGGATTCCACATTGGACAGGTCTAACGTATAGTCACCAAAGGACACATTGATTTCGCCACTGCGCAGCACAGGCAGGCAGACAAATTTTGTACCCTCTCCAAAAGAGGCGTCAAATCTGAAAAGATCCTCTTCCTCGGTGTATTCCTCCGTAGGTGCTCTGCGGCCGCCTTTTCCAAGTCCGTTTACAAAACGAATTTTATGTCCTTTCGGCTTTTTGGCGCCATCCACCAGCAGGCTCAGACCGAACAAAATCAAAATGATCGCCCATACGATGCCTGCCGAGGGTTTAAAGGAAATGGGCAAAAAGATATTTGCCAAAAACCAACCGCCTACCACCGTGCAGAACAGTCTGAAAAAGGAAAAACGGGGAAACAGTCCTGTTGCGCCGAACACCAGAAGTGCCGTAGGCCACAGGATGCTCCAGAAGGATGCCCCGAGCTCCATCAGCTGTGCCGCCAAAAACAGTCCGCCGGTCAGCAGTACAAAAAAGGCAAAGCCCACAGTTGCCTTGCGTCCTGCGTCGTAAGTAAACTTCATCGTCTCTTCTTCCTCATCCTCCACAGGCTCAGCCACATACACCTTTTCCTGTTTGTGACCCAGCAGCTCATCGGTGGAGACACCGAAAATATCTGCAAGCCGGGACAACAGGGTGATATCCGGGCAAGACTGGTCATTTTCCCACTTACTCACCGCCTGTGCCGTAACACCCAGCTTCTCGGCAAGCTGATCCTGAGTCAGGCCCAGCCGTTTGCGGTTCTTCACAATGCGTTTTCCAATGGTTTGCTCCATAAAAAGCACCTCCATACTTGATGGCATCATTATGACACAAAAACCGCAAAAAAGCTATAAAAAGCTGGTTAATCCCCCATAAAATTTTTTCATCGGGCGGTTGAGTGGCACTAAACAGCAGGTTGAGTTTGGTTTTGCTTGCTTTTTTTCTTGGTTTTTTGTATGATAAAGCGGAACGGAGGCGTTTTTATGGAAAAGATTACAAGTTTTACCATTGACCATATTTTATTGCAGCCCGGTCTTTATGTTTCCAGAACCGACAAGCTGGGTGCGGAGACGGTGACCACCTTTGATTTGCGGCTCACTTCCCCCAACGAAGAGCCGGTGCTGAACACTGCCGAGATGCACACCATCGAGCATTTGGCGGCTACCTATCTGCGCAATGAACCAACGTGGAAGGAAAAGGTGCTGTATTTCGGCCCGATGGGCTGTCGTACCGGCTTTTACCTGCTGCTGGGCGGCAATTACAGTTCCAAAGAGGTGTTGCCTCTGGTACGGGACTGCTTCCGCTTTATCGAAGCTTTTCGTGGGGATGTGCCCGGTGCATCGGCAAAGGACTGCGGAAATTTCCTGGATATGAATTTACCCATGGCAAACTACTGGGGCAAAAAATACGCAGACCTGCTGGACACCTGCGACGACAGCCGCCTGGTATACCCCAAATAACCCATCACAGGAAGAGGAGATTTTATGACAAAGCTTGGAATTATCGGTGCAATGGATATTGAGGTGGAGAGCCTGAAAAAACAGCTCCAAAACCTGACCGTTACAGAAAAGGCAGGCTCTGATTTTTACGCCGGCACGCTGAGAGGACTTCCTGTGGTGGTGGTGCGCTGCGGCATCGGTAAAGTAAATGCCGCCATCTGCGCCCAGATTTTGTGTGATGTATTTCAGGTGACCCACATCATCAACACCGGCATTGCCGGCTCTTTGGATGCGGTGCTGGATATTGGAGATCTGATTGTATCCAATCAGGTGATTCACCACGATTTTGACTGTTTTCATTTTGGCTATCCCCACTGCACCATTCCCGGAATGCCCACCGGCTTCCCTGCAGACGAAAACCTGATGGCCATGGCGGTGGCGGCAGCACAGAAGGTGCATCCCGATCACGTACGGGTGGGTACTGTTGCCAGCGGTGACCAATTTATCGCTGACCCCAAGCTAAAAAACAGCATCATCGAAAAAACCGGTGCTCAGTGCACCGAAATGGAAGGCGCGGCCATTGCCCACACCGCCTATCGCAACAACGTGCCCTTTGTGATTCTGCGTGCCATTTCCGACAAGGCGGACGACTCTGCGGAAATGGATTACCCCACTTTTGAAGCACTGGCGGCATAGCGGTGCGCCGCAGTGGTGATGGCGCTGGCAGAAAAGCTTTGCTGAAAGGAGCAAAAAATGGCATACTACATTTTAAAAGGCGCTGTGGTCTCCGGGGATGTGGAGCTGGGCGAAAATGTGTCCGTGTGGCACAATGCCGTGCTTCGGGGAGACAGCGGTAAAATCACCGTAGGCGAAAATACCAACATTCAGGATCTTTGTATCCTGCACGAAAAAACCACCGTTGGCAAAAACTGCACCGTCGGTCACGGGGCAATACTCCACGGCTGTACCGTGGGGGACGGCTGTCTGATCGGGATGGGTGCCATTGTATTAAATGGCGCAGTTTTGGAGGAAGGCTGTCTGGTAGGCGCAGGTGCGCTGGTCACCGGCAAAACCGTTGCCCCCAGAGGCTCTGTGCTGTTGGGCAGTCCTGCCAAGATTGTCAAAACATTGACCGACGAAGAAACTGCGGCACAAACCGAAAGCGCAATGCACTACGTAGAGCTTGCCAAATCTGCCCACATAATGTAAATAAAACGGATTTCCGCGTCCCCTTCGCTTTTGCTTATCCTGCATCCGAAGGAATTGTCATTGCGAGGGCGCCTTGCGCCCGTGGCAATCCGTAACCCCTGCCGCCATCAGGCGGCGCGGTGCTCTGCACCGCAGAAAACGGATTCCCACGACCAGTTTGCGAACTGGTCTCGGAATGACAAGGTTAAACGATCGTTACTGCAACTGCTTACGATGCTGTCATTGCGAGGGCGCCTTGCGCCCGTGGCAATCCGTAACCCCTGCCGCCATTGGCGGCGCGGTGCTCTGCACCGCAGAAAACGGATTCCCACGACCAGTTTGCGAACTGGTCTCGGAATGACAAGGTTAAACGATCGTTACTGCAACTGCTTACGATGCTGT
>JAFTVV010000037.1 GCA_017465625.1 Oscillospiraceae bacterium | reverse complement strand
GAAAATCAGAGATTTTCGACAACGCCTGCGGGCGTCCGGTCGCGGCTCTGACAGCCTACCAGGCTGTCATTCACTACCGCGACTGCGCTTCGCTTACCCTTTAGGCAAGGGGGCCAGATTATGGTGTCGGCAGAGCCGACGGATTAAAATAAATCGGGCGGATGATATCCGCCCCTACGGTCAATACATCACGTTTTCGTATTAAATCGTAGGGGGCGGCGCCTCGACGCCCCGCAAAAACTTTCCGCTTTCCACTTTCATCTTTCATCTGACAATTGTCCATTGAAAACCGCTCGTCCGAAGGAATGGTCATTGCGAGGGCGCAAAGCGCACGTGGCAAATATGCGCACCCACTGAGCATAAAATCCCGTAGGGACACCCGTCCTCGGGTGTCCGGGATGTATTGATCGCGGTCACCTCAGGAGAGGTAACCCTACGAAATAATTTTGAGACTGTGGCGGATGATATCCGCCTGTATTTATTTTAATCCGTCGGCTCTGCCGACACCTCAGCTTTCCACTTTCCTCTTTCAACTGTCCACTAAAAAATGGCAGGAAACAGCCTGCTGTTTCCTGCCACTTTTTATTCTCAGTCGAAGAAATCCTTTAATGTATCAAAAAACTTCTTCCGCTTTGGGTTGGTTTTGCCGTCGATGGACTTTTCCAGCTTCTCCAGCAGCTCACGCTGCTCTTTGGTAAGCTTGGTGGGCGTTTCCACCACCACCACAAAACGGTGATTGCCCCGACGCTTGGGATTATTCACGTACGGAATACCCTTTCCGGCAATGGTAAATTCCCGACCGGTCTGTGTGCCCTCCGGCAGGTCGAAGGTGGTCTTGCCGTCGATGGTCGGCACCTCGATCACAGAGCCTAATGCGGCTTGCGTAAAGCTGATGGGCACTTCACACCACACGTCCACGCCATCCCGTTCAAAGATGCGGTGCTGGCGAATCAGAATCTCCACCATCACGTCCCCGTTGGGGCCGCCATTGGAACCTACATTGCCTTCCCCACGCACACGCACCGTTTGATTGTGGTCGATGCCTGCAGGGATCTTGATCTTCAGCTTGTGATTACGGCGCACCTTTCCCTTGCCCCGGCAGGTGCTGCAGGGATTTTTAATGATTTTGCCCTGACCGTTACAGGAAGGACAGGTGGTTGCTGTCTGCATGGCCATTCCCATAAAGTTTTGGGTGACCCGTACCTGACCGCTGCCACGGCACTGGCTGCAGGTTTCCACCTTGCCATCGGCAGAGCCACTGCCACCACAGACGGCACAGTTTTCCACACGGGGAATCTGCACTTCCTTTTCCGTACCAAAGGCGGCCTCCTCAAAGGTTACCTCCATCCGGATGCCCACGTGCTCCCCCTGCCGGGGCGCATTACGGGTAGATGTACGTCGGCCGCCGCCGAAGATGTCTCCGAAAATATCTCCGAAATCACCGAAGCCGTCAAAGCCGCCGAAGCCGCCGCCATAACCGCCGCCTGCTCCGAAATTGGGATCTACACCGGCGTGACCGAACTGGTCATAGCGACTGCGCTTATCGTCATCGGACAGCACTTCGTAAGCCTCGCCCAATTCCTTGAATTTCTCCTCCGCTTCCTTGTCGCCCGGATTGCGGTCGGGATGATACTTCATTGCGGACTTTCTGTAGGCCTTTTTAATTTCTTCGGCACTGGCGCCCTTAGAGACACCCAGCACCTCATAATAGTCCCGTTTATTCTCTGCCATAATTACTCCTACTAAACGCATTCATAGGGGCGGTTTCACCGCCCCTATATGGTCTTAGTCTACAGTCTCGTAGTCTGCATCTACTACACCGTCATTGGCACCCTGTGCGCCATCCTGCGGTGCGGCATTCTGATACAGCTTCTCGGATACAGCGTAGAATGCCTTCTGTACAGCATCGGTCGCATCCTTGATGGCCTGCACGTCTGTGCCCTTGTTCACTTCCTTCAGATGGTCAACAGTGCTCTGAATGGATGCCTTCTCGTCGGCAGAGATCTTGTCGCCCAGCTCATTCAGGGTCTTTTCGGTCTGATAAATCACCTGATCGGCAGTGTTGTGGGTATCTACCTCGTCCTTACGAGCCTTATCCTCTGCGGCATACTGCTCTGCATCGCGGACAGCCTTGTCGATATCCTCCTGGCTCAGGTTGGTAGAAGCAGTGATTGCAATCTGCTGTTCCTTGCCGGTGCCCAGATCCTTTGCGGAAACCTTCACAATGCCGTTGGCGTCGATGTCGAAGGTTACCTCGATCTGCGGTACACCGCGGGGAGCAGGTGCAATACCGGTCAGCTGGAAGCGGCCCAGCGTCTTATTGTAAGCCGCCATCTCACGCTCACCCTGCAGCACGTGGACTTCCACGGAAGTCTGACTGTCGGCAGCGGTGGAGAAGATCTGACTCTTACGGGTGGGAATGGTGGTATTGCGGTCAATCAGTCTGGTGAATACACCGCCCATGGTCTCAATACCCAAAGACAGGGGTGTTACGTCCAGCAGCACCACGTCCTTCACGTCACCGGTGAGCACGCCGCCCTGAATAGCTGCACCCAGTGCCACACACTCATCGGGGTTGATGCCCTTGAAGCCCTCGTGACCGGTAAAGTTCTTCACCGCCTCCTGCACAGCAGGAATACGGGTAGAACCGCCAACCAACAGCACCTTGTGCAGGTCACCGGTCTTCAGACCGGCATCGGACATTGCCTGACGGACAGGCTTCATGGTACGCTCTACCAAATCGGCAGTCAGCTCATTGAACTTTGCCCGGGTCAGGGTGACATCCAAGTGCTTGGGGCCGGTTGCATCGGCAGTAATATAAGGCAGGTTGACGGTGGTGGAGGTCATACCGGACAGCTCGATCTTAGCCTTCTCAGCAGCCTCTCTCAGGCGCTGCATAGCCACCTTGTCCTTGGACAGGTCTACACCCTCCGCCTTCTTAAACTCGGCTACCAGGTAATCCATCACTCTCTGATCGAAGTCGTCGCCGCCCAGCATGGTGTCGCCGTTTGTTGCCAGCACTTCCACGATGCCGTCGCCAATTTCCAAAATGGAAACGTCGAACGTACCGCCGCCCAGGTCATAGACCATGATCTTCTGCTCATTTTCCTTATCCAGGCCATAAGCCAGCGCAGCTGCAGTGGGCTCGTTGATGATTCTCTTCACGTCCAGACCGGCGATCTTGCCGGCGTCCTTGGTGGCCTGACGCTGTGCGTCGGAGAAGTATGCAGGCACGGTAATAACCGCTTCGGTAACGGTCTGTCCCAGATATGCCTCTGCATCGGCCTTCAGCTTCTGCAGAACCATTGCGCTGATCTCCTGAGGAGTGTAGCTCTTGCCGTCCACCGTCACACGATAGTCTTCACCCATATGATTCTTGATGGATGCGATGGTGCGGTCTGCGTTGGTCACAGCCTGACGCTTTGCCACCTGACCGACCATTCTCTCACCGGTCTTGGAAAATGCCACCACAGAGGGGGTGGTTCTGCCGCCTTCGGCGTTGGCGATTACAACAGGCTCGCCGCCTTCCAGTACAGCCACACAGGAGTTGGTTGTACCCAAATCAATACCAATAATTTTTCCCATAATAAAATTCCTCCTAAGAATATAATATATACATTTATAAAATCAGTTCGCTACCTGCACCATTGCAAAGCGGACGATTTTTTCACCCAATTTAAAGCCTTTCTGGAACACCTGTGTGATGGTGTTTTCAGCAGCGGAATCATCCTCGGTATGCATCACTGCATTGTGAATATTGGGGTCAAAGGCATCCCCTGCTTCACCGAAAATCTCTACGCCCAAGCTGTTTAAGATGGTCACAAGCTGGGTCATCGTCATTTCCACGCCCTTTTTGTATGCGGCATCCTCGGTGGGCTGATTCAGTGCCCGTTCCAGATTGTCGTACACCGGCAGAAGCTTTTCCACTGCATCTGCCTTTCCGTTTCCGTACAGCTGCTCTTTTTCCTTGGCGGTGCGCTTACGGAAATTATCGTAGTCTGCCGCTAAACGCAGGTAACTGTCGTGCTCAGCGTTGTACTTTTCTTCCCAGGGATTGACCTGCTGTTCTGCTGCCTCGGCAGAGGTTTCCTCAACCGGTTGTTTTTCCTGCTTCTCATTTTCGTTTTTCTTTTTTGCCACGAATTATTCCTCCTTGCCGGATGTGCCTTCTGTGATTTGCGGCTGCTCCGGCTTTGCAAACATTTTGGAAAGACTTTCCGCAAAGTAGCTCAGTCTTGCGGTGACCTTTGCATAGTCCATTCTGGTAGGGCCTACCACGCCAATCATACCCTGCATACCGTCACCGATATCAAACTTGGTCATCACCACACTGGTGTCTTTCAGTTCCCGTGCCACGTTCTCAGGGCCAACCAGCACCTGCGTACCGTTTTCATTGCTCAGTACCGCAGGCAGTCCTGCCAGAGATTCCTCGTCCAGACTGGTAATCAGCTTTTGAGCCTTATCCACGTCCCGGTATTCCGGCAAGCCCAGAATACGCATCTGACCGGCAACCGCCATATTGGTGCCGCACTGCTTCTGCAATGTATCCACCGCAAATTCCATAATCACCGGCACTAAGGATGCACCTGCACCGGCAGAGCGCATAACCCGTTCCAGCAGATTGCTGTCAAAAGCGGAAACATCCAAATCAGTCATTGTGGCATTGAGCAGTGCAGAGAGAATCTTCAAATCGCTCTCTTCCAGCTGTACCGGCAAACGAATCAGCTTGTTCACCACTTCGTCACTCGACAGCATCAGCACCGCAATAACGCTCCCCTGACCTGCCAAAATCAGATCAAAGCGACGGATGGTTGCGCCGCCGTAACGGGAGGCCATGGAGATGGCCGGCAAATCGGTGGCCTGGGACACCAGCCGTGCCACTTTTTCCACCATCTTATCGACCTTTTTCATTTTTTCCTCGATGGCGCTGCTGATGGATTTGGTCTCGTCGATGGACAGCCGATATTCTGCCATCAGCTCATCCACATACAGCCGATAACCCACTGCAGACGGCACACGCCCTGCACTGGTATGGGGCTGCTCTAAGTATCCCATAGCGGTCAGCTCTGCCATCTCGTTGCGAATGGTGGCAGAGGAGTAATTCATATCCGGCAGCTCCGTAATGGCCTTGGAGCCAACCGGCTCAGCGGTACGGATATACAGGTCTACAACACTGCGCAGTACCTTCTTTTTTCTTTCGGTAAGCTCCATTTCCGTACCTCCGTTCGTCTTTTAGCACTCAGCATCCCTGAGTGCTAAGCACACTATACAACAGAGTGCTAAAATTGTCAAGCCCTTGATTGTTAAAACTTTTTGAACAGCTCTTTCTTCTGTGTTTGACGCCGCTGTGTAAGAAAGCTGTATGCCAGCGCCGTGACCATCGGGGCAACAATTACCCCCATAAATCCCCACAGGCGAAAGCCCACATAACACACCGCCAGGGACAACAGCGGATCAATACCCAGAGATTTTCCAATCAGACGCGGCTCTAAAATATTGCGCACCACCCAGCACGCGCCATACACCGCCAGTAATCCAATGGCCTGCCAGTGATGGTTTTGCAGCAGCTCCACCAGTGCCCATGGAATCAGAACCGTGCCGGTGCCCAAAATCGGCACGGCGTCCACCAATGCAATCAGGAAGCTGAAAAGCAGCCAATCCGTTACGCCCAAAAGAAACAGTCCCACGCTCAGCACCAAAAACGTAATGCCCATCAGCTTGGCCTGTGCAAGCAGCCATCTGCCAAAGGTTTTACGCACATTTCTCAGGGAGGGTAAAATCTGCTCCTTCAGCCTTGCAGGCAGGCGACTGTGTATCCACCCTTTGATCCGGGGCAGGCGCACAGACAGCATAAAGCCTGCCAAAATCCCCGTGCCTACTGTCAGCAGACCCTTGGAAAGGCCTGTGACGGTTTTGGTGAGAAAGCCGGGGATTTTCTCCGTAACACCGCTGACAATGCTGCTTCCGTTTTGAAAACCGTCCATCACTGTTTGAATCAAAGCCGGACGCACGTTTTCCGGCGCGCGGTCTGCCAGCGACACCAAAAAGTCCTCCATTGCCACCAATCCCTGACCAACCGTCGCACCGATTTGGGGTGCTTTTCTTGCCAAATCCCCCAATTGTCTGAAAAGAAGTGTGCCCACGGCTGTCAGCAATGCAACCACAGTCAACAGGGTCACCGTCACCCCGATCCCGGACGCCCAAAGCCGTTTCCAGCGAAAACGCCGCTGAGAAAATGCCACCAGCGGCTCCGATGCCCAGGCCAGCAACGCCCCTAAAATGAACGGCAGGCTTAACGGCAATAAATACTGCAGAGCAAACCACACGCCTGCGCCCACCAGCAGCCACCGCACCCATTTTCCCTTAAACTGCACCTGCATTTTGCGCCCCTTCCTCACAATTACCCTTGCATTTTTCTGGTTTTGTGCTACAATTAAAGTACTAATCCTAATATATCGTATGCAAAAATTTATTAAACTATAAACACAGGAGGTTGACCATGGCATCCGAGCCCAAATATTACATCGTTGAGGCCTCTGCTCTTCCTGAGGTCTTTTTAAAAGTTTCCGAGGCCAAGCGCCTGCTTTCCGTAGGAGAAGCATCCACGGTGAACGAGGCAACCAAAATGACCGGTATCAGCCGCAGTGCATTCTACAAATACCGCGACGCTGTTCTGCCCTTCCAAAATATGATGACCGGCCGCATCATCACGTTCCAGCTTCTGCTGCACGATTCCCCCGGTGCACTTTCCGGCCTGCTGTCCGTCTTTGCGCTCTACAGAGCCAACATCATTACCATTAATTCCATCGTGCCCACCAACGGCTGTGCCGTTGTCACCATTTCTGCCGAGACCATGCACCTGACTGCATCGCTTGAAGAGCTTCTGCGTGTGTTACGGGAAGAAAAATGCGTCATTAAGGCCGATATTTTGGCAGGCTGATCCTCTTTTCAGTTTGCCCAATCCCTCATTTGCTTATACAAAAAAGGAGCTGTTGCAATTTTGCAACAGCTCCTCTTTTTCATTTTATCGCATTTGCATACAGCTTTGCCACCAGACTGCGCAACGGCACAAAAAGCAGCAGTGCGATCACGAAATTGCCCGCGCAGTGCAGAATGTCCGCAAGCAATCCGGCAACCCACCAGCTCAAGGCATATTCCGCACCACCAATCACCCAATAAACCGGTGTGCACATTAGACCAAACAGCAATCCAAATGCGCCGCTGAGCACCGCCCACAGCACAGGATGCTGATTTTTCCGCATCATATAGGCAAAAATTGCCAATATCAGCCAAATATACAGGTAATTGATGCACCAGGTGTTCAGTCCGTAAAACAGAAACTCCATCAGCACATACACATAAATGGGGTAAAGTGCCTTCAAGCCAAACACCGTCGCAAAAACCATAACAAACAGAGAAACCGGCTCAATGTTGTAAAGCCCCGCCATTGCAACCTTGGCGGCAAAGGTGATTGCACCCAGCATTCCAAAAAGCACGGTTTGACGCAGTGTAGGTTTCATTTTTACCATTCACCGCCTGCGCTGTACTCAAATTGGAACACGTCCCCATCGGCAATCGGGGTTTGCGACACACCGGTGCTGACCATTTCGCCGCCCTTATAATACAGCCAGTATTCTCCGGCTGCCCAGTCGTCCGTTTCACCGTCCACGGTGTGAATGGTCAGACCGTATTGGCTCTGCTCGCCCTGCACCAAACCCTCTTTTTCCAGCACAGGTGCCAGATATTCTTCGTCGGTATGGTAGGTAAAGGTTTTCTGTGTGCCGTCCTTGTGGGTGACCTCCACGGTAATGGTCTTGCTTCCCGGATGGGTCTCGGGGCGTGTGCCCAGATACAGACCCACAAACAGGCCCACCACCAAAATGAGCGCCGCAACGGCAATCACAACGATACGATTTTTCTTGTTTTTCATAAAATTCCTCCAAAAATTCAAAGTGCCGTGGCAACGCAAAATCGATGCCACGGCCGTTTTTCCGTGACAAACGTATGCTCCATAGCGCGCAGAGCATAGAGGACTCTTCTGTGTAGGTCTTCTGACTTCTTTGCTCCCGGATTGCAGCGGGAGATGATTTCAGCCTTCCCAAGCAAGCTCAGTGACTGGCTTTCACCATCGAAAATCATAACAAAGGGATTCCCCTCCGTCAAAGTTACAGCGGCGGTACCGTTCGGGATTTTCACCCGATTATCTTGTTCAGCAAAAAAGGCTTGCCGCCCCTTTTGCCACACAAAAGGTTATTCGGTTGTCCCACATATCTTACCACAACGAGCCATCCTTGTCAACAAACTTTACAAGCCTTGGGTTTTGTGATATAGTATAAGCATAAATATTGGGGAGATGTATCCTTTTAATGGAAAGCTACAACAATTACGTAAAAATTGATACCGATGCCCTTTTGCACAATTATCGGGCAGTGGCAAAAAAAGCCGGTGTGCCGGTGATGGCCGTGGTCAAGGCCGACGCCTACGGTCACGGTGCGGTGCAGATCGCCCGACTGTTGCAAAAAGAATGTCCTTTTTTTGGCGTGTCCTCTCTGTCGGAAGCATTGGAGCTTCGACGGGCAGGCATTGACGCACCCATTTTAATATTGGGCCACACCCCGGTATCCAGCTATCCGCAGCTGATTAAAGGGCATATTCGTCCAACGATTTTCAGCTATAGTGATGCGCTGGCGCTCTCTCAGGAAGCAGAACGGCAAGGGATCTGCGCCTCCTGCCATTTGGCGGTAGATACCGGGATGAGCAGAATCGGTTTTCAGGTCACGGAAGAAGCGGCAGACGAATGTCTTGCAATCAGCAGGCTGCCTTTCCTGTGCATTGAGGGGCTTTTCAGTCACTTTGCAACTGCCGATTGTGCCGACCTGAGCCGTGCAAAAAAGCAGGCAGAGCTGTTTGACCGCTTCTATGATATGCTCCTGCAGCGCGGCGTTCAGGTGCAAATACGCCACATGGACAATTCTGCCGGCATTATGAACTTTAACACCCACTACGATTTGGTGCGCTCCGGCATCATCACTTACGGACTGTACCCCAGCGATCAGGTTTCCCCTGCTCTGCTGAATCTGCAGCCGGTGCTGAGCTGGCACAGCCGCATTGCCCACGTCAAGACCCTTCCGGCCGGTCGGGAGGTTGGCTACGGCGGTGCCTATGTGACCTCTGCTCCCACCAAAATTGCCACCATTCCCGTAGGATATGCTGATGGCTACCGCCGCAGCCTGTCCGGCAAGTTTTACGTGCTGATTCGGGGCAAAAAAGCACCGATTTTGGGACGCATTTGTATGGATCAGATGATGGTGGACGTTACAGACATTCCCGATGCACAAGAGGGCGACGAAGTGACGCTGGTGGGCAAAAACGGAGCGCTTTCCATCTCTGTAGAGGAAATTGCCGCCGCCGCAGATTCCTTTAACTACGAATTTTGCTGTGGCATCAGCCGCCGCGTCTGCCGCTGTTACACCGCAAACGGCAAAACCGTAATGGTTGTGAATTTCCTGCTGGACTAACAACATAAAACTAAAAAGCACCTTTCCCCTTGGCCCCCTCTGACGAGGGGGCTGTCAGCCGAACAGGCTGACTGGGGGAGAGAAGGCCTGAAAAGTTCAGAAAAGTCTATACAATATGGTTAGACTTTTCTGTTTTTTTCTCTCCCTCAGTCTAATTGCCTAAAATCGGCAATTAGCCAGCTCCCTCGTCAGAGGGAGCCGTATTTGCGCATTTATAGGGTTCTTTGATACTCTGAAAAAGAGGAACGGTGAAACCGTTCCTCTTTTTTATAGAAGATAAAATACCAAGCAGAGAATCAGAAGGATGACGGCAACTACCGGCAAAAACACGATGGTTGCGGCGATGATCATCGCCTTCACATCGTTTTTTTCCAAGCCGCCTTCTTGTTCAATGGCATCGCGCAATTGCTGTTCCTTTTCAGGGTCAGCCTTTTTTAATGCGCGGAATTTTTTAAACAGCACTGTTATTCTCCTCTGCCTCTGCCTTCTTGGGCAGTTCAAACAGGTAGTTGCCGTTCTCGTCCAGCTTCTTGTCTAAGAAGTGGCAGGCCACGAAGTGATCCTTCTCCACCTCAACGTAGGGAGGCGGTACCTGACGGCACTTTTCACAGGCCATATAGCACCGTGTGTGGAACTTACATCCATCGGGGGGCTTGATGGGGCTGGGGATATTGCCCTCCAAAATGATGCGCTCCTTCTTCAGCTCGTTCATATCCGTAGTGGGAATAGAAGAAAGCAGAGCCACGGTATAGGGGTGACGGGGATCCTTAAAGACGGTCTCTGCACTGCCCAGCTCCACCATATTGCCCAGGTACATCACGCCGATACGGTCGGAAATGTAACGGACAACAGACAGGTCGTGGGAGATGAACAGATAAGTCAGATTCTCCTTCTGCTTCAGCTCTTCCAACAGGTTGATGATCTGAGACTGGATGGACACGTCCAAAGCGGAAACACATTCGTCACAGACGATGAATTTCGGCTTCACAGCCAGTGCACGGGCGATACAAATACGCTGACGCTGACCGCCGGAGAACTGGTGGGGATAGCGGTGGAACATATAG
This sequence comes from Oscillospiraceae bacterium, assembly GCA_017465625.1. Taxonomy (GTDB): domain Bacteria; phylum Bacillota; class Clostridia; order Oscillospirales; family Oscillospiraceae; genus Faecousia. The sequence continues at coordinate 124,585 of JAFTVV010000037.1, read as the reverse complement.
TCCTGCAGACCGCACTGATCCATAACATCCAGAATATAACCCTTCATCTTGGGGTCTCTCTTCTTGAAGAACTTATGGGTCGTCAGACCTTCGCCAATGATCTGGCCGATGGTCATACGGGGATTCAGGGAGGAGTAGGGATCCTGGAAGATGATCTGAATATCCTTACGGAGAATACGCATCTCCGGATAGGTCAAACGGCTCAGGTCGATGCCGTCATCCAGATATTCCTCGAATTTCGCAAATTCCTCATTGCCGGCATACTTTGCCTTCAGGGCATCAATCGCGGCCTGATCGTCCTTGAGAACTGCAGTTGCAGCATCAATCTGGGGCAAAAGCTTTTCACGCTTCTGCTGCATCTTGGCAGCCTTTTTCAGGTTCTTTGCGGCCTTTGCGGCACCGTTTTTGATGGTTTTGTCTTCTTCAAATTCCTTGGCAACAGCCTCGTAGAAGGCAATTTCACCGTCAATGTCCCGCAGCTGCTCATTCAGCTTGCACAGATTCACATTGGTGTTGTACTTCTTCAGCAACAGCTTTGCGCCCTCGGAGGGATTCTCCAATGCTGCAAAACCGCCCAGAATCTTCGCGACGTTCAAGAACGCAGTCTGTGCCTCAGCGGCACTCAGATTCTTATTCTGATGCTGGAAGAAGGTGGCATTATCTCCTGCAGCTTCCACTTCCGCGGCGGCGGCTGCTGCCTTCTCCTGCATTTTCTTGTAATTTGCAATCAGCTTGGGGGCATTCTTCAGGGTTTCTGCAATATAGCCGGGTGCAAAATCCTCCAAGGTGCGGCCATAGTACAGTGTAGAGCCAGCGGTTTGAGGATACAGCTGCAAAATGGTACGACCCAGGGTGGACTTGCCACAGCCGGACTCACCAACCAAGCCAAAGGTTTCGCCCTTTTGAATGTCAATGGTAATTTCCTCGTTTGCACGAACGTACAGCTGCTCCTTCTGGAACACGCTCTCCTTGGCAATGGGGAAGTACTTTTTCAGATTATAAATTGACAGAAGCGTGTTTGTGTTCTTCACTGCGGCGAACCTCCTTTTCAGGATAGAAGCAACGTACCTTTTGACCGGGTGCTACTTCAGCAAGTGCGGGCTCTTCTTCCAGGCACTTGGCAGTTGCATACTTGCAACGGGGTGCAAACTTACAGCCCTTGGGCAAATCCAAAGGATGGGGCACAGCACCGGGAATGGGCTCCAGCTTGTCGGTAATGTTGTCCAAACGGGGAATGGAGTGCATCAGGCCCTCCGTATAGGGGTGGCTCTTTTCACAGTCGGTGAAGATGGTCTTTGCAGAGGTCTGCTCAACAACCTGACCGCAGTACATAACAACCACGTCGTCTGCCATCTCGTTGATAACGCCCAAATCGTGGGTGATGAAGATGATGGCAGTGCCGTTATCCCTCTGCAGATCGTTCATCAAGCGCAGGATCTGTGCCTGAATGGTCACGTCCAATGCAGTGGTAGGCTCGTCAGCAATCAAAATCTTCGGTCTGCAGGCCAGTGCCATTGCGATCATCACGCGCTGACGCATACCGCCGGACAGCTGATGGGGGTACTGACGCAAAACAGCGGCAGGGTTGGGAATCTGAACTGCTTCCAGCATTTCCAAAGCCTTCTGCTCTGCCTCTTTTTTGCTCATGCCCTGGTGAATCATAAAGGGCTCAGAGAGCTGACGCTTCACAGAGAACACAGGGTTCAGGGAGGTCATCGGCTCCTGGAAAATAACGGAAATACTGTTGCCACGGATGTGGTACAGATCCTTGGTCTCCAGCTTGGTCAGATCCTGTCCGTCGAAGATCACTTCGCCCTCTGCAATATAGCCGTTGGCGTCCAAAAGACGCAGAATGCTCATTGCAGATACAGACTTACCGGAGCCGGATTCACCTACGATACCCACGGTCTTGCCCGGTTCCAGAGAGTAGGAGACATCGTTTACTGCCTTAACAGTACCATTTCTTGTTTTGAAATAGGTGTGCAAATTCTTAACTTCAAGTAACGGCATTATTTCTCCACCTCCGATTTCGGGTCTAACACGTCACGCAGGGTGTCGCCGATGATGTTGATACAGATCACTGCTACAGACAGGAACAGTGCAGGGAATACCCAACGCCACCAGTAGTTCTGAATAACCAGAGAGTTACGGCAGCCATCCAGCATATTACCCCAGGTGGGACGAGGCAGCTTGACGCCAAAGCCCAGATAGGACAGGCTGGATTCGGTCAGCATACAACCGGCAAAGTCCAGTGTGACAGAAACCAAAATAACGGAAATAATATTGGGCAGGATGTGCTTGAACGCAATGGTACGCTCACGGACACCCATTGCCTTTGCGGCAGTGACGAATTCCTTTTCGCGCTCTGCCAGCACCTGGCCACGAACCAGCTTTGCAAGACCGGTCCAGCTGAGCAAGCCCAATATGACCATGATGATGAATATACGCGTATCCTCAGTCAGGTTGCTGTTCTGCAGCACTGCAGAAAGCACCAGTGCGAAGGGCAGGAAGGGAATTGCGGAGAAAATCTCGGTTACACGCATCAGCAGCATATCCACTGCACCGCCAAAGTAACCGGACAAACAGCCGATAATCACGCCGATGATGGTGGAAACAATAACCGCCACCGCACCGATGGTCATGGTCAGCTTACCACCGTTCATAACACGGTTAAACACGTCACGGCCCAGATCGTCGGTACCGAACACATAGCCCTTCAGACCCCAGGAATCCACAAACTTGCCGTCCTTGAAGGCATAGTTCTGGAAACCGGTGGAGAAGACCAGATCCACAGCACCGGCTTCCTGCAATTTAGCAGGAACTTCGGTCTGACCCAGCTTGCCGTTGCCCCAAGCCATTACCTTGCCGCTTTCGGTCAGCAGGCTAAAGTGACGGGAGCCGGAAGAAAGGCTAACCACCTTTTCACCCTCTGCGTTGGGCTCAGCACCCTCTGCACCCAAGGTGTAGATCTGATTGTCGTCAGTCAAAATGGCAACCTCGTTACCGGTAGCTGCAATGTCTACAACCTTGCGGTTTGCCAGCAGCTCTACCACAGGCTGACCCTTATAGAATTCATACTGCTTGTTGTTGCCCACAACCAGCTGACCGTCTTCGGTAATCACGAAAATGGCAATGCTGGTGAATGCAACCTTCACAGGCTTCAGTTCTTCTTTTTTCAGTTGCTTGCGGACGCTGTCCCAGTTCATACAGCTGGCGTTGGTGTTACCCCAAACGTGCAGCGTGCCATCCTTCATCAAAAGGGCAGTCATCTGGTTGCCGCAAAGCAGCTGCTGAACATTGTCCACATCTACCTTGCCGTTAATCAACTCGTCCGGCTGCAGGAACTTGCACAGGTCTGCCATACGGCCTTCTTTGCCGAACTGACCGTTATCGTCTTCGCCCCAGCAGTACATCGTGCCATCGGCGGCGATGACCACACAGTGGTCGTTACCGGCAGCGATATAACGGATATCCGCATCCTGCACCTCCTTGGGAATGTTCAAAACATTCTTCAGGGGGTCTTTGGAGAAGGTATTGTAGCAACCCCAGGTGTGCAAATTGCCGTTTTGGTCCAAGCCCAGCGTGTAGGTGCCACGGGAGGCGATGCTCACAGGATTGGTCTTCATAGAAGAGGGCAGCTTCATCATAGAGAGATTGGGCTGCACATTGGTGTGCATCGGCTCAGTATAGGACAGATCAATAGGGCTGAACATGGGGCCGATAAACACAAACAGGAACATAGAAAGCAGAATCACTACTGCTGCAGTTGCCAAAGGCTTCCGGAAGAAACGCTTCACCGCCTGCTTGGAGGGGCTGTCGTATCTGTCGGAAATGGTGGTGGGCTCATCCTTGCTGCCGATAAACATCCGACGCAGGACACAGCCAAAGGTAGAAGGTTTTTTCTGCTTATTCTTTTCTTTAGACATTACAAAACCTCCTTACTTATTAACACGAACTCTGGGGTCGGCAATACCGTAGGCAATATCAATAACCAGGTTGCCCAGCAGACCGATAATGACGTAGAACATCTGCAGAAGCAAAACAACCTCAAAGTCCTTGGCATTCAGTGATTCGATATACACACGGCCCATACCGTTCAGGCCGAAAATATTCTCAATCATAATAGAACCGGAGAAGATGCCCAGGAACCAACCGATAACCAGGGTGATAATGGGAATCAACGCATTCCGGAAGGCGTGAGAGTAGACAACTACTTTTTCACGCAGACCCTTCGCACGGGCTGTACGAATACAGTCCATACTCAGTGCCTCAGTCATAGACGCACGAACGTAACGGGTCATACCGCCCAAAGAACAGAACGTCATAACAATCAGAGGCAGCGCCATGTGGTACAGCTCGTCCAACAGCGCACGAGTGCCTGTATACTCTGCACCGGCTGTTTTCATACCGGAAACAGGGAACCAGCGGAGCACAATTGCAAAGAGCCAAATAAACAAAATGGCCGTAACAAAGGTGGGTATACTATAGCCGATAATGGTGCCCACCTGCACCAACGTATCTCGTTTACTGCCGCGTTTGACCGCGCAGAAAATACCCAGAGGGATGGTAATGCCCAAAGCCAGAATCGTAGCAAAGATGTTGATGAAGATGGTATTCTTCATCGGCTCTATCAATACTTTTTGGGCCGGCATATCCTTCTCATAGCTATAACCAAAGTCGCCTTGCAGCAAGCCTTGATGTTCACCATTGATGGGCACAACGCCGATCCAGCCTAAATAACGGACAAAGACATTCTTGTCTAAGCCCATATCCTTGCGCATTTCTTGATATTTATTCTCAAAGCCTGCAGGATCGTTCTTGTAGACCTCTTTAAACTTTTCAACTTCTGCTCTTGCACGGTCATAGGGGATCATGGCATAGACCAGATACATCAGCAAGGACAAAATCAGGAATACAACTAAGACGTATCCCAATCGTTTCAATATATATTTACCCATAACAACTCTTTCCTCCCCGTGACCAATCTATAATTAGACCGAATGATAGGGGCGACCTAAGCCGCCCCTATCACAGGGTTACATATTTACTCGTCGGTTATTTCTAACCGCTTATGCTCGGATTTGATTACTCAGCGTTCGCAATGGTGCAGTACAGCAGAGCATCGGTGGGACCCCAGAACGGGGAGGTCTGGAAGTTCTCGATCTTAGCATTGTAAACATCGAAGTAGTAGTTGGAGTACAGGGGGATATCGGGCATCAGGTCGTTCCATCTCTCGATGTAAGCCTTCCACCACTGGTTGTACTCGTCAACGTTTGCTGCGTCGTAAACCATAGCCATGGACAGGTAGTCCATACCCAGCTTGTTGCCGGAAGCAGCCATAGCGTCCTCGTAGCTCATCTTGGTGTGGGTGCCATCAGCTGCATAGTAGGGGAATGCAACGTCGTACTCGTCGAACAGCTTGTTGGCGGAGTAGCCAAAGTAGATGGGATCCAGGGACCAGTTGTAAGCGTAGTCATAAACAGCGGAGTTCCAGCCGGTAGCCAGGTTGAACATACCGAAGGTGGGAGTGCCGCCGTAGCCGTAAGAGGTCTCACGGTAGATTTCGCCCAACAGCTTGTCGAAGTCGCCAGTGGTGGAGCGAACAACCATACCGATCGCAGCAACGTTCTCGGTGCCTACCAGGCGAGCGCCCAGCATATCGGTAACGTCGTTGGGGGTGGTGCCGAACCAGTTGATAACACAAGGCATGTAGTAGTCGTCGCCGACCTTAACAGTCTTGTATTCCTTGCCGTCGGTGTTAGCAACAGAAGCGTAAGCGATGTTGACATCGGTAGCTTCCTCAGCAGTCAGCTTCTTGTAACGAACGGTATCAGTGCCTTCTACGAATTCAGCGCCGGTCTCGTTGTAGATCCAGCCGCCGTCGATCAGAGCCTGCTTAGCATTCTCTACGGAGAAGGAGTAGTCGATCAGGTTGATTTCGTCTTCCACAGCAACCCACATATCGAAGTCGGGGGAGTAGGGACCGTAAACAACGGTGCCGTAGCCGCCGGTGAAGGCTTCTGCGAACTCGGAAGTATTCAGAACGTAAGCAACAGCCTTACGTACGGAAGCGAACATGGTGGGTCCGAAGTCACACTCGAACTGCAGCTTGCCGTAGCCAGCGCGCTGATAGTGCACTTCGTCAAACTTGCCGTTGGACTCGTCAACAACAGCCAGAGCAGCCTTGGTGTCATCGCCGCCGGTGACGCCGGAGAGGATGTCGATCTGGCCGGTCTTGAACTGGTCAAGCTGAGTTTCCTGAACGATCTTGGTGTAAACGATGGTCTTGATGGAAGGCTTCTGACCCTCGAAGTTACCAGTGAACTCGGGGTTGATGGTCAGAGTAGCGATCTTGGTGCTGTCGTCCCAGTCGGAGACGTAGTAGGGGCCGGAAACAGGATAGGTGTTCCAGTCGTAACGAGCAGCTTTCAGGTGAGCAGCCTTCACGAAGGCGCCCTCTGCGTCCTTCTCGTACCAAGCCTCGGTCAGGTAAGCGCCGTTGCCGTCGTCCTTAACCTCAACGCCTTCGCCCAGAACCAGGCCCAGAGCCTCGGGAGAGACAGCGCCGTAGGTGTTAGCGAAGTAGTAGGGATAGTAATCGGGAGCCTTGACGGTCATAGAGAAGGTGTATTCGTCCAACAGACGGATACCGGCAAACTCCTTGGTTGCGCCCTCAGCTTCTTCGCCGTTGTAAGCATTGAAGCTGTCGAAGCCAACGAAAGCCTGACCGGAACGGCCGGTGTGGCCAGCCTGGACAGAAACGTTGGTGCTGAATGCCAGGATGGAAGCGATGTAGTTAGCAGCCTTGATCTCGGAACCGTCGCTGAACTTCAGACCGGGGTTGATCTCAATGGTGATCACCAGGTTGCCGTTCTCGTCTTCGGTCTCGGAGTGAGCCTTAACTGCGGTGTCGTTCCATACGTATGCGCCACCCTGATTGGTTTCCATGGTGGCATAGCCGACGATCAGGCCGTTAACGTCCTGGTCAGCTGCGCCGGCGGAGCTGCCGCCGAAACCGGGCCAACGGAAGTCGCCAGCCAGGTCAGTAGTGCTACCGACAATAACCTTGTTTTCGTTCTTAACAGCAGGAGTGTCGGTACCGGTGGTGCCATCAGCGGGCTTAGAAGCCTTGTCGCCACAACCAGCAAACACGCCAACGATCATCAGAACAGCCAGCAGCAATGCAAGTGTTTTCTTCATTTTCTTTTCCTCCATTTTTGAATTTATATACACAGCATTTTATTTTTTGCTGTTGTATACCGGTGAAGAGGTGCTTTTGCCGCAGAAAACCCAACGAACAAAAGCATCAAAATGTCCGCCACAGAAAAACATTCGACTTTTCCGCACGGATTACCTTGATTTATACCACAAAAGACGCAATATGTCAACATTATTTTTCATCTTTGTGCTTTTCTACGGAAACCGCAAGCAGTGTTCGCTGCCGATTTGTACACTTTGGGCGAATCGCATCTTTGGGCGCACAGTATACGTAAAAGGGGCTGTCATCTTGGTTTGCCCGGATTTTTTGCTGCTTTATATACATTATTATAATATAAATACGCAAGGGGCAACCTGCCCGGATTGCCCCTTGTACATCGTATTCTGCGTTTTTTACTTTTGCGCCATAGACAGTGTATGCAGCAAGGCAGGAAATGTTTGCCTGTCTACCGAAAATCCCCTGCAAAAAGATCATCCTCAAAGGATTCTCTTCAGCTTATAACGCTCAAACAGCCAGTACAGGGCAATGCCCAGTGTCAGCATCACCGCCAATTCCCCCAGCGCCACGTATGCGGCATTAAGCCAAAAGGCCAGACCGTAGGTGATATGCAGGGAAAGACCCACCAGCAAGCCGTTAAAAACAGGAGGCATCAGCAGTCCCAAAACAGGGATTTTGCAAATCTGAACCTTGCGCAGTATATACATACTCCACGCCGCAAAAAGGCTTCCAAGCGTACCAAACAGCAAATCCCAGGGCATCACCGCACCATAGCCGATCAGGTTGAACAGCAAGCAGCCCACCGACAGTCCGGAAATAGCCGCCGGTGTAAAAAACGCCAGCACGCACAGCGCCTCCGCCGCCCGGTATTGAATGGCCATAGAGGTGGAGTTGGGAAATATTGCATTTTGCATAAGGTTGAGGATCACGTATACGGCGGCAATCAATGCCCCTTGTGTCATTATTTTCGCATTTTTTCTCATTTCATCAAAACAGGGCGCAGAAATTCTGCGCCCATCCTTTCCATAGTTTTATTCTGAGCCGAATCCGACTCGGACAGGATGGTTCCGAACTGTCCTGTATTTATTTTTCTAAATGAATGTTTAAATGGGGGTAGGTCATTTCCACACCGCGAGACTTGAAGACCTCCCGTATATTGCGGTGAATGCTATGCTTGACCGCCCAATACCGATCCGCAGTAGTCCAGACCTGCAGAATATATCCGATGGTACTGTCTTTGTACTCCGCCAATGCAACATAAGGCGTCCTGTCAGGCAAAATCTCTTCCACCCGTGCGGCCTCCAAAAGGGCATCGAGCACCGCATCCGTATCCGTATTATAGGACACGTCCACAGAGATGTCCACTCTGCGAATACCCTCCAGAGTATAATTGACCACGTCCGCCGCCACAACCGTGCTGTTGGGCATGGAGATTGTCTTGCCATCCGGGGTCAGCAGTCTGGTATAAGTCAAGCCGATCTGTTTTACCGTGCCGGCCTGACCGCCGATTTCCACATAATCATCAATGCGGAAAGGCTTGGTATTCAAAAGCGTAAAACCGCCAATCAGATTGCTCAGCGCCGTCTGCAAAGACAGGGAAATTGCCAATGTCAGCACACTGGCCAGTGCAATAACACCGGTTACATCAATCCCCAGCCGCGAAGCCGTCATCAAAAACAGCAAAATCAGCATCACCGTGCGCAGTACCGAAACGGCCAGTGACACAAAGGGCTGCTCCATCTTGGTCTTGCCCAGCAGCTTTTTCATCAATCTGACCACAAGACGAATAAAAATCCAGCCGCACAGCAATAGCAGCAATGCCCCCAGAAGGTGATTCGACACGTAACCGGAAATGCGCTGCCACAGCGCTTCCAATTTTTCTTCTATCATCCGATTTAATCCCTTCGTAAAAAGTAAACGCATTATATCCTGTTTTTTCCTGTTTTTCAAGTCAAAAAACAGACTGTTTAAAAATTGTTCACAGTAGGCACAGAGAAATCCGGCACCGTTGAGCAGACGGTGCCGGACCCCACAAAAAGAGAGAGAGAAGAAGAAGAAAATAAGATTATGATTCATTGGCTGTCTGTATTATACCACTGCTTTATTCTAAAATCAATAAGAATTTTATTTATTTTTACCTGTAATCAAAATTTTTTCCATTTGTTTTTGTGCACATCGCACACTTCCCTTTTAGCTATTCGACTTTTTTCTCTTTACCTTAATGGAAATATATGTTATAATTCCCTAAAATCAGGAAAAAGAGGTCTGTTTCAATGAAACTGAAATTGCCACACATACTTCTTGCCGCGGCTGTTCTGACAGGTGCCGTGCTTTTGTGGATACTCTGGCCGTCCAACAGCGCAAAAACCGTCGGGATCGTTTACGCGGAGCAGAATAATCCGGAAAACACCCCCTATCGTCAGTCCTTGGAGCAAGCCCTGACAGATGCAGGATATAAACCGGAAATTTACCATAGCGGTGCCAATCAGCAAACCCAGCTGGAATACATCCATCAGTTATCTAAGGATTGCGACGCTCTGATTATCGAGCCGGTGATGATCTCCGCCGGTGCAGAGCTTTCCCAAGCTTTGACGCAAGCCGACCTGCCCGCTGTTTTAATCGGTCGGCAGACAGAGGGCGACTATTTTAACGAAAACAAACAGGTATATTTTGTTGGAAGCACCACCCCGTCCGGTGCTGCCCAAAGCGCTCTTTTGCAAGCCCTGCCCCAAGGTGGCGATGTCAACGGTAACGGCACGGTCTCTTATATGATTCTCACCGGACCGGATACCAGCCCGGAGGCTCTTGCCCGTGCCGGCAGCCTGGAACGCTATTTGGACGGAGAATTGCTCACTGCGCAGCACACCGACTGGACTGCAGATAACAGCAAAGACCTTTGCGCCGCCGGCATTTCTGCTTACGGCAAGGACGTGGAAGTAATTTTCTGCTGCGGTACACAAATCACCTGCGGTGCGGCACAGGCGGTGCAAGACAGCAGACGGATCGTAGACAAGGATATTTACATTATCGGATTTGATGACGGCGACGCAATTGCAGAGCAAATCGGCAGCGAAGCCATCACTGCCGCCATCGTTTCTGACAGTCCAATGCAGATTGATGCCGTTATAACAGCCATCGGTGCACTGTTGGACGGAAAAACACCTGCGCCTGTCAGCTTTTCCTACAAGGAACGCACCAAATAAAAAATATTCAATCGTATGGCGGAGCTTTACTCCGCCATACGATTGAGACTGTCGAAAAACCCGTGAAATGTGCAAATAAGGCTCCCTCTGACGAGGGAGCTGGCTAATTGCCGATTTTAGGCAATTAGACTGAGGGAGAGAAATAACAGGAAGTCTAACCATATTGTATAGACTTTTCTGAACTTTTCAGGTCTTCTCTCCCCCAGTCAGCCTGCTCGGCTGACAGCCCCCTCGTCAGAGGGGGCCAAGGGGAAAGGTGCTTTTTGACAGGCTGAATCGTATGGCGGAGCTTTACTCCGCCATACGATTTTCTTTTGGAGGATATCATTTTACATTTTTTGCAAATTCTGCGGAATCGCTGTATTTTTCCGTAAAAATGTCCGTTTTTCGGTTGCAATTGTGCTTTTTTTGTGGTATAGTATTTTGGATATTATGGGTAGCTATGGCTATTAAGAGGCAATCTGCTCAGGAGGTGACGCAGTGGACAAATTTATAGATTTTCACGGACATTTTTTGCCCAATATGGACGACGGCTGTAAAAACACCGCTGAGTCCTTAGAAGTATTGCGTCAAGCTGCCGCGCAAGGTGTTGCCGCAATGGTTGCTACACCCCACTTTTATTCCTCCCGTGAATCTGTTGACAGCTTTTTAGCCCGTCGGCAGGCATCCTACGACGCCCTTTTGCAAGCAATGGCTTCCAAACCGGATGTGGTCTTCCCTGAAATCCGACTGGGCGCAGAAGTGGCCTATCGGCCAAACATCTCTCGCTTGCCGGATTTGGAAAAGCTCTGTATGGCAAACAGCAGATATCTGCTTCTGGAGCTCCCCTTTTCCGATTGGACAAACGAAATGATGCGGGAAATTCAAAACATCAGCGTGGCACGGGGTCTGATTCCTGTCTTGGCCCATCTTGATCGCTATATGGAGCACGGCAATCGGCAAAAAATCCAGGAATTTTTCCGTATGGATTTACTGGTGCAGGTCAATGCGGAGTGCTTTCTCTCCTTCTCCGGTCGAAGAACCGCCCGGAAGCTTCTGCGGTACGGCAGCATTGATCTGCTGGGCTCGGACTGCCACAATCTCACATCCCGCAAGCCCAATCTGGCGGAAGGCATCCGCGCACTGCAAAAGCTCTCCCCTCAGACCCTTCATCACATTAAGCATTTTTCCGCTGAGCTTTACGACGATTTTAAATAAGAGGTACGGAATATGAAAAAATTCAAGCTGGAGCACTGGCACAGAATTGCAGTAATATTGGCCATCTATGACGCGGCAACCATCTTTATCAGCTATTTTCTGGCCCTGTGGTTTTATACGGATTGCTCCTTCTCTGCAATTCATCCTTCCCACATGGGGCAATTTATGAATTTTGCACCCATTAACATTCTGCTTTGCTTAGGCGTATTCGCCTTTTTGCGTCTGTACAGAAGTATCTGGCGCTTTGCCAGCTACAACGAGATGATGCGCATTATCAGTGCGGTGATGTTTACTTCCCTGCTTCACTGGATTGTTGCCACCTATGTATTGGACTGGGGCGGTATGCCGATGGTATACTATATCGTTGGTACAGCTTTGCACTTTGCTTTTGCCGCAAGTATTCGCTTCGCCTATCGTATTGTGCTGGTCATCCGCAAAGGCAGACGTCCCGTTTCCAACGGACGGGTTCAAAACGTGATGCTCATTGGCGCCGGCAATGCCGGACAGGTGATTTTACGGGATGTCAACCACGGCAACCACAGCAGTGATCTGCACATTTGCTGTATTATTGACGACAACTCCAACAAGTGGGGACGTTATATTGATGGCGTGCCTGTTGTAGGCGGTCGGGATCAGATTATGGCCTCCGTTTCCAAATACAGCATCGAGCATATTCTGCTGGCCATCCCCAGTGCCACTGCCCTGCAGAAAAAAGAGATTCTGGACATCTGCAAGGAGACCAACTGCAAAATTAAGAGCTTGCCCGGTGTCTCTGATCTGGTACGCGGCAAGCTTTCCGCCAGCGATATGCGGGATGTAGCTGTGGAAGACCTGCTGGGCAGAGAGCCTATCCGTGTGGATATGCACGAAATTTACGACTACATCGCCGGCAAGGTGATTCTGGTCACCGGTGGCGGTGGCTCAATCGGCAGCGAGTTGTGCCGTCAGATTGCCGCTCACGATCCCAAGCTGCTGATTGTACTGGACGTATACGAAAATAACGCTTACGATATTGAGCAGGAGTTGCTGGAAAAATATCCCGGCCTCCATTTAAAGGTGCTGATCGGCTCTGTCCGTGACAGCCGCCGTCTGACACAGATTTTTGAGCAGTATCGCCCGGAAATCGTCTACCACGCCGCTGCCCACAAGCACGTCCCTCTGATGGAAAACAGCCCCTGCGAATCCATCAAAAACAACGTCATCGGTACATATAAAACCGCCTACGCCGCTTTGATCTACGGCTGTAAGCGCTTTGTACTCATCAGTACAGACAAGGCGGTAAATCCCACCAACATTATGGGCGCCAGCAAGCGGCTTTGCGAAATGGTGGTGCAGAGCTTTGACAATGCGGTAAAAACCGGCAAAGCCAAAGATCTGCCAATGCTGTTTACCCACCACATTGAAGATGATCAAATGCCCCATTCCGTGGTAACCCCCTCCTTCTGTACAGAATTTGTGGCGGTACGGTTTGGCAACGTTTTGGGCAGTAACGGCTCTGTTATTCCCCTGTTTAAAAAGCAAATTGCCACCGGCGGTCCGGTGAAGGTGACCCATCCGGACATTATCCGCTACTTTATGACCATTCCCGAAGCAGTCAGCCTGGTGATGCAGGCAGGTACTTATGCCAACGGCGGTGAGATTTTTGTGCTGGATATGGGTGTGCCGGTCAAGATTGACGATCTGGCACGGAATCTGATCAAGCTGTCCGGCTTTGAACCGGATGTGGACATTCCCATTGTATATACCGGCTTGCGTCCCGGTGAAAAGCTCTACGAAGAAAAGCTGATGGCAGAAGAGGGTCTGCAGAAAACACCCAACGCCCTGATTCACATTGGCTGTCCCATTCCCTTCGACACCGACGCCTTCCTGATCAGTCTGACAAAGCTGATGAATGCCGCTTACGAAAACGACGAACGCATTGTGCAGATGGTGGAGGACATTGTCTCTACCTATCACCCGAATCTGGGTGCTACCGGAAGCAAGGACGAAACCTTTAAAAAGCTTCACAAGGAAGCCGTCACCGCACACTAAAAATTTTATAAGAATTGGGGTCAGGCGAACACATCGCCTGACCCCAATTTTGATTATAGCCATTTTATACGCACTGAACTGCTTCTTCCTTTTTCCAGGTCAGCTGCTTAGGGTAGAAAAAGCGCAATTTTTCATTCGCTACGGTAATTTCGATCTCCTGCCCCATACGCAGCTCTCCATCCAGGTTGATGCCGGTGGGCTTATCACAGATGATGCGGATTTTATCCGTGGAGAAGTGGCGTACCAGCTTTTTGAGTTCCTTATAACGGCCGTTTTTATACTTGCCGATCACGCCGGACACTTGCAAACGGCTTACCTTTTTCACCAACAGAACTTCCAGCTTACCGTCCGTAGGATCAGCATCCGGTACAGGGCAAAAGCCGCCGCCGTAAAAGCGACCGTTGCAGGCGCAAATCATGGTTTGCTTTCCGTCAATGCACTCCCCGTCGATCTCCACCACATAATGCTCTGAAATGCCCTTGATTATATTGACCAGCGCAGACACCGCATAGGCACGGAAGCCGCTGAGCAACGGCAGTCGCTTATAGCGGGCCACATCGTGACCAACACGGGCATCCAGGCCTACAGAACAGATGTTCAGGCTCACATCGTCATTACAGCGAATGAGATCAAATTCCGTCTCGGTGCAATCCAACAGCTGCTCCAAATCCCGAAACGGGGCGGTATCGTTAAAGATCTTCACAAAGTCGTTGCCGCTGCCACCCACATACATGGTCACCGCCACATTGGGATAGCCTACCACACCGGCCACCACCTCGTTTAAGGTGCCGTCACCGCCGCAGGCGTAGATGCGGTATTCCTCTCCGGTCTGCGCCGCCTTGCGCGCCAGTTCCGTGCAGTGACCGGGGGCTTGGGATACGGCAATCTCGTAGTCTAAACCGTGACTGTCACACACCCGACGGATTTCCTCCTCGTACCGGGCGGTGTGATCCCGACTGCCTGCCGCAGGATTGATAATAAACAAATGCTTCATCTTCGACCCCTCTTTTTCTCTATCGCGCGGATGAATTTTTTAGTTTTTATTTCTTCCGGTTTTTGTCGGTATACATATAGTAATCACACTTAATCATACCGTTATAAAGCTTGCGTTTTTTATCTGCACGACGTCCGTAGTAATGCTCAAACTCCGGCTCAGAGGTAATGATGTATTTTTTCCAGCCGTTGGCGAATTTCAGGTGACGACCCAATGCGGCATACAGCCTTTGGGCGCTTTGCTGTTCCATCATCCGCTGACCGTAGGGGGGATTACAGACGATGATGCCCTCCTGCGCAGGCAAGTCCATCTTCGTGGCATCACCGTCTTTGAAGGTGATGCAATCGGCAACGCCTGCTTTTTTGGCGTTGGCCATCGCCAGGGACACACATTTGGGGTCATTGTCCGAAGCCAAAATTTTATACTGCCCGTGGTATTCCCGTTCCTTTGCCTGCAGACGCACCCGTTCCCAGGTTGCGTTATCCGACCAGCAGTACTGCTGAGCCACAAAGCTGCGGTACAGGCCGGGGGCACGGTTTTTTGCAATCAGTGCCGCCTCAATAGGAATAGTGCCGGAGCCGCAGAAGGGATCCCAGAAAAAGTCTCTGCCCCGATATTGGGTCAAAAGCACCATTGCCGCCGCCAAAGTCTCACGCAGAGGGGCATCGTTGCCCACAGCGCGGTAGCCACGCTTGTGCAGACCCTGACCGGTGGTATCCATATACAGCGTCACCTGATCCTGCATAATTGAAAACTGCAGTTGGTATTTGATACCGGTTTCCGGCATCCAGCTTAGGTTGTATTTTTCGCCCAAACGACGGGATGCCGCTTTTTTGATAATTGCCTGACAGTCGGGCACGCTCATCAGGCGGCTGTTGAGACAGTAGCCCTTCACAGGAAATTGCCCGTTGGCAGGAATATACTCCTCCAGTGCCGTCTGATATACGCCCTGAAATAACTGTTCAAAGCTCTCTGCTTTAAATTCTGACAGCACCAGCAGTACACGCTCACCGGTACGCAGGCACACATTGGCCTTTGCCATTTCCTCTAAACCACCGGTAAACAGTACCCGACCGTTCTCTGCCTGCACGTTGGGTATATCCAAATGCTTCAGCTCCTGGGCGCAAATGCCCTCTAAGCCAAACAGACAGGGGACGGAAAATTTCATCTCTTTCATAGCTTCACCTGATAATTTTCTTGGATTTAATATAGCGCTCCTCCTCGGAGAACACGCAACCGCAGTATTTCTGCATATAAAAGCCCAGCTCACGGGCCTTTTCCTGACCGGCACGGAAATAGGGGCGGAAGTCCCTGAACAAAAAGTCTACCCCGTATGCCGCCGCCGCCCGTTCTGCCGTTTCACGCATCAGGTCAAAGTTTTGGTAGGGGCTGATAAACAGGCTGGAGGTAAAGCTGTCGAAGCCGCCCTCCTTGGCGGTGCGTGCCGCTTCAAACAGCCGCATCTCATAGCATTTGCCGCACCGGTGATCCAGATCCTCTGCCACGTTCCGCACAAAGGGACGAAGGGCATACTCGTTTTGCTCGATAATCGGCAGGTCGATGGTCTGCGCATAAGATCGCAAACAATCCCGTCTTGCCCGATATTCGGTGAAGGGATGGATGTTGGGATTGTACCAATAGCCGGTCACTTCAATTTGATCTCCCCGCAATACCTCAATACACTGATTGGCACAGGGCGCACAGCAGATATGCAGTAACGTCTTCACCTTCATCACCTCCAACGGACATTTGATAGCATTATAACATATTCTACCGCCTTTTGACAAGCCTACAGTTTTCCCTTGATTTTTTGGGCGCAGACCTGTAATATAGGTGTAAACCGAAGGGGGTGTGCAGATGGACGAGCAATTTATGCGTGAAGCGCTTTTACTGGCAAAACAGGCTTACGAAGAGGGAGAAGTACCGGTAGGCTGTGTGGTGGTACAAGGCGACCAGATCGTGGGACGGGGACGCAACCGCAGAGAGAAAAACCGCAACGCTCTTGCCCACGCGGAAATAGAGGCCATTCACGAGGCTTGCGCCGCTTTGGGCGGCTGGCGTCTATGGGACTGCACCCTGTATGTCACCTTAGAGCCGTGTCCCATGTGCAGTGGGGCCATCATCAACGCCCGTATTCCCCGGGTGGTATTTGGCGCACGGGATGAAAAATGCGGAGCTTGCGGCTCTGTGTGTGATTTGACCCAAATGGCATTTAATCACCATCCCGTCGTAGAGGGCGGTTTATTGGAGGACGATTGCGCCTGCTTACTTACAGATTTTTTTAAGGACCTGCGGATTACCCTGCGCAGTCGTCCCAAATGGAAGAAACCGGAATAAAGCAGAACGGACAGAGAAACGCTTCTCTGTCCGTTTTTTATTGGAATGGAGGTGCGCTGTGGACAAAAAAACCATACGCTTTTGTGCCGTTATGATACTGTTTGCCATCGGTCTTCGGCTGCATGCCGGAGGATTTTTTCATCAATGCTTAGACGTTCTTACCGGACCAAAGGTCCGTGCCTTTCTGCTTTATGCCGGGACAGGAATGGTCTATGTGCCGCCGGAGCAGACGACCGTGCCCCTGGAAACTGTGCCGGAAGAAACCCAGCCGCTGCCCTCCTTCTCCCCTGACGATGCCACGCTTCTGCACATTACAAATTACCCGGACTACACGTTGGATGTACCTGCAATGCTGACTGCTCCCCTATCCTGGGACTTGACCACAGAAGCCCCCAGCGTACTGATTGTGCATACCCACGCCTGCGAAGGCTATGAGGGCACTGCCGACTATCGCACCACCGACAAGGCGCAAAATATGGTCTCTGTAGGCGAAGCCTTGGCGCAAAGCCTCAGAAGCAAGGGCATTGCGGTTTTGCACGATACCACATTGCACGACGACCCCTACTATGACGGCGCATATTTTCGCTGCCGGGACACCATCGAACAGTACCTGCAGCAGTATCCATCCATTCAAATGGTGATTGATCTGCATCGGGATGCCTATACCGACAGCAGTGGCAACCAAGCCAGCGGTGCAATTACCGTCAACGGTGTCACCACCTCCCGTCTGATGTTCCTGGTGGGCACAGATGCGGACGGCTGGAATCATCCGGATTGGTCCCAAAATTTAAGCACCGCCCTGAAGCTGCAGACCATTTTGGAAAAAAAGTATCCTGGCTTGTGCCGCCCGATTTGTATGCGATCCAGTGCCTTTAATCAGGATTTATCCCGTGGAATGCTGCTCATTGAGGTGGGCACGGCAGGAGATCAAAAAGCACACGCATTACAGGCTGTGCAGTTTTTATCCGAGGGTATAGCAGCGCTGTCCCACGGCAGCAATTAGGAGCAGTTGCAAAACGTTGCAACTGCTCCCTTTTCGCTATTATGTACTTTGGGGCAACATTACAGCGTTGCCGCCATAACCGCCTTAATCGTGTGCATTCTGTTTTCCGCCTCCCTAAACACGATGGACTGACTGCTTTCAAACACTTCGTCCGTGACCTCCATAGCGGCAATATGGAACTTCTCACCGATTTCCTTGCCGATGGTGGTTTTTAAATCGTGGAATGCCGGCAGGCAGTGCATAAACACCGTCTCCGCTTTGCCGGTGGCCTGCATCAGCGCCGTATTAACCTGATAGGGGGACAATTCTGCAATGCGCTCCTGCCAAACCTCCGCCGGCTCGCCCATAGAAACCCAAACATCGGTATAAATCACATCTGCGCCTTTGACTGCCACCACAGGGTCGGTCTCAAAACGCAAAACCGCACCGCTTTGTGCCGCAATCTGTTTGCACTGCTCGATCAGTGCCTGATTGGGGAAATACTTTTCCGGACAGCAGGCTGTAAAGTTCAGACCCAGCTTGGCACAGCCCACCATCAGAGAGTTGCCCATATTGTACCGGGCGTCTCCCATATAGACGAAATTGATGCCCTGCAGGTGACCGAACTGCTCCCGAATGGTGAGCATATCCGCCAGAATTTGGGTGGGATGGAATTCGTTGGTCAGACCGTTCCACACGGGAACAGAGGCATACTTTGCCAGTTCCTCTACGATTTCCTGCCCGTAGCCACGGTACTCAATGCCGTCGTAAATCGATGCCAAAACCCGTGCCGTATCCGCAATGGACTCTTTCTTTCCAATTTGCGAGCCGGTAGGCTCCAGATAAGTCACGCCCATACCCAAATCGTAAGCGGCCACCTCAAAGGAGCAACGGGTACGGGTACTGGTTTTTTCAAAAATCAAAGCAATGTTTTTCCCTGCACAAAGCTTGTGGGGGATGCCTGCTTTTTTCTTTTGCTTTAATTCTGCCGCCAGATCAATCAGCTGTAAAATTTCTTCCTGCGTGAAGTCCAGCAGCTTTAAAAAGTCTCTACCTTTCATATTCCACCTCACAGCACCTTGGATAAGAAGGTTTTCAGGCGCTCACATTGGGGATTGCCAAACACCTCTTCCGGTGTGCCCTCCTCCATAATCACGCCTTCATCCATAAACATCACCCGATTGGACACCTCTCGTGCAAAGCCCATTTCGTGAGTGACCACCACCATGGTCATGCCGGCTCTCGCCAGCTCCTTCATGACGTCCAAAACCTCGCCGACCATTTCCGGGTCCAGTGCGGAGGTGGGTTCGTCAAAGAGCATCACATCCGGCTCCATACACAATGCGCGCACAATGGCGACTCTCTGCTTCTGACCGCCGGAAAGCTGATCCGGATAGGCATCTGCCCGATCGTCCAAGCCTACCCGTTTGAGCAGCTCCATTGCCTTTGCAACCGCATCCTCTTTGGGAATCTTCTTCACCATTACAGGGGCGGCAGTCAAATTATCCAGCACCGTCATATGGGGAAACAGATGGAACTGCTGAAATACCATCCCCATTTTTTGCCGGTGCAGGTTTAAATTTGTCTTTTTATCGGTCAAATCGTTTCCTTCTAAAATAATCTGACCGGAGGTGGGCTTTTCCAATAAATTCAGGCACCGCAGGAAAGTGGATTTTCCGGAGCCGGAAGGTCCGATCACACAGACCACGTCACTGGGATGGATGGTTGTGGTAATCCCTTTCAGGACTTCCAGGTCTTCAAAATTCTTATGCAGATTTTTTACTTCGATCATTTTTTCTCATCCTTCTTTCCAGCTTGCCCATCAATTTGGTCAGTATAATCACCAACACCAAATACACCAGTGCCACAGCAATCAACGGGTTAAATGCATCGTAAGTATTATTCCGGATCAAGTTGCCGGCACGGGTCAAATCCTCTACCGCCACATAACCGGCAACGGCAGTTTCCTTCAAAAGCGCAATCATTTCGTTGCCAATGGCCGGCAGGATATTCTTGATAGCCTGGGGAAATATCACCTTGCGTGTGGCCTGCAGCTTGGTCATACCCAAGCTTCTGCCTGCCTCCATCTGCCCCGGATCTACGGAGTTGATGCCGCCACGAATCAGCTCTGCCATATAGGCAGCCGAGTTGATACCGAAGGTGATTGTTGCCACCACCACGCCGTTATCATAGCTGGCAAATACGATAAAATAGAAAATGATCAGCAGCACAACCACCGGAATACCGCGCACGGTGGTGACGTAAATATCGCAAAGCTTGCCCAAAAACCGCAGTGCTCTGCGGTCTTCGGAAAAATATTTTGTAACTGCAATAATCGTACCCAGTACAACACCGATCAGCAGTGCACCGATTGTAATGAGCAAGGTATTGCCCAGGCCTCTGACCAGCCACATATACCGTTCATCTTCAATGAACGTGTCATAAAGCTGCTGCCCCCAGTCCTCAAAGAACTGGGAACAGCTTTGAAAAAATTCCTTCATTGTTACTCCTTGCCATTATCCCTTGGGGGATACAAAAGGCACATCGTACTTGTCGAACAGTGCTTCAATGGTGCCGTCTGCCAGCCACTTGTCCAGCAGCTTGTCGATCTCGGCAACCAGAGAGTCGCTGCCCTTGGCAAAAGCGAAGCCGTAGGGCTCGGAGGTCATGGCCTCATCCAGCACCTTGGTAGCGCCGTCGGTCTGTGCAGACAGATCCAAAGCCACCTCATTGTCCACGACCCAGGCATCCACCTTGCCGGACAGCAGTGCGCTGCAGGCATCGTTATTGGCCTGGAAAGCGCTGACCTGATAGCCGTTCGCCATACAATACTCTTCTGCGGTGGTACCGGTCTGGACAGAAACCTTCTTGCCCTCCAAATCGGCCTTGCAGGTAATCGGGCTGTCGCTCTTTACCACGATGGCCTGAGAAGCCAGGAAGTAGGGCTGGGTAAAATCAGCATTCTTCTGCCGCTTTGCGTTGATGGTGATGCCGGACATACCCACATCGTACTTGCCGGCCTGTACACCGGGAAGCACAGAGTCAAAGTCCATCTGCTTGATCTCCAGTGTCACGCCCAGCTCGTCTGCCACCATTTGCATGATCTCAACTTCGATACCCACAACCTGGTCACCATCCAGGTATTCAAAGGGCGGGAAGTCGGGGCTTGTAGCCACTACCAATTTGCCTGCTTTCTGAATGTCCTCTACGCTCTTACCCTTGCTGCCGCAAGCAGCCAAGCACACGCAAAGCACCAAAACCAATAATAAGCTCATCCATCTTTTCATTGTGATAATCTCCTTTTAATTTAAAATAATTGTTTGAAATAACTTTAGTGCTGTATCTGTTACAGCATTGTTCCATTGATAACCGGGGGTGTGCAGAGGGGCTGCCTGCTCGCCGCTGCCGATCCCGATATAACAGGTACGGACAAAGCTGCAGAAGCGCCCAAAATCATCGGAAGAACGGAACGGCTCAGAAAGGGTCATTGCGGAAAGCCCCGCTTTTTGAATTGCCGTTTCACACCGCCGAAAGATTTTAGGGTCGTTGACGGTTGCGTAAAAAACGTCGTGGGTTTCGTGGGTGAGCAGTACCCCGTATTGCTCTGCCAGCTCGGTGGCGTAGTTTACAAGCTTTTGTTCCAGCTTTTCCAAATCCGAATTGTACCAGCTGCGCAGTGTCAAACCAATCTCACCGCTGCCTGCCGCCACACCGAAGGTGTGACTTCCGGCATTCATATAGATGGGCGTCGCCAGTACCATCCCATCAAAAGCAGAGGCATCTGTCAGCTCCTGCCATTTGCTGAAAAATTCCGACATGGGGAAAATGGGATTGTTGCCTGCATTGGGATCTGCGGCGTGGCTCTGCTTGCCGGAAAACCGCAAGGTCAGACCACGGGACGCACAGGCAACCGTATGGGGCAGCAGTAAAACCGTACCCTCCGGATATCCGGGGGTGTTATGGAAGCCGAACAGGGCATCCACATTTTCCTCCCCAAACAGCTCTGCACAAGCTTTGGCACCTTCTCCGGTTTCCTCTGCGTGCTGAAATACGAAATACACGTTTTTACCCAACGTTTTTTCCACAGTCCAGGCCGCAAGTGCCGCTACAATGGCACAATGACCGTCGTGCCCACAGCCGTGATAGATCTGCCCGTTTTCATCCGCGATGGCATCCATTTCCGCCCGAAAGCCAACAGAGGGAACGGTGTTTCCCTCCCTGTGGACCGCGTAAAACCACGCGCCCTTGTCCACCACCGTCAGGCCCTGAACACCCTTTAAAAATTCCATCAGCACGGCTTTCGTTTTCTGCTCCTGCCCGGATGCCTCCGGCAGGTTATGCAGTGCCTTTTGCAGGAAGACCGCCTGATCATAGGCATTCATCATACTGATCCCTCCAGCCATTCCCTCAGAAACTGAATTTGCGCCGCTACAGAATGGGGAGATGTTCCCCCATCGGATATACGCTTAGCAACGCAGGTCTCCAAAGAGATTTCGTTATACACATCCTCGCCGAAGGCCGGATGCTGCTGTTGTAAATAGGAAAGAGGCAATTCCTCCAAAACCGTTCCGTTTTGGATGCACCACCCAACCAGCTGCCCGGAAATTTTATAGGCAGTGCGGAAAGGAACGCCTTTTTTTGTTAAGTAGTCTGCCAAATCTGTGGCATTGATAAATCCCTTTTGGGCCGCGCTGTACATATTTTCCTTTTTAACTCTTACGGTCTGCACCATGGGTGTAAACACATCCAGACACATTTTTACCGTATCCACTGCGTCAAAAACAGATTCTTTATCCTCCTGCATATCCTTGTTGTATGCCAGAGGCAGGCCCTTCAGCATGGTCAGCGTACCCATCAAATCACCGTAGACTCTGCCGGTTTTGCCCCGTACCAGCTCGGCAATATCGGCATTTTTCTTTTGGGGCATAATGCTGGAGCCGGTGGTAAAGCTGTCGTCCAGTTCAATAAACTGAAATTCCCAGCTGCACCACAAAATCAGCTCCTCGCTGAAACGGGACAGGTGCATCATCAGTACAGACAGTGCACTGAGCAGCTCCACGCAAAAATCCCGATCGGACACCGCATCAATGCTGTTTTGACAGATGCCGTCAAAGCTTAGCGCTTTTGCGGTTTTATATCGGTCAGTGGGATAAGTCGTGCCTGCCAACGCGCAAGCACCCAAGGGAGATTTGTTCATCCGGATACGGGCATCTTCCAGTCTGCCCACATCCCGGGTCAGCATCATCGCATACGCCAAAATGTGATGGGCAAACAGAATCGGCTGTGCCCGCTGCAGGTGTGTATAACCGGGCATAATGGCATCGGCATTTTGCTGTGCCAGATCTGCCAGTACCTCCACCAGGTTTTTCACCTTTTGCTGAATTTCGACGATCTGCTCTCGCAGATACATCCGAATATCCACCGCTACCTGATCGTTTCGGCTACGGGCGGTGTGCAGCTTTTTGCCCACATCGCCGATGCGCTTTGTCAGCTCCGTCTCCACAAACATATGGATGTCTTCCGCAGCGGTGTCGATGGGCAAGCTGCCGTTTTCAATATCCTGCAAAATGGCTTCCAGTTCTGCAATAATGGCATCGGCATCCTGCTCCGCGATAATTCCCTGTGCCGCCAGCATTGCGGCGTGGGCCATAGAGCCGGTAATGTCTTGCTTGTACATACGGCTGTCTACGCTGATAGAGGAATTAAAATCGTCGGCGTGGCTGTCCAGTGTCTTACTGAACCGTCCTTCCCACAGCTTGCTCATAAAAATCCTTCTTTCTTACAGTTTGCCCTGCTCCATCAGAGCCTGTACCTGTGTGGGCAGACCCCACAGATTGATAAATCCGGTTGCCTGTGCCTGATCGTAGTCACTTTCACCGAAGGTGCAGATATCCTCAGAGTACAGGGAGAAGGGACTCTTTACACCGGCATTGATCATATTGCCCTTATACAGCTTCAGCCGGACCGTGCCGGTGACATTCTTCTGAGTTTCGGTAACGAAAGCAGACAGTGCTTTCCGCAGCGGAGAGAACCAAAGGCCGTTATACAGCAGCTCCGCAAAGCAAACGCTCAGCTCCTGCTTCTTGTGGGCGGTCATCTTATCCAGGCACAGGGTTTCCAGTACACTGTGGGCCTTGTAGAGAATCGCACCGCCGGGCGTCTCATAAACGCCTCTGCACTTCATACCGACCAGACGGTTTTCCACAATGTCTAAAAGGCCGATGCCGTTCTTGCCACCCAGCTCGTTCAGCTTCCAAATAATGTCGGTGGCGGTCATCTTTACGCCGTCCAGCGCCACAGGCACGCCCTGTTCAAAATCCAAAGTGATGTAGGTGGGTACATCGGGAGCCTCAATGGGAGAAACGCCCATTTCCAAGAAGCCGGGCTTTTCATACTGGGGCTCATTCCAGGGATCTTCCAGATCCAGACCCTCGTGGCTCAGGTGCCACATATTCTTATCCTTGGAGTAGTTGGTCTCCCGGTTGATCTTCAGGGGCACATTGTGAGCCTCTGCGTAATCAATCTCTTCCTCTCTGGACTTGATGTCCCACTCACGCCAAGGTGCGATAATGGTCATAGTCGGTGCGAAATGCTTGATTGCCAGTTCAAAACGAACCTGGTCATTGCCCTTGCCGGTACAGCCGTGGACAATGGCGTCTGCGCCCTCTGCCACAGCGATTTCTACCAAAGACTTGGCGATGATGGGACGGGCAAAGGCAGTACCCATTAAGTACTCTTCATAAATTGCGCCTGCCTGCATAGAGGGGATGATCACATCATTGACCATCTCATCGCACAGGTCTACTGCGTAAAACTTGTCTGCACCGGTCTTGTAGGCCTTCTCTTCCAGACCTTCCAGTTCGTCCATCTGACCCACGTTGCCGGCAACGGCAATGATGTAGGGATTGTTGTAGTTTTCCTTCAGCCAGGGGATGATGATCGAGGTATCCAGACCGCCGGAATAGGCCAATACCACTTTCTTAATATCTTTCTTATTCATAATCGTTCCTCCATTTATATTCACATTCGGTGAATAGTTGTTTTAATGTTGAGCACATTATAGCACGATGTGCATATTTATTCAATAGTATTTTGAAAATTATTCAAGAAATTTCCATCCAAAACTCCGTTTCTTTTTAAATTATTTTTTGGCAATTATAGCCAATAACACGGTAATTTGCAGCATTTTTAACGGTTTGTCCGAAAAAGCAGTCCTCTGCCACCCGCCGATACCCTGTGTATCTCCCCGATTCGTCTTGCATAAAAATATTCATTATATGTGAATATTATTCATTTTTTCAGAATGTTTATGCATAATCCCTCCCCGCAATATATGACGAAAACGTGGAAAATTAATCGTAGGGACACCCGTCCTCGGGTGTCCGCGGATTTTGCACCATCGGACACCGCAGGAGCGGTGTCCCTACGAAGTAAAATCAGTATGTACTACAGGGGAGGCGTTGACGGTTTCCGTCATCCCACCACAGCTTTCCGCTTTCCGCTTTCCACTATAAAAAGTGCACCGTGAAATTTCACGGTGCACTTTTTTACCGGATGATCTTTCCATCGGGGCTGATGGTTACGATGTTTAATACAATGTCCTTTCCGCTGCTTTGGATGGCATTTTTTACCGCAAAGGCAAGACCGCCACAGCAGGGCACGGTCATTCTGGTCAAGGTCACAGAACGAATGTTGTTCATAGAGAAAATCTGTGTCAGCTTCTGGGAATAGTCCACACTGTCCAGCTTGGGACAGCCGATCAGCGTTACCCGATTTTTCATAAAATCGTTATGGAAATTCCCGTAGGAATAGGCGGTGCAATCCGCCGCAATCAGCAGGTCTGAACCGTCAAAATAGGGCGCATTGGGCGGTGCAAGCTTGATCTGTATGGGGAAATTTTGCAGTCTGCCGGGCACATTTACTGCAGAAGCGGACTCCTTTCTTTCGATGCTTTGGCAAGCAGAGCCGGGACAGCCACAGGGAAGATGTGCTTCCTTTTCCTGCTTCGCCGCCAAAACCGCCTTTTCATCGTAAGCCGGTGCTTCCCGTTCCTCAAAGGAAATGGCACTCATCGGGCAAGCAGGCAGGCAGTCGCCCAAGCCGTCGCAGTAGTCCTCTCTTAACAGCTTCGCCTTGCCGTCAATTATGCCGATCGCGCCTTCGTGACAGGCGTCGGCGCACAGTCCGCAGCCATTGCACTTTCCTTCGTCAATGGTAATGATTCTTCGGATCACGGAGATTCCTCCTTCTTTTTCTTTTGCATAGCGGCAATCGCCATCAGCTTTTCATACATTTCATCGCCCACACATTTACGGGCATACTGGCACCACTGAACACAGCTCAGCTCATCATTGTAGGCAACGAAGCCGCAATGATCACAGGCTACCTGTGTGTCGATGGAAAAAAGTTCGATAATATTCCCGCACTGGGGACAAATCCTTTCAGAGATCGTTGGCGTTCTGGGTTTCGCCTGACATCCTTCCATAATCATAGGAGCACCTCCTTTATGAACATTATATCAAATAAAATACCCACCCAATGTTGCAAATGTCACATTGGGTGGGTATAGCTGTTACAGAATGCGGAAGCAGTTTTTGTCATAGTCGATCAGACCATCATCTTTCATTTTCACCAGTTCCCGGGTCAGGGCACTGCGATCCACACAGAGGTATTCCGCCAGCTCCACCCGTCCCAGGGGAAGCTGCACATAGCGGCTTTTTTGCAGCTGCGCCTGAATGGAAAGATAGGTCAGCAGTTTTTCCCGAATGGTGCGCTTGGAGACCACTTCCACCTTGCGCATCAGATCCCGGTTTTTATTGGCAATGATGCGCACCATATTTTCCATCAGCCGGTGGTGGAAATGGCACACCATCGTGCAGCTGTGCATCGCCCGGTCAAAGGGCAAAAACAGAATTTTGGCATCCTCCGAAACCACGAAGGTCACCACGGACAGCGGATCATCTCCACAGGCGAAGGTCTCACCAAATAATTCGTCCTTGCGCGTGCGAATCAGCATCGTTCGGTTGCCCCAAACGTCTTCCTTGACCATATCCACAGCACCGGATAACACGATTCCCACGTGCCGAATCCTTTCCTCTTCAAAAGCAACAATATCGCCCTTTTGAAAAGTGCCCACGTGATAACCGATACAGCCGAGCACACTTTTTCGATCCTCCGCCCCAATGCCGTCAAAAAGGGGCGCATTCACCTGATTTAAATCCAGCTCCACAATACCACCTCCACAAAACATTCTACTACATAACAAGGAACGTTGCAACTGTCACATTTCTATAATTTTTGTCCTCTGAAAGGATACGCAACGAGATGATCGCGGTCAACGCATAAAATGGCACAAAATCTGCGTACTTTGAGCAGATTTTGTGCCATTTTTGTTTCTCGGGCGTCCGAGGACGGGTGCCTCTACCGTTCAAAAGGACTGGTTTTGCCTTCGTGTGACGGTATCTCCCCTTTTGTTAGCTCAATCGTTTTGCCGCCATTTTGCGAATATCATCGTTACTGTCAAACTGACATTCGATCAGCATTTTTTTCGTCAGCATACGGTGCTCGGACATATACGCCAACGCAGATTCCCGGCAGGAAGAGCAAGGATTATATTCATACAAAAGCGGCAGCAGGTGCTTTGGGCGCGGAATACCACTGCCCTTGCGGAACATCCGGTAAATATCCATCCCGGCTGTATGAACACCATCCCAATCCTTTTTGGAGATCATTTCCCGTAGGAGTTCCTCCATCCGTTTTCCGTCTTCCGGCATATAGTTTGTTGCAAGCAGCGCAAAATTCTCCGATGTTCTAATGCCTTTATCCACATTGTTTAAGGCAAATTCCCGAACAGCCGGATGCCGAATATTTTCTAATGCCCGCCACGCCGCGTTTTGCACTTCTGTGCAAAAAGCATTGGCATCTTCGATAATCGGCTGCGGATCATCGGGATACGGGCAGCAGGAAAAGGCCATTAATGCCTCCGCGCGCAATTCCGGTTGTGTCTGCTCTCTGTATGCAAGAGCATACTGTTTCACCGTTTTTTGGTCTGCTTTATTGGACAGCCAACGGGACAAACGGATGCCTGTTAAGCCCTCAGGAAGGCTCTTATTTCGTTGCTTCCAACGTTCCTCTCGTTCTGCAATATCGGCCGATTCTCTTTGGAGGAAACAAGCGATGTTTTCGTCACTGTGGGCGGCAGATTCCATAGTCTTACGGAACTGTCCTCCTTTAGACGCGAAAAACCACGCAAAATCCCCGGCACACATATAGCTTTTTTCTCGATATAGCCTGCCAAAATCTTTAGAGATACATAAAAACGATGTGCGGTCAACGGCCAACACCAAACCAAGCTGCTCTAAATCCGACAGTTCGTAAAACGTCCTGTTTGGTCTGCGTTTCCGTGCAACCATCCCTGCCAATATCTCCTGATATTTCTCTTCCACCGCTTTCCGGGCTGATTCATAGCCGTCCATTGCGAAGAACATCAAAAATTCGCTCAAGTGCAGTAAATCCCAGCTTTCATTGGGACGATGCTTCTTCAGTGCCTCTGCAGCAATGCCGATAAACGTTTCCTTGTCAGGATACACATTTGCCATGGCGTAAGTATACCACGATCTTGTTCCCTCGCTTTGGGCATCGTATGCAAAATTTCGTTTGCACGCCCAAATGACCAAATCGCGGTACTTCTCCGGCTCTTGACGAACAGCGATCATACATCTGCCAAGGCCGCGAAGCATTGCTTCTTTGAATTCCTTTTTTGTCATAAAACCTCCGGTAAAATTTTTATTTTGCCGGAACCTCTCCGGCGGTTTCCAAGCTACAGTGTGCAAGCATAGAAAACACCTCCTTTATTGTTATGTAATAATTATAGCACAAGAAAAAGTACACCGCAACCATTTTGGTTGCGGTGCATTCTAAAATAAGGTGGTTATCCAATAAATGAGTCCGTAGACGACGGATGCGGAAATGCCGTAGACGATCACCGGGCCGACGATTTTAAAAATACTGCACTCTACCCCGTTCCTCTTCTGCCATCAATATAGGATGCAGTGTTTTCCCACCGCCGGTAAATATTTTTCAAAACAAATCAGCATTTTACATACCGTTGGTTTCTGCTGTTGGGCTTGTCCGGAATCGTCATGCGAATCAGATTCATTTCGATGGCCGGGTGCAGGTAATTTCTGCGAAATCCTTCTTTGGACCTGAGCCCAAGCTTTTCCATCAGCAACGATCCGGTGTACGGCATATCATATTCCATAACATCCAGCAGGCGCTTCACGCATTCAGAAAGCTGCCCGCTGTCGTCGCTGATCTGCGTGGAAACATCGTCCAAAATCTTATCGATCTGGAAGAGCATAAAAGCAATAAAGTCGGTAGATTCGCCGCTAACGTGGCACTTGGCAATTGCGTTATAGTAGTCTTCCTGAAATTTCTCGATCTGACTCTCAATGGGAATATACTCAAAAACCGGCTTCCACTTGGAAAGGATGGCAGTATGCCAAAGCCTCGCCATTCTGCCATTGCCATCGGAGAAGGGGTGGATAAAGACAAACTCATAATGAAACACACTGCCAAAAATCAGCGGATGCACGTCTTCTTGTGCAGTCTTCATCCAGGCGAACAGCTCTTCCATCAGCTGTGGGACGAGCTTTGCCGGCGGTGCCATAAAGATGCACTGATCGCCGTTAAAGACGCCCTCTTCGCCACGGCGAAACTCACCGGACTCCTCTACGAGGTATTTGGTCATTATGCCGTGGTAATCCTTCAGGTCCTGAAGGTTAAACGGATCGATCTGCGTCAGCTTCTCATAGGCTGCATAGGCATTTTTGACTTCCTGAATCTCTTTCTGCTCACCAAGAACAGTCTTTCCGTTAATAACATCCCGCACCTGTCCCAATGTGAGAGAGTTTGCCTCGATCCGCAAGGAAGAGTGGATGGACTTAATCCGGTTATTCTTTCGCAGATGGGGCTTCGCCTCCAAATTGCTGGTTGCAGTGATTCGTCCCACTTTTTCGGAAATGGAAGATACTAAACTCAGAATTTCATTTGTAAGTGTAAAGGGCGGCTTATAATCCTTCAAGAAAACACCTCCAGTAACTTGCGTATTATCTTGCGTACTATCTGCCACTATTATACACCATTTAAAGCAGAAATCAATCACTATTATCCCTTAATCATCCGAAAGTACGCTGCTGTCGGATGTATTATCAAAACTCAGAAACAATAGAACACCAGAAAAAATTGGAAACAAATCGAATAAGAGCGTCTGAATCGGCTGCGACGGTATTGTGGAAACGAATATTGTATAAGTGAAGGGCGCTTTATATGTGGGTATCACCATTGCAAGCAAAGAATCCAGAATAACGACGAGGCTTGGAAAAGCAGCAACCAGTCCCAAAAAGAATGCTGCCCTTCTCCACCGGCCGCATAAACAGACTTTGTAAAACAAAGCAACAAAAGAAACTGCAAAAACGCCTAATGAAACATTTCCCAAATATGGAAACAAAAAAGTAAAAATAAAAAAATGGAATTCCTTTCCTATATACGACATATTGATTTGCGTTTCAAGATATGAATCTAATGTTAAATGCAGTAACAAAACAATAAGTACAAGCGAAAGGCTCGTTATCGCGCAAACAAGATACTTCTTTTGGAATCGATCATATCGTTTGGTCTTTCTTCCAAAGATCAATTCTTCTGCATCCACATTTAAGACCTTGCTTAACGCAATTATCGTAGCAATGTCCGGCTCTGTACGCCCCCTTTCCCAACAACTGACCGCCTGTCTGGTAACATTTATACTTTCTGCAAGCTGTTCCTGCGTCATACCGGATTCTTCGCGTATTTGTTTCAAATTCTTTGCAAAGCTCTGCATAGGCACCCCTCCACACAAACAATAGCACATGGACCTGCAAAATGTAAAGCAACGAAATGTTGCGTTGCATTTCATCGTGTCAAATTATGGTTTTATGACAAGCTGTAAAAAGGCTTGACCAATACGGTCAAGCCTTTTTGCGTTAGAATAAAGTGGTTATCCAATAAATGAGTCCATAGAGGACGCTGGCGGATATGCCGTAGACGATGACCGGGCCGACGATTTTGAAAATACTGCACCCCAGGCCGGTAATCCAGCCCTCTGCCTGTGTCCGGTCTGGACTAAAAAGTCATTAATATTTACATTTATTTTTCCCTATGGTATAATGCTTAAAATACGTTTCAAGCAACCTCGTCTGTTGAATAACACCTATTGGATGGATGGATTTGAAACCTATGCATATACGAGGTGATCCAATGAAGAACCTACCAAAACGAAAATCAATCCGTATCGATGATTACGATTATTCCACCCCAGGGGCATATTTCATTACGGTTTGCACCGCAAACCGCGAGAAAATCTTTTGGTCTGACCGTAGGGGCGAACTGTGTTCGCCCGACAATGTGCCGTTGTCGGATATTGGAATAATCGTGGATAAAGAAATTCAAAAGCTGAATTCTGCGTATGATGTTGTTCGTGTAGACCGGTATTGTATTATGCCGGATCACATTCATTTTATCATTTCCATTAATACTGATACAAACGGGCGACCGCAGTTCGCCCCTACGATATCAAGGGTCATGAAGCAATTCAAAGGATCGATTACTAAGCAGATTGGCAGACCCATTTGGCAAAAATCCTTTTATGACCATGGCATACGGAATCAGCAGGATTATGACGAGATATGGGAATACATCTAACACAATCCACTTAAATATACATTAAAAAGGGCACCGTGAACGGTGCCCTTTTGCGGGCGAACGCAGTTCGCCCCTACGGTAATGTACGATAGCATTTATAGGGGCGATCTGTGATCGCCCGTTAGAACAATGTGGTTATCCAATAAATGAGTCCGTAGAGGACGGATGCGGAAATGCCGTAGACGATCACCGGGCCGACGATTTTGAAAATACTGCACCCCAGGCCGGTGATCCAGCCCTCGGTTTTAAACTCAATGGCCGCCGCGGACACCGCATTGGCAAAGCCTGTAATGGGTACAAGCGTGCCTGCCCCGGCGTATTGAGCCAAATTGTCGTACAGGCTCAGTCCCGTCATCAGCGCAGACAGGGCAATCAAGGTCATAGAGGTGGCAGTCCCGGCTGTTTCCTTGTCAAGACCCCAGGCTGTGTACCTTTCCAGCAAGAACTGTCCCAGGGTACAAATCAGCCCGCCCACCGTAAACGCCCAAATGCTGTGCTTCAGCATCGGTGACTTGGGTACCATTTGCTTCACTAATTTTCCATATTCCCGTTCTGTCATAAAAATCCCCCTATTGCTATTTTTTGTTAGTTTGGGATTTTTTCCTCCGATTATACACATGTAGGGAATGACCGATGTGTCATTCCGCAGAATATTCCTCTATATGCAACAAGGAACGGCACACAGGCCGTTCCCTACAGTTGGATTTTAATCTATATTCATTTTCGGGGGTGTCTCATTCATTTTGAGACACCCCCCATTTTTATATTTTCGTTAATGCGTCTCTTGCCGCATCCTGCTCTGCCCGTTTTTTACTGGTGCCTGCACCTGTGCCGATGGGGTTTCCGTTCAAAAGTACCTGCACGCTGAAGTGCTTATCGTGGTCCGGGCCGGACTGCCCCACCAATTCGTAAGTAATGACCTGATTCTTCTTTTGCTGAATCAGCTCCTGCAGTGCCGTCTTATAATCGGTATGCTGCAGCTTCTTTTCCGGAACATGGGTCAGTACAAAGCGCTGAATAAAGCTCCGCGCCGGCTCCATTCCCCCATCTAAAAAGCTGGCGGCAATCACCGATTCCACCGCATCCGCCAAAATAGATGCCCGTTTTCTGCCGCCGCCGTGCTCCTCGCCGTGACCCAGCAGCAGGTGCTCCCCTAAGTGGATTTCCTCCGCCACTCTGTTAAGCGCCGTTTCGCACACCATATCTGCACGCATACGGGTCAGTTCTCCTTCGGGACGGTCGGGATAATTGCGGTACAAAAACTCCGCAACCACCATACCCAAAATGGAATCCCCTAAAAATTCCAGCCGTTCATTGCTCATCAGGCTGTCGTGCGAACGTTCATTGGCATAGGAGGAATGGGTCAGTGCGTTTTGCAGTAGGGTGATGTTTTTAAAACGATAACCGATAGCGGTCTCCAAATCCTTAATCATTGCCCTGCAGCTCCTTCATTGCGGCCAGCCCCTGCTCCAGCTCTGCGGAAATATCGCCGCCCGCCACCTCCATCGCCTGCTTTACCGCATTGCGGAAAGCCAGCGCATCCGACGAGCCATGGGCTTTGATGACCGGCTTTTTGATGCCCAGGAAAGGCGTGCCGCCAATCTCCCGATAATCCATCATTTTCATCACATCGTTCACACCCTTACGGCAGAACAGATAGCCGATGTGGGAATAGACACTGCGCTTGAAAATCTTATGCTTCATCAGACTGCCCATAAACATAGCAGTTCCCTCAATGGACTTGAGCAGAACGTTGCCGGAAAAACCGTCGCAAACCACCACGTCCACCTCGCCCAACGGCACAGCGCGCGCTTCCACGTTGCCCACAAAATTCATAAGACCCTGCTGAGCCGCCTTGGTCAGCAAGGCGTAGGTATCCTTTTGGAGCTGACCGCCCTTGCTGTCCTCCGTGCCGATATTCAGTAGGCCAATACGGGGACTTTGAATACCCATATTCTTTTTGGCATACAGCGTACCCATCAAGGCAAACTGCAGCAAAAATTCCGGTGTGCACTCTGCATTGGCACCGCAGTCCAAAATGACGGTCTTGCCGCCTTTTTTATTGGGAATACTGGGGCCCATTGCCGCACGGCGCACACCCTTTACACGCTTGACCAGCAATGTTGCACCGCTTAAAAGCGCACCGGTACTGCCTGCGGAAATAAACGCATCGCCCTCTCCCTCTGCCAGCATCCGCAGACCTAACATCATAGAGGAATTTTTCTTTTTGCGGACTGCATCCGCAGGATCATCATGCATATCCACAACATCATCGGCGTGGGCAATCTGGACGCCGTCCGGCAGATCTTCGATGCCGTTTTTCTTCAGCACATCCAAAATCTCAGGGCCGCGACCCATCAAAATAATCTGTGCATCAAAATCCTTTACTGCCTGCAGAGCGCCCAAAACCGGTGCTTCCGGTGCGTGGTCACCGCCCATTGCATCAAGTATGATCTTCATTTGCGCCACCTCTTTCTTCTTGTGTCAGCTTTTCGATAATCTCTAAGGAACGGTTGGCAATTGCCAAATTCTTTTCACTCTTTTTGCGCACCCTCTGCTGCAGAGGCGCAATGATGCTGAAGTTGATATTCATCGGCTGAAAGCTTGTATGCCGTTCATCGCTGATGTATAAGCCCAATGCGCCAATGGCGGTCTCCTGGGGAAATTCCACCGGGGTCTTGCCCTGCACTTTGGCCGCCATTGCCACCGCCGCCAAAAAGCCGGAAGCGGCACTTTCCACATAGCCCTCCACGCCGGTCATCTGCCCGGCAAAGGCCACCAAGGGATTTCTTCTGTCTGCATAAAACCGATCCAGCAGCTTGGGCGACTGCAGGAACGTATTGCGGTGCATGACCCCGTAACGGACAAATTCCGCATTCCGCAACGCAGGAATCATGGAAAATACCCGTTTTTGCTCCGGGAATTTCAGACGGGTCTGGAAACCGACCAGGTTAAATACGCTTTTTGCCGCATTATCCTGCCGCAGCTGCACTACGGCGTAAGGCTCTTTTCCCGTTTTGGGGTCAGTCAGTCCCACAGGCTTCAGCGGACCGAATCGCAGCGTGTCGTAGCCTCTGCGACCCATCACCTCCACCGGCATACAGCCCTCAAAAACGTTTTGATCTTCAAAGCCGTGCACCTCCGCTTCCTGTGCAGAGATCAGCTCCTTTAAAAAGGCATCATACTCGTCCTTACTCAAGGCGCAGTTGATGTAATCCGGTGTGCCACGGTCGTAACGGGACTGCCACCAGGCCTCTGCCATATCAATGGACTCGGCAGTGACCAGCGGTGCGGCGGCATCAAAAAAATGCAGGTAATCCGTGCCAAAATACCGACCGATGGCATCAGACATTCCATCGGAGGTCAAAGGACCTGTGGCCACAATGACCGGTCCTTCCGGCACTTCGGTCAGCTCCTCCTCCACCACCGTAATCAGGGGATGGCTGCGGATTTTATCCGTGACCAGTTGAGAAAAACCCATACGGTCCACCGCCAGACAGCCGCCGGCCTCCACACGGGTGGCATCGGCACATGCGATGATCAGGCTGCCCATACGCCGCAATTCCTCTTTCAGCAGTCCCACCGCATTTTCAATGCGGTCGCCTCTTAAAGAGTTGGAACAAACCAGCTCCGCAAAGGTATCGGCGTGATGCGCCGGGGATTTTTTATGGGGCTTCATCTCATACAGCGTAACCGGAATACCACGCTCAGCCAGCTGCCACGCGGCTTCTGATCCTGCCAGTCCTGCGCCAACCACCTTTACCATCCTGTTTTGCTCCTTTTCTTATTTCTTACTTGTCTTCTTGGTTGTTTTCTTTTTTGCCGCGGTCTTTCCGGCAGCCTTTCCTGCCGTCTTTTTTGCCGGTTTTTGCGGCTCTTCGCTCTCTGCGGTGGTTTTCTTCTTGTAATAACCCCGCTGATCCTCCGGCAGGAAGTTTGCACACTGCTCGTTGACGCAGAACGGCTTATTGCGACCCTTGCCTGCCTTTTTGAACATGGTCTGCCCACAGGTGGGACAATCCTCCGCAGTAGGCACATCCCAAGTCATAAAGCCACATTCCGCACCGCGCTCACAGCCATAATAGGCATAGCCCTTTTTCGACTTGCGCTTCAAAATGGTACTGCCGCACTTGGGGCAGCGACCGGGCATTTTTTCTACAATGGGCTTGGTATTGGTACATTCGGGGAAGCCGGGGCAAGCCAGGAATTTGCCGAATCTGCCAATACGCACCACCATATTGCGGCCGCAAACTTCGCAGATTTCCTCGGTAACCTCATCAGGCACTTTCAGCCGTGTGCCCTCCAATGCTTTTTCCGCCTCCAGCATCTCCTGATGGAAGCCCTTGTAGAAGTCTGCAAGAACAGCTTTCCAGTTCTGCTTGCCTGCTTCCACCTCATCCAACCGGTTTTCCATATTGGCGGTAAATTCTACATCAATAATATCGTTAAAGCGTTCCAGCATCAAACCGGTGACCACCTCACCCAAGGGTGTGGGCATCAGCAATTTGCCGGACTTGTTCACATATTCCCGTTCCTGAATGGTGGAGACGATGCCTGCATAGGTAGAAGGACGACCCACGCCCTTTTCCTCCATTGCCTTGACCAAGGTGGCCTCGGTGTAACGGGCAGGCGGCTGGGTAAACCGCTGTTCCTTCTTCAAATCCACACAGCAGGCACTTTCACCCACCTGCAGATCCGGCAGCGGAGAATCCTCCTGCGCCACCTCTTCATCACGGCCTTCCTCATATACCGCCAGGAAGCCGGAGAACTTCACGCTCTGATTGGTAGAACGGAAGGTATGCTGTGCGCACTTGGTGTCGATTGCCACCGTGTCGTACACTGCATCTGCCATTTGGCTTGCCAAAAAGCGGCTCCAAATCAGCTTATACAGCCGATATTGGTCACCGGTCAGGGATTTGCGGATTTTCTCAGGGTCCAGCTCCACGTGGGTGGGACGAATGGCTTCGTGGGCATCCTGTGCGCCGGATTTGGTCTTGAAAACGTGGTGCTTTCCGTAATAATAGGGCGCACCGTAGCGATTTTTAATAAAATGCGCGGCGGCATCCATGGCCTCATTGCTCAGGCGCAAGGAGTCGGTACGCATATAGGTAATCAGACCCAAAGTGCCCTCTCCCTCCACGTCGATGCCTTCATACAGCTGCTGGGCAATGGACATGGTGCGCTTGGGGGTCATATTCAGCTTACGGGAAGCCTCCTGCTGTAAGGTAGAGGTGGTAAAGGGGGGCGCAGAGCTGCGCTTTTTATCCGCCTGCTTCACAGAAGTGACGGTAAAGTCCTTGCCCTCAATATCCTGCAGAACACGGTTTACCTGTTCCTCATTTTCCAGCTCCACCTTCCTGGTCGTGCCGTAATACTTGGCGTTAAACATACCGGGCTTACCGTTGCGCTGCAGCAGCACCTCCAAAGCCCAGTACTCTTTGGGCTGGAATGCCCGAATCTCATTTTCACGGTCAACCACCAGACGGGTTGCCACAGACTGCACCCGTCCTGCGGACAGACCGCGGCGCACCTTTTTCCACAGCAGCGGAGAGAGCTGATAACCCACAATCCGATCCAGCAGACGACGCGCCTGCTGTGCATCCACCAGGCTGTAGTCAATGTCTCTGGGATGGGCGATGGACTCCTCCACCACCTTTTTTGTAATCTCGTTGAATGTTACACGGCTGGTCTTCTGATCCGGCAGCTCCAACAGCTCCTTTAAGTGCCAGGAGATGGCTTCGCCCTCCCGGTCCGGGTCAGTTGCCAGGAAGACCCGTTCCGCTTTCTTTGCGGACTTACGCAGGTCTTCAATTACTTCGCTTTTATTCTCCAGAGGCAAATACTCCGGAATAAATCCGCCCTCAATATCCACACCCATGGTGCTTTTGGGCAAATCCCGCAGATGTCCCATACTGGCCTTCACCGTATACTGCGGTCCTAAATATTTACCGATGGTTTTCGCCTTGGAGGGAGACTCCACGATTACAAGATTGGTTGCGTTTGCCATTTTTTCCTCCGCAATAGATTATTTGATCGAAACACACTTACCCGGATGATTCTGCACCGCCC
Source organism: Oscillospiraceae bacterium (assembly GCA_017465625.1). GTDB lineage: Bacteria > Bacillota > Clostridia > Oscillospirales > Oscillospiraceae > Faecousia. The sequence continues at coordinate 86,819 of JAFTVV010000037.1, read as the reverse complement.
CTTTTAAGGTGAGCATGGTCAGCAGAGAAAGCACCCGTTGGGCAGGAAGGCCCGTCGCGGCAATCACCTCGTCCACAGGACAAGGCGTGCTTTTCAGGCAGGCAAGAATGGCCTGCTCCTCCGGTGTGTAGGATTTGTTTTCACGGTCTAAGACACTATAATTGGATTTTTTCCGATTGTCAATGGGTTTTTTGGTGGGCTTTGCCTTTGGTGCAGGGCGCTGTATGGGTGCAGCAGGCTCTGCCTGCTGTGCAATCTGTTCTTCAAATCGGTGCAGAACACCGGGATAAAGACTTTCGTATGACTCCACCAGCTGCCAGCCGGACCGCACCGAAACTGCACCTTCGTCCAGCAGCGCATTGCTGCCGGTGCAAAGAGGATTATCAATATTGCCGGTGACCACGAACACATCTCTGCCCTGCTCTTTTGCGTGATGGGCGGTATTCAATGCGCCGCTGCGTTCCGGTGCTTCCACCACCAAAATGCCGCTGGAAATACCGCTGATGATGCGGTTGCGTTCCGGGAAACGCCAGCGATCGGGACGGGTTCCGGGGATATATTCAGAGAGGATACAGCCGCACTGTTCCAGTTTTTCAAAAAGGTCTCTGTTTGCGGCAGGATAAACCACATCCACACCGCAGCCCAGTACCGCCACAGCAGGCTTGCCTGCCTGCAGTGCGCCATATAACGCCTCCGCGTCTATACCTGCCGCACCGCCGGATACCACCAGCGCCCCGGCACCTGCAATTTGATATCCCATATTGCGTGAAATACGCAGACCGTAGGGTGTTGCCTTCCGTGTGCCGACCACGCCAATAGCAGGACGACCACCCCAGTCCGGCAGTGTACCTTTATAAAACAGAATGAGCGGCGGATGATGAATACTGCGCAGTTTTCCGGGATAGCCGCTGTCGTAATACGTCAGGATGCCGATGTGTTTTTCCGTGCAGTCATCCAAAATCTTCTGTGCCGGACGCAAATCCTTTTGCATCAGCGCCTCCACCATTGGGGCAGAGATGCCCTCAATCCGCTTCAGCGTCTTCTCATCTGCCTGATAAAGCTGCTCCGGATCTGTACAGCGCTGCAGGAGGGCTTTTTTCTGCCGCAGTGTTAAATTCTTCAATAAATGCAGCCACATCCAATGTACCAGCATCGCTTTTCTCCTTTTATTTGCCCATTTGCCACATCACGATGGCGGCGGCGATTGCCGCATTTAAGGATTCACAGCGGCTGTTCATAGGAATCACCAGCTGTGCATCCGCCTGCTGTAAAATTTCACTGCGCACACCCTGTCCTTCGCTGCCGATGACCACTGCCATTTGATTCAGACAAGCTGTGCGGATGTCCTGCGATTTGGCAGAAAGGGCGGTTACCGCAATGGGAATATTTTTGCTCTTACAAGCCTGCTGTGCCTCTTGCCAAGTGGTCTGTACCACAGCGGTTCTGAACACCGCACCCATAGAGGCGCGTACCACCTTATGACTGTAGGGATCTACACAGCCCTCCAATAGTGCCACCGGCACATTCAGGGCATCGGCAGTGCGCAAAATCGTGCCCATATTGCCCGGATCCTGAATACCGTCCAGCAAAAGCATTCCGGCGGTAGGCGCAAAGGCCTTTTTAGAGGGCAAGCGGCATACAAACAGCGCACCCTGAGGGGTTTGCATCGGGGAAATCGACGCCATCACGTCGGCAGGAACACGAATAATCTGTGTCTGCTCCGGCACTTGCACCTGCACATCATCTGCCAGAATCACCGTCTCTAACCCGTCCCACCACTGCACTGCTTCTGCCAGCAGCTTGGTGCCGTCTGCCACAAAGCGCCCTGTTTTCTCTCTCTCGGAACGGGAGGAAAGCAGCTTGCGCACCTGCTGCAAGATGGGATTCTGACGGGATGTAATTCTGCGTTCTGTCATAATTTTTGCACCGCTTTCAGTGCTGCCGTGTCCCCCAAAATCACCACGACATCCCCTTGTTCAAAGACGTAGTCGGCCGCAGGAGACAATCGGATTTTTTGTTCCTTCTTCACTGCCAGAATATTGACGCCCAATTTGGCGCGGACATTCAAATCCCGCAGATTTTTTCCCACCCAACCGGAGGGCACAGGCAGGTCGATGATGCCGTAATCCTCAGCAAGTTCGATATAATCCAGCACATTCCGACTGGAAAGACTGCGTGCCAGACGGTACGCCTGCTCCTGCTCGGGAATCACAATCTGATCCGCACCCAATTTCAGAAGTACCTGCTTATGGGTCTCGTCGTGAGCCTTGCATACCACCTTGGGCACGCCCAGCTCCTTCAGATTCATCGTTGCCAGCACGGAGTCTGCCAAGCTGCCGCCCACAGCAACAATGGCGCAGTCAAATTCTGCCGCGCCCAAGGCCTTCAGTACATTTTTATCCCGGGCGTCTGCCACAACCGCGTGGGTCACCTCACTGCTGATGGCATCCACCAGCTCCTGACTGGTATCCACCGCCAGCACCTCACAGCCCAGCTGGCACAGGCGACGGGCAACCTCTGCGCCGAAACGCCCTAAGCCGATTAACATATAAGATTTCATAAGGCATCTCCTATCCGATCAAGATATTGGTGTGGGCATACTGGTAACGGGACTCGGTACGGCTTCCCATCAGGAAGCCCAGACTGAGCGTTAAAATCCCCACCCGTCCAAAATACATAAACAAAATAATCATCAGTTGGGTCGGCAGAATCAGCTGACTGGTCACACCGGTGGTCATCCCCACCGTGCCCAGTGCAGAGGCACACTCAAAAAGGGCATCTGCAAGGCTGACACCGGAGGTGGCACAAATCACAATCGCACCCACCATTGCAAGACTCACCACGGAAATAATCAGGGTCATCGCATCCAGCATCTTGGAAGATGCAATGCTTCTTTTAAACACCGTAACGGTGGAACGCCCCCGCAGACGTGTGGCCAAAAACAGCATAATCACCACAAAGGTCACCGTCTTTAAGCCACCGGCCGTTGAGCCGGAAGAGCCGCCGATCAGCATCAGCACAATGGAAACGGCCTTGCTCCCCTCCGTCAATGCCCCCTGGTCAAAGGAGGCAAATCCGGCAGTACGCAACGTGACGGACTGGAACAGACCGTTTAGAATCTTTTCATCCGCAGGCATATTGCCCAGTGTTTGGGGATTGTTCCACTCCAGTGCAAGAATCACCACCGTGCCGCACAGAATCAGTCCCAACGAGGTCAGCAGCACCAGCTTTGTATAGACACTAAACTTTTTAAACCGCTTCAGTCGCACCACTTCTTCCCATACGAGGAAGCCGAGACCGCCTAAGATGATCAGCGCCATCAAGGTCAGGCACACCACCCAATCCCCGTTAAAGGGGGCAACGCTCTGCCCCGGGGCAATAGAGCCAAACAGATCAAAGCCGGCATTACAAAATGCGGAAATGGCGTGGAAAACGCCCCATTTTGCCGCCACTTCCACACCGTAATCCGGCAAAAACCGCAAAAACAGAATCAGCGCGCCCACTGCCTGAATGGAAAGACTGCCAAAAATCACCCATTTTTGCAGCTTGACCACGCTTTGCATATCGTCTACGTTGAGCGACTGGGCCATCAGCATCCGCTGACGCAAGCCCACCTTCTGCCGCAGCAGGAAAATTACCACAGAGGCGGCACTCATAAAGCCTAAACCGCCTATTTCGATCAGCACAATCAGCACCGTCTGCCCAAAGCCGGACCATTGGCTCCAGGTATCGAACAAGGTCAGCCCGGTTACGCAGGTGGCAGAGGTGGAGGTGAACAGTGCCGGTACGAAGCCACAGGATTTGCCGCTTCGGGATGCCACAGGGAGACTCAGCAGCACTGCGCCCAGCAGGATGATTGCGGCAAAAGTAACCGCTATAATCCGCGTGGGACTAACCGATTTTCTTCTGATTCTTTTCTTCCCGGACCTCAGCATCATACCCTCAGCTCCTTCCCTGTATACTCCGCCTATAATATAAGGTATTATATACAGCTTTACCCCAATTTGCAAGTCCTATGATTTTTCCCAAAAAACAAGACCCCAAACCGAGCAATTACCAATTGACGGTTTAGGGTCTTAGCGGCGCAAAGCCGCCCAACAGATTCATTATATCACAGCAGGCGTACATCTGTCTATGGGTAAAACACACAAGAATTGTTCCGGAATTTCAGCTGATCTGTCAATTGCAAAAAAGGATGATCTATGGTATCTTATAGACACAAGGAAGCAACAGTGCTTCTGAGAGAACGGAGGGCATAAGAAATTATGAGAGATCCCAATATTCCAATGAACTAACCCTCGATTGGCAGCAGCGTCAGTCGAGGGTTAGTTCTTTTTTTATGCAGTTAAAAGACAAAACAGCTTTAAATATTCCTGTTTGGTCGTCTCAAAATCCACAAAGTGGAACTGAGCAGGTGCTTGCAGAACCGGTGTAGGTTCTATGAGGGCCGTATCCATCAGTGCCACAAATTCATTATAAAGCAGTGCATCGTCAATCTCAAAAATTTGGTCGATCTCCTCCTGCGTCAGTGCAGGCGTCAGCCACTTATTCCAGATTGCGTCCTGCAGAGGCTTTTCGATGGTCAGATACCGGGGAAGCTCCTCCTTTACGGGACGGGTCACATCGGAAAGATAGGCCTCACTGCCGTCGTGGAGCAGGCATCCCAGCTGTACCCGTTTGGAGTAGCCTCGGGCAGATGCTTCCCGGGCGCAGTTGATGCAGTGCTGACCGACAGAATAAAAGCTTTTAAAATGCCCGTTGGCACGGCACAAAAAGGAAAGTGCGTGGGCAATATCCTCAATGATAATCTGCTCCTCACAGGGATGCAGTGGGTCAAACATAAAGCCTGACCGGGTTTTAATGCAGCTCATTCTTCTTTTCCTTTCTTCGACGTATCAGGGCAGTCAGTCCCCACATTGCGCAAGCGCCCAGGCAAAGTCCAATGGTATCAATGCCCACGTCACGCACACGAGGTCCGCGACCGGGGATCAGGCGCTGAAGCAGCTCGTCAATGCTGGCAATCACCACGCCAACGCCAATTGGCAGTACAAAGTATTTCCATTTTTCCTCGAAAAGCATCCGGCACAGCCAGCTTAATAAAAATGACAAAGTTGCAAATTCTGTCACATGGGCAATTTTCCGCAAAATACCGTGCCCTGTGCCGGAAGCAACCGCCCCCTCACCGGGCAAAAACAAGCTGATGATGCGCCCAATGAGTTGACTGAAGGCCGAGGACATTTTTTGACTCATTAAGGAGTTTGCCCAAATAAAAGCCACATTCATCACCACAAGCGTGATGCAAAAAATCAGTCTGCCCTTTGTTTTATTGATCATATCGCTGCTCCGTGCTCCATCAGGTGCTCCACCAAAATTTTTGTACCCAAAAGGATCAGGATGATGCCTCCTGCCAGACGGGCACCCTTTTCGTAGCGGCTGCCGAAGAGGTTGCCGATTTTTACACCTGCCACGCACAGACCGCAGGTAATGACGCCAATCAGCGTCACCGCAAGGAAAATGTTGGTTCCCGGCTCTGTGCCCAGGGGAGAAATGCCCACCGCAAGGGCATCGATGCTGGTGGCAACGGCCATAATCAGCATGGTCTTAACGGAGAGATCACCGCTTTTTTCGTCGCAGTCACAGCATTTGTGTTCCAGCGCTTCTTTGAGCATATTCGCACCGATCAGTCCCAAAAGAATAAAGGCTACCCAGTGGTCGAAGGAGCGAATGGCATCCTCAAAAAGCTTGCACAGGAAAAAGCCCATCAGCGGCATCAGTGCCTGAAACGCGCCAAACCACGCACCGCAGATGCCACCTTCACGCAATGTGGCCTTTTTCATAGAAAGGCCCTTGCAAATCGATACCGCAAAAGCGTCCATCGCAAGACCAACTGCCAATATAAATAAGTCGAAAAAGCCCATTTTTTCCTCCAGATCTGTATGTATTAAACGAAAGTATTATATCAATCGTTCCTTATAAAATCAAGACAAACAATGTATATAGGGAAACGGATTAAATATAGCGGACGGTATCCGCGCTGATGTCTTTTTGTAGGGGACGGGTCTTTGTCCCGTTTTTAGTTGAAAGTTGAAAGTGGAAAGTGGAAAGCTGTGGTGTCGGCAGAGCCGACGGATTATAATATTTGCGGACACCCGGGGACGGGTGTCCCTACGGATTTTTACGATCGGTGGGTGCGTATACAAAGGTACGGATTGCCACTTATCGTAAACGCCCCCGCAATGACAATTCCTTCGGACGCACCCTCAAAAAAAGCCTCCCCTGCAGGGGAGCCGTTGGCGCTCTTTCTTCCCAATGACTGCTTCTTTAGATGCGCAATTATGCATTATGCATTTTACATTATGCATTAAAAAAAGTGCTACCCGGGTGGGTAGCACTTTTTTGTTTGGTTTTGCGTATTATCCGACAACGTCAGGCTCGGTCTCGAATTCGTCCGGACCGTTTTCAACCAGATACTCAGCGGCCATATAGTAATCATACAGCTGCTGCAGCAGGGTTTTCAGAGCATTGTCTTCGGTCTTATTGACCATACGGTAGATGTAGTTCAGAGCGCTGTAGGTCACGGTCAGGCCGTCGTTTACAGTCACGGTCACTGCATCATCCAGATTCTGAGGAGCGATATCAGCGATCTCTACGTAGTACAGACCGTTGCTTCCCTCCTGAGCTTCCACGGCTTCGCCGTTGACGGTGAAGGTGAAGGCATCGATTGCGGCATCACCGGTCAGCATGAAGTATACGCGGACAGCAACTCTGTCACGGTAAACCAGAGTAGAACCGTAGTGTACGATGCCGGCAGTCTCACCGGTGGTGGGTACCATTTCAGCAGCCTGAATGGGGTTGGTTACGGTGTCGGTCATACCGGCATTCGCGTAGTCGCCATCGTTGTAATTGAAGTAGTCCTGAGCAGCTGCGCCGTAGTGGAGCATTGCACGAACCAGAGCCTTGACGTTTGCACCGTACTCGCCGGCCAGAACCTCATCGGCATAGCCACGAACGGAGTAGGTCTTGGCCAAAGGCAGACCATTGACATAGATGGCAATTTCATCTGTCATCTGGGCAGCCGCCACATTGATGGAGAGCTTTCCATCAACCACAGCGCAGTCTACTGCCTCGCCGCCTACGGTCACAGTAACCTCATCGGTTTCTGCCAGTTTCATCACAAAGTTGATGCCAATATTATCCTTCAATGTGATGTTGTAGGTCTCTACAGGATTTTCAAGAACAGGAATTTCCGTCTGTGCGACTGTAACCAGGTTACACACCGAGCAATGTTCACCCGCAGTCAAACCAGTGGCAGTATAGGTGGGAGCGACAGCCGCATCCACAACAATGGTATGACCATTTTTAATTTCATAGGAATCCAGTGTACACGGTGTGAATTCAACAGTGCCGTTGTAATTCTTAATCGTGCCGGTTACGGTAATGGAATCGCCAACACAGATCTCGTCAACACCATCGCCCTTCAATTGGTAACACATAATGGGTTTATCGGTCATATCGCCAACGACCATCATAACAGTGATATCGCTGTACTTTGCGCTATAAGCATTTTTTACTTCGGAAATTACGCCGGTCAGGGTGTAGTTGCCGCCTTCCAGAGATGCATTTACTTCCAGAGCATAGGCAGCGTTGACGATCTCTTCAGGAGTAGTCGGCCTTACAAAGTCACTTCCGGTGTCTTTCCAGCTATCCAGGGTACAGCCAGCATCGAACTCGATGGTGCCATTATAATTCTTCAGGGTGCCGGTTACGGTAATGGTATCGCCAGTACCGATCTGGTCAGCGCCCTCGCCCTCCATGCGGTAGCACTGAATAGGCTTACCGTCTACACCGATAACATTAATTGTAACAGTGACATTTTGAAAAGTGGAATTATAAGCAGTATTGACTGCGCTGATCACGCCGGTCAAGGTATAGGTGCCTTCCAGGGATGCGTCGGGCGCAAGTGCATAAGCCGCATCGACGACTTCTGCAGGTGTAACACCGCAAATTGTGCACGCGCCGTCTTCATCATAGCTGTGGCCGGTGGCAGGGATTGTCTCAACCTTGGTTTTTGTACAGCCTTCAACAGTACAGCTATAGGTTTTTTCGCCGTCTGTGGTACAGGTAGCTTTTTTGGTAACAGTTCCTTCATCCCAATCACAGGTATGGTCTGCTTTGTCACAGATAAATGTAATGCTGTTAACCATAGCACGAACGCCACCGGAAACAGTTGTAACACTGACCGTTTTGCTGCTGGATGTGTCAACAGTGATCTCGTCATAAGCGCCGTTATCGGAAGAAGCGCTCAGGGTATGTTCGGTACCGTTGACATTAACTTTTGTAGTCTTGGCCTTGTACTTTGCGATGCAAATGACAACTTTTTCAACATCAGTAGGAACCACAAAGGAGAAGCCGCCTACCACACTGCTGGTACCCAACTTAATACAGCCATTGCCCGTTGCGTCAACAGCTCCGGTATACATTTTTGTACCGCCAGTAATATTCAGTGTATAGTCGCCAACAGTTTCGGTATATTCGGTAGCGGATGTGCCGTCTACATGGGAAGCGTCACCATTTTCGCCCAGTTCGAAGACAATCTTCACCTCTTCAGGCTCGGGCTCGGAGGGATCGGTAGCGCCGCAAATGGTGCAGATGCCTTCTACAAAGTTGTGCTCGCACTCAGGCTCCTCTGCTACAGCAACAGGAACCAGGCTCAGATTCATAACCTGGCCGGACTTGTACCAAGCACAGTACTGGTACTGTGCATCGGAGTTCAGGGACAGGTAACGCTCCGCATCACTTGCAGTAAAGTGGATATTATAGGTGTTGTCGGCAGCGCTGTCGATGGTAGCGGTGATGGCAGAAGCCTCGTCCACCAGTGCGCCGGAGTTGCCGGAGGTCCAGCCCAGGTACTGATCGCCGGCCTTGATCTTGTAGCCACCGTCAACGGAGATCAGCTCAAAGACCTGTGCGTCAACGGGAGCCGTAATGCTCTCGGGCAGTGTTGCCACACCGGAGTCAATCGCCTGATAACGCTTGGTAGAAGCAGAACCCAGATCGTTGGTCATATACATATAGTTGCCGGTGCTACGCTTGGCGGCAATGTAGTACTTGCCAGCCAGGCCGGTAGGCTGTTCAATGCCGCAGCCGGTGCAGGTGCCGTCTACATAGTTATGGCCGGTAGCTGCGATGGTCTCCTTGGTGCTCTTGCCACAAACGGTACAGGTGTAGGTGGTGTAGCCGTCTTCGAGGCAGGTGGGATCTGTTACAACGCCTTCGTCATTTTTATGACCCAGGGCTGCAACAGGCTCATTGCCTTCCAAAACAAGGCCACAGTCGGCACATCTTACGCCAGCGGTGTTACCGACAGTGGTGCAGGTAGCATCAACAGCCGCAATCTCCTCGGTGTAGGTGTGGCTGCAGCCGCCTGCAGCATCATCGTAAGTTACCTCAATGCTGTTAAGACGAAGCTGCTTAGAAAGCTTATATGTATAGGAATCTGTAGCTTCTGTAAAGGTCACGGTGATCGTAGTGCCGCTTACAGAGACATTGCCGCCTGCGGCAAATCCGCCAAGGTACTTGGTTTCGCTACCTTTCAGGACGAGTTTCGTCATCCCGGGGTGTGCAATCGTTATGGTGGAATTAGCATAAAGCCGCACAGGGTTACCATAGTCTGCGACATCGTTGCTAGAAGCTCCCTTGTCGTTGGTGAACGTAATACCGTTCTGTGCCCAAACCTGTTTGGTCGTGCTAAAGCTTGTTCTGTTTGCCTTGGCGGCATCGAAGGTCAGCGTTGCTGTCTCTGCCGCGGATGCGACGACGGGCAGCATGCCGCAGACCATCACAAGGACAATCAGCAGGGAGAAAATGCGTTTCATAGTTGTTTTCATCTGTTTTTTAGCCTCCACAATCAATTTTTGTGTGATAAATACAGCAATGGACTAAACAGCACCGGCTGTATTTACCGTTGTTGGTTGACTTTCTTTGCGGCTCCCGCAGCCGCGGTGGGTGGTTGACCGTTTTTTGTAGACATTCCCCTTTCGTACATATTCGCTTTTTTGGGGGTGTACGACCCCTCTCGCCGGTTTGCGGTCTCTGTAGAGAAAAGGCTCGCCTTCCCTCCCAAACGCGCACAGCCGCGTCATAAAGAAAAGGCAAGCCTTTTCCCTACGAGATGGCAGCCAAACGAGCGGAGATACACGTCCCACAGATACACTTTTGGACATAATATTCCAAACATATTTTAACATTTTGTGACCTGTTACGCAACCTGTTTTTTGCGGTTTATCCCCTGTTTGCAGGGCTTTTTGCAAAAATCAGCACAATGCACAATTTAGCCCCTGTTTTTTTGATTTTTTGTCGTCAAATATGTGTTTTCCCTGCAATGTAACGGGATAACCTGCGCGGTTTTCCATCCCCTGTCATTCCGAGGAGCCGCAGGCGACGTGGGAATCCGTTTTCTTGCGGTGCGGAGCACCGCACCCTTCGTTTTTACGCAGGGTGCTCGCAATGACAGAGGCAGCATCGCGGGCGGATGATATCCGCCCCTACGGTCTATATTGCACGTTTCGTTCAACACCGTAGGGGCGGATATCATCCGCCCGTAGTTTCTTTTTTATTATGCCGGCACAAGGGCCTTTTTACGTTTATGGATCAAGGACAGTGCGATCAGCAACGCGCTGAGCATACACGCCCCGGCTACTGCAGGAAGCACAATCATCCAGGGGATTTCCACCGCGCCCTGAACTGTGGGCGCAGGCACACCGCACACGGTGCATTTGCCGCTTTCTATGTCCCAGTTATGACTTTCTGCCTCATTTGTCCCATTCAGCCAATGGGCGTTTTCATCGTGACTGTAATCCATTGCAGTCAGCACGTGGGTCAGAACCGGCACCATTTCAAAGCCGCAATCCTTGCAAAGCTGTGCGTGATCCTCGGTTGCACCGGAGCCCGGATTATGGGACAGCACATCACTTTTCTGACCGCAATCGTCACATTCGCTCCAGTGACCGTTTTTATCGGAATGCAGCTCCGCACCCCAGCTATGCACCGTTTCGCGGATGTAGCCGCATTCGTCACAGCTTTCGTCACAGTCGGCACTGTAGGTATGCGCCGCCTTTGCTTCCACAGTGGAGCAGTGCAGGCAGGTGTGCCAGTGGCTGTTTTCGTCGTATGCCCACTGCTGTGCGTATTCGTGGACTGCGGATTCCTTATAGGAGCAGGTCTTACAGGGTGCATCACAGCTATCGCTTCCCCGTTTGTGGCTCTCCACGCCGATGCGCCCCATGCAATCGCTGCAGGTACGCCAATGGGAGGCGGCATCCGCACCGTAGGTTTTGGACAGTGTATGCTTCTTTTCCTCCACGTGGCCACAGCTTGTACAGGTGCGGCAGTGCACCGTCTCATCCTTATACATCCATTCACCGTAGCTATGGGCGCTGTTTTTGGGAATGTCTACCGTTTTGGTCTCACCGCAGACACTGCAGGTCTGCTGTTTTGTGCCCACGGTTTTACAGGTGGCCTCTTTGATCACCTTGTCATTTCCCCAGCTGTGCTTCACCTGCGCCACATAGCCGCAGTGCTTGCAGGTGGCCTTATGATAAGTAGCATTGTACTTTGTATAACTGCCGTAGCTGTGGCTGCAGCTTGCCATGATGCATTCCTTGCAATCGGCAACCTTGGAGGTATTGCCGGTGTAGCTTTTGGAGTTGCAGGAGGTGCAAAGCTGATATTCCTTGTGGGGGTGGGCAGATTCCACCTTGGTTTCGTATGTATGACTGTGGCTGTTTGCGCCGTTATAATTGGGAGATGCAAAATAATAGGCATCGTGCAGCTTCCGCTTGCGGATATACACACCCTGCTTGGAGGAGTCATTTTCCCAGGTGTTGCCTTCCAGCGTGTAGAAATAATCACCGCTGACGTAGTAAACGAGGCCTGTGTGGTTGCCGTTATCCTTAAAGAACAGGTCACCGGACTGGGGCAGGCGGCTGGCGGCCTTGAACGTATTGCTCAGTCCGAAGCTGGAAGCACTGGCAAAGCCGTTTTTCTTCAGCACGCTGGTGGGGATGCCTGCCTGATTGGCACACCAGGACACAAATGCACCGCACCACGCCATATTGGAATGACCAAACCATACACCGTATTTGGTATAGTTGTTGCTGCCCTCCATATAACCCACCTGGGTCAGGGCAACACCGATGATATCCGCACGCTGGTCGCCTGTATTTTTGTATATATTTTCATACGCCGCGTCCGCCTGCATCACCGTCAGGGGCAAGCAGGTAAGCACCAAGATGGCGCACAGCATAAAAGTTACAATTCTTCTCATCAATAACCTCATTCATTTTCCTCTTAAATATGGCCGTTTTTATCTCAGTTTAAGGCAATAATACAACACTTCACCGAAAAATGCAATAGCTATTTCATAAAAAGAAACAACTTTGTAATTATTTTGTAACCATTGCCCAAAAACAAAATAGTTTAGAGTTTACTTTTTGCGTGACTGGTGCTATAATGTGATCAGCTATGACCAAAGGGACTATATGTAGGGGCATTTTCCTGCCTGTACCACCTTTTACGGTCTGTAAAGTTGCACAAAAAGGAGGGATGCTTGTGCGTCGATTGATTGATTACACCAAAAAAACCATACGCCAGGCAGACCTGATCCTTTTGGTGCTGTGCCTTGCCGCCACCGCTTTCGGTACACTGGTCATTGCCAGTGCCACCAACGCTCAGGGCGGCACCCGTTACGTTGCGGTGCAGATCGTTGCCGCCTTGTTGGGTGTGGGGATTTTTTTCATCGTCTCCGCAGTGGATATCGACTTTATTACCGAGCACCGCAACTGGCTGGTTGCCATCAACTGCTTTATGCTTCTGCTGCTGTTCCCCTTCGGTGTAACCCCTGCCGGCTCCGACAACCGAAGCTGGCTGGAGCTTCCCTTTATGCCGGTGCAGATTCAGCCTGCGGAAATTTGCAAAATCTTCTTCGTGCCGATTCTGGCCTCGGTTATGGCCACCTATCAAAATAATCCCTCCCGTCCCAAAGCGGTGATGCATCTGGTGTTTCATACCGGTCTGATCGTGGGTCTGAATATGATCATCTCCAAAGACCTGGGCGTGTCCCTGATCTTCGTATCCGTGTTTTTGGGGATGGCCTTCGCCGGCGGCGTCAGCCTTTTGTGGTTTGCCGCAACAGCCGGCGGTCTCGCCGCACTGGCACCGATTATGTGGAGCTTTTTGGAGGACTATCAGAAGCGTCGTATTCTGATCGTGTTCGACTCCTCCATTGACCCCAACGGCATCAACGAACGTTATCACACTGTGCGCAGTCTCAAATCCCTGATGGGTGGCGGTATGACCGGTCAGGGTCTGTTTAACGGCACCCGTACCCAAATCCCCGGTGCACTGCCTGCACAGCACACCGACTACATCTTCTCCGCCATTGGCGAAGAGCTGGGCTTTATCGGCTGTCTCATTACTGTATTGCTGATTGCCGCCATTATCGCCCGTTGTATTTGGGTGGGCACACGCAGCAGTGACTACAAGCGTCGTCTGATCTGCTTCGGTGTTTCCGCGGCACTGATGTTCCAGCTTTGTATCAACGTGGGTATGTGTATCGGCATTGTGCCGGTTATCGGTTTGACTCTGCCCTTTATCAGCTACGGTGGCTCTTCCCTGATCTCTCTGTACGCCATGGTGGGTCTTGTGGCAGGCGTATTTGCCCGTCCCTCTCCTACCAGTCAGGAACGGTATATCCGCCCACCTTATAAGAGATTGTAAAGCAAAAGGTGCAGGCATCCGTCTGCACCTTCTTCGTCTACGAAAGGAGTTCCTGCATTGAAACCGATTGAAAAATCTCAGCTTGCGTCCGGTGCGCTGCTGCGCCACCTGCTTTTAGGCTGGCTGATGGCCGCCACTTTGGAATATGCGCTGCTGCCTCAGAATTTAAAACCGCTGACTCAGCTTCAGGGCATTGCACAGATGTCCCTTGTCCGGGTGCTGCTGTTCACCCTGTGCTTCGGTGGTGCATTCACATTTCTTTCGGTAAACTATTCTGCCTTTTGGAAGGCAGAGCGCTGGATGTTTTTGGGGGTGTTCGGTCTTTTGAGCATCCTCGCCCTTTCTGCCAGCTACACCACCCCGTTTTTGCTGCTTTGCCTGCTGATTTTGGGCATCCTGGTGATCTACGGACTTTTCGGTGCTTCTGCCGCCCAAAAAACAAAAAATGTGCCCCGTGGCGGCGCACTGCCACCGGTTTTGGAAAAAAACTGCCCCGTGTATGCCATTTCGGTGGGGCTGATGGCTTTGGGCTTTGTGATCGCGGTCAGTGCCTGGACGGTGGGACGGTATAAAACCTTCTCCACCCCCACTTTTGATTTTGGCATCTTCGCGCAGATGTTTCACAATATGAAAGAAACCGGTGCACCCATGACCACTGTGGAACGGGACGGCCTATTGTCTCACTTTGCAGTGCACGTCTCCCCCATCTATTATTTAATGCTCCCGGTTTATCTGCTGTTTCCCAGTCCTGTCACCTTGCAGATTCTCCAACCGGTGATTTTGGCATCTGCTGTGATCCCTCTGTGGCTGATCGGCAAACGCCACGGTATGAGCCAATTGCTGCGCACACTGCTGTGCGCACTGCTGCTGATTCTGCCGGTAACCGCCGGCGGCAACTACTACGATTTGCACGAAAATTGCTTCTTACTGCCTCTTTTGCTGTGGCTGATGTACGCCGTGGATCGACGCAGCACGGTGCTGACGGTGATTTTCGCCCTGCTGACCCTGTGCGTCAAGGAGGATGCGGCAGTATATGTGGCAATCGTGGGACTGTATGTGCTTTTGCGCGCACTGACCGACTGCCCCCGTGGGCACAAAAAAGAGCTGTGGCTGGGCATCGGTCTGCTCATCGGTGCGCTGTGCTGGTTTATGGTTGTCACCTGGTATCTGCGTACCTACGGTGACGGTGTGATGACCAACCGCTACAGAAATTTCAATTATGACGGCTCCGACTCCCTGATTGCGGTGATCAAGGCCACCTTGATGTGCCCCATGAAAACCCTTTTTGAATGTGTGGACAAGGAGAAGCTGACCTATATCGGGCAGACCGTTCTGCCCCTGATGGCCATTCCCCTGTTTACCCGTCGTTTTGATCGCTATATTCTGCTGATTCCCTATATTCTGGTCAATCTGATGTCCGACTACACCTATCAGCACAACATCCTCTTCCAGTACAATTTCGGCAGTACTGCACTGCTTGTTTATCTGGTGGCGGTGAATCTGGCAGACCTGCGCAGGAAGCTGATTCCCCTGTGCGCCCTGATGGCAGCTATTTTTGTATCCGCAGGCTTCTTCTTCCAAAATGTAGCACCCCAAATTCAGTACTACAGCACCCTGTACGGTCAGTACACGCCCTACTACGAAAGCGTCGCAGATGTCCTGAACACCATCCCCGACGATGCTTCCGTGACCACCCATACGTTTTACGGTGCTTATCTGTCGGAGCGTGCCGTGCTGTATGACCTGCGCTACTGCTCCAAAGAGCATTTGCTCAGCTCTGATTATGTGGTGATTCGCTCCAACACCGAGGCAGAGGTGGATCGCTTTGGCGGTTTCGACGCTCTTTGCGCCCTTTTGGAGGAACAAGGCTACACCCTCCGCACCCAAAGCGGCACACTGGTCATTTACGGAAAATAAGAGCCGCATTTTCCCCAATGTCATTACGTTAAGAAACCCCTGTCATTCCGAGGCTGCGTAGCAGCCGTGGGAATCCGTTTTCTTGCGGTGCGAAGCACCCGCGTAACAATCCCTCAGTCACGCTGTTCGCGTGACAGCTCCCTTTACACAAGGGAGCCTTTGGATACGGATTGCCACGCACCCTTCGGCTTCGCTCAGGGTGCTCGCAATGACATCCTAAACTGAACGATATTGCCATTTTCCTGCGCTCCACATTATATATAAAGAGGAATCTATATGAAGCTTCTGCACGTCCACCACAGGAAACACCCCTTTGCGCCTGCGGTGATGCTTATTAAGAAAAACGTTATGATGTTCGTGGCACTGCTTGCCGCGCTGGTCACCATGGTGATCATCCCACCGGACAAGGAATATCTGAAGTATTTTGACTTCAAGACCCTGACCTGCCTGTTTTGCGTGCTGGCCGTGGTGTGCGCCCTGAAAAACATCCGCTTTTTCTATATTTTGGCAAAGAAAATCGTTCAGCTCTTCCGCAACGCCCGTATTGCGGTGCTGGCACTGGTTTATATCACCTTCATCGGCTCTATGCTCATTGCCAACGATATGGCTCTGCTCACCTTTTTGCCCCTGGGTTATCTGGTGCTGACCACCACCGGCAAGGGCAAATATATGGCCTTTACCTACATTATGCAGAACATTGCCGCCAATCTGGGCGGTATGCTGACCCCCTTCGGTAATCCCCAAAATCTGTATCTTTACTCTTTTTTTGAAATTCCCACCGGGGAATTTATGCAGATTATGCTGCCGCCTTTTCTGGTGTCGATTACCTTAATCACCCTGTGCTGTCTGATTTTTGTGAAGGCAGAGCCTTTGGAAATTCGGGACGAACCCACCTTCCTGCCCAAGGGACGGACCGTGCTGTATCTGTGCCTGTTTGCCCTTTCTATTGCCATCGTATTTCGAGGTATTCCCTACTATATCGGACTGGCCATCATCCCCATCGCCTTGCTGATTGCCGATCGAAAGGCACTGAAAATGGTGGACTATCCCCTGCTGTTTACGTTCGTGTTTTTCTTCGTATTTGCAGGCAATATGGCACGCATTGACGGTGTGAAGCAGCTTTTTTCTGCGCTTTTGAGCAAGAGCACCCTGATATTTTCCGTGCTGTCCTGCCAGGTCATCTCCAACGTGCCCTCCGCCATTCTCCTTTCCCAATTCACCGATAATTACCGACACCTTCTTTTGGGTGTCAACATCGGCGGCGTGGGCACGCTGATCGCTTCTTTGGCCAGCCTGATCACCTTTCGGGAATACACCAAACGCAACCCGGGCAAAACCGGCTACTACGTTTTGATGTTTACACTGTTTAATCTGGCATTTTTGGTCATTCTGACCCTGTTTGCGCTGCTGTTTTAATCCGAAGGCAAAAGATACAGCATGGGCATAATCAGTGATGCCTGCCCGTAATCCAGCGTTTCCCACGGTTCACAGCCTTCCGACAGATATCGGCAGTCCCGGATGCGATAGGTGCGAAAGCTGCCGTCGCTCATCCAGATGGTCACCTGATGGCGTATGCCGGTCAGCTGCTCCGGATCTACCCGTGCCCGTCCCGTTTTCTTTAATTTATAAAGGTAACTAAGCACCGCTTCCATCTTCTCCTCGGAAGTATAGGTGCGCATCAGCGTGTTCTCCCCGTAGCCTGCGGTGACGGTAATGCGCGAAATTAAAGTCGGCTTTTTTACACCGCAAACCTTTTGCGGACATAAAAACACCAACAAAATCAGAAATAAACAACTTTTTCGTTTCATCCCCATTTTATATCCTCCCATCAATATTTTGGCTGTTTAAAACGGAAATATCGACGAAAAATATTGCGTTTTTTTACATTTGTTAGAAAAAGCACAAGGGCGCGTTGCATTTTTTGCAACGCGCCCGTTCCAGTCTTAAAAGGTCAGATCTACATATACAAAGGGATGATCGGTCATCAAATCGTGGTAATTCGGACCGTAAAAAAATCCGTAGAGATTTATAATGTAGCTTCCTGCACCAAAGATGTGGTCAAAGTGACCCGATTCCGGTACAAGGGAAATGGATTTTCCGTTTTCCTTGGCTTCCTCGCTGATCACCTGAAATTCTGCCGGTGTCCAGCCGGATTCCGTAAAGAACGGTAGGGATGTGTTAAAATCTCCTGTCAGGAATATGGGCATTTCCGGGTATTTGTTTCTCAGGGAGGTCATAAACGCATTGGTTTCATCTTTGCACTGCTGACGCAGCTCATTGGTAGCGATGGGCTTGTCTGCGCCTGCAAGGAAGGTGTTGCCGTCATCGTGTTCCGTTCTGTAGGACCAGTGGGTGTTGGCAACAATAAACACAGCATCCGGATCGGTGACAGAAGAAAACTGCGCCCAGCCAATATTGCGCATATGATAGTTGTGGTGAAATGCCTCATCTTTCCACCAGTTAAATACATTTACGCCGCTGTCCTGTGCCTGAAATTTATCGCTGCGGTACAACAGAGAAGTGTAGTTTACTTGCTCTTCGTAAGCAGCCAGGTGTCTTGCGTAGGAGATGCCGTATATTGTTTCCATTTTTTCTATATACGCATCCAAAACGGTATTCCAGTTTTCGTCGGTTTCCTGCAGACCCACCACATCCGGGGTGTAGCTTAATAGCGTTCCTGCAAAAATTTCTGCACGGTAAGAAGCGTCCTTATAGGCACTGTCTGCAAATGCATCTGCCAGCACATTGGCACTCATCACACGGGCAGTTGTGCCCTCTGATACAGGCTGGGATTTTATCAAAAAGCTGACCTGATTATAGACCCCTTTTTCGAGCGCAAAGCTTTGTCCGTTCAATACATTTACACACAGATCGTTTAAAGCCTGTTCCAAAGAAAAGCCGCCGCCGGCGCTGATGAGCAGCCGCCCCTCTTCCACCGTAACTGCATATTCCATAATTCTGCCCTGCTGCTCACAACGATTGGTATCGCCAAGGATGATTTCATACGCTGCAGCAGGGGCATCTGTATCGCAGGCAACGGATAAAAATCGGTCGTATTTTTCCAGAATGTGGTCTGCCAGCTGATTGGCCAGTGCGGCATATTGAGGATTATTTTCCCCATAAACGATGGTATATTTTTCGAGCTCGTCGGATCTGAATTGATCCGGTGCGGAAATTTCCCCTCCATCGGTGGGATCGTTGGTTTGCCCGCAGCCTGCGGCAAGACCCAACATACAAATCGTAAGTAAAACCAACAACAATCTTTTCATTGAAGATACCTCCTGACAGAATAATAGTACCATACCACGAAACCGCGGTCACATCAAGAGGGAATCCGCTTCCTGCCGATGCTGTTGTCATCAGTGGGGGATTTATGTTATTTTTTGGTGGATTTTTGATGCTGTAATATTGTTGCATCCGGTGATATAATGGTTTTAGAATGTACCACAGATTGGTGTAGTGAAGGAGTTTTTATATGAAAGAATATGCTGCCTTGCATCCCCATTTTTTACACGGTGCAGACTATAATCCCGACCAGTGGCTTGCTTACCCCGAGGTTTTGGAGCAAGATCCCGAAATGATGGCGCAGGCACACTGCAACTGTATGTCTGTGGGCATTTTCTCCTGGGCAATGTTAGAGCCTGTGGAAGGAGAATACCACTTTGAACAGCTTGACCGCTTTATTGAAAATTTGGCAAAAAAGGGCGTTAAAACCATTTTGGCTACCCCCAGTGCCGCCCGTCCCCGTTGGATGGCAGAAAAATACGAGCAAGTGCGTCGTGTGAACAAATCCGGTATTCGGGAGCAATACAACACCCGGCACAACCACTGCTACACCTCCCCCATTTATCGGCAGAAGACCGTTGCCATCGACAAAGCCCTGGCAGAACGGTACGGCCATAACCCCAATGTGATTTTGTGGCACATTTCCAACGAATTTGGCGGAGAATGCCACTGCGAGCTTTGTCAAGATGCCTTCCGCCAGTTTCTGAAAAAGAAGTATAATAACGATCTGGACAAGCTCAACCACGCCTGGTGGAGCAGCTTTTGGAGCCACACTGTCACCGACTGGGCGCAGATTCATTCTCCTATGGAGCACGGTGAGCCGGATATCATTATGACCGGACTGTATTTGGATTGGCGGAATTTTGTTACATATCAAACCACGGATTTTATGAGGATGGAGATTGATGCCGTCAAATCCGTCAACCCCCACATTCCCGTTACCACCAATCTGATGTGGATTCCCCAAAATGTGGATTACGATGCTCTTGCGAAATATGTGGATGTGGTGTCCTGGGACTCCTACCCCTCCTGGCATGAGCAGGACCAGATCCGCTGTGCGGTAGAAACCGCATTTTGCCACAATTATTTCCGCAGTCTGAAGCACAAGCCCTTCCTTTTGATGGAATCCACCCCCAGCAACACCAACTGGCAGGCAGTGAGCAAGCTGAAACGTCCCGGTATGCACCGTCTGGCATCCCTGCAGGCAGTTGCCCACGGCAGCGACAGCGTGCAGTATTTCCAGTGGCGCAAGGGTCGTGGCGGCTCGGAAAAGTTCCACGGTGCAGTGATTGACCACAACGGCAAGGCTGCCGGTCGCGTGTTTGAGGATGTAAAGCAGGTTGGCATCAGCCTGGAAAAGCTGGATGCAATCTGCGGCACGAAAACCAACGCCAGGGTTGCGGTGATCTTTGATCACAAAAACTGCTGGGCACTATCAAACACTTCCGGCTTTATCAATGCCGACAAAAAATATATGCAGACCTGCCTGCAGCACTACAAGAGCTTTTGGAAACGGGGCGTAGACGTGGACGTGATCAGCACCGGTGCGGATTTGACCGGTTATGATCTGGTGGTTATGCCGATGCTCTACAGTATGCCGCTAGAGCAGATTGATCGGATTGAGCGTTATGTTGCACAGGGCGGTACAGCCGTGGCGACCTACGCCACCGGCTATGTAAATGATACCGATTTGTGCTACCTCGGCGGCTTCCCCGGCAATCAGCTTAAAGACGTATTCGGTCTGATCGCTGATGAGATTGACAGTCTGTATGAAACAGACAAAAACGCCGTGCTGTGGGATAATAACACCTATGATGTGGTGGATTACTGTGAATTGATCACCCCCACCACTGCAGAAGTTTTGGGCGCATACAAAGAGGACTTTTATGCAGGTCTGCCTGCCCTGCTGAAAAACAGCTACAAAAAAGGAACTGCCTACTATATCGGCTGTCGGGATACCGGTGCATTATCCGACAAGCTGTATGCCCAGATTCTGGAAAAGCTCCAAATTCAGACATACGATCTGCCGGAGGGTGTGACCGTCACCTCCAGAGCACCATATCTGTTTGTGCAAAACTATAACGACTACGATATTACAGCAAGTGTTCCCGGCTGTTACCGCAATATGGAAACCGGTGAGCAGTACAGCGGCAGCATTTCCTTGAACGGGCTGGATATTGCTGTGCTTTACCCCAATGATTGAGAGGTTTTCTATGAATATCAATACATTATTATATGGCGTACAATGCGCCTGCGGCAAGCATCACCGGTGTGATATCCGGTATGTTGCCATTGGAAAAAATGCCATTGCCGGTATTGGCGATCTTTCAAAGGAATACGACAACATCCTTTTGGTCGCAGATGAAAACACATACGCTGCCGCCGGCAAACAGACGGTGGCGGCCCTGAACGGAAAGAAGCTTTCCAACGTGGTTTTTCCCGGTGAAACGGTGCTGATCCCCAACGAAGAAGCCATCGAACAGGTAATGCAGAAAACAGAAGGCACTGAGCTGATCATCGGCATCGGCTCCGGTGTAATTCAGGATCTTTGCAAATATGTCTCCCATACCACCGGTATTCCCTATTACATTGTGGCAACCGCACCTTCTATGGACGGCTATGCCTCCACCGGTGCGGCAATGATCCTGGGCGGTATGAAGGTCACGGTATCTGCCGGTGTGCCTGCGGCCATTATTGCAGACACGGATGTTTTGAAAAATGCGCCCATGGAGATGATTCAGGCCGGCTACGGTGACATTGTAGGCAAATACTCCGCTTTAAACGACTGGCGGCTGAGCCAAATCGTCAACGACGAGTATTTTTGTCCGTATATCTATGACCTGACTATGGAGATGGTGCAAAAAACTTTAAAGCTTGCCGACGGTCTGCTGAAACGGGAAGAGGAAAGTGTCCGGGTTCTGATGGAGGCACTGGTAATCGTGGGCATCGCTATGAGCTTTGCCGGTTCTTCCCGCCCTGCCTCCGGCAGTGAGCATCACCTCTCCCATTTCTTTGAGATTACAGGCATTGTAAACGGTGAAGCCTACTTCCCCCACGGTATTGATGTGGCCTATTCCACCGTTGTAACTGCGCAGATTCGGGAAAAGCTGCTGTCCGAGCCTTGGCCGGATGCGCAGTACCGACTCCCCAGGGCAAAGTACGTGTCGCAAATCCACGAAATCTACGGTCCTGTTGCCGAAGGCTGCATTGCTTTGCAGGATAAAATCGGTCTGTATGAGAAAGATATGCTGTCTGTTTATCAGGCAAAGAAGTCCGAGATCTGCCGGGTGCTGGCAGATATGCCCAAGGCAGAGGATATCCAAAAAATGCTTGCGGCGGTAAATCTGAATATGGATGCATTTTACAGCCTGTATTCTGCCGATAAGCTTCGCGATGCCGTTTCCTACGCCAAGGAGCTGAAAGACCGCTACACCGTATTGTGGCTGTATTACGATTTGTTTGGAGGACAGGCATATGAATCCTGATAAAATCAAAGTCATCGCCATGGATCTGGATGGCACGCTGACACAGCACAAGCAGCCGATGACCCCGGAATGTAAGCAAACGCTGATTGCCCTCAGCCAAAAATATAAGCTTTTGATGGTAGGGGCAGGTCAGGTGTACCGCATTTTCAACCAGCTGGAGCACTTCCCCATTGACATTATTGGCAACTACGGCCTGCAGTACGCCAAATACAATCCGGAAAAGCAGGATTTGGAGATCATTCGGGACGACAGCTTTCCATGCGACCGGGAAAAGACGGAAGCCATTGTAACCGGCTTTCGTGAAAAATACGGCTTTACCCAATATAGCGGCGACAATGTGGAGTACCATCCCTCCGGCTGTATCACCTTCCCCGTGCTGGGCACAAAGGCACAGCAGGCAGACAAGCTGGCCTTCGACCCGGATCGGAGCAAGCGGCGCAAAATCTACAACGAGGTAACCGCGGCTTTTGCAGACTACTGCGTGTTTGTAGGCGGCTCGTCCTCCTTCGATATGGCACCGAAGCCCTATAATAAATATTACGCACTGGATCTGTACTGCCGGGAAAACGGCCTGCAGCACGACGAGGTGCTGTTTGTAGGCGACGATTACGGCACCGGCGGCAACGATGAATCGGTATACCTGTCCGACATTCCTTTTTTGTGCATTGATGACTACCGGGAATTCCCAAAACAAATTGCATTTATGCTGTAAAAATAGCAGTTCTGAAGGACACCGTTCTTTCAGAACTGCTTTTTTATAAAATGATCATAATTGAGCGATTTATGTTAGTCATTGGTGGATTTCTGAAATTGCATTTATTAAGGCATATCGCCTATAATATGTAATGAAATAGTGCAAAAATTGGTGCAAATTCACAAGTGCATCATACAAACCGGTTTTTGTGCAAATAAAAAGGAGGAAACAAAATGAAGCTCAGAAAAGTACTCTCTATGGTGCTGTGTCTGTGTATGCTTCTAGCCTGTATCCCCGCAATTGGCATCATGGCAGAGGAAACCACACAGCAGACCGTCCGTATTGAAGCGGAAGATGCAACCTGGAACAAGTATGCAAAAGCAACCGATGCCGCCTTCTCCGGCGGTGCAGGTCTCGGCAATGCCAACGGTGACTTCTTCACCTGGAACGAGATCTCCAGCGATTATTTTTTGAGAAATAAATGGGTTTACGTTGTTTACTACGTAGACGCTCCCGAGGCCGGTACTTACCAGGTTTCTGTCGCGGCTACCGTGAAAATGAACGAAGCCTGCACACCTTATGCCGCACTGTTGGTCAATCCGGTGCACGGTAAGCCCGCTGAGACATATAAGGTACCTTATGCCCCCATTGCCGCCAATACCGCTACTTATATGGCAAGCGAAAAGGTCGATGTGCAGCTTGTAAAAGGCCGCAACGTGATCTATATGACCCCCTTTACCGGTGACCAGCCCAGAAACTGGGCCAATACCGACTACATTGAGATCACCGGTGCACAGGCAGTTACCCCCATCGCCCCCCAGCAGGTCACTTTGCCTGCCAATGTCGGTTACTATGCCAAGGCCGGTGTCGCCGCAGCGGATCGACTGGAAGACACCGTATTTGCCCCCATTAACGACAGAGGCATCCACGCAGAGAATGTAACCCGCGCGGATCTGAAGGATATTGCCCACACCGCTATTACTGTGGAGGCTCCTGCTGACGGTTACTACCGTATGACCTACAATGTAAACGGTCCCGGTGAGCATGGTAACGGCCAATTTGCATTGGCGATGTTTGTGGATGACAGTGAAACTGCCGAAGTCAAGCGTTTTACCTGGAACAGCGGTGAAGCAGATGTTTCCACTTATTTAACCAAGGGCATCCACACCCTGACCCTGACCACCGTTATGCCCAAGGATCAGGCCGCAGCAGACGCGAACGACGCAAAATGGAATCATATGAAGGGCCTGACCATTACCGGTGGCTTGAAGCTGGCTAAATATCAGTACAGCCCCTCCCACGCAGGCAATGTTCTTGAAGCAGAGCGGGACGGTTATGTGTGGCGTTATCCCGATATCGACACCAACGAAAAGAACCTTGGTGTGGGCGGCGCACAGCCCGGTGCCACCAAGCAGACCTTTAACGAGCTCTCCGGTGGCGCAAAGCTGAACAAGAACCAGCCCATGGTCACCTACTATATCGACGTGGAAACAGCCGGTACTTATACCATCAACAACAGTTTCCGCGGCTACACCGGTAACGATTACTATATGATCGTTTCTGTGGATGATGTAAACTATTACAAGGCCGGTATCAACGGTACCGATCCTTCCCGTGCAAACCGCTGGCTGACTACCGCTGCTGTGGAGCTGACTGCAGGCCGCCACTATGTGCGCCTGATCACGCTGCCTCAGGATACCGGTGCCGGCTGGTGCAATGTAGACTATACTGAATTTGCAGGCCCCGGCAACGTGCGTGCTATGAAGGATCAGCTGCATCTGAGTGCTACCGAAGCCCATTATATGCAGGGATTTGAATCTACCGGCGTAGATCATTCCGGTAATGGCGCTCAGTGGGTAAATGCCATCGGTAAATATAAGGGAAACAGCTGGGCAAGCGCTGCCGGTGTGACCACCGAGAACTTTACCTTTGCGGATCTGGCGCATTTGGGCTGGTTCAGCTACACAGTCAATGTCCCTGCTGACGGCTACTATGATTTGCAAACCTATCTGCGCCCCGATACAAGTACCTACGGTACCGGCAAAATCCTGCTGGTCATTGATCAGCAGTATCGCTGGGTCGATGTGACCTTGGACAAGGATGCATCCAAATGGTGGATCGCTGACCTGAGCAGCTATCTGACCAAGGGCGATCATGTGATTCTGGTTACCGGTATGATGGATTATACCGGCAACTCCAACGACTGGTGCGATATGGGTGCTTTGACCGTTTCCGGCGGTATCACCAAGTCCGCTACCCCCATTAACCCCCTGCATCAGGGCGAGTGTGTGCTGGAAGCTGAAAGCGACGGATTTATTTGGCGTTTTACATCTACCGATCAGGGTCAGCTTGGCGGCTCTCAGCCTGCCGGTAACAGCTACAACCAGTCCTATGAAGACATCGTTGCCAATTTTGAAAAGCGGCATCAGCCCTCTGTCAGTTTTGTAGTAGACGTGACCGCAGCAGGTACCTATAATCTGACCGCAAGTTATAGAGGCTATGCCGATCCCTCCTACTATATTGTCATTTCTGTGGATGACGAGACCTTTGTAAAGACTTCCTACGCAGGCACAGACAGCAGCAATTCTGCCTTCCTGCTGACGAAGGCAGATGTGCAATTGACGGAAGGCCGTCACGTGATTCGTCTGATGCCGCTGACCAAGGGCACCGGTGCCGGCTGGATTAACCTGAACTACCTGAAAATTGAAGGCGTTGCCGATGTGAAGAAGGTAGATCCTCAGCAGACCCATCTTTACGCTTATGATGCTCCCTATATTCTGAACTTTGCCAAACGCGATCCTGAAGATCTGTCCCAGTGGGGCAACGCCCAGTGGGCAAAGACCCTCCGTGGCTATCAGGGCAATAGCTGTATGGAAATTGCAGGCGTTACATCTGAAAACTTCACGCTGCAGGATCTGGGTCATATGGGTTGGTTTAGCTACACGCTGAATGTACCTGCTGACGGCTATTACGATCTGCAAACCTACATCCGTCCCAACAACAGCACCAAGGGTACCGGCAAAATCCTGGTGGTTGTGGATCAGGAAATTCAGTGGGTAGATGTGGACTTCGGTTTGTATGATTTCAAGTACGACGCTGTTGATCTGAGCCGTTATTTCACCAAGGGCGATCACACCGTTTTGATCTCCGGCATTGTGGATTACACCGCCGGATCCTACGACTGGTGTGATATGGGTGCGCTGACCGTCTCCGGCGGCATCACCGTGTCCCAAAATCAGGTTGATCCCAGAGGCTGGCTGACCCCCTCTGTTGACAAGTACAGCCTGTCCCTGGGTGACTGCATCGGCATCAATTTTGTGCTCGACGGTGTTACAACCTCTGACAAGGTCACCTTCCATATCGGTGAAACCAAACTGGAATCCAAGGGTCTTGACGGCGGCAAGTACATTGCCTATGTGGCCGCCGCCCAGATGACCGAACAGATTACCATTCAAGTTAACGACAAAGCTTTGGACGAAACCTACTGTGTCAAGACTTACGCAGATACGATTCTTTCCGGAGACTTTACCGCAGAAACCAAGGCACTGGTGACCGAAATGTTAAACTACGGTGGTGCTTCCCAGGTATGCTTCGGTTATAACACAGAGAATCTGGCCGCAGAAGTGGTCGAAAGAACATTGCCTGCCGACTTCACCGCATCCACCGAAGCCGTCATTCGTAACAACATTTCCGGCTTGAAGTTCTACGGTGCAAGCCTACTGTTCAAGGGCAAAACTGCTGTTCGTTTCTATTTCAGCGGTGATATGACCGACTGTGTATTCACCGTAGGTGAGCAGGCTTACACCCCCGTTGAGAAGGACGGTCTGTGGTATGTAGAGATTGGGGGCATCGCACCCAACGCACTGATGGCCGCAATCACGCTGGATGTTGTCTGTGGCGAACAGAGCATTCAGGTTGTATACAGCCCCATGAATTATATCGAAAGAATGTACAACAAAGACAGCGTTTCCAAAGAGCTGAAGGACGCAATTGTGGCACTGTATTATTACTATGATGCCGCAATCGCATATCTCAATTCCATCGCATAAATCCTCTAAAGGGGCGGCATCGCCGCCCCTTTCAAGATATTCTTAAAAACTGCTTTTTGATGCCTTAAAAAGCAGTTTTTAGGAATATGTTGCCTAAAATCATCGGATGACTGAGGAATAAAATTATGAAAAAATGTTTTGTCATACTGCTTGCAGTGCTTCAAATCGCAAGTGTGTTGGTTTTTCCCGCAGCTGCGGTACAAACGCCTGATGTGAAGGTACAGGAATGGAACATCACTCTTGGCGATGATATTGGTGCTAATTTCTGCCTCAATGTGCCTGCGGCACTTGCCGGCAATGCAGTTGTAAAGGTTACAGTAGCGGATCAAACCACTACACACAGCCTGTCTGCGCCCAACGAGAAGGGACAGTATCTGATTCCTGTCCGTGTGGCGGCGGCACAGATGACCCAGGAAATCACCCTGCAGCTGGTGGCTGACGGCACAGAGTATGCCATCGGTACTTATACCGTCAAAGAATACGCCGCAACCATTCTTGCAGGCAAATACGGTAATAACACCAAGGCACTGGTGAGACATATGCTGAACTATGGCGCGGCTGCACAGCAGTATTTTGCTGTGAATACCGACAATCTGGCAAACACCGGTTATGCACTGACTGAAGAAATTCAGATTCCCGCGGAATATCCCGCCTTGACTGTTTCCGGTGGGCTGGACGGTGTCCGGTTCTACGGTGCATCCCTGGTGATGGACAGCCGGGTTGCTGTTCGCTATTACTTTGTTGCCGACAGCATTGCGGATGTGCATTTTACAGCAAGCGGAAATACTTACAACGCTGACGAAAAAAGCGGTTTGTTCTACGTGGAAATCCCCGACATTCTGCCCCAGAATTATGCCCGGAACATTCTTCTGACCGCTCAAAAGGGCGACGAGAAGCTGGAGATCTCCTATAGTCCCCTGACCTACATCGTCCGTATGAGCGAAAAAGGCACTGCCACCATGCAGGCCCTTGTAAAAGCAATGTACGGCTACCATCAGGCCGCAGTTTCCTATTTGAACAATCGGGATGCTGTGATCAACCTGCCTGCCATTACCGGCGGCACTGTTACTGCCGATCGGGAAATCTATGTTGTTGGCGATACCGTCAACCTGACCGTCACGCCCGACGAAGGCAATGTGCAGAAGCTTTACATCAACGGTGAGCCGCTGCTGCTGGATTACGCCACCGGTCAGTATAGCTTCGTCGCTACCGAAGAGGTTTACGACATCACCGGCAGCTTTGAACCTCAGCATAGCTGGTACTGGACCGGAGATTGGGATTTGATCAATGAGGCCCATGGCATTGCCCACGCACCCGCCCATTCTACTTCCCATTGCACCGGTGAGCTTGTTCCCAAGCTCGGCGCGTGCAATGGCGTAAGCGTTCTGTTTCAGGATGCCTCCAAGGGTGCGCAGAAGGACTATGCCCTTGTCCTGAAAATGCAGTTTGCCGGCAATCTGAAGGCCGCAGTCCGATTGATCGACCGGGACGACAACGGTCAGTATTGCCTGCAGGTATTTGAAAATAATATGCTCGGCAACTGGACAACCCTTCACTGGCTGACGTCCGCAGAAAATGCTGCCGCAAAAAATGGCGAGGGCGTGCGGTTTGGTATGATCCGCGAAAACAGCAATCTGCGCCTGCTCATCAATGACCATGTGGTTTGGGAAACCGATCTTTCCGGAAAAGGCGTCACCGCTGATACAGAGCTGGAGCAGGTAAAGCTGCAGGCGTATAATTTCGGTTATGCAGCAGATGTTCCCTACACATTTTTGATGAAGGAAATTCTCCCGGTTGAGGTGCACATTCCTACCCTGAAAAACGGTTCTGTAACAGCCGATCAGGCCAGCTATATGCAGGGCGACAGAGTGACCCTGACGGTCACGCCCAATTCCGGCTACAGCCAAAAGCTCTCAATCAACGGAGCGCCTCTGCTGCTGGACTGGAATTGCAACACCTACAGCTTTGTAGCTACCGAACCGATTTATGAAATTACCGGGTCTTTCCAAAAGAATTTGGACTTAACCCCTGCTGACAGTGCAAGATGGGATACCGCCAACCAGTCCCAGGGCGTATTGCGCGCATATTATCCCAATAATACCGATTCCTGGTGGATGGACTTTAACGGAAAATATCAGTCCATTACCATCAAGGCGCGGAACGATCTGCCCCTCGAGGAAAGCAAAGACTACACCGGCAATGTAGGCTTCTGTGCCGTTTTGCGGATGACCATGGATAACGGCAAGGCCTATGGCTTCCGCATTGTCAACGATAACGGCACCTACGCCTACCAGCGTTACGGTGGCAGCAACAGCCTGTCCGGATGGGGCGGCTGGAAAAAACTGGATAATGCGGCGGTTGCGCTGCTCGGTGGTGAAGGTGTGCCCTTCAAGCTGGAGCGCACCGGCGGCAACCAGCTGACACTGTCCGTCAATGGTGTGGTGATGGAAACCTACACTATGGAAGGTGTAGCTGAAAGTAATACGGTATCCTCTGTCAGCGTACAGCACACCGGCAACAAGGGAAAGATTGTTACCATCCCCTTTGAACTGACGAAAGACATTGCCGATTCCGATGTGGAAGTGCACATTGCAGACACCTCCTGCGGCAAAGTGACCGCAGATCGGGAAAGCTATCAAATAGGCGAGACGGTGACGTTGACTGTATCCGGTGATGCAGGCTATTACCATAACGGTCTTTACGTAAACGGTCAGCTTGTACAGGTCGGTCCCGATGGCATCTATCGCTTTGTTGCGACAGAAAATTCCTACGATGTGGAAACCTCGTTCTCTGTCGGCTATTGGAGTGGCAGCAGCAATTATACGCTCACCAACCAAAATGTAGGCAGCATCTATGCGCCTGCGGCAGCTTCGGATAACAACGGTTGGCTGGAAAGTGCCGGTGACCGCAACGGTGTACAGGCGCTGATCAAAGACCCTTCCCACGGTGCACAGAATCAGTACGCCATCGTCCTTTCCCTGAAGTTCGCAAACAACAGCCACGCCTCCGTGCGGCTGATCGACCGGGATCACAACGGCATCTATTACCTGCAGGTATTCGACAATAACCTTCTTGGCAACTGGGCAACCCTCTACCAGCTTCCTTCGGAAGCGTGTACAGCAGTTAAAAATGGCGACGGTGTCTGGTTCGGTCTGTACCGGGAAGGCACGGCTTTAAAACTGACGATTGACGAACGCATCGTCTGGCAAACAGATCTGGCCGCCAAGGGCATTACTGCAGAAATGGACTCTGTTGCCCGTATAAACAGCTATAATTTCAGCTACCCGGTTGAAATTCCCTACGCCTTTATCGAACAGGCGGATGACTCTGTGGAACTGACGGATGTGGTGACGCACGTGGCAGGTCCCAACGATCTGTTCTACCGAAACGACAATGTTTCCAATCTGCCCGACCCCTTTGTGCTGAATAACACTGCCGTGGATGGCTATTACTATCTGTATGGCACTTGGGGTGCATTCCGCTGCTATCGCTCCAAAAATCTGATGGATTGGGAGCTGCGGGGTGAGGTGCTGTACCAGTATCGGGAAAACCATAAGGTTTGGGACAGCGCCAACAACGCCTACAGCTACGGTGCATTAGGCTACGATCTGTGGGCACCGGAAGTTGTGTACGATGCAGACACCAAGCTGTACTATATGTTCTTCAGCGCAAGCCCCTCCAAGCAGGGTCAGGCTGTCATTGGAACAACCACACAAATGATTATGGTTGCAACCTGTTCCACCCCGGACGGTAATTTTGAGCTTGTGAACTTCAAGGATGCAAGCAGCTGCGGTGCAGGCAACCTCCACAGCTACAGCACCGGCACATATTCTCATTACTATGCGCCCTATTTATTCCTGGATCCGGCTCAGAATAAGACCTTCTCCACTAAAATCAACGGCGGTGAATGGCGCGGTGCGATCAACGGACGGGAAGGCTATGCAGGCAGCATTGACCCCCATCCCTACACTGCGCCCGACGGGAAAAAGTATCTGTTCTGGGTAGACAGCACAGGCGCTGACCGCATTTGCGGTGTAGAAATGGAAAACTGGCTCAAGCCTAAGTGGGAAACAGCCACTGTTTTGACCTATTATAACTACTATACCGTGGCAGATTACCAAAACGGACGCAGCAGCGGCGTATCCTACGAATACAGAACCACCACCAACGAAGGGCCGTTTGTAACATTCCACAACGGCAAGTATTATCTGACATACTCCGCCAATAACTGGAAGAACAACTCCTATTTGGTGGCTCAGGCAATCTCCGACAATGTTTTAGGACCTTATACCAAGCTGACCGAGGCAGAGGGCGGCATCGTTCTTTCCGGTGTGGAGCAAGGCGGTAAGCAGAGTACCGGTGTTGGACATCACAGCATCGTTTCCGTGGGCGATCAGCTGTTTATGGTTTACCATCGTCATACAAATCCCTATACCGGAACGGTAAACGATCCCAGTGGTGACGACCACGCAAAACGCAACCACGCCATTGATGAAATCAAGTGGATCACCGTGGGCGGTCGGGAAGTGATGTACGTCAACGGACCCTCCGCAGTCCTGCTGCCCCGTGTTGAAAAGCACAGTGCATATCACAATATCGCACCGGAAGCTACGGTCAGCGGCAGCGGCAATGTGCGCTATCTGAACGACGGACTGCTGTCTCATCTGAAAAGCGGTGCTTCCAATGTGGTGAACGCTGTGGGCGAGACCACCATCACCGGCACATCCACCTTCACCTTCACCTTTGATGAAGCCAGAGCGGTCAAGTCCATTATGGTATACAATTCCAGACTGGAAAATCGGATCTTCCGTGAAATCGCGCAGATCAAGCTCACGTGTCTGGAAAACGGAAAGACGGTTACAAAATACATTCGTGCTGTTCCGTTTAACGGGGAATACTACACGGTCAATTCCGGTGGAACGGTCACATATGCAGAGCCTTGCGCGGCAGCCTATGCCATATTTGATGAGCAGCAGGTGCTGTCTGTGGAAATCACAGTCAAATTGCCTGCCGGGCAGAGCAATGTGGGCATTTCCGAGATCAGAATCCTGGGAAAATAAATGAAATAACGTAAAGGCGCGTTGCAAAAATGATGCAACGCGCCTTTTATCTATGCGAACATCTACGTCCTGCGGACGTGGGGGCGTACATTATCCACCCGCAGGCGACTATTAGTCGTCCATACGAGTTTTACCGGCAAATTTGCAAATTTTGCAACAGCCCCTTGGCGTAAAAAAGCACCCCGTTCGGGGTGCTTTTTTCTTACTTTTCGTTCTTGTAAATTTCCTTGAAGTACTTGTAGGTATCCACCTTCAGCTCACCGCAGGCAGCCTCATCACAGGCAACAATGCCATCGGGATGCAGCTGCAAAGCAGAGATGGTCCAGGCATGATCTACGCCGCCCTCAACACAGTGGCGCAGGGCACGAGCCTTATTATGACCGGAGATCAGCAGCAGCACCTGCGTGGAATCGCAGACCGTGCCAACACCCACAGACAGGGCGGTCTTGGGCACTTTCTCAGGATCTCCGCCGAAGAACCGGGAATTCACGATCAGGGTATCCTCGGTCAGGGCACGCACACCGGTACGGGAGGACAGGCTGGTGAAGGGTTCATTAAATGCGATATGACCGTCCACACCGCTGCCGCCCAGGAACAGGTCAATACCACCGTAGGAAGCGATCTTGGCTTCATACCGGGCACACTCTGCCTCCGGATCCTCTGCCATACCGTTGAGAATATTGATATTCTCTGCAGGAATATCGATATGGTTGAAGAAATTGTCGTGCATAAAGTACCAGTAGCTCTGGTCGTGCTCCCGGGGCAGACCCACATACTCGTCCATATTGAAGGTGACAACATTCTTGAAGGTCACCTTGCCTGCCTTGTTCATCTCAATGAGCCGTCTGTACACACCCAGAGGGGAAGAACCGGTGGGCAGACCCAGCACAAAAGGACGGGACTCTTTGTGGGCATTGATGGCATCGGCAATATGGTTCGCTGCCCATTCGCACATAGCCTCATAGTCATTTTTAATAATCAGTTTCATTATTTCTCATCTCCATTTTCGGAAGGATTGGTGACAAACTCACCCTTTTTATATTATACAGTAAAATTTATATTTGTAAATCCATCACACAAATTTTTTACATTTTGCACAAAATTCAATGCCTCGCTGCGGATGTAGTGTAATATTTTCCAATTGTGGCGAATTTTGTTATAAAGCAGGCGATTTTTTTGTTTGCTTTTGTTGAAAAATGGATTATAATAAAAATATTAGCACAACAGAGGTGATACAGATGGCCGCGGTGGACAAGCTTCAAAACGAAATTGAACGGGATACTGCTATGCGTTTTTACGGCGAACAGTATGTCAGTAAAGGTTATTACATGCACTTCCACAGAAATATCGAGATTTACGGTATTGTCAGCGGCAAGGTTTCCGTAACGGTTGCCGGTCAGCAGGCGACCCTCACAGACGGGCAAATTGCTGTAATTGACGGTTTGGAAAACCACAGTTACGAAATTGACGGCAAGGCAGAAGTTTTCTATTTACACATCGGCACCCGCTACAGCAGTAAGCTGTATTCACTGTATCCCAACCAGCGCCTTCCCTTTTTCCTGATGGATGCGGCGTATAACCAAAATCTATACAAAGTCATTAAGCCGGCTCTGGAAAATCCGGACAAGTTCTCCGAATTAAAACGGTTGGGTTTTGTATATCAGCTGTTTGCCGATATCATTGATCACTACGGTTTGATGGATAAAAGTGGATATATACGGGATGATTATGATGTTGTTACAAAAGTTGTTCAGTATATATACGAGCATTACAGCGAACCTATTACCTTGGAATCTCTTTCTAAGGAATTCTTCATATCTCCCAAGGCTCTAAGCAAGAAGATTCGCAAAAGACTGAATGTGGATTTAAGATTGTTTATCAATGACATTCGGGTGCAAAAAGCCGTGCAGTTTCGGGACGATCCGGCCTATAAGGGCAAATCCCTCAACGAAATTGCTCTGAGCTGCGGTTTTAACAATATGGTCACCTTCTACCGCAGCTACGAGCGTAATTTCAGATTCCACAAATTGGATAAAGAGTAAGAATAAGGGTGTCTCGTTTGAGACACCCTTCGCTTATCCAAGCACCGGGGTGCTGCAAAACTCCACCTCAGGGGGCGCTTGTATGCCGTCGGACTCAAAGACAATGATTTCGTTTTGTCCTTGCTTCAAAACAGCGGCAGGTACATATAATGTTTTTTGCGGCCCGATTTCCCAGTATCTGCCCAGATTAAAACCGTTTATAGTCACAAAGCCTTTTTTGAAATGATCCAGCTTCAGGAACGTATCGCATACCTCATCTATATCCACATACCCTCTGTAAAAAGCGGTATTTTCATTAAATTCGGTCTTTGTAAAATCCACCTGCTCCAAGTTGTCCATAGGCAACGGATATACATTCCAGTTGAAATGGATTTTGTCATCGATTAAGCATCTGCCGGCAATACCCTTTTTGCGCATCATTTTGGAGCCGAAATTTGCTCTGCCCATATTTTCGCAAAGAATGGTCAGAACATCTCCGCTTTTGGCAGTGATCTTTATGCTCAGATTTTCGTTGATGTAAAGAATGCCCGCAAGCGTCGTATTGATATAAACCTGTGCCCGATCGCCTAAGGATTCTATACTGAGCACTGCATCCGTATAATCCCGGTTCAGCACGGTCTGATAAGCAATATAGCCGTATCCCGTACCGTAATTTTCCATACATTTGGGGACATCGCTATGTACAGGTGCAGATAAGTTATGCAGGTTTTCAAAAAAGCCGGTTTTCTCTTTTAACGAAACCTTTCCGTAGGCTTTTTTCGGTCTGTTTTCGGGGACGTCCGGTAATTTGTAATCCACATATTTTTCTATAACCTTGCGCACCGCAAAGTACTTCGGTGTTGTGTCGCCGGCCTCTGTCAGAAGCGCATCGTAATCATAGCTTGTGACATCGGGTGCAAAGGTTTCGTAGTGATTGGCACCGGAAGTAAAGCCAAAGTTTGTGCCGCCTATAAACATATACATATTCAGGCTGCCGCACTGCAGCATATCATCCACTGTTTTTGCATACTCCTCTGCTGAGGTTGTGTGATGCTGCCCGTCCCCCCAGGCATCGAACCAGCCGTTCCACATTTCCATACACATTTTCGGCTGATCGGGGAACAGCTCCGTAAAGGCTTTAAAGTTTTCTTCTACACGACTGCCAAAATTCAAGGTTGGCAATAACCCATCAATGGTGCCGTCCAGCAAATGGTGCTTTTGCGTGCCGTCAGAAGTAAACAAAGGAACATCAATACCTTTATTTCGGTAGCTTTCAGCCAGGTAATTCAGATACTTTTTATCGTCACCGTAATACCCGTATTCGTTTTCACACTGCAGCATAATAATCGGTCCGCCGTTTGTACAAAGCAAAGGTCTGATCTGTCCAAACAGCTTTTCCAGATAACGATCAAAGCAGGCAATGTATTGGCTGTTCATACAACGGATCTCCATATTTTCATCCGTCTGTATCCACCAGGGAAGACCGCCAAACTCCCACTCTGCGCAGATATACGGACCGGGACGGACAATGACCATCAAATCTTCAGCCTGTGCCATTTTGATAAACGCGGCAATATCGAGGATGCCTGAAAAATCATAGATCCCTTTTTGCTTTTCGTGCATATTCCACGCACAATAGGTCTCAACACAGTTACATCCAAGCGCTTTTAACTTTTTGAAAATATCCCCCCATGTATCCGGCATATTGCGAAAATAATGCACCGCACCCGATATGAGCTTAATGGGTTTTCCGTCCTTTAAAAAGGCATTTTTTGATACTTCAAATGTCATAAAATCACAGCTTTCATTATTATTTGATAATTGAATACCGCTTGTTTTTCAAAATATTCAGCTTTTTCAACTCTTTGTTATGCATAAAATCCAAAGCCATCCATAAATATTCGTTTTACGGCAAAGCATTGTCTGATTTTGACTGATATTGTACCATACGGCAGAAGTACTGTAAAGTGTAATTCCGGTATGCAAACAAAAGTGGGCGATTCTCTCAAATGTGTTTTTTGACAAACCGAATGACGTCTCAAACGAATTGCGACACCATTATTATAATAAAGCGATTTTTGTAAAATAGTGAGCGATTTATTGAATTGTGCGGATATCAAAAAAACACTATAATAATACACGGAATTCTATATTTTTTGTGCAACAAACACAAAAAAATATCTGATGATCATACACAGGAGGAAAATGATATGTGTAAGAGAAGCGTAAAACTGTTTCAGAAAATCATAGCACTGGCCATGGCCGTGCTGATGCTGGCCGGTCTTGCCGCCTGCGGTGGAAAAAGCCAGGAAGCACCTGCTGAAGCGGAAGGCAGAACGGTCATTTATTATGCCGCATCCTATGTCTCTGCCCAGGTGCAGGATTCCTATAAGGAATTGGTCCGGGTCTATAACGAGACACAGGGCGTCGAGGACAACGTCTTCGTTCAGATGCGTGAAAACGCCGGTGCAATTGCCGGTCTGGACAGCGCACTGCGCAGCAATTATCAGTATGATGTACTGGAGCTGCGGGACGACGAATTTAAAACCCTGGCAATGCAGGGCGGCAATTACTTTATCACGCTGGATGATTACATCACCGATGATGTAAAGGCTGCTATGCAGTGGAATGATATTCCCTCCAGTATGATCGACCGCTTCCGGATGAACACCACCCCCTCCGAGGGCGGCAAGTTTATGGCCGGTACCGGTGCAAGTCTGCTGGCTCTGCCCAACGGCACCAATCCCCATATTATGTTCTACAACAAAACACTTCTGGCCGACGCCGGTGTGAACCTGATTTCTGTTCCCGAGGCAGAGCTGGAAGCTTACAATGCCGCCAACGGCAGCACTTTGCAGCCCCACGGCTATGCCGAATACAAAGAAGCACCCTATGCCGATGCCAAGAGCAGCCGCAACGAGGCCGGAGAATTTGTTTATAAGGTATTCAATGAGTGCATCGCCATCAACTGGGAGGAACAGCGTATGCTTGCCCGCGCTTGTATGGCCAGCGGCAGCGAATACGGCTTTATGAGCGAATGGTGGTTCAATATGGGCTTCTCCGTAGGCGGTGACTGCATTGGCTGGGATGAAGAAAAGCAGCAGTACGTGCTGACCCTGACCGACAAGATGCCCGGCTATCTGGCACTGGAGGATGTTACCGTGAACGGCAAGGACTATCAGAAGGGCGATGTGCTTTTGTACGAAGAAAAGCGCTTCCTGAACGAAAATCCTGCCGAGGTCACAAAGCTTCAGGACAAGATTTATGCTCTGCCCTCCATGTACGACGCCATTTTGGAATTTACCCGTTTGGGCGTACCTGCAGACAAGCAGCCTGAAACCGGTATTAACGGCTACGGTCTTGCACCCACTACCACCGCCAACCGTACCGCCCGCTTTACCTCTGCTTCCCTGCCCCTTTACATTGAAAGCTACGCCGAGACACAATCCTTCAAAAGCGTATTGGGTGATGCACTGGGTATGGCACCTCCTGCGCAGTACCGTGAGTACGTTGGTGGAAGCACCTACGAGAAGGACGGCAAAGAATACCTGAAGGTTATTGGCGAAAGCTACGACGGTCAGGTTTACACCGGTGAATTGAAGACCGTCAACGGCACCCCCATCGTGGGCGAAGCCGCTACCGACAGCGAAACCACCGGCCTGTTTATCCCTGCCAACACCAAGAACAAGAATTATGATGCAGCCGCAAAATTTGTATGCTGGGCTGCAGGTCCTGAGGGTCAGAAAATCCTGGCAAAGGGCAACCGCTATGTTCCCAACCAGACCACTTATGCAATGGGCGAATATGCCGATGACGCTGCGCGTCTGATTCCCAACACCTGGGTTGGCGGTTATATGGCACAGGAGGCCGAGATTGGTGACTACACCTACTTTACCTCTTTGACCTGGATCACCGAGTGGTCCGTGACCTTTAATAAGGATGTGCGTGAGGGCGTAATGACCATCTCCGACTTCATCGCACAAAAGCAAGACGCTGCTGACCACAGCCTGAAGGGTATGAGATTGCGTATTTTAGGGAGGTAACCCATGGCAAAAAAGACATTGCAGAACAAGAAGAAATGGCGAAAAGAGCATTATCTTGCGCTTATTGTCGCCTGCCTTCCTCTGCTTGGATTTGTAATATTTAATGGTTTTCCGCTGATTATTTCCTTTATTGGTATGTTTTGCAATGTGGATTTGTACGACCTTTCAAACATTCAGTGGAACAACTTCGAAGGCTTTAAATCTGTGTTTATTCCCGGTCACGCCAATGAGCTGTTTTATTTTGACTTGTCAAAATACTTCTACAAGGCCGTCATTATTACCGCGTGGATTGCTTCCACGCAGCTGGTCACCTTGGGAATTTCCATGTTTATCGCTACGCTTCTGCACGAAAAGCCCTACGGTGCAAAGCTGTTCCAGATTCTGTTCTTTATCCCCTATATCTGCTCCACGGTTGCAGTGTCGCTGATGTGGAGATGGATTCTGGATATGGACGGCGGCATTCTCAACAGCATACTCGGAACAAATACCGACTGGCTTCACGACACCAAAACCATTACCTGGTGCGTTATTATTGCCACAATCTGGCAGGCACCCGGCTACGGCATTGTAATGTACAAGGCGGCCTTTTCCAACATCAATAACGCCCTGTATGAAGCAGCAGAAATTGACGGAGCAAACGCCTGGCAGAAGTTTCGCAATGTGACACTGCCGGGCATCAGCCCCACCACCTTCTTCCTGCTGCAGGCCGGTGTAATGGCAGGTCTTCTGACCTACGATCTTGCCGCGCTGATCATTCCCGATGCCTGGGGTTCTGTCGGCGGTGTAGAGTCCATGGGTCTGACGTTGATGCGTCTGGTGCACTATCTCATCAACAATTCCACCACCAGCGATGCCAACGGTGTCAGCTATATGGTTTCCTGTGCCTGTGTAATCAGCTGGCTGCTTTTCCTTGTAACCGGCGTTATTTCTGTGATTTTGTTCAATCGCAGAGAAAAAAGCGTAAAGTAAAGGAGGGTAAAATGCTGTGAAGAAAAAACTTACCCTCGGAAGAGTTTTGATTTTTGCCGTCCTTTTGCTGTACACGGCTTTTCTGTTCTTCCCCATTATTACCATTTTGCTGACATCCTTTATTCCCAGCAATGAATTGGCTACCAGCACAGATTTCGTCTGGTGGTCAGCGCATATGAATCTGGATGCCTACAAAACCATCTTTGCATACGACAGCTATATGGATCTGACCGGTCTTCCGGGACTGGTGCTGGGCCTTTTCAACACCCTGTGGCTCACATTGGTTCCGCTTATACTGGGACTGCTGGTGGCAGGACTGTCTGCCTACGCCTTTTCCAAATCGGATTTCCCGTTCAAAGAAAAGCTGTTTAAGTTTTCCGTCATTATCCGCGCCATTCCGTTGGGCGCTTTTGGCGTGATTTCCTACGTGTTCTACTCCGCCATCGGCTGGACCGGAGAAAACGGCTTTATGCCGCTGCTGATTCCCGGAATGTTTGGCGGAATCGCTACAATGTTTTTCCTGAGACTGTACTTTGACGGCATTTCCAACTCGTTGATTGAGGCAGCTACGCTGGACGGTGCAGGCTTCTTCCGGTGCTTTAAGGACGTGATGCTGCCGCTGGCAAAGCCTGCATTTTTTGCCCAGTTCATCTTCGGCTTTGTAGGCGGTTACAACAGCTATCTGGCACCTATGCTGTATCTGCAGAATCAGCCCAAATACGTGACGCTGCAGCTTTACCTCAGCGAAATCCGCAGCCTGTTTCCCAATGCAGGCAGTGAAAACATCTACTGCGCAGCTGCTATTTTGGGTATGCTTCCCCTGATTTTGATTTACTGCTTCCTGCAAAAATACTTCATTGAAGGTATTGCTACAGGCGGCGTGAAAGAGTAATCCACTTGTGAGGATCAATCAAATGAAAAAAATCATTCAATCTGCTTCTTCATTTTTGCTGTTATCGGCTATGGCCTGCGGTCTGATGGCAGGCTGTAACCGGAAGGCAAGCCGGGTACAATATGAGGTGTCCAGCTATCAGGGACAGCTGACAGAGGGGCAGCTCAAATCCGACTACAACAAAGCACTGTTTTACCGCAACGATCATAAAATACATACCGCGGCTGACCCCTTTGTGCTGGATAATACCGCCGTGGACGGATGGTATTATCTGTATGGCACATACGGCTCGATCATTACTTATCGCTCCCTGGATTTGATGGAGTGGGAGCCGGTGGGCAACGCCCTGGATAACCTGGATTATGGCACATCCGGTGCAATCACGGAAGAGCGTCGGGCTACGTGGGCAGACATTTGGGCACCCGAAGTGATCTACGACTACGATGAAAAGCTTTATTATATGTTCTTCAGCGCAACTCCTGATACAGAATCCTTCAAAACCGCGAACGGTGTGTACGAAGGCACTGCCAAGGAAGTGCTGATGGTTGCGGTGTCCCAGTATCCGGATCACGGCTTTAAGCTGATCAATTTCAGAGATTCCAAGAGCTGTGGTGCAGAAAATCTGCACACCTTTAATGCCGTTCCCGGCACAAAGGACGAAAACGGCAACGTGCTGGATGCATATCCCCACTACTACGCAAAATACCTGTTCTTCGATCCTGCGGAATATAAGGCCTTTACCCAGACCATCGGCGGCTTCCGCGGAGAGTATCGGGGCGGCTATGAGCAAGGCATTGACCCCCATCCCTACGTGGATGACGACGGCACAAAGTATATGTTCTGGGTAGACTCCACCGGTTCTGACCGTCTGTGCGTTGTAAAAATGGACACCTGGCTTAAACCGGATTGGACCACTGCCAAGGCACTTTTGTACCATTCCTTCTATACGGTGGCGGACTGGGAGAAATCTCAGAACGGTGAAGCTGTGGAGTTTGTCTCCTACGAGCTGGAAAGCGTTTCCATCAACGAAGGTCCGCAGGTAATCAAGCACAACGGCAAGTATTATCTGACCTATTCTATGGGTGCTTATGCAGACAGCTCCTATCAGGTCGGTCAGGCTGTGGCAGACCACATTACCGGCCCGTACCGCAAGCTGACAGAAGCCGAAGGCGGCGTGCTGATGTCCGGCAACACCTCCGGCAGTCAGGAGATCTCCGGTACCGGTCACCACGGCTTTGTGACCGTGGGCGACCAGCTGTTTATGGTTTACCATCGCCATAACGACATTATTCTTGCCGGTGGTGCCCGTAATCCGGCTGTCGATGAGATCAAATGGATCACCATCAAGGACAAAGACGGCAACGACCTGGATGTAATGTATTCCAACGGTCCCACCTGTACAGTACAGCCCAAGGTGGAACGGTACGCAGAGTATGTGAACATTGCCGACGAAGCCAAGGTCAGCGGAAGCAGCGACGCAAAATATTTGACCGACGGACTGCTGTCCATCTATAAGTATGCAAATCCTGATTTTCTGCAGTATGTGCAGGAAACCACGATTACCAAAAAGACAACCTTTACCTTCGACTTTGCAGAAGCAAGACCTGTCCGTGCAGTGATGGTTTATAACTCCAGGCTGGAAAGTACCGCATTTACAGATGTGGCAAGAGTGGAATTTGTGTGTGAAGAGGACGGAAAAGAAGTTGTCCGGTTCATCAAGGATATCCGGTTCGGGTCTGAAAACTTCCAGGCCAACGACTACGACGGCTCGATCTACTACATCACCCCCGGTGCTGCGGCATACGCAGAGTTTGACCAGCTGAACGTCAAATCCGTCCGTGTCACGGTGGATGTGCCGGAGGGACAGGAAGCAGTCGGCATTTCTGAAATCAGAATTCTCGGAAAGTAAGGAGGGCTCACAGTGAAAAAGTTGAAAAATGCAGCTCTGATGAGCTTGATCCTTCTGCTGGTGCTGACGATGACCGCGCTGGCAGGCTGCAAAAGCGGAAAAGGCAAGATCACCGAAATCGCTTCAGAAGATCCATACAGCTATGTAAATCCGGATGAATCCAAAGCTGAACCCGATCCCGGAATCGTGATTGACGGTGTGCTGGATGAGGCAGTTTACCAAAACAACAACTGGCTGTATCTGCACAATGACGATGGCGGCAACAACGTCAACATCGCCATGACCAGCTATTACGGTGAAAAGGGTATGTATTTCGTCTACGATGTGACGGAAAGTGTACCCATCTACGTGAATTTAGACCGTGCCAGCTACATGAATAGCTGTATCGAGATGTATCTGGCGCCCTCCCACCTGTCCAGCGTCAAGGAAAACAGCATCTTTGAAATTGATATGATGCCCACCGGCGATATGACCTTTAAAAAGAGCGACGGTAAATACGGCTATGCAGATGTCCTTACCACCGATGACAAGATGGCTGTGTTGGGAACCACCACCAAGGGCGGTGCGGTAAACACCCCGGAGTGCTACGGCTACTGTCTGGAGCTGTTCATTCCCTGGGACTATATGACGTGGCTGAAGCTGGATGCCAATGCCATGAAGGACAGCTTTGTATACGTCAACCCGGCCCACATCACCTCCAACAACCTCAACGGTACAGACAGCAATCTGGACCGACTGTGGTATTTCTATGCACAGCAAAACGGTGCAGAATTTACCGACGTCAGCCAGTACTTCCGCTTTAACGGTGAGGGCGTGATTGGAACAGTTCCCGTCGTGTTGAATCAAGGCGAGCATTGCACCATTACCGGTACACCCAGTGTTATTCCCGGTATGAACACCATCGTGACCATTACCCCCGATGCAGGATATGCGCTGACCTCCATTACCGTCAACGGCAAGGAAGCAATCCAAAGCGCAGATTTTAGTGACGATGGAAGCATTACACTGACCGTCCGCAGCACAGCAGACGGTGTGACGGTTTCTGCCAAGGCAGATGCGGTATCTGCTGACGGCAGCTACACCCTCAGCGGCAAAATTTCCCTGAATCCTGCAGGCAGTCTGAAGGATGCGGTGTATTTCTATTCCGGTCCCAACGGTGAAAGACCTTTGGAGCTGGACGGAAACGGCAACTTTGTGCTCAAAGACCTGAAGGAAGGCTACTACGTCATCAAGG
Organism: Oscillospiraceae bacterium; assembly: GCA_017465625.1. Lineage (GTDB taxonomy): Bacteria > Bacillota > Clostridia > Oscillospirales > Oscillospiraceae > Faecousia. Next base: position 43,485 of record JAFTVV010000037.1, on the reverse strand, counting down.
CTGAAAAAGAAGGCTACCAAAGTGTCAGCCGCGGCATTTACCTAAATCAGAACTTCCATACAGAGCTGATTCTGGAGCACAACGCCTTTACTGCCACCCAAGGCTCTTGCTGGATTTTGGACGATCAAAACAACGGCACCATCTATAAGATGGGCGGTACCGGTGTTTTGATGAGCAACAAAGATTATTATAATTTCGATTATTCCGTTAATCTGAAATACGATGCACAGCTGGCACAGCAAGGCACTTCCGATTATTACCTGCAGCAGCGCAGCGGTATGCGGATCGCCTTCAGCAACGGAAAAACCTGGCATATTGACCTGATGAAGGAAAATGACAAGTACATTCTCCAGTATGCCAAATTCTCCGGCAACGACTCTGTGACCAACTGGAGAACTGTTCGTGTTTTAAATAATGCCGAGGTTGCCAAGTACCTCAGTGAGGACGGTCTGCGCCTGCGGGTTATGCGCCAGGGACAGCACGCAGCCGTATGGCTGGGCAACACCCTTTTGGTGATTGAAAAATTCGGAGACGCCTATGAAAACTGCTCTGCCAAGCTGGGTATGGAGTTCTGGGTGTACAACCGGACGGTGATGGAAATTCCCTTCAGCATTTCCTCCCGGCTGTCTGTGAATGTGGCAGGCTCTCCCTTCCACTGGCCTGCTGAGATTTGGGACATTTCCAACCAGTATAACGGCACATTCACCAAATTCCCTGCCCCCGGCAAGGATACCTGGCTGGACGGCAAGATTCCCTGCAACGATATCACCACCACCTGCAAGGATCTGTCACCGGAGAAGAAGGACTATAGTATGATCTATATCTTCAAATTCTCCAACAACGAGAGCTTCCGTCTGCGTTTGAACCATACAGACGATGACGGCAAGTTCCGGATTCAGAGCTTTGCCGGCAGCACCTTGTCACCGGTATGGAAAAACTACTATACCCTGACCGACGAGCAGGCGCAGAAAGCACTGACCGACGGTGTGGATTACCGGGTTTGGATCAGCGGAACAACAGCTTATGTCTACATCGACGGCAGCTATGTATGCTCCATTGATCTGTCTACCAATGTGAATACCGGTGCGCCCAGCGGCATTGAAAACGCCACCTCTACCGTTTCCTTCCGTCTGGACGGCAACACCGTGGGCAACACGGTGATCCCCTTTAAGATGACATTCAATAACGAAGAACCTCCTGAAATAATCGTACCGCCCAGTGAGATCAGCTACAACGATTTTACCGCGGCCGCTTATCTGAAGTATGATCCGGTGCTGGCAAGTCAGGGAACAACCGATCATCACGTGCAGCAGCGCAGCGGTATGAAGATTTCCTTCAGCAACGATCAGAATTGGCACATACATATGATGAAGGAAAACGACAAGTACATTGTGCAGTACGCAAAAATGTCCGGTGACAATTCTGTGTTCAACTGGAAAACAGCCCACGTGCTGACCGAGGCTCAGGCCGCCCAATACGAAAGTGCAGAGGGTATTCGCCTGCAGATTATGCGTCAGGGTCGTCACGCTGCTGTCTGGCTGGGTGATACACTGCTGGTGATCGAGCTGCTGGGCGAAGAATATCTGACCGCCACGGCAAAGCTCAGTGCCGAAGCCTGGATTTCCGGTCAGAGTGCGGCAGATGTGGTTCTGAGCACCGCAGAAGGTGTCCCTGTGGACGTGGCAGGCTCGCCCTTCCACTGGCCCGCAGAAATTTGGGACATTTCCAATCAGTATAACGGCACCATTACAAAGCATCCTGCCCCCGGCAAGGATACCTGGCTGGATGGCAAACTGCTCTGTAATGATGTTACCACCATTTGTAAGGATCTGTCTCCGGAGAAAAAAGACTATAGTATGATCTATATCTTCAAGTTCTCCAACAGCCAGTCCTTCCGTTTGCGTTTGAACCATACCGATAACGACGGCAAGTTCCGTATTCAAAGCTTTGCCGGCAGCACCTTGACGCCGGCTTGGAAGAATTACTATACTTTGACCGACGAACAGGCGCAAAAAGCATTGACCGACGGTGTGGAATACCGCGTGCGGATCAGCGGCACAACCGCCTATGTCTACATCGACGGTGCGCAGGCTTGCACCATTGATCTTTCCACCAACATCAACACCGGTGCGCCCAGCGGCATTGAAAACGCCACCTCTACCATTTCCTTCCGTATGGACGGCAATACCGGCGGTGACACGGTTATTCCCTTCAAGCTGGAATATCAAACCGAAGAGCTGCCGGACGAACCTGCTCCGGATGCGCCTCAGGTCACCTTGAACATTGCTCCGATGACCAACGGCACAGTGACGGCTGATCAGCAAAGCTACAAGGTCGGCGACACCGTTACCCTGACGGTTGCACCGAATACAGGCTACGCACAGAAGCTGTACATCAATGAGCAGCCTCTGCTGCTGGATTGGAAGACCAACACCTATCGTTTTGTGGCCACTGAAACCACCTACGAAATTACCGGTTCCTTTGAAGAGCGTTACGAGACTGCGCCCTCTGACGGCAACAGATGGGACGCAAGCAATCAGGCACACGGTATTCTCACCACCTATTATCCCGTCAACAAAGATTCCTGGTGGGAAAAGATCAACGGAGAATATACGAGCTTTACCGTAAACGCAAAGAACTACCTGCCTCTGGAAACCAGTGCAGAAGGCGATGGTATAACCGGCTTCTCTGTGGTGCTGGCGGCTTCCTTGGATAACGGCAAAACCTACGGCTTCCGCATCATCAACGAAAAAGACAGCAAAACAGGCGACATTCGCTATGTGTACACCCGTTTTGGTGCCAGCGGCTCTGTAACCGGTTGGGGCGGCTGGTGTCTGCCGGAGCAGAAGGTGCCCGGTGTAACGGAAAAACTGCAGGGCGACGGTGCGGAATTCAAGCTGATCCGTGCAAATGCCAACACATTGCAGATTTTGCTGGATGGCGTGGTTCTGGACACCTATACCATGGATGGCGTGAGCGACGCCAACAAGGTGACCTCTGTTTCCATTTATCACTACGGCAACAAGGGTCAGATGGTGCAGATTCCCTTTACACTCACCGAACCCGGTGAAGAGCCCGACGAGGAATCCGGTGTGCAGGTGCACATTGCGAATATGACCAACGGCACAGTGACGGCTGATCAGCAAAGCTACAAAGTTGGCGACACCGTTACGCTGACCGTTACCCCTGCTGATGGCTATGTACAAAAGCTGTACCTGAATGAACAGCCGCTTCTGCTGGACTACAATACCGGCAAGTATAGCTTCACGGTGGAAGAGGGCAAGTCTTACGAGGTGACCGGCGGCTTTGTGAAAAAGGCCGGCTGGTTCTGGACAGCAGACTGGAATCTGATCAATCAGGGGCACGGCATTGCCCATGCACCTGCCCATCCCGGTTCTGATCAAACCGGTGAACTGGTTCCCACCAAAAACGCCTGCAATGGCGTAAGTGTTCTTGCAAAGGATGCTTCCCACGGTGCACAGAAGGATTACGCAATTGCGCTGAAAATGCTCTTTGCAGGTAATCAAAAAGCCGAGGTGCGTCTCATCGACCGGGATGACAACGGCAAGTATTGCCTGCAGGTTATGGGCAACAACCTGTTGGGCAACTGGGCTACTCTGCATTGGCTGACTGCCGAAGAAAGTGCGGCAGTGAGGGATGGTGACGGCGTATGGTTCGGTATGGTTCGGGAAGGAACGATGCTGCGCCTGCTGATCAACGACAGCGTGGTTTGGGAAACCGATCTGTCCGGCAAGGGCATCACCGCCAATACTGCCCTGGAACAGGTAAAGCTGCAGGCATACAACTTCTCCTATGCAGTCGATATTCCCTATGTGTTCCAAATGAATAATTAACCCCCAAGGTAGGGGCGGCTCATCCGCCCCTACCTTCCCCGGAGAGTCAACCGTTTTCTTGTTGCATCTGAGTGTTGTGATTTTGCGCAGGATTGAGATGGAATAAGAACCAAATGGAGGAATTTTAATATGACAAAATGGCAAAGAATTCTGTATCACCCCAGTACGCCCCTGGGTGAAAACGGTCAGCGTGTGACCGCTTGTGCCGAACATATTGCCTTATCAAAAAATGTTGCCAAGGAAGGTATGGTTCTACTAAAGAACGACGGAAATCTTCTGCCCTTCCCCAAAGGTACAAAGCTGGCCCTGTTTGGAATGGGTACATTTGATTATGTCCGCGGCGGTGGCGGCAGCGGTGAGGTCACCGTAGAATACGAAGTAAACCTTTATGAGGGTTTTAAAAAGATGGGTCATCGCGTGGAAATCTGCGAAGAATTAGCAGATTTTTACCGGGATTATATCCGAAATGAGATTGCAGACACCTTCTATTGGCCCGGTCAAAAGCCGGAGCCTGCACTGCCGGACGAGCTGTGCCAACGGGTCAGAGCATTCACGGATACGGCTGTTATTTCTATTTCCCGTTTCTCCGGCGAGGGCTGGGATCGGGATCTGAAGGGGCATCCGGTATACGAAGAGGGTGATTTTTGCCTGTCCTATGCGGAAAAAGCTATGGTGGAAAAGGTAAAAGCATATTTCCCCAAGATTGTGGTTGTGATAAATGTTGGCGGCATGGTGGATACCGGATGGTTCTGTAACGATACCGCCATTTCTGCCGCGCTGATGGCGTGGCAAGGTGGCATGGAGGGCGGCACTGCCGCCGCTGAGCTGCTTTGCGGCATCGGCTGTCCCAGCGGCAAACTGGCAGATACCTTTGCCAAGCGGCTGGAGGACTATCCCTCCACGGAAAAATTCCACGAATCCGATGATTATGTGGATTATACCGAAGATATCTATGTGGGCTACCGCTATTTTGAAACCATTCCCGGTGCGGCAGAACAGGTGAACTATCCCTTCGGTTTCGGTCTTTCTTATACAACCTTTAACTGGTCTGTAGAAAACGCTGAGCAGACAGACGATGCCATTTGTTTCCGGGTAAACGTGGAAAACACGGGAAATTATGCCGGCAAAGAGGTCATCCAGGTCTATGTGCAAGCACCTCAGGGGAAGTTAGGTAAGGCGGCAAGAAGTCTGGTCGGTTTCCAAAAGACCGCCCTTTTAGAGCCGGGTCAGAGCCAGACGCTGAACATCTGCTTCCCCATTACATCCATGGCTTCCTATGACGATTTGGGCAAGGTTCAAAAATCTGCCTACATACTGGAAAAGGGCGTATATCAGTTCCATATTGGAAACAGCATCCGCAATACGGTTTGCAGTGCATTTACCTACTGTGTAGAGCAGGATCGGGTCGTGGAACAGCTGAGCCAAAAACTGACACCCAACAGCCTGAAAAAGCGCTTGCTGGCAGACGGAAGCTACGAGGAACTGCCTGTCACACAGAAGAATCTTCCTGCAGATGCTGTGCTTGAGCCTCTGGAAAAAGATGTTTTGGAAAGTGTGTACCCGGTCAGCCGACGTATTCCCCCGGTTATGCCCAGAGAACGGGATATGCGCACTGTACATTTCTTCGACGAAGTGGCAGAGGGAAAAGTCAGCCTGGATGATTTTATGCAGCAGCTTTCCGATGAGCAAATCGTCCATTTGCTCTCCGGTCAGGTAAATTTGGGCGTTGCCAACACCCAGGGCTTTGGCAACGTGCCGGAGTACGGTGTGCCCAATGCAATGACCGCGGACGGTCCTGCCGGTGTCCGCATTCTTCCCAAGTGCGGTGTGTATACCACAGCATTTCCCTGTGTAACCCAGGTCTGCTGCACCTGGGATCCTGAGCTTTCCTACGCAGTAGGTGAAGCAGGAGCCAAGGAATTGAAGGAAAACAATTTGGCGGCGTGGCTGACCCCTGCAGTCAACATTCACAGAAGTCCGCTGTGCGGCAGAAACTTTGAGTATTACTCGGAAGATCCGTTCCTGACCGGTATGATGGCCATCAGCTTCGTCCGCGGCGTGCAGTCTCAAAAGGTATCTGCCTGTGTGAAGCACTTTGCCCTGAACAATAAGGAAACAAACCGAAAAGACAGTGATTCCCGTGTTTCCGAGCGTGCCGCCCGTGAGATTTACCTCAAAGCCTTTGAGATGATTGTCAAATCCGCAGATCCCTGGTACATTATGTCCTCCTACAACCTGATCAACGGTGTACGGGCATCGGAGAACCGGGAGCTTTTAGAGGATATTCTGCGTGCAGAATGGGGCTTTGACGGGATGGTCAGCACCGACTGGCATACCCATTCCGAGCAGTACAAGGAAATCAAAGCAGGCAACGACCTGAAAATGCCTGCCGGCTTCCCTGACCGACTGAAAGAGGCGATGGATCGGGGGCTCATTACCCGTGAAGAAATGGAAATCAGCGTCAAGCGCATTCTTGGCGTGCTGTTGCGATTAGCATAACAAACAGGGCGAGGGGCTTGCCCCTCGCCCTTATTGAATGTATAATAAAGATACTTTTAAAAGAGGTGACGAATATGCACGATCATATTTTGAATAACATCCCCCGACCGGAACATCCTCGTCCGGATTTTATGAGAGATACCTTCTATAATCTCAACGGCGTATGGCAATTCGATTTTGACGATGCCGATGCAGGTCTGAAAGAGCGCTGGTATCAGCCCGAATATAAGCTCAGCAGAGCAATCACCGTGCCGTTTTGTTATCAGAGCAAGGCCAGCGGCATTGGCCCTACGGATGAGATTCATCCTGTGATGTGGTATCGCCGCAGCTTTACCGTACCGGAGAATATGTGGGGCAAAAACATCCTGATTCGCTTTGGTGCTGTGGATTTTGAAGCAACGGTTTATGTGAACGGACATTGTATCGGTGGGCACAAGGGCGGCTATACCCCCTTTGCGCTGGATGCGACCGCCTTTTTGCGTGAGGGCGAAAATGATCTGTGCGTCCGCGTAGTGGATATGCCTGATCCGGTTCAGCCCCGCGGCAAGCAATATTGGAAGCAAGGCCTGGATTCCTGCCTTTATACCGCCAGCAGCGGCATTTGGCAGACCGTTTATCTGGAGGCCGTTTCTCCCCTGCGTGTGGAATATATCCACATCACACCGGATATTGACCGGGGAATTGCCACAGCTGAAATAATGCTCAATGAGATACCGAAGCAGGAAGTAACCCTGTCATTGCAGGTAAAATTGGGCGAAAAGCATATCCGCACCGTCACCGCGACCACCCAAAGACGTCACTGCACCATCTGTGTGGATATGATCTGCAACGACAGTTTAAGTCCCCTGCTGCTGTGGTCACCCAGACACCCCAACTTATACGATGTGCGCGTGCAGCTGATTCAGGATGCCTCGGTCACCGATCAGGTGGATACCTATTTTGGTATGCGGAAGATCGAGGTTCGCAATGGCGTAGTTTACCTGAATAACGACCGTCTCTATCAGCGACTCATTTTAGATCAGGGCTATTGGCCGGATACAATGATCACGCCCCCCAGCGACGAAGCCATCCGTGAAGATTTGGAGTGGACCAAAAAATTCGGCTTCAACGGTGCCAGAAAGCACCAAAAAATCGAAGATCCCCGTTACTATTACTGGGCGGATAAAATGGGCGTTATGGTTTGGGGCGAAGTGCCCAGTTCCTTTGTGTTTACCGACGAAACGGTAGAGAACCTGAGTGCTGCCCTATTGGAATTTATTCGTCGGGACTTTAACCACCCCTGTATCATCACCTGGGTGCCGCTGAACGAAAGCTGGGGTGTGCCTCAGATTGTCGCAAATGAACGTCAAAGAATGACCGCATCTATGCTGTATTATATGACCAAAGCCGCCGATGGCACCCGTCTTTGCTCCGGCAACGACGGCTGGGAGCAGGCTCATACCGACATCTGCGGCCTGCACGATTACAACAGCACCAAGGAAATTCTCAAAAACCACTTCGCAGACCGTCGGTTTATGGAGGATCAGACCTGCGATGGACGCAGAGCCTATGCCGACGGCTACCGGTGCAGTGGAAAAGAAGCCTTTATGGTCACCGAATACGGCGGCATCGCCTTTGCCAATATTGGCGCACAGGGCGAAATGGGCGGTATGGAGACCTGGGGCTATCACGGTAAAGAATCCGATGAGGAATCTTTCTTCCACCGGTATCAGGAATGTACAGAAGCAATTGCGGAAATTCCCTTCTGCCAAGGCTTCTGCTATACCCAGCTGACAGACATTATGCAGGAGATCAACGGTCTTCTGACCCCGGATCGAAAGCCGAAAATGGATGTGGCACGTTTTCAAAAGCTGAATCGGAAAGAACGTTAAAACGGAGCTTGTGCAATTATGAAGCCAAAAGCGATCAGAATGTACGGTGCAAACAATATCCGTCCGGAGAAGTTTGCGCTGTCTGCACACGACTCGAAGCTGTGAGGAACGGTATGAAAATTTATACCATTACATTAAATCCTGCCTATGATGTGCACGCCTATGCGGAGCAGTTTGCACCTTTTCACGAAAATCTGGCGTGTGTCACCTCCCGTGAGGCAGGTGGAAAAGGTGTAAACCTGAGCCGCGCACTGCAAAACGGCGGCACGGAAAATATTGCCGTTGTGGTTTTGGGTAAGGAAAACTGCGCTGAATTTAAGGCAGAACTGGAAAAAACCGGCTTGCAGACCATTTTTCTGGAAAAACCGGGCAGAATCCGGGAGAACCTGACACTGCACTGTGCCAATCAGCCGGAAACGAGAATCAGCTTTTCCGGTTTTCCGGTGGATGACCGACTGCTTGGCGAAGTATCTGCCCTGTTGGATGTGGATGGGGATACGGTGGTCACCTTTACCGGCAGAGTGGCGTCCGGCATATCTATGGACAAGGTCAAGGATTTTTTGAAGGATTTGCAGAAAAAAGGCGCTAAAATCGTACTGGATTCCAAATCCTTCTCCTTGGAGGATATTTTTGAAGTACAGCCTTGGCTGATCAAGCCGAATCAGGAGGAAATCTCCGAATATTTATGCTGCCGGATTCACAATCTTGAAGAAGCCATTGCAAAAGCACAGATTTTTGCGCGTCACGGCATTGCCAACGTTATGATCTCTTTGGGGGATCAGGGTGCGCTTTTGCTGCATAACGGCTGCTGCTATATTGCCACGCCCCCCGCAATCCGCGCCATCTCTACCATCGGTGCCGGAGACAGCTCCTTGGCAGGCTTTATTGCCGCGGCGCAAAAGGGTGCAGATGCCGCCGAATGTCTGAAAACCGCGGTAACCTACGGCACGGCCGCCTGTCTGACCGCCGGCACATTGCCGCCCCAAAAAGAAGATATAGACCACATATTTCAGCAGGTATATGTGAAAAAGACCCCATATCCGCTGTAAAAGTCTTTTAAATCATACGATTTTCAAACAGGAGATGCATTTATGAAAATTGTAACCTTCAATATACGATGTGTTTACGAATATGACGGCATCAATTCTTTTCCCCACCGTGCCGGTATGATTCTCGATAAAATTGCAGAAGCACAGCCGGATATCATTTGCTTTCAGGAGGCAACCGCCCAAAATATGGGTGTTTTGCGCAAAGCGCTATCACCGGATTACACCGTCATTCTCAACGGTCGTGATGCGGATTTATCCGGTGAGGGCTTGGCAGTGGCCTACCGTCCGGACACCTGTTCCCTGCACGGCCTGGAGGTATTTTGGCTGTCACCGACACCCTGTATTGCCGCATCCAGATTCCCCGGTCAGAGCCAGTATCCACGGATTTGTCAAAAGCTCTTATTCAAAAACGAAAAAAGCGGAACAGTTTTTCAGCTCTATAATCTGCATTTGGAGGAACTTTCGGAAGAGGTCCGTTTGCAACAAATGAAACTTGTTCTTGGACAGAGTATGCCGAAAAATATTCCTGTCTTCCTGTTGGGAGATTTGAACACCCAGCCTGACGGTATGGTATATGCTTTTTGCAAGGAACAGGGCCTGACCGATGTTACGGAGCATATTTTGGGCTCTTTCCACGACTACGGACGCATAAACCCCATTAAAATTGATTATATATGGACCGATTCCAATGCTGTCAAAACCGTCAAGGCTGTATCTGCGTGGGAGGAATGTACCGACGGCATCTATCTTTCCGACCACTATCCGATTGAAATGATTTGCCAGATGTAAGGAGGGCTATTATGAAAATCTCAACAGAAATTGCATCCATTGCTGAAAAAGTCGGAGAACACAAGGCTGTGGAGCTTTGCGCAAAGGCAGGCTTTGACGGCTGGGATTTTTCCATGTTTGATATGTGCAGATATATTTGGCCGGAGGATATCATTGCAGAATCCAACCATCCTCTGCACACCAATGAATACCTGAAGTTTGCACGGGAATTGAAAAACATCGGTCTGGACAACGGCATCGTCTGCAACCAATCCCACGCACCTTTTCCGGTGGCCGTTCCCGGCATCCGCGCCTATCTGAAGCGGGCCATTGAATGTACCGCAGAAGCAGGCGGCAAAATCTGCATCATTCACCCGGATAACAATAAATCCGCGGAAGAAAATGCCGAAATGTATTTTGAGCTTTTGCCCTTTGCCAAAGAGTGTGGTGTAAAAATTGCCACAGAAAATATGTGGAACTGGAAAGAAGGGGATGCCTATTCCTCTTTTGCCGCCTGTTCCACATCCGAAAGCTTTTGCCACCATCTGGAAGCGGTCAATGACGACTTCTTTGTGGCCTGTCTGGATATTGGCCACGCAGAAATGCAAGGCTCCGGCTCCGGCGCAGTAAATATGATTCACGCACTGGGCGACAAGCTGCAAGCATTGCACATCCACGATTGTGACCGCCATTACGACTCCCATCAAATCCCCTTTTCCATGAACGTGGATTTTGAGGCGGTGGTAAAGGCTTTGAAAGAGATTCGCTATAACGGTTGGTTTACCTTAGAAGCTTCAAGCTATTTATCCGCTTTTGATCCGGATACAGCTTTCCGTGGTGTGCAGGATCTGGCCAACGCCGCCAAGAAGCTTGCCCGAATGTTTGATGCGCTGGACTGATACGCAAGTGTTTTTGATGCAGTGAGCAAAACTGTGGAGTGTGAAATTTATGGAAAAGCATTGGATCAAGTCACCGCGCAGCGAAAAATACTTCGGTGCAATCCGTTTTGCCAAGAATTTTCAGGTGGGGGATTGTGTATCTTCTGCAAAAGTGCGCGTGTCCTCTGTAGGATTGTATGAACTGCAGATCAACGATCAAAAGGTCGGCAATCGGGTATTAACCCCCGGATTTACCAGCTACAATATGCGGGGCATCCAGTATCAGGAATACGACATTACAGAGTACTTATCCGACGAAAACACGGTCTGCATCACAGTTGCTCCCGGATGGGCCGTAGGCTATATCGGCTACGCCCACAATAAGGAAATATACGCAGACCACGTCAGCGCTTGCGCAGTGTTTACCGTCACCTACCAAAACGGCACAGCGGAAACATTTTCGACCGATTCCTCCTGGGCGGTCTATACCCATCCGGTTACACACGCGGACATCTACAACGGCGAGACCATCGACAAAACCCATATTCCCCAATTTCTTGGGGCGGCAGAACCGGACGCTGTCCCCTATCGCCTGATTCCCGATATCGGAGAACCCATTTGCGAGCAGGAATCCTTTAAAGCCGTGCTGCTGACCACTCCAAAGGGAGAAAAGGTGCTGGATTTCGGTCAGAATATGACCGGATACGTTGCGCTGAAAATCCAAGGGGAACGAGGACGCAAGGTGCGGCTTTCTTTTGGAGAGGTGCTGGATCGGGACGGCAACTTCTACAACGAAAATTACAGAACATCCAAAAACGAGGTTGTATACATTCTCAGCGGTGAAGCGGATGATTTTAAGCCTGCTTTTTCGTTCCAAGGCTTCCGATACGTTCGCATAGACGAATATCCCTTTGCGCAGATTGATGCGGAGGCATTTACCGCCATCGTAGTCCATTCGGAGTTGAAAAGAATCGGAAATTTTGAATGTGGCAATCAAAAGATCAACCAGCTTTATCACAACATTATCTGGGGTCAAAAATCCAATTATCTGGACATTCCCACAGATTGCCCCCAAAGAGATGAACGCCTTGGCTGGACCGGTGATGCACAGGTTTTTTGCCGGACTGCAGGCACAAACTATGATGTAAAAAAATTCTTTGATAAATGGCTTTCCGATTTACGGGCAGAGCAGGGCGCAGACGGTGCGGTCTACGGCACTTGTCCCGAAGGGCCCGGTATGAGCACCAGAGCCCATACCCGTACCTCGGCCGCCTGGGCAGATGCCGCTACCATCATTCCGTGGACGCTCTATCAGCTTTACGGCGACCAGAAAATCCTGTCGGATAATTACGATATGATGTGCCGTTGGGTAGAATATATGCACGCGGCCGGTACGGAAGAATACTTGTGGCTGGGCGGCTGGCACTACGGTGACTGGCTGGCACTGGATGCCGGTGCAGACAGCTATCAAGGCATTACATCCACCGATTTGATCGCCAGTGCATTTTTTGCCTATTCCACCCAGCTGGTCATACAGGCCGGTGAGGTGCTGGGCAAGGATGTTTCCCCTTACCGCGCCCTCCATCAAAACGTTCTATCCGCCTTCCGAAAAGCATACTTGGAGGATATTTTATCCTACGATTTTGATGCCCACGAAAATGTAGATCCTTTGGGCGGAAAAATGACGCAAACCGCGATGGTGCTGATTCTGCAATTCGGCTTGTGCACGGAGGACGAAAAGGAACGGATCCTTTCCCATCTTGTAAAGCTGATTGATTATTTCGGTGGAAAAATGTCTACCGGCTTTGTGGGCACACCGTATATTATGCACGCACTGTCCCAAAACGGCAGAGCAGATGTTGCGTACAAGCTGCTGTTTAACGAGGCACCTCCCTCCTGGCTGTATTCTGTGAATAAAGGTGCTACGACGATGTGGGAGCACTGGAACGGCATCAAGGAGGACGGCACATTCTGGAGTGCCGATATGAATTCCTTTAACCATTACGCCTACGGTTCAATCGGAGATTGGCTTTACAGTGTTGCGGCAGGAATTAAAATTGACGAACCGGGCTACAAAAAGGTCACCCTTGCCCCTCAGCCGGATGAACGCTTAGGGTATGTAAAATCCTCGGTAAAAACGCCCTATGGTCCATTGCTCAGCAGTTGGGCATATGTGGATGATGCAATCAAATACAAATTCATTATTCCGGAGGGCACGACTGCAACCATCATTTTACCTGACGGAAGAGCTTTGCAAAACTGCACCGGTGAAATTCGGCTATAAAAAACACCCCCATTTCTCGTATAATACAGGAAACAGGGGTGCTTTTATAAAACTATAAAACAAATCTGCCGCAGAACACAGGCGCTCTATAGGGTGATGCATTGCTTACGCAAGTGTTAATTCATAGCCGTCGTAGGCAACCGCAATTGCGGTATCTGCAAAAATTGCTTCTGTTTTTTCGTGGTACTCCGAATGGTTGTGGGTGATATGCGTGACGACAAAACGGGTATGGTCATCTGCAATACCAAGCTGCTCCAATTCTGTTTTCAACATTTTGTTTTCCTGAAAACACATGTGATAGATATAGGCACGAGGAGCGGCAGTACCCATCGTTGCGTCCATAATGACCGCATCAAACACTTTGTTCAGGTTTTTAAGATATGTTCGTGTTTCAGCAGTTGGGTATCCGCTGTCCAGCAGATACAGAATGCATTTTCCGTCTTGTTCGATGATATAATTCAAACTGCCCAGTCCGGGTGCGTGCAATGCATTCAGCGCCGTGACCCGATAATTTCCAACGGTGACCGGTGTATAGGCTTCCAGCGGTACGAAATGTATATGCTTGCGAAAATCAGCCGCAATATCTCTGGTGTCGCAAACCTGCTTCAGATTTTCAGGACCGTAAAAATAGATGTCGTCATATTTCAGATTGTGGCAGAAACCGCCGCCGCGCATTGCTAACAGGGACGGTTCAAAATGGTCGATATGCGCGTGGGTGATGAGTACATTCTGCAGCTGACCCAAATTGACACCGTGGTATAAACAGTGGGCGGCTGTATCGGCAGGAAAGTCGATCAGAAGATCGTCGTTGATGATGGTTTGAGACAGTGTGCGCAGGCTCTTATTCCCTTTTTTTCGGGCGGTTTCGCAATGTTCACAGGAACAGAAGGCAGCCGGAAACCCTTCGCCGCCACCACTACCCAGTATTTTGATTTTCACAAACATCACTCCAATTGCATTGAGATTGCTGACATTACTATAGTCCATTTTTAAGAGATATGCAACCGTAAGACATATCATTAATCCACCACTGTGTTGCACAATTCTCAAGATGGCTTCTGTGATCTCTTGACAGGCGGTGAAATACTATTATACTAAAATCAGAGAAGTTCTATAAGCGTGCAAATGCTTTCCCTTGACTCACAGCCGAAAAAATGGTCTATTTTACAACGGAGGTACTGTTATGTCTGTTTTTTATAATTCCCAAACAAATCAGTTTTATCTGCACACGAAAAATTCCAGTTATGTGATGGAACTGTATGAAAATCATTTGGCGCACAGCTATTGGGGCAGCCGTGTAAATGCAATTCCCAATCTGGAGCATTACTATCCTTTTTGGTTTGGTGCAGACTTTTCTGCTACCGATATTCCCGGCAGACGGTTTAATTCCACAGACAAGCTGCCCCAGGAGTACCCCACCTACGGTACCGGCGATATGCGCAGTCCTGCCTTGCAGGTAGAAAATGCCGCCGGCGATTCCATTACCCGCTTGCGCTATGAAAGCCATCGGATCTTGGAGGGCAAGCCGCCCCTTTCCGGTCTGCCTGCCACCTACGGTGACGACTGTGAAACCTTGGAAATTACCCTCAGCGATGAACTGACCGGTGTGACGGCTGTTTTAAATTACACCGTATTTCCGGAAAAGGATGTACTGACCCGATCTGTGCGCATCGAAAATCGGGGCAATACTGCCTGCACGCTGGAAAAGGCGGCATCTTTCTGCTTAGACCTGCATCAGGACGGCTTTGAGGTTATCCATCTGCACGGTGCGTGGGCGAAGGAACGGCATATTCAGCGTCTGCCTCAGTCTGCCGCCACCATGGTTTTTGACAGCAAACGGGGAGCAAGCTCCCACAACGAAAATCCCTTTATTGCCTTGGTGCGCCCGGAAACCACCGAAGACCGGGGCGATGCTTACGGTTTCTGTCTGGTTTACAGCGGCAATTTTTCTGCGGAGGTATCCGGGGAGCAGTATGGCTCTACCCGTGTACAAATGGGCATTCAGCCTTTTGGCTTCTCCTGGGAATTGAAACCCGGTGAAAGCTTCCAATCTCCGGAAGCCATCATGGTTTATTCTTCCAACGGTTTAGGAGAAATGAGCCGCCGCTTCCATAAGATCATCCGCCAAAACGTGTGCCGCGGCAAATTCCGTGATACGGAACGTCCGGTTCTCATCAACAACTGGGAAGCCACTTATTTCAGCTTCAATCAGGAAAAGATTTTGGCACTGGCAGAAAAAGCAAAAGCCATCGGTGTAGATCTGATGGTGCTGGACGACGGCTGGTTTGGCAAGCGGGATGCAGATAACTGCTCCTTGGGTGACTGGGTTGTAGACAAAAGAAAGCTGCCGGATGGACTGGAAAGCCTGTGTCAGAAAGTAAACGATCTGGGTATGCAATTCGGCTTGTGGTTTGAACCGGAAATGATCTCCCCGGACAGCGATCTGTACCGCAGTCATCCCGACTGGTGCATCCACGTGGACGGCAGACCCCGTACCGAGGGACGGCATCAGCTGATTTTAGACCTGACACGCCCGGAGGCCTGTGACTATATTGTTGATTCTGTCTGCACCGTTCTGAACAGCTGCCCCATTTCCTATGTCAAATGGGATATGAACCGGCATATGACGGAAATGCCCCGAAAAGGCTTTACGCATCAGTACATTTTAGGTCTGTACCGGGTGCTGGAAGAAATTACATCCCGATTCCCGGATATTCTGTTTGAAAGCTGCTCCGGTGGCGGTGGACGGTTCGACGCCGGTATGCTCTACTATATGCCCCAAACCTGGACCAGCGACGATACCGATGCGGTGGAACGGCTGTACATTCAGGAGGGTACCAATCTGGTCTATCCCATCAGCACCATGGGTGCGCATATATCTGCCGTGCCCAATCATCAGGTTGGCCGTACCACACCGGTAGCGTTCCGCAGTAAAGTGGCCATGATGGGCAGATTCGGTCTGGAGCTGGATTTGGGCAGGCTGGATGACGAAACATTAGAAACACTTTCCAAAGAAATTGCCCTGTACAAAACATATCAGCAGGACATTCATCAGGGCGACCTGTACCGCTTGCTGTCCCCCTATAAAGGCAGAACTGCCGCTTACGAAATTGTCAGCGACAAACGGGTGCTGGTGTTTGTTATGAACATCACCGGCGCGCCCTGTCAAGCACCTTTGATGTTAAAATTGCAAGGATTGAACCCTGATGGACAGTACAAAGATCCTGCCACCGGTATTGTTTACGAAGGCCGCACACTGATGGGTGCAGGCATTCCCCTGGATACACGCAGAGATCATCAGGATTTCCTGACTGTATTTGAAGTTTACGGCGCATAAGGAGCTGGTGTTATGGATATGAATAAACGATTTGGTTGGCCTGTCAGGCCTGTGGCAGTTCCGCAAAACTGCATCAGCGGTAAAAACTATCGTTTCACGGTGCTGACAGATCGGTTGATTCGTATGGAATACGATCCTATGGGAATATTTGAGGATCGGGCATCTCAGTCGATTTTTTATCGGGATATGCCTGCTTCTGCATATTCGGTATTTCGCGCAGATGGGGTGCTGACAATCCGCACCGACGCATTGCTGCTGACCTATCAGGAGGGTAAGGCCTTTTCTGAGGACAGCCTGTCTATTCAACTGCTGTCAGAGCCTGCCTCAAAATGGCGTTTTGGTGAACACTTTGAAACACTGGGCGGCACTTGCAAGACCTTAGATGAAGCAGATGGTGCTCGTCCGATAGAGGACGGTCTGTGTTCCCGTTGGGGCTACTCTGTTTTGGATGACTCAAAAACCCTTCTGCTGGATGAAACCGGCTGGGTAGCGGTTCGTCGGGATGATACAAAGGATGTATATTTCTTTGGCTATGGATATGACTACCGAGGCTGTATCCGTGACTTTTATCGCATTACAGGCGCACCGCCTATGCTGCCGGCCTATGCATTAGGCAACTGGTGGAGCCGCTATCACGCATATACTCAGGAAGAGTATCTGTCTTTGATGGATCGCTTTGCCCAGGAAGACATCCCATTTTCTGTCGGTGTGGTGGATATGGACTGGCATATCGTTCAAATTCCGGAAGAACTGCAGGACCCGGAAGAGCCGAACGGTTGGACGGGCTACACCTGGAATGAAGAACTGTTTCCGGACTATCGGGCATTTCTGAAGGAATTGCACAAGAAAAATTTGAAGACTGCCTTGAACCTGCATCCTGCTGACGGTATCCGCAAGCACGAGGTGATGTACGAAGAAATGGCCCGTGCCAATGGAATAGATCCGGCAACAGGCAAGCGTGTAAAGCTGGATCTGTTATCCAAAGACTTTATGGCAAACTACTTCGATATCCTCCATCATCCCTATGAAGAAGATGGCGTGGATTTCTGGTGGATGGATTGGCAGCAGGGAACGGATTATCACTGGATTCACGAGCCTAATGCGCCCGGAGAATATAAAAATCCTGCTGAACGGATGGATCCCCTGTGGATGCTGAACCACCTGCATATTCTGGACATTTCCAGAAACGGCAAGCGGCCGATGTTTTTCTCCCGTTATGCCGGTCCCGGCAGCCACCGGTATCCCGTTGGCTTCTCCGGTGATACAACCATCACTTGGGAATCTTTGCAGTTTCAGCCCTACTTTACCGCTACAGCGTCCAACATCGGTTACGGCTGGTGGAGTCACGATATTGGCGGACATATGGGCGGCTACAAGGATGTGGAGCTTTTGCTGCGCTGGGTGCAGCTTGGCGTATTTTCCCCCATTAACCGACTGCACAGCTCCCGTTCCTGGTGGATGCAGAAAGAGCCTTGGGCCAATGATTTTGCAACAGCAGAATGTATGAAAACCTGGCTCAGATTGCGCCATCAGCTGTTCCCTTATATTTACACCATGAATGATCGCTGTCACAGAGAACTCTCTCCCCTGGTGCAGCCCATGTACTACAGTCATCCCAAGTGCGATGCAGCGTATCAGGTAGGCAATCAGTTCTGGTTTGGCACAGAGCTGATGGTGGCACCCATCACGACCCCGAATGATCACATTTCCCATTTGGGTATGGTGAATGTTTGGATGCCGGACGGTCAGTGGTTTGATTTCTTCAGCGGTATGCACTACAGCGGTTTGGGCGGCAGAATGATCACGGTTTGCCGCCCGATGACCTCGATGCCGGTGTTTGCAAAAGCCGGTGCCATTATTCCGCTGGCGCATTATGCGGACAACCGTCTGTACAATAGTGAAAAGATGGATGTTCTGGTGTTCCCGGGTGCAGACAATTCCTTCGCGCTGTACGAAGACGCGGGAGACGGTCACGACTTTGAATCCGGTGCTTTCTGTCAGACGAATATGCACCTGACTTGGGGGGATCATCCCCGATTTGTGATTGAGCCGGCTTGCGGACAAACGGATTTGATTCCCAAGAAGCGCAGCTGGTGCATCCAATTGCGCGGTTTCCATCAAAATATCCGTGTGCAGGCAACGGTGGACGGCGCTCCGGTGGCGGCAGATTTCCGGTTTGATTCAAAAACCAACAGCACCGTCATCTGTTTACAGGCATCTGCAGAAAGCCGGATTTGTTTGGATATCACCGGAAAGGCACTGGTTCACGACAATTGCGATGCGCTGGATCGCTGCGCAGAAATCATCAATGCGGCGGAGCTGTCGTATTATACCAAGGAGCATTTGTGGCGCGCACTTACTGAGGAATACCCCAGTGTCCACAGGCGGCTGGTGAAACTCAGCCTTGACTGCACAGGCCGTGAAAGCCGCAGTATTTTCAAGGCCATCAAGGAACTGTTAACTTTGACACAGGAAGAATACCCGCAGTAAAGAACTGCTCGCGCAGGATGGAATTTTGTTCAGGGGGGATCGTATGGCAAATATCGTAAGAGCTCAAAGTGAAATGGAACGCGACGAAGCTTCCCGCTTTGCCGGTATGCACTATATGAGCGTAGGCTTCTTCCCGCATTTCCACAGAAACATTGAGATTTATGGCGTTGTCAAGGGTAGTGTGGTGATTACCATTGCGGATCAGAAGAAGGTTTTGACAGACGGTCAGATCGCGATCATCAACAGTCTTGAGAACCACAGCTATGAAATTGACGGACGGGCAGAGGTGGTTTTCCTTCACATCGGCACCAGATACCTGAGTAATCTATCGGCAGTCTTTCCCAAAAAGCGATTGCCTCGATGGCTTATGGATGTGCAATACAATCAGCGGTTGTATCAGCGCATCAGCGAGGTGCTGAACGAGCAGGAGCCAATCCCGGAACTGCGGCGGATTGGCATCGCCTGTCAGTTGTTTTCTGATATCATTGAACACTACGGTACCTTTGATGAGAAATACGCACCGCGTCAGGATAGTGAAATCGTTACGGAGATCGTCCAATATATTTACGATCATTATCAGGAAAACATCACGCTGGAATCCCTGGGCGAAATTTTTTATATGTCTCCCAAAGCGCTGAGCAAGAAACTCAAAAAACGTTTAAACGTGGATTTGCGGGTATTCGTCAACGATATTCGTGTTCAAATGGTCATACAGCTTCGTAACGACCCGAAGTATAAAGACAAAACCCTGCAGCAGATTGCGATGCTTTGCGGATTTACCAGTATGAGTACATTTTATCGCAGTTACGAACGAAATTACAGTTTCCAGGATTCGTCCGAAAAGTAAAGAACCTTCGCCAAAAAATAAAAATGCTCTTTCCCGATTCGTTGGGAAAGAGCAATTTTTTTACAGACACCATATAGGGGGAATTTTGGGACAAAATGGTAGAATTATGCAATTGTGCTTTTTGATGTAAAATAGTATAATTTTTATTGTGAAGATGTGACTTTTGTACAACAACTCACAAAAATGAATTGTCATATAGGAGGAAAATGTGATGAGTATGAAGTTAAAACGGAGATTTGCAGCATTGCTGGCACTGTGTTTGGCCGCTGCTATGACTATTGGTTTGGCAGGCTGTGGCGGAAAGAGTCAGGAAGTCCCCTCTGACGCAGAGGGCAGAACCGTTATTTATTATGCTGCCTCTTATGTTACCGCACAGGTACAAAATTCCTATAAAGAAATGGTCGAAGCTTACAACAACGGACAGGGTGTCACTGACGGTGTTTTTGTGCAGATGCGGGAAAACGCCGGTGCGATCTCCGGCTTGGACTCCGCGCTGCGCTCCAACTATCAGTACGATGTTTTGGAGCTGCACGACGATGAATTCAAGACCCTGGCAATGCAGGGCGGAAAGTACTTTGTAGAACTGGACAAGTATTTAACAGACGATGTGAAGGCCTCTATGCAATGGGATCAGATTCCCACGTCTCTGATCAATCGTTTCCGTATGAATACCACTGCCTCCGAAAACGGCAAATTCCTGGCCGGTGAGGGCGCATCTCTGCTGGCCATTCCCAACGGCAGCGATCCGCAGGTCCTCTATTATAACAAGTCTATTTTGGAAAGCTGCGGCATCAATGTGATTTCCGTACCTGAAGCAGAATTGGATGCTTACAATGCTGCCAACAGCGCAGCTTTGCAGCCCCACGGCTATGCCGAGTATAAAGATGCGCCCTATGCCGATGCCAAGACCAGCCGTAACGAGGCAGGCGAATTTGTATACAAGGTATTCAACGAGTGCATCGGTATGAACTGGGAGGAGCAGAGAATTTTGGCCCGTGCCTTCCAGCAGCAATATGAGTTTGAATACGGCTTTATGAGCGAATGGTGGTTCTTTATGGGCTTCGGCGTAGGCGGTGACTGTGTTGGCTGGGACGAAGCATCCGGTCAGTACAAGCTGACACTGGCCGACAAGCAGCCCGGCTATCTGGCACTGGAGGATCTCACAGTCAATGGCGTAAATTATGCCAAGGGCGATGTATTGACCTACGAGAGCAAGCTCTTCCTGAACAACAATGCTGCCGAACTGAGCAAGCTGGACGGCAAGGTTTATGAGCTGCCTTCTCAGTACGATGCAATTTTGGAGTTCACCCGTCTGGGTGTACCTGCCGACAAGCAGGCAGATGTGGGCTTTTATGGCTACGGTGTTGCACCCAGCACCACCCAAAACCGTACCGCTCGCTTTACCTCCGGCACCGACTGTCCCTTCCTGATCGAGTACTTCTCTCAGGCACAGTCCTTCCAGAGCATCCTGAATGATGCTTTGGGCATGGCCGTACCTGCCCAGTACCGTGAGTATGTTGGCGGCAGCACCTACACAAAAGACGGCAAGGAGTACCTGAAGGTCATTGGTGAAACTTATGACGGTGCCGTGTACACCGGTGAACTTCATACGGTAAATGACACTGCGATTGTAGGCGAAGCCGCCACAGCCAGCGAAGGCTCCGGTTTCTTCGTGCCTGCAAATACCAAAAATAAGAACTATGATGCAGCAATGAAGTTTGTCACCTGGGCAGCAGGTCCTGAAGGTCAGAAGATTTTGGCCAAGGGCAACAAAACCGTACCCAACCAGATCGGTTACGGTATGGGCGAGTATGCCGATTCTGCTGACCGCCTGGTTTCCGGTATGTGGGCAGGTCCCTATATGGCACAAAAGGCCGACATCGGTGACTATACTTACTTTACATCTCTGACCTGGATCACTGAATGGTCTATGACCTTCAACAAGGATGTCCGTGAGGGCAAGATGACCCTGACTGATTTTATTGCCCAGAAGCAGCAGGCTGCGGACAACGGACTGAGAGGTATGAGACTGCGAATTCTTGGTAGATAACCCACGTACCCGGAAGCAATTTTCCTAAACCGGTACGGCTTTAAAAGAGAAGATGGCGCATTGAATATGACGCTGCCGCTGATCATCATTTACTGCTGTTTGCAGAAATATTGTATGAAAGGTGTTTCTGCCGGCAGCGTCAAAGAACAATCGGGAGGTGTCCACAATGAAAATGATTCGAGGTTCTGCACTTTTATTGGCAGCTCTTATAGTATCTTCCTGCGCAGTGTTGACCGGATGCCAATCTGAACAAACACGAACGCAGTATGAGGTGTCCAGCTATCAGGGTCAGCTGAAGGAAGGGCAAACCAAATCTGACTACAACAAAGCACTTTTTTACCGCAACGACAAAAAGGCAGATTGTCCCGACCCCTTCGTGCTGGATAATACTGCCGTGGATGGCTGGTATTATCTGTATGGAACGGAAGGCTCTTTGTATTGCTACCGTTCCAAAGACCTGATGGATTGGGAGCGTGTGGGCAACGCATTGGATAATATGGGTTGGTCCAGTCCCGGCAAAATGTCGGAGGTTCGTCGGGCGACCTGGAAGGACATTTGGGCGCCTGAGGTGGTTTACGATTCTGAAGAAGAACTTTATTATATGTTCTTCAGCGCAACACCCGAAGCTGATGAAAATATTGAGGTAGGCAACGGTGTCAGCGAAGGTAACGGTGAATACTTTATGATGGTTGCCGTTTCAAAATATCCGGACAGAGATTTTCAGCTGGTAAACTTTCAGGATCCTGATAGCTGCGGCGCAGAAAATATGCACAACTATAATACTGTTCCCGGTGCGACCGATTCTGACGGCAACGTTCTGCGTGCTTATCCCCATTACTATGCCAAATATATGTTTTTTGATCCTGAACAGTATAACCGGTTTATTGACGAGGGTATGGGCGGTAACCTCTCCGCAACCCGTGGCGGTTATGTTCGAGGGATCGACCCCCATCCCTATGTGGATGAGGATGGCAGCAAGTATCTGTTCTGGGTGGATAGCCTCAGCGACAATGGCATTGAGAAAGGAAGAAGCTCCAACCGCCTTTGCGCTGTAAAAATGGAGAATTGGCTGAAGCCTGACTGGAGCACTGCCACGGTTCTTACCTGTCACAAATATTACACAGTGGAAGATTGGAAGGCCGCGCAGTCCGGTCAGGATGTGGAAACGGTCTCCTACGAGCCCAGCAACCGCATCAACGAGGGCCCGTTTGTGATCAAGCATAAGGGGATGTACTATTTGACATTCTCCGTTGGCAGCTATGCTGACAGCTCTTATCAGGTTGCACAGGCCGTTTCCGAGCACATTATGGGACCCTACCGCAAGCTGACAGAAGCGGAAGGCGGCGTGCTGATCTCCGGCAACACCTCCGGCAGCCAGGAGGTCTCCGGTACCGGTCACCACAGCTTTATCCCTGTGGGTGAAAAGCTGTATATGATTTATCACCGCCATAACGATGTGATTGCTGCCGGTTCTGCCCGTAATCCGGCAATCGATGAAGTTCAATGGCTTACCATTCGGGATAAAGATGGCAACGATCTGGATGTAATGTATACCAACGGACCTACTTGTACCGTGCAGCCCCGAATCGATGCCTTTGCCGAATATGTCAACATCGCTCCGGAGGCAACTGTTTCCGGCGGCGAGAACGGGGAATTTATGACGGATGGACTGCTTTCCGTCTACAAGTATGCACACCCCGATTTTCTGCAATATATTCAGGAAACCACCATCAAGAAAACAACCACCTTCACCTTCGATTTTGCCCAGGCAAGACCTGTCCGTGCAGTAATGGTTTATAATTCCAAGATGGAAGATACCGCATTTGCCAAGGTGGCAAGAATGGAGTTTGTCTGCGAAGAAGACGGCAAGAAAGTCGTTCGCTTCATCAAGGACATCCAATTTGGTCCGGAAAACTTCCAGGCCAATGATTATGACGGTGCAATGTATTATGTGGTGCCGGGTTCTGCAGCGTATGCAGAATTCGATGAACTGAATGTAAAATCCATTCGGATTACTGTGGAAGTACCGGAAGGACAGGAAGCGGTTGGCATCTCCGAAGTGCGGATTCTTGGTAAATAAGGAGGGGTTATCATGAAAAAAACTAAAATGACACCCCTGAAGGGTATTGTGTTGCTGCTGTTGCTGGTAACCGTTCTTGGGATTGCCGCCGGCTGCAATAAAACCGGCAGCATTACGGAGGTTCCCTCAGAGGAAGAATATTCCTATATCAATCCCGATGAAGCCAAGGCAGAAACAGATGCCGGTTTCGTAATTGACGGAATTTTGGACGAGGAAGCCTACCAAAAGAACAATTGGCTGTATTTGCACAATGACGATGGCGGCAATGATGTCAACATCGCTATGACCAGTCACTTTGGCGAAAAGGGTATATATTTTGTGTTTGATGTGACCGAAAGTGTACCCATCTATGTGAATCTGGAACGCCCATCCTATATGAACAGCTGTATCGAAATTTATCTTTCAGCTCCTCACGTCACAAGTATGCGTGAAAACGATGTGTTTGAGATCGATCTGCTGCCTACCGGTGATATGCTCTTCAAGCGGAGCAACGGTCGGGACGGATATTCCAATGTGGCAACCACCAATGATATTATGGCCTGCCTGGGGACTGCCACCAAAGGCGGTGCGGTCAACACGGCAGACTGCTACGGCTATAGTATGGAGCTGTTTATTCCCTGGGATTACCTGAAGTGGCTGAAGATGGATGTAGAGGCGATTCAAAACGGATATGTGTATATCAATCCTGCCCACATCACCTCTTATAACCTCAACGGTACGGATACCGGTATAGACCGATACTGGTATCACTACGTCCAGCAAAACGGTGTGTCCTTCTCCAACGTGAGCCGTCATTTCCGTTTTAACGGCCAGGGCGTTATGGGCAGTGTGCCTGTCACATTGCAGCAGGGCGCGCATTATACCCTTTCCGGTGCATCCGCTGTGATTCCCGGTATGAACGCAATCGTTACCGTCCAGCCGGACGAGGGATATGCACTGACCTCTATTATGCTCAATGGCCAGGAGCAGATCGAGCATATATCCTTTAACGAGGATGGCAGTGTTACATTGACGATTCCGGGCACCAAGGACGGTGCAACAGTATCTGCCAAGGCAGAGGCTGTTACAGAAGGCACAAAAACCCTTGGCGGCAAAATCGTGCTGAACAATATAAACAAGGATGGTTTAGACGGTCTGCTGCTGACCTACATCGGTCCCAAGGGAGAGAAGCCCTTGACACCTGAGGCCGATGGCACGTTTGCGCTGAAGGATTTGGAGCAAGGCTACTATACCCTAAAGGCGGAAAAAGCAGGCTATACGTCGGTTAGCCGCAGTATTTATCTGAATCAGGATTTCTACACCGAATTGGTTTTGGAATATGACTTTTTCCGGGTCACCCTGGGAAATGCCTGGATTCTGGACGGTCAGAATGATGGTGTTCTGTACAAAAAGGACGGAGAAGGTCAGGTTCTGAGCAACACATCCTACAACAGCTTTACCTTCCGGGCAAATCTGAAGTACGATTTGAATCTGGCAGAGCTGGGGACTGCTGACTCCTATACACAGCAGCGCTCCGGTATGCAAATCCGGTTCAGCAACGGAAAGAGCTGGCATATTCATATGCTGAAGGAAAAGGGCAAGTATATCCTGCAGTATGCAAAAATATCCGGCAATAATTCCGTCACCGGCTGGCAGACCATTCATACCCTGAGTGCCGGGCAGATTGGGCGTTATACCGGCAAAGACGGCATCCGGCTGAGTGTTGCCCGTCAGGGCAATTATGCCGCGATTTGGCTGGATGACGAACTGATTAAAATTGAAACGCTTGATACCCAGTATCAGAATTGCTCTGCACAGCTGGGCTTGGAATCCTGGGCATCTAACCGGGAGCTGTTGAACGTTCCCTTCAGTATTCAAAGTCAGTCTGTTTTGAATTTAAGGGATTTGCCCATTTTGGATGATTCAAAGCCCTACTATGACGATTTCACCTTCCGGGCCACCCTGAAATTCAATCCGAGCGTGGCAGAGCTTGGTACAGGTGACGAATATACCCAGCAGCGAGCCGGTATGCAGATCCGATTCCGTGACGGAAAGTCCTGGCATATTGATCTGCTGCAGGAAAAAGGCAACTATATTTTGCAGTATGCCAAAATATCCGGTGAAAATTCCCTGACGAACTGGCAGACTGTTCACACGCTGGATGAAGAACAAATCCAGCGATACACCGGTCAAAGCGGCATTGAACTTTGCGTCATGCGCCAAGGCAATTATGCCGCAATTTGGCTGGATGATGCGCTCATTAAGATCGAGATACTCGACGAGAAATATGACGATCTTTCGGCACAGCTTGCTCTGGAAACCTGGGCATATAAGCAGGGTATACTGGACATCCCCTTCCGCATTGAAAATCACGCCACTGTGGATGTGAAGGGTTCTCCCTTCCTGACGCACGCAAAGACCTGGAATATCTCCGGTCAGTACGAAGGCAAGCTGTACAAGCAAGGAACAGAGGGTGTATATACCGTACTGGAGTCTGTGATTGTTACCAATGATGTTGCCACCGTTGCCACAGACTTGTCACCGGACACCAAGGATTATTCTCTGGCGTATCTGTTTAAGTTCTCCAACGGTGAGCAGTTCCGTGTTCGTTTGCATCATACCGATAAAGACGGCGTTTACCGCATCCAGTCTATGAACGGCAGCACGGTAGTACCGGAATGGAAGGTTGGCTATGCCCTGACAGAGGAACAGGCCGCAAAGGTTATGTCCGAGGGCATCGAATTCCGGGTTCTGCTCTCCGGCACCAATGCTGATGTTTATTTGGACGGGCAAGTAGTCTGTACTTATGATCTTTCCAAGAATCTTGCAAGCGGTCAGCCCAGCGGTGTTGACAAAGCAACTGCAAAAGTCGGCTTCTCGTTAGACGGCAACTATGGCCTGACCACGGAGCTTCCCTTTAAGCTGGCAGATATCAGTAAAGACGTAAAGATCTATGTAACGGATGTTGCCAATGGCATCATTACCGCAAACAAGGAAAGCTGTACAATCGGTGAAACCGTCACCCTGACCATTGCAGGCAATCCTGGTTGTTACTACAATGAGATTTGTATCAATGGCGAGAAGATTGATCCTGCATGGGATGGTACTTACAGCTACAAGGCAACCGAGAATATCTATATCGTTACCGGCAGCTTTGCCCCCGGCGACTTCCGGGAAAATCAGGAAAGCGCATGGAATGTGCTGAAGCAGAATCAGAACCTTCTGTATATGCAGGCGCATACGGAGGGTGACTCCGGTTGGCTGTGTGCAGAGCATCATGCCAACGATCTTTCTGCAACCGTTCGGGATGCCGCTCCTGACGCAAAGAATTTTGCTATGATCTATCACTTCGATTTTTCCAATGGGGAAACGCTGCGTCTGCGTCTGCACCATACCGACAGTGATGGGAAATACAGAATTCAGGTGATGGACCATTCCACCGTATCCGAGGAGTGGAAGAGCCACTATACCCTTACCGATGCAGAAGAGGCACTGGTTCAGGGTGACGGCATCAAGTTCCGAACCTGGATCGACGACACCAATGCAGTTGTGTATTTAGACGGCAATCCGGTATGCACCATTGATCTTTCCAAGGTTCTGTCCACCGGCAGCGCCAGCGGCGTGGAAAAAGCTGCAGTGCAGATCAAGATCAAAGTGGACGGCAACCTGAATCAGGCTATGGAAATTCCCTTCAAGCTGACCGACACCGGCAAGCAGGTCCTTGTCAACATTGAAAGCCTGTCCAATGGCAATGTGACTACAGCGGAAGCCAGCTATCAGGTGGGCGACACGGTCGTATTGACGGTTACACCCGATGCAGGCTACAGTCAAAAGCTGTACATTAACGGCGAGCCGTTGCTGCTGGATTGGAAGACCAACACCTACAGCTTTACGGCAACTGAGACAGTTTATAACATTACCGGTACTTTTGAGCCCAGTCTGAATATCACACCGAAGGATCTTAAGAGATGGGATACTGCCAACCAGGCGCACGGCATTCTCAATGCCTATTATCCCAACCATAGCGACGCCTGGCTGACCGAGATTCAGGATGAATATCGCTCCATTTCCGTAATGGCCAAGAATTATCTGCCCGGTGAAGACGGTACCGGCGTGGAAGGCTTTGCCGTCAATCTGGGCTTTAAGCTGAGCAACGGAAAAGAATATATTTTCCGCATCATTAAGGAAAAGGGCAAATATTACCATCAGCGCTTTGGCATTAATGGAAACGACTGGAAAAAGACAGAGCTGGATGCTGCTGCAATTGAAGCACTCTGCGGTGACGGCGTGAACTTTAAGCTGGAGCGTACAAGTGCCGGAACTTTGACACTTTCCATCAATGGGGTTGTCTACGATAACTATACCATGGAAGGTGTTACGGCACAAACCAAGGTCACCACCGCAATCATCGGTCACTATGGCAACAAGGGCGAAAAGATTGCACTTCCCTTTGTGTTGAAAACGCCTGCAGATACCGTCAATGCCAATCTGAATATTGCGGAAACGGTAAACGGTACAGTTACTGCCGGACAGGAAAACTATCAGGTCGGTGATACCGTCATCCTGACCGTCACCCCGAATGCAGGCTATGCGCTGAAGAGTTTGGTGGTTCAGAAGGATGGTCAGCCGGTTGAGATTGGCAAAAACTACAGCTTTGTGATTGAAGATGGCGTTTATACGGTGGAAGCAGAATTCATTGCGTCTATGTTTAAGATTGTCAGCGGCAACTGGGATCTGAGCAATCAGTTTGACGGCTTCTTAACCATTACAGCGCAAAAAGACGGCACAACCGTCCTGACCAATGCAAACAGCTACAAAGAAGTGTCTGTAACCGTGAAGGACCACACCCCCAGCAAAAATACAGACGGCAGCCTGAAACAGGGCAACTTCTCTATGCAGATCTCCTTTATCTTCGATAACGGAAAAGAATATCAGGTCAGAATGCACAATACGGATAAAGACGGCAATTACAAGCTCCAGAATATGGGCGGCACCAATAGTCTTACCGGCTGGAAATGGCAGGCTGATCTGACAACTGCACAGAAGCAAAAGCTGCTGGAAGGCGACGGTGTTGAATTTGCTGTAAAGCTTGTTGGTTCCGATGCAGAGCTGTATGTGGATGGCAGAAAAATGGCTGCCGTTGCATTGGGTGCAGAGTAC
The DNA here is from genome assembly GCA_017465625.1 of Oscillospiraceae bacterium. Taxonomy (GTDB): domain Bacteria; phylum Bacillota; class Clostridia; order Oscillospirales; family Oscillospiraceae; genus Faecousia. Next base: position 14,339 of record JAFTVV010000037.1, on the reverse strand, counting down.
GCCGGAAAAACAGCACAAATCAAGCTGTGCATGAATGGCAATAAGGGTGTACAGAATCTTGAGATTCCGTTTACCCTGCAATAAGCGACCCCAACCTGTCTATTTTAAAAGGAGGAATTGAGTCATGAAAAAAAGAGTCCTTGCAATGCTGGTCGCTGCGATTCTTCTGATGGGTGCATTCGCAGTGAATGTATCTGCAGAAGCTACCACAGCAATTGAGGAGTGGAACATCGTTTTAGGAGACCAAATCGGCGCAAACTTCTATGTGAATGTTCCGGAAAACACGGCTGATGCGGCGGTAAAGGTTACCGTTGCAGATCGGACCGAAACCCATGCGCTGACTGCTCCCAATTCCAAGGGACTGTACAAGGTTTCCGTGAATGTGGCAGCAGCCCAGATGACAGAGGAAATTACCCTGCAATTGGTTGCAGACGGTACTGAGTATGCCCCTGTCAGCTATTCCATTCGGGAATATGCAGAGCATATTCTCAAGGGCAATTATTCCGATGATGTCAAGACTGTGGTCAAGCATATGCTCGACTACGGTGCAGCAGCACAGACCTATTTCGGCGTTCAGACAGAGAACCTTGCTAACGCCGGCTATAAGATGGATTATACGGCACAGTATCCTGCCAAATATCCGGAATTGGCAGTGGAAGGTCAGCTTGCAGGCGTCCGACTGTATGGCGCATCCCTGGTGATGGACAGCAAGGTGGCTATGCATTACTACTTTGCCGCTGACAGTGTGGAAGACGTGACCTTCAGCGTCAATGGTGTAAACTATCCTGCTGCGAAAAAGAACGGCTTGTTCTATGTAGAAGTGCCCGGTATTCTGCCCCAGCAGTACGGCAATTCCATTGTGCTCTGCGCACAAAAGGGCGACGAAAAGCTGGATGTTGCCTATAGCCCCCTGACCTATATGGTTCGTATGAGCCAAAAGGGCAGCGAAGAGATGAAGGCTCTTGTGAATGCGATGTACGGCTATTACGAGGCAGCAGTTGCCTATACAGACAGTGCTGTTTTCAGTGCCGTCAGCGGCAGCTGGGATCTGAGCAACCAGTATAACGGCAGCCTGACGATCCTGAATCAAAAAGACGGCACAACCGTAAAGACCAATGCAAACAATTATAAAGAAGTGTCTGTCAAGGTGAAGGACTTCTTCCCCAAATATGACGATGCAGGCAAAATCGCCCCCAACGGCTTCGCAATGCAGATTTGCTTTATCTTCGACAATGGCAAGCAGTATCAGGTCAGATTGCATAATACAGACACAGATCAGCCGAATTACAAGCTCCAGAATATGGGCGGTGATAACAGCATTACCGGCTGGAAATGGCAGGCAGACCTGACCACTGCTCAAAAGGAAAAGCTGATTAATGGCGACGGCGTGGAATTTACTGTCAAGCTGGTCGGCCCCAATGCAGAGCTGTGGCTAGACGGCACCCGGATGAAGGTCGTTCAGCTTGGCGCAGAGTACGAGGGTCAAACTGCCCGCGTCAGCCTGTGTATGAACGGCAATAAGGGTGTACAGAACCTTGAGATTCCTTTTGCCCTCAAGGCCGCAACAAATGCTCCTGTTGTGCAGTTCAACATCGCTGAGCTGACCAATGGCACCGTTACCACCGAATATGACAAGTATCAGGTTGGCGACACTGTATTTTTGACTGTCCAGCCCGATGCAGGCTACAGTCAGAAGCTGTACATCAACGGAAAGCCTCTGCTGCTGGGCGGCAATACCAATAGCTACAGCTTCGTAGCTACTGAGGAAGTTTACAACATCACCGGCAGCTTTGAGCCGGATGTGTTTAGCACTGTTAAGGGTAATTGGAGCCTGAATGATCAGCAGCACGGTGATCTCATCATTACAAGTCAAAAAGATGGTACGACTGTGCAGACCAATGCCAGCGGCTATAAGGAAGTATCTGTAACTGTAAAGGACCATACTCCCAGCAAGAACGAAGACGGCACCCTGAAGAAGGGCAACTTCTCTATGCAGGTTGCCATGATCTTCGATGATGGGAAAGAGTACCAGGTCAGATTGCATAACACTGATGATAATATGCCGAATTACAAGCTTCAGACTGTGGGAGGCGAGAATAGTATTACCGGTACCGGTTGGCCCTGGCTTGCTGACCTGACCACCGCACAGAAGGCAAAACTGCTGGACGGCGACGGTGTGGAATTTGCTGTAAGATTGGTAGATTCCAAGGCAGAACTGTGGGTAGATGGAACCCGGATGAAAGTCATTGAGCTGGGTGAGGCTTATGAGGGCAAGCTGGCGAAGGTGAAACTGTGTATGAACGGCAATACCGGCGTACAGAACCTCCACATCCCCTATGAACTGAAAACCGCCGCCGCTGCTGTGGAACTGAATATTGCGGAACTAACAAACGGCACGGTTGTTCCCGAAAATGATAAGTATCAGGTTGGCGATACCGTATTTATGACGGTCAATGCCGACGCAGGCTATAGCCAGAAACTGTACATCAACGGCCAGCCTATGCTGCTGGATGCTGGCAGCAATGTCTACAGCTTTGTAGCTACCGAGGAAGTTTACAATATCACCGGCAGCTTTGAGTCTGATCTCTTCCGCGCCACCTCCGGCAATTGGGATTTGGGCAATCAAAACCAGGGTGTCATCACCATTGTCAATAAGACGAAGGATGGTTCAACAGTCATTACCAATGCCAATAACTATAAAGAAGTGGCTGTGACCGTAAAGGATTACACCCCCAGCAGAAACGAAGACGGCAGTCTGAAGAAGGGTGACTTCTCTATGCAGGTTGCTATGATCTTCGATGATGGCAAATACTACGAGGTCAGAATACACAATACGGATAAAGACGGCAATTACAAGCTGCAGAATGTAGGCAATTCCAACAACCTGGGCGGCAGCGGTTGGACCTGGCTGGCAGATTTGACTGCTGCACAGAAGGCAAAGCTGCTGGATGGCGACGGCGTGGAATTTGCTGTCAAGCTGGTCGGTCCCAATGTGGAACTTTGGGTAGACGGCAGCATAATGAAGGTGATCGAGCTCGGTGCACAATACGATGGCAAGCTGGCACAAGTCAAGCTGTGTATGAACGGCAATAAGAACGGCCAGAACACTGTGATTCCCTTTGAACTCAAGGTTCCTGAAGAGGCTCCCACAGTGAAGTTTAACATTCCTGAGCTGGCAAACGGCACTGTTACACCCGGATATGATGCTTATAAAGTTGGCGAAACCGTAACACTGGCGGTTTCTGCCAACGCAGGCTACAGCCAGAAGCTGTATATCAACGGCGAGCCTCTGATGCTGGATTGGCAGTCTAATACCTGCAGCTTCGTCGCTACTGAGGCAGTATACAACATTACCGGCAGCTTTGAGCCCAGCATCACCTTTACCTCCACCTCCAAGTGGAACATCGGAAACCAGGCACACGGCGTATTGGATACCTATTACGCGAGCGGTGATTCCGGCTGGCTTGGAATCGAGGGCGGATATGATTCTATCACCGTGACGGCTAAGAACAATCTGCCGGGAGATGACGGCACAGGTGCGAATGGTTTTGCTGTCCTGCTGGGCTTCAAAATGAGCAATGGTAAAACATACACATTCCGCCTGATCAAGGAAAACGGTGTGTATTATTGCCAGCGTGCAGGTTTTGCCAAGCCTGAGGGCGGAAACGATTGGACCAAGAAGAAATTGGATGATGCGGCAATCGCGGCAGTCAATGGCGCCGGCGCAGAATTCAAAGTAGAGCGCACCGCTGCAAATGTGCTGACCATTTCTGTGAACGGTACTGTATACGATACCTACACAATGGCAGATACAACAGAAGAAGTGACTGTAACCCGGGGCTATATCGGCCACTACGGTAACGTTGGTCAGAATATTACGATACCTTTCACATTGGCCAAAACAAAATAACACTCCTGAAACAGGGGGGGCGGATATACCGCCCCCCTTCCGGAAAAATATCGCTGAAAACAACCTTTGGCGCAGAATGTAAAAGGCTGTTTTGAACGATATATAAAATCTTTTGTAACAGGAGATAAACGCAATGAAAAAATGGAGAAGAATCTTGTATCATCCCAATCTGCCCCTTGGCGAGAACAGTCAGCGCGTTACCGCCTGCCCGGAGCATATCGCCCTTTCAAAAAACGCGGCCAAAGAGGGTATGGTTCTTTTGAAGAATGACAGCGGCCTTTTGCCGCTGGTAAAGGGTACGAAGCTGGCGCTGTTTGGAATGGGTACTTTTGACTATGTCAAAGGAGGAGGCGGCAGTGGTGACGTCAATGTAGAATATGAAGTAAACCTTTATGAGGGTTTTAAGAAACTGAATAACCATGTAGAAATTTGTGAGGAGCTGGCCGATTTCTATCGGGATTATATCCGCAATGAGATCGGAGATACTTTCTATTGGCCGGGACAGAAGCCGGAACCTGCGTTGACGGATGAACTGTGCAAACAGGTAAGAGCCTTTACAGACACCGCGGTCATTTCTATTTCCCGTTTCTCCGGTGAGGGCTGGGATCGGGATCTGAAGGGTCACGAAGTATACGAAAAGGGCGACTTCTATCTTTCCGGTGCTGAAGAAGCAATGGTGGAAAAGGTAAAGCAGTTTTTCCCCAAGATCATCGTTGTGCTGAATGTGGGCGGTATGGTGGACACTCAGTGGTTCTATGCCGATGAAGCCATTTCTTCTGTGCTGCTGGCGTGGCAAGGCGGTATGGAGGGCGGCACGGCTGCTGCCGAGCTGCTTTGCGGCATTGGCAATCCCAGCGGCAAGCTGGCAGATACCTTTGCCAAACGGCTGGAGGACTATCCCTCTACAGAGAATTTCCACGAGTCTGACGACTATGTGGACTATACCGAGGACATTTACGTTGGTTACCGCTATTTCGAGACCATTCCCAGTGCAGCCCAGCGGGTGAACTATCCCTTTGGCTACGGTCTTTCCTATACCGAATTTCACTGGGACATTCTGTCTGCTGAGCAGATAGGGGAAAGCATCCGCATTGTTGTGGCTGTGAAGAATACCGGAAAAATTGCCGGCAAGGAAGTCATTCAGGTCTATGTGGGCGCGCCCCGGGGAAAGCTTGGCAAGGCAAGCAAAAGCTTGGTGGCATTTCAAAAAACCGGCTTGCTCCAGCCCGGTCAGACGCAAACACTGACCCTGGAATTTCCCATTTATGCCATGGCATCCTATGACGATCTGGGCAAGGTGGCAAAGTCTGCCTATGTGCTGGAAAAAGGTAAGTATACCTTCTATGTGGGAAATTCTGTGCGAAATACCACCGCATTGGAGGATCTGTTCTCCTTAACGGAGGATCGGATTGTTCAGCAGCTTCGTGCCAAGCTGACACCCAATGGTTTGAAGCAGCGGCTTCTTGCGGACGGCAGTTACGAGGCGCTTCCTGTATCGGAAAAATCTCCGGAAACCGGGGAACAAATGCCTGCACTGCCCTTAGAGGAATTAGAAACAGTCTATCCCAAAACACGCAGCAACATCTTGCGTCCCCGGGATCGGGATAAACGGGAAATCCACTGGTTTGACGAAGTGGCAGAGGGCAAAATCACGCTGGATGAATTTGTGGCTCAGCTTACGGACGAAGATCTCTGCTATCTGCTCAGCGGCCAGCCCAATCTGGGCGTTGCCAATACCCAGGGTTTTGGCAATTTGCCGACGTACGGTGTTCCCAATGCTATGACATCGGATGGTCCTGCCGGTGTTCGCATTCATCGGGAGTGCGGTGTATACACCACGGCATTTCCTTGTGTGACCCAGGTTTGCTGCACCTGGAATACCGAGCTTTCCTACGCCATTGGTGAAGCAGGTGCTAAGGAGCTGAAGGAGAACAATCTGGCGGCTTGGCTAACGCCTGCGGTCAATATTCACAGAAGTCCTCTGTGCGGCAGAAACTTTGAATATTATTCTGAAGATCCCTGCCTTGCCGGTGTGATGGCTGGCAGCTTTGTGCAGGGCGTGCAGTCTCAAAAGGTCTCTGCCTGCGTCAAGCACTTTGCCCTGAACAATAAGGAAACAAACCGAAAAGACAGTGATTCCCGTGTTTCTGAGCGTGCCGCCCGTGAGATTTACCTCAAAGCCTTTGAAATGGTTGTAAAGACGGCTGACCCTTGGTATATTATGTCCTCCTACAACCTGATCAACGGTGTCCGGGCATCGGAAAACCGGGAGCTTTTAGAGGATATTCTGCGTGCAGAATGGGGCTTTGACGGGATGGTCAGCACCGACTGGCATACCCATTCCGAGCAATATAAAGAAGTCAAGGCCGGTAACGACCTGAGAATGCCTGCCGGCTTCCCTGACCGACTGAAAGAGGCGATGGATCGGGGACTTATTTCCCGTGAAGAAATGGAAATCAGCGCAAAGCGCATCCTTGGTGTACTGCTGAAATTGGATTAAAAAGGCGTTATTTCGGAAAGGAAGAACCGTATGAATAACACAATAAAACTGGAAAACAAAGGCCATACACAGATGATCGCCCACCGGGGTGTGTGCGGTCTGGAGCCGGAAAATACCAATGCCGCCTTTATCGCAGCCGGAAACCGCAGCTATTATGGTATTGAATCGGATGTACATAAGACTGCTGACGGCAAATTTGTGATTATGCACGATGGCAATACTCTGCATATGACCGGAGATGATATTGAGATCGCAAAAGCAACCTATGATACCCTGCGGAGCTTGCGCCTGAAGCAGCTGGACGGGAATCTGGGCAGAACGGATTTGCGGATCCCTTCTTTAGAGGAATACCTGCAGATTTGCAAGCATTACGGAAAAAAAGCGATTCTGGAATTAAAGGATGCCTTTACAGCCGAGGATATTGCCGAGATCTGCCGCATTGCACAGTCGCTGGAATATATGGAAAACACTGTTTTTATTTCCTTTAAAATGAGCAACCTTTTGTTCCTGAAAGAAAAATATCCGGATCAAGCTGTGCAGTATCTGGTAGACCATCCCATTGAAGACACCCTGATTGAGGAGCTGGTGGAACGGAAAATGGGGATTGATGCCCGTTTTGATTGGTTTACGGAAGAAATTATGCATAAATGCCGTGAAAAAGGTGTGGCGACCAATACCTGGACTGTGAATGACCCGGAAACAGCAAAAAAGCTTATAGACTGGGGTATTGATTATATAACCAGCAACATTTTGGAGTAATCGCCGGAAAATGGACGCGGCTATGAAATGCGGAGGACTCAGATCTTGAAAAAAAGAATTATTTTAATGCTGATCGCTGTGAGTATGCTCCTGATCGCATTCCCGGTGAATGCATCTGCGGAAGCAGCTACAGTGGTAAAGGCTTGGAACATCGTTCTGGGTGACAACATCGGTGCGAACTTCTATGTGGAAGTTCCGGAGGGCACTGCTGATGCAGCAGTAAAGGTTACGGTTGCCGATGATACGAAAACCTGCAAGCTGACAGCGCCCAACGCAAAGGGTCTGTACCCTGTTTCTGTGGATGTGGCAGCAGCGCAGATGACGGAGAACATCACCCTGCAGCTGGTTGCAGACGGTACTGAATACGCGCCCGTCAGTTACAGCATCCGGGATTACGCGGTGCGCATCCTGACAGGCAATTATGCCGCGGATGTGAAAACGCTGGTCAAGCATATGCTCAATTATGGCGCAGCGGCTCAGGAATATTTCGGTGTAAAGACCGATGCGCCTGCCAATGCAGACTTTGGGATTGATTACACAGCACAGTATCCTGCCGAATATCCGGAATTGGCAGTGGAAGGTCAGCTTGCAGGTGTCCGACTGTACGGCGCATCTCTGGTGATGACCAACAAGGTGGCTGTGCGGTACTACTTTGCTGCCGACAGTCTGGAGGGCATTACCTTTCGTGCAAACGGCACAGCTTATGCATCTGCGGAAAAGGACGGTCTGTTCTATGTAGAGATTCCCGGTATTCTGCCTCAGCAGTATGGGGACACCATTGTTCTGACGGCCGAAAAGGGTGAAGAACAACTGGAGATTGCTTACAGCCCCCTGACTTATATGGTTCGTATGAGCCAAAAAGGAAGCGAAAAAATGAAGGCTCTGGTGAATGCGATGTACGGCTATCACCGGGCAGCAGCTGCTTATTTGGGCAGTGCCGATGTAACGGTAAAGCTTCCCAGCGTATCGGGCGGAACCATTGCTGCAGATAAGGAAAAATATCAGTGGGGTGATCTGGTTACGCTGACGGCTGCTCCTGACAAAGGCTATGCCTTGGCAAGTCTTGCGGTCAAGAAGGACGGCCAGCCCATTGATCTTTTTGACCGGTACAGCTTCATCGCTGAGGATGGGGTTTATACTGCGCAAGCAGCATTTGCGCCCTCTATGTTTACGGTTGTCAACGGCAACTGGAATCTGGAAAAGCAGTATTATGGCAGCTTAACCATCACACAGCAAAAAGACGGAACGACGGTAGTGACCAATGGTAAGAATTATAAAGAAGTGTCTGTAACGGTGAAGGACTACACGCCCAGCAAAAATGCAGACGGCAGCCTGAAACAGGGCGACTTCTCTATGCAGCTTTCCTTCATCTTCGATGACGGGAAAGAGTACCAGGTCAGATTGCATAACACCGATGCGGATCAGCCCAATTACAAGCTCCAGAATATGGGTGGAAACAATAGCCTTACCGGTTGGAAATGGCAGGCTGACCTGACCGCTGCGCAAAAGAAGAAGCTGATTGATGGCGACGGCGTGGAGTTCCGCGTGAAGCTTGTAGGGTCCAATGCGGAGCTGTGGGTGGATGGTCAGCTGATGAAAACCGTTGCCCTCGGCGAAGCCTATAGCGGTAAAACGGCACAAATCAGGCTGTGTATGAACGGTAATAAGGGCGTACAGAATATAAAGATTCCATTTGCGCTTGTGACAGCTCCGGAAACGGCAACAGTTGCCATTCCGTCTTTTGAATACGGCACGGTAACCGCTGACAAGGCCGTGTATCAGATCGGCGATACCGTTGTTCTGACCGTAGCGCCCAATGAAGGCTACAATCAGAAGCTCTACATCAACGGCAACCCTCTGCTGCTGGATTGGAAGACCAATACCTACAGCTTTGCTGCAGCCGAAACAACTTACAACATCACCGGCAGCTTTGAGCCCGGTTTGAATACAGCTGCCAAGGATTCCACCAGATGGGATACGGCCAATCAGGCTCACGGCATCCTCAATGCCTATTATCCCAGCCATGGCGATGCCTGGCTGATGGAGATTCAGGATGAATATCAGGCAATTTCTGTGACAGCCAGGAACTATTTAGCCGGTGCAGACGGTACGGGAGGAGAAGGCTTTGCGGTCAATATCGGCTTTAAGCTGAGTAACGGCAAAGAGTACATTTTCCGCATCATTAAAGAAAATGGCAAGTATTATCATCAACGCTTTGGCATCAATGGCAGTGATTGGACCAAGAAGGCGCTGGATTCGTCTGCGATTGCTGCAATTTGTGCAGAAGGCGCGGATTTCAAGCTGGAACGTACAGCGGCCGACACGCTGACCCTGTCTGTAAACGGTGTTGTGTACGACACCTATGCAATGGCCGGCGCAACGGAGGATACCTGGGTGACCGCGGCAATCATCGGTCACTATGGCAACCAGGGGCAAAAGGTTGCAATTCCCTTTGTTCTTACCAAAACCGCTTCTTCCGGTGAAATTCAATTCAAATCCGGTGAGCTTTCCAAGTATGTGATCGTCTATGACAGCAGCAATTCGGATTACCAGCAGTATGCAAATCAGTTGAAAAACAAAATCTCTGAAAAATACGGTGTGAGTCTGCGTGTTGTTTCGGACAGATCTTCCGGCAAGGCTTCCCACGAAATTTTGCTCGGAGATACCAACCGTTATGACCACGTCAGTAAGGTGATGGAATATTCGGTTACGGTAAATCAGGGCGTTTTCCGCATCAACGTAGGTGGTTCCTGTTCTGCAGAAAATGCAATTGCTTATCTTTGTGAGCACGTTTTTAACGGACGGGAAGTATTGCTATGTGATGGTGAACATTATCGAACCTCCCTGCTGACCAGCTCCCGTGCACTTACTAACGGCACATCCGCACGCGTAATGAGTGCCAATATGCTTGCCGATGCATTTTCCGATGACCGTTACAAAAATGCCAATTACCGGGCAGAAATTTTTGCAGGGATGCTGGTGTCTTATACCCCGGATGTAATCGGTATGCAGGAAGTTGACAGAAGCTGGAGCAATGTGCTCAATACCTACCTGTCGAAAATTGAAAAAACCCACGGAATCCGGTATTCCAGATATTGGGCTACCTATGAGGGCAAAACAAACTATACTTCCCTGCTCTATCGTTCCGATAAGCTGAAGGTAGAAAACAGCGGCGTTGAAGTGTTCAGTTGGTGGAAGGATTTGGGTGCCAACTACAACTACCATATGCGTAATATCAGCTGGGCTCAATTCTCATCTTTGGAAAACAGCAGCAAGAAGTTTATTGTTGCCAATACCCACTGGTCCTATCGAACAGAGCATGATGGCGGCAATACATATTTGACAGGTGCTTCCAAGCCAATCGCCACAGATGAATTGCGGATACAGTGCAAGGATGAAACCAACCGGTTTATGACCTCGCTGAAAAATTCGTATCCGAATTGTCCTGTTTTTCTGGTGGGTGACTTTAATACATCTCTTCCGTATTTTACGCAATGGGGATGGAAGCCAACATCCTTCAACGTCATCAGTGAACAGGCCAAAAATAACGGCACTGCATTGTCAACCGTGCCCACCTCAGGACACTTTGACCATATTTTCGGAACCGGAAGTTATACGATCAAGTGTTATGAACTCTTGAACAATGTAAACCGGCACAGCGTACTGACAGATCATCCGTTTGTCTATGTTGACTTAGCTTTCTAAGTGAGGGGATTTGTTCATATGAATACTGAAAAGATTACCGTTGCTATCATTGGATGCGGGAGCAGAGGCAAGGATACCTATGCCGAAGCGCAAAAAAAGCTTCAAGATCAAATGCAGATCGTTGCAGCCGTAGACATCGATCCAAAGCGTCTTTATGAAATGGAAACGGAATACGGTGTGCCGAAGGAAAACTGCTTTTGCAGTGCGGATGATTTTTTTGCGCAGCCGAAAATGGCGGACATTGCTTTTATTTGCACCATGGATAAAGCGCACTACGCCCACGCCATCCAGGCTATGAAGGCCGGCTACCATCTGCTGCTGGAGAAGCCCATTTCGCCATATTTGAACGAATGTAAGGAAATTGAGGCGGCGGCAAAGAAATATAACCGACACGTCATCGTGTGCCACGTTTTGCGGTATACTGCTTTTTACAAAAAGATCAAGGAATGTCTGCAAGCCGGTGTCGTTGGGGACATTGTTTCTGTACAGGCAATTGAAGCCGTGGCGTACTGGCATCAGGCCCACTCCTTTGTGCGTGGGAACTGGAGAAATCAGGAAGAAGCTTGTCCGATGATCCTGGCAAAGTGCTGCCACGATTTTGATATTCTGCTTTGGCTGTGCGGAAAAAAGTGCAAGAGCGTCAGTTCCTTTGGGGATCTGCGGTTGTTCAAAAAAGGCAATGCCCCGGAGGGCGCAACAGCCCGATGCACAGATGGATGCCCCTATGTGGATTCCTGCCCATATTCCGCGCCCGGATATTATTTAGGACAGCTGCGTGACGGAAAAACCGGCTGGCCGGTTAATATCCTGAACAGTCATCCCACGGAAGAAAACATTATGGAGGCGCTAAAAACCGGTCCTTACGGACGGTGTGTGTACCATTGCGATAATGACGTCGTGGATCATCAGGTGGTCAATATGCAGCTGGAAGACGGCACGACCATAAACTTTACAATGTGTGCATTTACAAAAAACGGCTTCCGCAAGCTTCGCATTATGGGTACTCTGGGAGAAATTGAAGGAGATATGGAAACAAATCGAATCTACCTGAAGCCGTTTGCAGGTGAAACCACGGAACTGGATGTCTATGCGTTGTCCGACGACTTCAGCGGTCACGGCGGCGGTGACGTGCAAATGCTCCGTGAGGTGATTGCCCTGATCCAAAACGGAGAAGCTTCCGGAAGCTCTATTACGACGATCGGGCAGTCTATGGAAAGTCATTATGTGGCATTTGCAGCGGAAGAATCAAGGGTCAATAACGGTGAATTGGTGAATATGTCATCGTTTTTACAAGACCAAGGTTGATTTTTTAAGTCCATAAACAATAACCCCTGAGGCTTCTAAGCCTCAGGGGTTATTGTTTCTTTTAGTGCAAATATATTCCTCACATTATGCGCAGTTCGTATTTGCACTGATTGGTGACTCGCTGGAGATTCGAACTCCAGACCCATTGCTTAAAAGGCAATTGCTCTGCCAACTGAGCTAGCGAGTCATATTGGCTGGGATGGCAGGATTTGAACCTACGAATGCCAGAGTCAAAGTCTGGTGCCTTACCGCTTGGCTACATCCCAATGAAATGCGCCCGCTGCTGGACACACAGGGTATTATAGCACGGGATAACTGAATTTGCAACAGTTTTTTTTAAACAGGAAGCAGATAAAATCGCTTCTGCGCTTTTTTTGCAAATTTTCAAGTCCTATGCCGTAATTTTTTCCACTTCCCTCTTGTAAATTTTATACTTTTGGCGTATACTTTTAATAATTGCCATACTGAAAAGAGGAAAACATTATGGAACTGATTTCTGTTCGCGAACTTTTTAAAAACACAAGTGCCTACGCAGGCAAGGAAGTGGAGATTGGCGGCTGGGTGCGCTCCATCCGTGCCGGCAAGCAATTTGGCTTCATCGTCCTGAACGACGGTACTTATTTTACCCCGTTGCAGGTGGTTTATAACGACACAATGGAAAACTTTGCAGAGATTTCCAAAACCAACGTGGGTGCTGCCCTCATTGTGAAGGGCACTTTGATAGAGACCCCCGATGCAAAGCAGCCCTTTGAGATTCAGGCCGCCGAGGTGACCGTAGAGGGTGCTTCCACCTCCGACTACCCCCTGCAGAAGAAGCGGCACACTCTGGAATTTTTGCGTACGCTGACCCATCTGCGCCCCCGTACCAACACCTTCCAGGCAGTATTTCGTGTGCGCAGTCTGATTGCCTTTGCCATCCACCAGTTCTTCCGTGATCGGGAATTCGTGTATGTGCACACCCCCCTGATCACCGGCTCCGACTGTGAGGGTGCAGGCGAAATGTTCCAGGTCACCACACTGGATCTGCAGAACATCCCCCTGACCGAGGACGGCAAGGTGGATTTCTCTCAGGACTTCTACGGCAAGCCCACCAACCTGACCGTTTCCGGTCAGCTCAACGGCGAGACCTTTGCGATGGCCTTTACAAACATCTATACCTTCGGCCCCACCTTCCGTGCCGAAAACTCCAACACCACCCGTCACGCCGCAGAATTCTGGATGATCGAGCCGGAGATCGCTTTTGCAGATCTGAAGGACGATATGCGTCTGGCAGAGGATATGATCAAGTATATCATCGCCTACGTGCTGGAAAACGCACCGGAGGAAATGGCGTTCTTCAACCAGTTTATGGATAACGGCCTGCTGGAGCGACTGAATAACGTTCTGCACAACGACTTCGGTCACATTACCTACACCGATGCCGTCAAGCTGCTGGAAGAGCACAACGATCAGTTCGAGTACCCCGTCCACTGGGGCAGCGACCTGCAGACCGAGCACGAGCGTTACCTGACCGAAGTGATCTTCAAAAAGCCGGTGTTCGTCACCGACTATCCCAAGGAGATCAAGGCGTTCTATATGAAGCTCAATCCCGACGGCAAGACCGTTGCCGCAATGGACTGTCTGGTGCCCGGCATTGGCGAGATCATCGGCGGCTCTCAGCGTGAGGACAATTACGAGATCCTGAAAAACCGCATTGAGGAGCTGGGCATGAAGCCGGAGGACTACGGCTTCTATATGGACCTGCGGAAGTACGGCTCTGCCCGTCACGCCGGATTCGGCCTGGGCTTTGAGCGCTGTGTCATGTACCTGACCGGTATGGGCAACATCCGCGACGTTCTGCCCTTCCCCAGAACCGTTGGCAACTGCGAACTGTAATCCAATAAACACAAAGGCGCTGTCTCAAACCGAGACAGCGCCTTTATGCGTCAGAGAAGAGAGAAGAGAAAAGGTGTCGGCAAAAGCCGACAATTAGATAATACGGGCAGATGATATCTGCCCCTACGATCAGGAACCGCTATGTACATCCCGCAAACGTCTGTCATTGCGAGCCGCTTGACAAGCGGCGTGGCAATCCGTACCCCTTGCCGCCGAAGGCGGCGCGGTGCTTTGCACCGCAAGAAAACGGATTCCCACGTCGCCTACGGCTCCTCGGAATGACTG
>JAFTVV010000036.1 GCA_017465625.1 Oscillospiraceae bacterium | reverse complement strand
GAGATGAAGAAGCCCACCATCACAAAAGAGGGCTTAGTATTATGGTTGAATCAAATTCAGACCATGCGTTTAGAAGCGAAGGAACACAAACAAAGACTGATTGACATATTTGTAAACGCCGTATATCTCTACGACGACAAGCTGGTCATAACGTTCAATTATAAGGAAGCAACTAAAACCGTAAACCTAAAAGAGGTAAACGGTTCGATTATAGAATGTGCTGGTGTACCAAAAAAGAGAGGGCGATCGCCCTCTCTTTTTTGGTACGCCGGAAGGGACTCAGCTAAATCCGTCCGGCGGACGGAATAAATCCCACTTGCGTGGGATGAAATCACTTCGTGATGAAATCCGACTTTGTCGGGAGAAGGACGGGTTTAATTTCATCCAAGCCGCAGGCTTCAATATAACTTTTGCAAAGTAAAAATATCACTCCGTCAACGACGGAATATCACTACTTCAACGAACTATTCCATTTTACTGATTGAAATGTATACGGTTTTGTGATAAAATTTTACTAAAGGAGGGGGTTTTATGAAGTTTTGTGTTAAAAATGATCTCAGTATATTTGAGTTCCACGATTCTAAATTTTCTTTTGTCAGTTATGACGGGACAGACTTGGTTGTTTCTGCTTCGATGGTGAATATCCACAAGGATACACCTCAGAATACCTCCGACCATGATCTGGAAATTACTTCTGCGCAGATCACTTTTAAAAACTTTCATTCACCAACTTATGAGCCGGGTAGAGTATGGGAAATGGGAGAAGATGGCAAATCGTATCCGGTTGGTCCGCAAGTGATTTTCCGTGAAAAGGATGCAATTGATCGAATTTTAGAAGAATTGCAAAACGAGATTACAGTTTTTTATTTTGAAAAAGAAGATCATGGTTATTCTATTGGTGGCTGTGGTATTGAACCCTACTTCACAATGGAATTCGATTTTGATCATGTTATTGTCTGTTGGGACGAATACAAGGAAAAAGCGTGGTATGAACTGTATCGGCAATATCGGTATGATGCTGTGTTGCAGACTCCAAATGGCGATGTAGCAGTGAAGTTGTGGGTCGGCTACGATGAAGAGCCGTTATATGATAAGGAAAGTCTTGAACAACAGTTAACCGTTAATGTTGGATGTACATTTGATGATAAAGATTACTGGGGACATGGCAGCGATTATTTATGGATTGACGCTTTTGCAGATTTACAAAGACAGTTACCGGAAGGTGTTTTTCTGAAATGCTGCTTAACCTGCAAGCATGGTAATTTGTGTCCCGTCGGCAATGACAGAAACAAAGTATTTTGCACTAAGGATGTTTTGATTACGCAAAAGAGCGACTTGTATTTCTATACCGAGGACGATGGAGAACGAGAAAAAAGGTCAAGACAGTATTGTGGCTTGTGTGAAGATTATCAGCCTCAAACTAACGATTTTTACACTTACAATGATTATTTGTATGAATTGAAAAAATCGTAAACATCTTCCCTGGGAAGAATATGCGCCCAAATACATAACACGCAGATACAAACCCTGCATATTATGAGGAATGTATTTGCGATCAAAGTAGCAATAACCCCTGAGGCTTAAAACCTCAGGGGTTATTGTTTTGTTAGGCTTCAAATATCCACTGTATGTAACATGGGTCTTGCTCATAACTCTGGCAGCAGTTTATTCTGAATTACCTTTTTTTGTCTTGCAATCGAAAGGCTATTTGCTCTGTTGTTTTCGAAAGGCGGTGGGTGTAATACCGAGCTTCTTTTTGAAAACGGCAGAAAAATAATTGCAATTTTGGAACCCGCATTGACTGCAGATCTTCGAAACGGACAAGCTGGTGGATAGTAACAAAGCGCTTGCGTTGGAAATACGCATTTGATTTAAATAATCGTTGAAGCAAATACCAATTTGGGTTTTAAATAGCTGCGAAAAATATTCCATACTGTAGCCAAAAAACTTAGCGGTTTCATACAGGGTAATATCTTCGCTGCAATGTAGTTTGATATAGTCAGTTACCTGCTCCATTAAAGCGGCGTATTTGTCTTTTTCGTTATGCTTGTTGGTATGATTGGAATTGCGACCTATCACGCACAGCAGCTTTATGAGACTGGCTTGATTTAAATGGGCGCTGTATTGGTCGCTAAGATCTGCGTTTTCTGCTATTTCAGAAAAAATATCCCCAATAACAGTTTGTGTCCCGTTGTCAAAACGGTAATGATGCTTGTCAAATAGATGCAAAAAAACATCCGGTATCATTTCACGGTGGGGGGAGAGCAGATACCGGGCGTGGTAGCCACTACCCAAAGCGTTGGGGATATTAACCGTTCGGTGGAGTGTCATCGGTGGGATCAAAACCAACTCACCCGGATATATATCGATCATTTCATCATTGATCAAATACCGTCTGCAGCCGCTGATTAAATAATACACTTCATAATGATCGTGATAGTGCAAAGCAGGCATATTGGCAGAGCGGGTATGGGTGTAATTAAAAAAACGGCTTTCCCGGTACAATTCTGTCTTATTCATTTCATCACCACGAAATCTTAAAATATTTGCATTTACGAGCATTATTCCATAAAATATTGATATTGTCAACAATAAATTAACATCTTATACTAAAAGTAGAAATCTTGAGTAAATATTGGAGGTGCCTGCAATGCAAAGTAGAGAAAATAAAACAAAAAACGTTAAGATCGCCTATATCGGTGGTGGTTCCCGTGGCTGGGCGTGGGCGCTGATGAAGGATCTGGCGCTGGCCAAAAGTATTTCCGGTGAAGTAAGTCTTTACGATATCGACTATGAGGCTGCCCAAAACAATGCCTACATAGGCAATCTGATCTATAAGCAAAATCCGGAAATGAGCAAGTGGGAATACAAGGCAGAAAAGACCCTGGAGCAGGCATTGACCGGAGCAGATTTTGTTGTGATTTCCATTTTGCCCGGCACATTCAAGGAAATGGAATCCGATGTCCACACACCGGAAAAGTACGGCATTTATCAGTCTGTTGGTGATACAGTTGGACCTGGCGGTATTATCCGTGCTTTGCGTACCGTTCCGATGTTTGAGACCATAGCTAAAGCCATTCGGGATGTTTGCCCTGATGCTTGGGTAATCAATTACACCAATCCGATGACCATCTGTGTCCGTACACTCTATCGTGTGTTCCCGCAGATCAAGGCGTTTGGCTGCTGCCACGAAGTGTTTTCTACCCAGGATTTTCTTTGCTATGTCATTGAAAAGCAAACCGGCATTCAGGGAATTACCCGCAAGGACATCACAACCAATGTGATGGGTATCAACCATTTTACATGGCTGGATAAGGCGTACTATGGTACTGCGGATATTATGCCCCTGTACCGGGAGTTTGTGGAAAATCAGCAGCTTGGCGGTATCGAAGACATTCGTTCTATTGGCCCTCGGGATTTGGTGTTTGAATCTATGGATATGGTCAAGATGGATTTGTTCCGCCGTACCGGTGTAATTGCGGCGGCAGGTGACAGACACCTGGCAGAATTTACTCCCATTAACTGGTATATGCGTGATCCGGAGCAGGTAACATCCTGGGGTTACGGCCTGACACCGGTATCCTGGCGGTTCAAAAACCTGGAAGAAAGAATGGAAACCAGCCGCAAGCTGCTCAGTGGAGAAGAAACCTTGCAGATTTCGCCTTCCGGTGAAGAAGGCGTGAATCAAATGTGCGCCATTTTAGGCTTGGGCGATATGCTCACCAATGTCAATCTGCCCAACCAGGGTCAAATTCCCAATTTGCCCTTGGGCGCCGTTGTGGAAACCAATGCGGTTTTCTCTAATAATACAGTTCAGCCGGTGATGGCCGGTGCGCTGCCGGATAGCATCTATGCCCTTGTTGCGCCCGTTGTGGCAGAGCAGGAGATGATCGTGGAAGCTGCGCTTAATCGGGATCTGGAATTGGCCTTTGAGGCATTTATGCGTGACGCTCACATGCCCTTGCCTATGAAGGAAGCCAGAGAGCTGTTTGACACTATGGTGGCGAACACCAAGGAATATCTGCCTGGATATAAAATTTAAGCAAGGAGGAAGCAACATGCAAGGTCTGTTTACGAGCATTACTCCGGAACAAGCCGGAATTTCCTCCCGGCAAGTGGAAAAATTCATTAAAACTCTGAACAAAAGAGGTCTAGCCACCCATAGCTTGCTGCTGCTGCGTGGGAATAACATATTTGCGGAATTCTACTGGAAGCCGTTCCATCGGGATTTCCTCCATCGTATGTATTCCCAGACAAAGAGCTTTGTATCCCTAGCAATCGGTCTTTTGGAGCAGGATCAGAAGCTTTGTTTAAATGATAGAATTTGTCAGTATTTTCCGGATAAGTGTCCAGATACAATGCCGGAGTATTTGTACCATCTGACCATTCGCGACCTGCTGACGATGCAAACCTGTGGCTACACGCCCTGGTGGATGACACATGAAGAGCCGGACCGTGTGCGCCTTTATATGCACGAAAATGAGTCCAAAATTCCCGGCGGTATGCTTTGGGAGTATGATAGTCCCGGTTCTCAGGTGCTGAGTGTTCTGGTTGAGAGATTGTCCGGAATGTCCTTGTTCGATTTTCTGAATGAACGGATTTTTCGAAAGCTGGGTGCGTTTTCTACCGCAACCATCCTGAAAACCCGAACCGAGGATAGCTTTGGCGATTCTGCCATGCTTTGCACGGCAAGAGATATGGCAGCCATTGGCCGATTTGTGATGAATTATGGCAAATGGAATGGCGAGCAGATATTAAACGAAGCCTATCTTCGAGCCGCCACAACTGTGCAGGCGGACAATGATTTGTGTGGATTTGATGATTATGAGGCACAAGGCTACGGTTATCAGTTTTGGTGCTTGCACGATGGCTTCTGGTTCAACGGTATGGGCAATCAGTTGACAGTGTGTATTCCCGGTAAAGATCTGATCATGGTGATCAACTCTGACAATCAGGGATACGAACATGGCGCACAAGTCGCACTGATGAGTGCGTTTTATGATTTGATTGTAGACGTGCTTGCAGATCAGCCGCTGCCGGAGGATGCTGAACAAGTTGCGCGATTGCACGAATATGGGCAAACTTTGGAACTTATGCACCTGAGAGGAAATGATATTTCCGGTTTTGCAGATACCCTGAACGGGAGAACCTATATTTGTGAGGAAAATCCCACCGGCATTACAAAGTTCAGATTTTGCTTTACAAAACCCGGAATGGGAGAACTGCATTATACCAACGCGCAGGGGGATAAGGTGCTTCCCTTTGGTTTTGGGAAAAATGTATTTTGCAAATTCCCACAATACGGATACTCCAATATTTATGCAGGCCAAGTAACCACCGATGGCTTTATGTACGATTGTGCGGTGTCGGCTGCGTGGCGTGAGCCGCAGAAACTGCTGCTGAAAGTCCAAATTATTGATAAGTATTTGGGAACAATGCTGATGACATTCTCTTTTAAAGAGGAAAAAGCAGCGGTTCGTATGAAGAAAAGAGCCGAAAACTTTTTGGAAGAATATGTGGGAGCTTTTGTGGCATCCTGCAACGAACTGAAACCGGAGGCTTCTCGATGAATCTATTAAATTACGAAGTTTTAAAAAAGTCCGGATATGAGGGCTATATTTTAGAAAACGCGCCGGAAAAGGTGATGCAGTTTGGTGAGGGCAATTTTTTGCGTGCCTTTGTAAACTACTGGTTTGACATCAGCAATGAAAAGGCTGGTTGGAATGGCAAGTGCGTGCTGATTCAGCCTATTGCACAAGGTCTGACAGACCTGATTAACAAGCAGGAAGGCTTGTACACTCTGTATCTTCGCGGCACAGAAAACGGAGAAAAGGTAGACCGTAAGCGTGTCATTTCCTCCGTTTCCCGTTGCTTAAATCCCTACACCGAGGATGGCTACGCACAGATGATGGAGTTGGCAGTATCCGATGACCTGGAATATGTGGTATCCAATACCACAGAAGCCGGTATTGTCTATGATCCTGCCTGCCAGTTTGCAGACAAGCCCTGTTCCTCTTTCCCCGGTAAGCTGACTCAGGTGCTTTATACTCGTTATCAGGCCGGTAAAAGCGGTTTAGTAATCCTTTCCTGCGAGCTGATCGACAACAACGGCAAGGAATTGCAAAAGTGCGTCAATCAGTACATTGACCAGTGGGGTTTAGAGGATGGCTTCAGAGCCTATATCAATGAAAGCTGTACATTCTGCTCCACTTTGGTGGATAGAATCGTACCCGGCAGAATCCGGGATGCTGCAGAGGTGGCTCGCCTGGAAGAAGAAAACGGCTATGCTGACCCCTTGACCGATGTAGGCGAAGTGTTTGGTGTTTGGAACATCGAAGGACCTGCTTGGCTGGAAGAAAAACTGCCCTTCAAAAAGGCAGGTGTGAACTGCGTCGTTGTGCCGGATGTGACCCCCTATAAAAAGCGGAAAGTCCGGATTCTCAACGGCGCACATACCGGCACTGTGCTGGGAGCATACTTAGCAGGCTACGATATTGTACGTGACTGTATGCATGATGATGTGATTTTGGGGTATATGAACAAGATGCTCCACCAGGAGATTATCCCCACATTGCCCCTCGACAAAAAGGATTTGGAGAGCTTTGCCTCTGCGGTTGCAGACCGGTTCAACAATCCCTTTATCGACCACGAAATACTCAGTATTTCTCTGAACTCCACCTCTAAGTGGCTTGCAAGAAACTTCCCCAGCTTTATTGAGTATGTGGAGCAGAACGGCACACTGCCTACCTGCCTGACAATGAGCTTTGCCGCTTATATTGCATTCTTCACTAGCGATATTCAGGAGCTGAACGATAAGGGCTTGGTTTGCCGCCGTGCAAAGGGCAATACCTACACCTGTAACGAAGACCGCTGGGTGCTGGAGTTCTACTACGACCACAGAAATGACAGCGTAGAAGATCTTGTTCACGCTGTAATGACCAACGAGAAAATGTGGGGTCAGGATTTGACGCAGATTCCCGGCTTTGAGGCAGCTACTGTTGCAAACCTCACTACCATTCGTGCAGAGGGGGCCCATAAAGCCTACACATCTTGCCTGTAAGGAGAGATACTATGAAAGCATTTATGGATGCAGATTTTCTACTGGAAACAGAAACTGCCAAGCATTTATTCCACGATTATGCAGAAAACCTGCCGATGGTGGACTACCATTGCCATCTGAATCCCCGTGAAATTTACGAGGATCGCCGATTTGACAATCTGGTGCAGGTGTGGCTGGGCGGTAAGCAGCCGGATGGCAGCTATTACGGTGACCACTACAAGTGGCGTGTGATGCGCTCCAACGGTGTGGACGAGGATTACATCACCGGAGATAAACCCGCTTTTGATCGTTTTCTGAAGTTCGTGGAATCTCTGGAGTTGGCGATCGGCAATCCCATGTACCACTGGTGTCACATGGAGCTGCAAAAGTTTTTTGGCATCTATGAGCCACTGACGGTAGAGAGCGCAGAGAGAATTTGGAATCATTGTAATAAGATGCTCCGGGAAGATCCGGATATGACTGCCCGTGGACTGATTAAAAAGTCCAATGTGGCATTTATCGGCACAACCGATGATCCCATTGACGATCTGAACTGGCACGAAAAGATTGCCGCGGATAGCTCTTTTGATACCATTGTTGCCCCCTCTTTCCGTCCGGATAAGGCAATCAATATCCATAAGGACGGATGGGCAGCCTATATGCAAAAGCTGGCAGTCAGTGCGGGAAAGCAGGCGCTTGCTACCGTAGAAGATGTGCTGGCAGCACTTACAAACCGGCTGGAATTCTTCCACGCCCACGGCTGCAAAGCCAGCGACCACGGTTTGGATTATATTCCGTTCCAAAATTATACTTTGGAGCAAGCCAACGCCGTATATCAAAAGGCACTGCGTGGTGAAAAGCTGACAACCGAAGAAATTGACGGTTATCAGACGGTTTTGCTGCTCCATTTAGGCAAGGAGTATCACCGCCTGAATATTGCTATGCAGCTGCACTATTCCTGCCTGCGGAATAACAATAACCGCATTTACAAGTGGCAAGGGCCGGATACCGGTGTGGATTCCATTTCTCAGAATACTTGCGGCGGCAACATTGCTCAGCTTCTTTCCGTACTGGATGAAGCCGGTGTATGCCCCAAGACCATTTTGTATTCTCTGAATCCTGCGGACAATGCCCAACTGGGTACGATTATCGGATGCTTCCAGGACAGCACAGTTCCCGGCAAGATGCAGCACGGCTCTGCCTGGTGGTTCAATGACAACAAGACCGGTATGCAGGAGCAGATGACGACTTTGGCGAACCTGAGTCTGTTGGGGAACTTTATCGGTATGCTGACGGATTCCCGTTCCTTCCTGAGCTATCCCCGGCACGATTATTTCCGCCGCATCCTGTGCAACCTGATCGGTAATTGGGTGGAAAACGGCGAATATCCCAATATCGACAGCAGCCTGAAGAAGATTGTTGAGGGCGTTTGCTACAAAAACGCCAAGCGTTATTTTGAACTGTAAGAGGAAATGCCATGAATAGTTGCATTCAAATTCATCCTGACGATACGGTGGCAGTCGCTTTGCAACCCATTCCTGCCGGTGCAGAATATTGCGGTGTGATGGCACAGTCTGATATTCCGCAAGGACACAAAATGGCAATCAAGGCAATGCCGCAAGGCAGTCAGGTGATGAAATACGGCTTTTCCATCGGTCACGCAACGGAAGACATCCAGCCCGGGCAGTGGGTACATAGCCATAATATGAAAACCAATCTGTCCGGTCAGGAAGAATATACATATACACCTGAAAGCTGTGAGTTATCCCCATTGGAAAGCAAAACCTTTCAAGGTTATTTGCGCAAAGATGGCAAAGCCGCTGTCCGTAATGAAATCTGGATCATTCCCACTGTGGGGTGTGTCAACGATGTAGCCAAGGCCTTGGTAAAGGAAAATCAGGATTTGGTAAAGGGCAGTATTGACGGCTTATATGCTTTCACACATCCCTTTGGCTGTTCCCAAACCGGTGCAGACCACGCCCAGACAAGAAAGCTGCTGGCATCCCTTGCCAAGCACCCCAATGCCGGTGCAGTACTGGTGCTGAGTTTAGGTTGTGAAAATCTGACAAAAGAACAGTTTATCGAAGAACTGGGAGAATACGATGCTGAGCGTATCCGTTTTCTCACCTGTCAGCAGGTAGAGGACGAAATGGCGGCAGGCAGAGCAATCTTAAAAGAATGTGCGGCCTACGCATCCCAATTTGAAAGACAGACATTGCCTGCATCCAAGCTGGTCATCGGTATGAAGTGCGGCGGTTCTGACGGACTCTCCGGCATTACCGCAAACCCAGTAGTTGGCAGATTTTCCGATCTGCTGGTAGCTATGGGCGGCAGTACGGTTCTCACCGAAGTACCGGAGATGTTCGGCGCAGAGGGCTTCTTAATGAACCGCTGTGTAGACGAAACCGTATTCCAAAAAGCTGTGAATATGATCAACGGCTTTAAGGACTATTTCCTGCGCCATAATGAAGTGGTGTACGAAAATCCCAGCCCCGGCAATAAAGCGGGCGGCATTACCACATTGGAAGAAAAGTCCTGCGGCTGTGTGCAAAAGGGCGGCAAAGCGCCCATTGTGGATGTGATCGGCTACGGTGAACAAGTGCAGACACAGGGTTTAAATATGCTCTATGGCCCCGGTAATGACTTGGTATCTTCCACAGCATTGACGGCTGCCGGTGCGCACATTATTTTGTTTACGACCGGTCGCGGCACACCCTTTGGTGCGCCTGCTCCGACGGTAAAAATTGCCACCAATACACCCCTTGCACAGAAGAAATCTATGTGGATGGATTTTAATGCCGGTGTGGTGGCAGACGGCGCGCAGACCATTGATGAAAACGGTGCGCAGCTTATGGACTTTGTGCTGGAAATTGCATCTGGCAAGCAGACCAAAACCGAACAAAAAGGCTTCCGGGAAATCTCCATCTTTAAAGATGGAGTGGTTTTATAAAGCAAAGAGGTAATATTATGGAAAAATTTGTCCCTGTTGTAGTTATTAAGGAACTTTCCGAAACGGATAAGATTCTGAATGCGTTGAAGGCTAACGGTATCAACTGTGCGGAGATTACTTTCCGTACAGCCTGTGCTGCCGAAGCGATTGCATATGCTTGCAAGAACTATCCTGAAATGAGTATTGGTGCGGGTACAGTCATCAATGCCCAGCAGTGCCGTGATGCACTGGAAGCAGGCGCACAGTTTATTGTGTCTCCCGGTCTGTCCGTTGGCGTTGCTGAGGTCTGTAAGGAAAACAATATCCCTTATTATCCCGGCTGCGTGACACCCACCGAGATTATGCAGGCTTTGGAGCTGGGAATCACCACAGTAAAGTTCTTTCCGGCTAACATTTATGGCGGTCTGAAGGCACTGAAGGCTCTTTCGGCACCGTTTCCTCAGGTTAAGTTTATTCCTACCGGCGGTGTGGATCGAAGCAATATCGACGAGTTTTTGGCATTTGACAAGGTAGAAGCCATTGGCGGCAGCTTCTTTGTCAAGGAAGCACTGGAAAAGATGGAGGGTTAAGAAATGGCAAAAGTTGTTACATTCGGTGAGCTGATGCTCCGCCTTGCGCCTAACGGTTACTACCGTTTCTTTCAGAACGACCAGATGCAGGCTACCTTCGGCGGTGGTGAAGCCAATGTTGCGGTTTCTCTTGCCAATTACGGCCTTGAGAGCGGCTATGTGACCAAGCTGCCCAAGCACGCCATTGGTCAGGCTGCGGTGGATTCCCTGCGCTACTTTGGTGTGGATACCTCTAAGATTGTCCGTGGCGGTGATCGTGTGGGCATTTACTTCCTGGAAAAAGGCGCATCTCAGCGCGGTTCTGTCTGCATCTATGACCGGGCGCACTCTGCAATCGCAGAAGCAAAGCCTGAAGATTTCGACTGGGACAGCATTTTTGAAGGTGCTGACTGGTTCCACTTCACCGGCATTACTCCCGCATTGGGCGGTAATATGGTAGAAATCTGCAAGCAGGCTTGTGTTGCTGCTAAGGCTCACGGCGTCAAGATCTCTTGTGACCTCAACTATCGGGGCAAGCTGTGGACCCGTGCAGAGGCACGGGAGGCTATGACGGAACTGTGCAAATATGTGGATGTGTGCATCTCCAATGAGGAGGATGCCAAGGATGTATTCGGCATCGAAGCAGAAAACACCGATATTTACGGCGGTAAGCTGAACCACGAGGGCTACAAGTCTGTGGCCAAGCAGCTAATGGACAAGTTCGGTTTTGAGAAGGTTGCCATCACTCTGCGCACCTCCATTTCCGCCAGCGATAATGACTGGGCAGGTATGCTGTACGACGGTGAAAACTACTGCTTTTCCAAGTCCTACCACCTGCATATCGTTGACCGTGTTGGCGGCGGCGATTCCTTTGGCGGAGGCTTGATCTACGCCCTGCTTTCCGGTAAGAATACCCAGCAGGCAATCGAATTTGCTGTAGCGGCATCTGCGCTGAAGCATTCCGTAGAAGGAGACTACAACCGCGTGTCCATTTCTGAGGTGGAAAAGCTGGCAGGCGGCGACGGCTCCGGCAGAGTGCAGAGATAATTTGAGCTTCCAATGAACAGAAGCAATAATCCCATCTGAGCCGGAATGGCTTAGATGGGATTGCTTTTTTACATATTAGGCAGATCGTCTTTTGCTTTGGCAAATAAATCCGCAGCGGTGTCTACCGCGTGGAGCAGCTGGTATTCCTTGGGAGAGACGCCAAAATGCTCCTTGAATTTGTGAATGAAGTGGCTCAGGGAGGAGATGCCCACGGCCGCGGCAATATCGGTCACGTTGTTTTCGGAGTCACGCAGCAATTGGGCGGCGTACTCCATTTTTTTAATGCCAAGATACTGAATAATGGTATAGCCGGTCCGTCTGCGGAAGCTGTTGATCAGGGTGGATTGGGCAACAGGGTATTCCTTGTAAATCTGACTGACCTTCAGCGGCACATAGGCATAATTATTCAGATTGGTAAGCAACTTGTCGATATACCGATCGGTAGAACGCTCGCTGTGCTGCGTTTCAGTGTTGGATTGCACCAGTGCCATGGCGTTATATAAAAACATTTCGATACGGCCGGTCAGATCGTCACCGGGGGCGCAGATGTACAGCGCTTTAAAGAGGTCTGCCAGGTATTCACCCTGCAGCTCCGTCAGTTGTTTTTCAATGCAGGCGTGACTGCTGAAGAAGTTAGAGCCGGGGAAAAACTGCTGACACAATGCTTCAAAGCGCTCTTTTTTCACAATAAAAGAAAAGTGGGTGCTTTGCTCGTTGCCGGCGCTGATGCTGTGGCTTTCCTGGCAGCGAAAATACAGCAGGCAGTTTTTCCGGATGGTATGGGAATGACCGTTGTGGTGATTGATAAAACTGCCGTAGGTTACCAATGAAAATTCATAAAAATCCTCGTGCCGGTGCATCGGTGCTGAAATAGACGAGTAGAGATAGGCGCAATCGGTGCCGGGGATGCTTCGCTGGTAATGGAAATAATTGGTTCGTAATTTTTCGTTAAAGTTTTCCATAGGGCACCTCCTGTTTGCAGATATTATAGATAATGGAAAAATGGTTTGTCAATAGGGTGTCGAAAATTTTTAATATGTAAAAAATAAATTGTACGCAAAAGGAAATTAAAACCCTAAAAAATCCAAAATATGTTACAATAATCGGTATAAATTCAAATTTATTGCATTAAAGAAGCATCAATACAAATTTTACTTATTGCGATTATTTATTTTAAAATGTAAAATAACGGCACACAAAACGATGAAAAAGAGCAAAGGTATTTGTATGAAGTGCAGTAAAACGCAATTTCCGTTTTGTCTAAAATGCACAACACGCCAAAATTTACCGCCAAAAGAATATAAAAAATCGACAATTATAAAAATAAAAGCAAGCCAAAATCCAGTGATATTGGTATATTGTAAAACAGATAAGAAGCCTGTATAAGGGATTAGGATATCGACTTCACCTATAAGGAGGATTTGTTTATGATGGGTGTAAACAAAAAACAAGGGAATATGCGCAGCGGAATATGCCTCTTGCTGGCGATTCTGATGCTGTTGGGGCATTTTCCCATGGGCGCTGCAGCAGTAGAACCACAAGAGTTCAGCGTTACAGATATTCAGGTGGGTGTCTACCGCCCAAACAACAATGACTGGTACATCATATTAGATACCGACATCCCGGATTTTGAGCTGACTGCTATCAGCGGACTGAAAGCGGAGGTAGATGATACCGAAGCACAGGTGTGGTTCCAGATCAACAGTCAGCTGAGCGTTTCCAAGGGCAGCTTCTCCCTGACGCTGGCGGCAGATAAAGGGGAACATACCGCAACGATTCCTGCCGGCACCGAACTGGGCGGATACATTTTAAAAGAAGATGTTGTAATCAAGACCCACGTCGATGGCACGCTGGAGCTTGTACCTCAGGGCCTGCAGATTACCGGCATTCAGTTGGGTGCATACCGTCCCAATAATAACGACTGGTACATTATTTTAGATACAAACATTGAGGACTTTGCGCTGACCGCTATCAGTGGTCTGAAAGCACCGGTGGACGATACCACTGCACAGGTGTGGTTCCAGATCAACAGCCAGCTGGGCATTTCTGAAGGCAGCTTTGCTCTGACGCTGGCCGCCACCAAAGCGGAGCATACGGTGACCATTCCTGCCGGAACGGTTCTGGGCGAGAAGACCTTGAAAGAAGGTTTCGTGTTCCATACGCACGCAGACGGCACAATCACGGCTGAAATCACCGAGCCGGAGACCACCGAGCCGGAACTCCCCGCACCGGATGAAAAGACTGTGAACATCACAGGCATCCGTGAGGCTTTGTACCGCACCAACAATAACGACTGGTATATCATTGTCAATACCGACATTGCGGATTTTAAGCTGACTGCGATCAGTGGTCTGAAAGCACCGGTGGATAATACCACCGCACAGGTATGGTTCCAGATCAACAGTCAGGTGGGTGTGCCCAATGGCAGCTTCTCCTTTACGCTGGCCGCTACTAAAGCAGAGCATACGGTCACCATTCCTGCCGGAACAGCCTTGGGTGAATATACCCTGCAAAAGGACTTCGTATTCTACACCCACGCAGACGGCACATTGACCACCGAAACCACCGAGCCGGAGACCACCGTGCCGGAAACCACCGCACCGGTTCAGCCGGAAGCAAAAACCGTCAGCATTACCGGCATCCGGGAGAGCATGTACCGCCCCAATAATAACGACTGGTACATTATTTTAAATACGGACATTGCAGACTTTAAGCTGACCGCCATCAGCGGTCTGAAAGCACCGGTGGACGAAACCACCGCACAGGTATGGTTTCAGATCAACAGCCAACTTGGCGTGCCCAACGGCAGCTTCTCCCTCACACTGGCCACCAACAAAGCGGAACATACGGTCACCATTCCTGCCGGAACAGTCTTGGGTGAATACACCCTGCAAAAGGACTTTGTGTTCTATACCCACGCCGATGGCACATTAACCACCGAAGCCACCGAGCCGGAAACCACCGAGCCGGAGACTACCGAGCCGGAGACTACCGAGCCGGAAACCACCGCACCTGTTGAGCCGGAAACAAAAACCGTCAGCATTACCGGCATCCGGGAGAGTATGTACCGCCCCAATAACAGCGACTGGTACATTATTTTAAATACGGACATTGCAGACTTTAAGCTGACCTCCATCAGCGGCATCCAGGCGCCGGTGGACGATGCCACCGCACAGGTATGGTTCCAGATTAACAGCCAGCTGAGCGTGCCCAACGGCAGCTTCGCCTTTACACTGGCAACCAATAAGGCAGAGCACAAGGTGACCATTCCTGCCGGCACCAAGTTTGGTGCGTATACCCTGAAAGAAGACTTTGTATTTTATACTTATGCCGATGGAACAGTGGGCACAACCCCTCCGGCAGCACCGGTGGAGTTCCGCTTCCAGAAAGGCTTGTGGCAGTACATTCCGGAAAACAACCTTGCCCGTTATGTGGTATGGCTGGATTGCGATGCGGCAGGGGAGCTTGTGATTCCCTGGGAGCCTCTGGACGGTATGTACATAAACGGGGAACGGAGAAATGTATACGCTGTACGGGATGCAGGCGCGGTATTGCTGATTCTTGACGCAACAACCGGAATCACCCGTCCCGGAAACTATACCGTGACCTTGCAAAAGGGATCTCACATCGGTGCATATACAGTTAAAAACGATCTGACCTTCTACACAGAGGGCTTGACCGTCAGCCAAACTGCTCCTGTGCCCATTGCCGAGCCTACGGAAACGGTAGAGGTGACCAATGACAGCAGAAATATGACAGGGGATGGCACACAGGGCCTGTACTTTGGTGTAACTCCTGCCGATCAGCTGCCTTACGATGAACATACAGGAAATATGCACTTTAGTGCAGCTTCCGGTGGCGTGTATGTCAACGGTGAGTTGACCGGCCTGACGGTAAACAAGTGGCTGGAAAACCTGTACTATGTGCCCCTGGCACAATTCTGCTACCCGCCTCAAAAGGGAGACGTGGTCACGATTGACGGTGTCTTCGGCAATGGCGATCACGCAGTCACCTTCCAGAAACAGAGCTTTGTCTATGACGGAGCAGGCAACTGGGAAAATGGTACATATCTGCGGGATTTGCGTGAACAAAACTACATTGTTCAGGATGTTTCCGAGCTGAAGCTGGGTCTTTCTGAATTTGCCATCAAGCCTGGTGTGCAGTTGATTGGCAATGCCAAGCAGAGCACAAATGTTGCTTTTCGCTCCATTATTTCTGTCAATACGGATGCCACCGAGTTTAATTTCGGCTTCTCCAAGACAGAGGGCATGTGGGATGGCGCAGGCTGGCAGGTCTGGCTCCGCCCAAAACACAGTCAGGTGTACCTGGCCCACGGTGAGACCGATTGGCAGGTCACCGGCCACTATGAATTTACAAAAACCGAACATATTGTAGAGATCGGTACTGTGGATCTGCACGAATATATGGACGGTGTGGATCAAGGGCTGTATTGCCGTAAAATCTTCCTGAAGATTGACGGGCAAGAAGTTCTTTCCTATAAAGATACCGACTTGAACAGAAAAGTGGGTAAGCAATTCTATGTGCTCAACTCTCAGGATGCGGTGAACGGCAAACTGATCTCCTTGACCAGCGAGGGCGTTGCACTGCGGGAGCTGAACCCCACGGTTTATGATTATTATGATCTGACCGGTTTTGCGGCAGATACCATTCCCGGCGGTCAGACCATTTTGCTGGGCGAAGCACTCAATTCGTCCAACACCGCTATTCGGGTGAAAATGACCCTTTCCGGTGATGCCACCGAAGTGCGGCTGGCGCTGGCAAAACAGCAGCAGGACAACTTCTGGGATGAAGCCGGTTCCGGCTGGCAGGTCTGGCTCAGACCCAAGTGGGATACCGCTTACATTGCCCACGGCACCAATGATCACGAGGTGATCAAGCCCTTCCCGTATGCCGGAACATACACGGTGGAGATGGGCGTTCGGGATGTGGTCATTGAAAAAGACGGCAAGCGTGTCGGAAACTATTGCCGCCGCGTCTACCTGCTGATCAACGGTGAAGAGATTGCCTCCTGGGAGGATACGGACTTTGGCCGTCCTGTGGGCAAATATATGATGCTGCTGACATCGCAGGATTCTCCGGTAACCCTTTCCACAATGAAAAAGACCGTGAAACTGCCTGTAGAAACCGTGATCAACGGTGAAACGGCAGACGGAAAGAACTTTGTAGAGGTCATCAGTCAGGTGGTCTCCGGTGAGCCCTCCAAGATCAGCGTGCTTTACCAATCCGATTACAATAATAAGGTTGCGCTGAAGGGTCTGTATCTGAACGGAACATTGCTGCAGCCCATCCAGAGCACTGACGGAAAACTGGTATATGAGCTGGATGCGCCTGTGGAAACGGATCAGCTGCGGGTAGAACTGGAAGTTAAGAAACTGACAGTGGACGAGCCTGTACGTATTTTTGATTTGTTTGATACCTCCGGCAAAGCAGCCATTGAAGTGCAAGGCAAGCATTACGGCGTGAGCCTGGGCGGAATGGTGGATTCCCAAGGGCAGGCAGAAGTGAATTCTGCAGTGCGCTTCCGTATTCAGCTGCCGAACCAGTTCAACCAAATACCCATCGGTATTTTGGGCGACGTCAGCACCTTGTGGGGCAACAGCGGTGCGCTGTTCCAGATCACACCCAATCAGGTACATTTCTGCCATCCTGCTGCGATGGTAAGACTTGCTTCCTTTGCAAGCAGCTACTTTGCACCCGGCAATAACGTCTGTGTGGAATTGGGCATTGTCAAGTGCTACGAAAACGGTCTGTATAAATACGACCGCTGGTATATCAAGGCAGGCAAGACCGCAGATACAATGGAAACTGTTGCCTGGTACGACAGCGTAGAACGTGGCCATTACGGCGGACATTTCAGCTGTAACGGCACAGATATGGAAGAAAGCTACTTCCTGTATAGCCTGAAGGACATTTACACCATTACCGACGTGTCTTCTGATGCAAATAAAGCACAGATGCGCACCTATGAGCGTTGGGGTGAACATATTGCGGAGCTGTATTTCCCGGCTGCATTGGAGGGCTACAGCGATGCCGCTTCTGCACCCAAGGCCGGTGTGATCAGCTTCTTTACGAAGCCCGGCACGAAGCTTTCTGCATTTACCGTCAACGGTACGGATGTGACCGCAGATGTGCAGATCGGTACAGATGGTGCATACTGCTATACGATTAAAGAACTGAAGAGCCACATTTCCTTTGCTTACGAGATCGCAGAGGACACCACCATGCACACGGTGACGGTTGAGAAAGCACCGGAATTAGAAATGGCAGTAGATCAGCAGCAGGTATTGGCCGGTGATGATCTGCTTGTGACCGTCACAGCACAAAAGGGCTTTGAGCCTCGTGTTATGGCAAACGGTTTGGATATCACATCGTTGCTGCGGTTCAATCCCAAAACCGGCATCTGGTCCGGCACGATCAGAAGTGTGCGCAGTGATATCGCGATCAAGGCAGAGGCTGTACAGCGCAGCTACACCCTTTCCGTGCAGGAAAACGCAAACTGCACAGTGACCCTGGGTGGGGATGCTGCAGATGGTAAGCTGCCCTTTGGCGGTACATTGGAGCTGACCGTAACAATTGCGGATGGCCATTATGTGGAATACATTTTGGTCGGTGATCAGAAATTGTCCGTAACACAAGACGGCAAGCTGGTACTGGATCAGGTGTATATGGATGTGCAGGAGCTGACCATTCAATGCGTGGTTCGCCAGAGCAGTGATGCAACAACCGGTCAATCCGGGCAGAAGAATACGACGGTGCTCTGGATCAGTATTGTCGGTGCCTGCGCACTGGTGGCAGTAGCAGGCGTGTTCCTGCTGAAGAAAAGGGCAAAGAGAGGCAGATAAGAAATGAAGCAAAATAATCATCCTTTGAAGAAAAGGAAATACAGAAACGGATTTTGGGATTGGCTGTGCATTATTGTATTGTGCGCTCCCGCAGTCTTGCATCTGCTGATCTTCTGGCTGGGCGTGCAGATTGAAACGTTTGATCTGGCCTTTACCAATCAGTTTACAATGGAAAAAGGATGGGATAACTTCGTTTGGGCGTGGGATCACATCTTTTCCGATGTAGGCAACAACAATATGGGACTGGCATTTCGCAACACACTGACGTTCTTTGTAATGGGTATGACGTTGGTGCCGTTGACAATGTTCTTCTCCTATCTGATTTACCGCAAGAGCATTGGTTACAGCTTCTCCCGCGTGACATTGTATTTGCCCGGTGCGGTGGGCGGCATTATGCTGGCACTGCTTTATGCCAACCTGATGTCCTCCACCGGTCCGGTGATGGAAGCGGTCAAGGATATCACCGGCAAAGAAAATATGGCATCCCTTCGTTTTACTGACGGTATGCTCTACATTATGATTTTTGATATCTTTGTGGGCATTGGCGGAAACCTGATGATCTGGCTGGGCTCTATGTCCCGTATTCCCAAGGAACTGATCGAAGTCGGAAAGCTGGAAGGCATCGGTCCTTTCACAGAATTCCGCAAGGTGGTTTTGCCTCTGATCTGGCCTACCTTTGTGACCATGATTACTTTGCAGGTCATCGGTATTTTCGGTGCAACCGGCTCGGTGCTTGCATTGACCGGCGGTGCGAACGGAACAAATACCATCGCATTCTGGATGTACAATATGGTCTTGCAGGGGCTGACCTCTGAATACGGCAACGTAGCGGCAGTGGGACTGATCTTCACGGTGTTCACCATTCCGCTGGTTGTGGTTGGTCGCTGGCTGATGAATCGCTTCGGAGAGGAGGTCGAGTATTGATATGGCAAAACGACATCTTTTCCGGAAAGACTCCAAGGCATACAACCGCCTGTCTGAAATCAAAAAGAACGGTGCGCTGTTCAATGTTCTCGGCTTGATTCCGCTGATTTGGGGCTTTTTGTTCGTGCTGATGATCCTGTGGGGCTTTGGCGTGTCCATTGCGGACGAAGACTGGTATTTGGATCATCCCAGCAGCTTTATCCCCATGAAAATTGACTTTTCCAACTACAAAAAGGCAATGGAAAAGTTTGTGTTTGAATCCTATATTGATGGTGAGCTGGTTACGACCAATTATTTCACACTGATCCTGAACTCCTTCTGGTTCAGCTTTGGTATGACTGCAACCAAAATGATCTCCACGGTATTTTTTGCATACGCTGTGGCACGGCTGCATTTCCCCGGCCGTAAGTTTTTGTATGTTTTCGTGGTTTTGCAGATGATGATTCCGGTGTACGGACAGACTGCCGCCAACTATCAATTGCTGGATAATCTGGGCATACTGGACTCTCCGCTGTTTTTGATTGGTCAGGGTGCCGGTCACGGTATGTACTTTTTGATTGTGTATGCATTCTTCCGGAATTTGCCGACAGGATATGCGGAGGCGGCGCAGATTGACGGTGCCGGACCTTTCACCGTATTTTTCCGGGTGATGCTGCCCCAGGCACGACCGATTATTGTATCTCTTTCGGTTATGCAGTTTATTTCCGCGTGGAACAGCTACGATGTACCGCTGCTGTATCTGCCGTCCTATCCCACACTGTCCACAGCTCTTTATCTGTACAAGGATAATATGTTCCAGTTGGGATTGAGCACACCTACTTATTTCGCAGGTATGCTGATATCGATCATCCCCGTCGCAATTCTGTTTTTGATCTTCAACAAGCAGATTATGAACAATATTTCCATCGGTGGTATGAAGGGCTAAGATTTGGAGGTTATTATTTATGAAAAATATTAAAAAGATTGCATCCTTAATGATGGCATTGTTGCTGCTGCTGTCTATGGCAGCCTGTGGTGAAAAGGAAACCTTTGATCCCAACAACATTGAAGAGGATAACACCACACTGGATATTATGTGCCTGCACAAGGGCTACGGTTTCCAGTGGCTGACAGCTCTGAAAGAGGGCTTTGAGGCGGCTAATCCCGGCGTGGAAGTGAAGATCACCACCATCAGCAAGAACGACATTATCCGTGGTGATGTCAGAAACTACAAGAAGAGTGAAATTGACCTGTACTTTGACATTTATGCCACCGGTATGGGCGGTCTGGTGCAGGAGTACAGCAGCTACTACGGTGGCAAGCAGGCACTGAGACCTCTGAACGAAGTGCTGGCTACTCAAATTCCCGGTGAGGGCATTACCGTGGCAGACAAACTGCACGATACAATGCTGGCATCTTATCGGGCAGAAGGCCGGGATACGGCAGATACCGCAGATGATGTGTATTACGGCCTGCCCTATATGCAGGGTGCAATGGGTCTGTACTACAACGAAACGGTGATCAATGAAGCATTGGGCGAGGGCAACTGGAAGCTGCCCAATACCACCGATGAGCTGATTGCACTGTGCGAGAGATTGAAGGAAGCCGGTTGCTATATGCTGGTACCCGGTGAACTGGACCAGTACACCAGAACCCTGTTTATTCCCAACTGGGCACAGTATGAAGGCTTCGAGAACTGGCTGAAGTTCTACGAGGGCGTTGGCTACGATAAGGACCGCAGCAGAGAATCTCAGCTGTCCTCCCTGATTTATATGCAGCAGGGTCGTTTAGAATCTTTAAAGGTTGCTTATGATCTGATTTCCCCGGAAAATGGCTTTGTCCTTTCCAACTCTGCAGAAATCGGCACAAACAACCTGAACGACTACCAGAAGCGTTTTGTAAATCCCAAGAACAAGCTGGCACTCTACCCCTGCGGCGACTGGCTGATGCAGGAGCTGAAGGACAACAGCGGTGAAACCGGTGATGCCTCTGTCATTAAGATGATGAAGACCCCTGTGATCTCCTCCATCATCGACAGCGTCAACGGCTACAGTGCCGATCAGGAAGCAAGACTGCCCAACATTTCCGATGATGCCACCCTTTCTGCTGTGATCGATTATGTGGACGGCAAGGTGGACACCCTGCCTGCAGGCGTGACCGATGCCGAGGTGGCTTTTGTGAAGCAGGCACGCAATACCGTCAGCTCTCAGGCTGATATGCACATGGTTTATGCACCTGAATTCTCCGATGCCAAGGCACTTGCCAACAAGTTCCTGGTCTATATGGCTTCCAATGAGGGCATCCAGACCCTGAAGGATCACTGTGTTGGCGGCTTTGCACCCTACAAGTACGAATATCAGAACCTGAGTGTTACCGAGCAGTCCATTTATGATGCAACCAAGGAAGGCGTTTTCGTAGGCGACTATAAGTTCCACGAGCTGTTCTTCTTTGCCGGTGCAAGAAGCACCTCCCTGTCCAGTGCAGCAGGCACAATGGACAGCTACATCACTTCTCCTGTCCGTGTATTCCAGTCTGCAGAGGAGCTGACCAATGAATTCCTGCAGGAAAACAGTGGCGCAAAGTGGGATAGCATTATCAGCAAGATTAGCTGATGTCACACCGAAATATCATAAAATGGAGGTGTTGAGATGAAAGCAAAAACGATTCTTGCGTGGATACTGACCCTGAGTCTGCTGTTTGGACTGTGTGGCTGCGCAGGTGCAGGTCGTTCCGGTTCGGGCGATCTGGTGCTCTGGTCAGAACCCTCCGGGGTAAAATATCTGCGCTTTGACGATGGCGCAGCGGCGAAAACAGCCCCGGGAAAATCTGTATTAAAAGTACAGATGGCGCGAAACGAAACAGAAGCCGTACAGCTGATGATGTATGCCAATAAAAAGATCGACTGCTATGACGTGACGGTTTCCGATCTGATTTGCGGCAGTGCGGTGATTCCGGCGGAAAATGTGGAAGTTTGGGATGTGCTTTATCAGGCATCTGTAACCACCAGCCGTCCGGGCAATCCTGCTTATGCCGGCGATTATGTGCCGGATCCCATGCTGCCGATGGAAACCGCTGTGGCGTACAAAGAGACGAGCATCGAAGCAGGTCACAATCAGGTGGTCCTGCTGGACATCACAACCACAGCCGGTACGGCGGCAGGTGTCTATAACGGCACTGTAACCGTAACCGCTGATGAAAAGCAGTACAATATGCCCATTCAGGTCACGGTACACGACATTGACCTGACCGGGGTAGAGGAGCTGCGCACCGCTTTCTCCTGGTTTGACAGAGATCATCTGGCATCCGCAGAGTTGGATTCGTCCGATGAGATTATGACAAAATATGTGGACCTGATGCTCAAGTACAATATGAGCTGTAAGGTGCCCTTTGAAGGAAACGGCGGAATCGAAAGATACGTAGAGCTGATTCGGGAGTATTACCATAAAGACGGCTTTACAGCCTATGCCCTATATTATGAACCCACCGGCTCCGGCTATGAGGGCGTGCAGACCAATGTGAACCTGCCGCTGCTGAAGGAGTATCTCCGTGCACTGGTGCACGCATCGGTGGAGGATGGTGTCAATTATCTGGATAAGGCTTATGCCTATTTCTACACCGATGTGGATGAGCCTGCATCCGAAAAGCAGTTTTTGGATGCAAAGCAGACCATTGACTTGTATTTCCAGATGCTTTTTGATTGCGATACAGAGCTGCGTGAGGAGTATGTCGGCACACTGGACTATGACTACTATATCAATGTAATCTCTCCGGTGCTGGTCAATATTCCGGATGTCATTCCCGGTGCTTACGATATCGAGGATGTAAAAAACTACGGACTGGATAATCTGACGGTTTGTCCGGTGCTTCACGCCTTTGCAACACCGGGTTATGCCGAGGCAATCCGTGAGAGTCGGGATTACGTGGATGTATGGATGTACACCTGCTGGAGTCCCACTTATCCGTTCCCCAACGCCCATACCGATGATCTGCCTCTTTCCACCCGTGTTTTGGGTTGGATGTGCTATGAGCTGGATACACCCACCTATCTGATGTGGGCAACCTCCTGCTATATCTGGCAGATCTGGGGTGAGCCTGTGGAGGATGCATGGGTAGATATGCACACCGGTGAACCCAGTGCCGGTGACGGAAAGCTGACCTATCCCGGCGCCAAGTATGGCATTGACGGTCCTTGTCCGTCGCTGCGTATGGTGGCATATCGGGATATGTCTGAAGACTATCAGCTTTTGAACGTTGTCCGTGATTTGTATGCGGCACAGGGGCTGGATGCCATGACGGTTCTGGAGCCCATGTTCCGACGCATCTATTCCACCGGTTTGATTCCCAACCGGGATGTATCTGCCTTTGAGCAGGTCCGCACCGAGCTTTTTGAGATGATTTTGAATCTCCAGGCCGGCAACGAGGTCTATTATGTAGAAACCGATATCGGTGTTTCGGAAGCAAATATCGCTTTCAAAGCACCGCAGAACGCAAAGATTCTGGTGGATGGCCAGGTGCAGACTCCGGATGAGCAGGGCGTTTACCGCTTCTGTCTGGATCTGACAAAGCAGAAGGATTTTACGTTCCAGATTCAAAATGGCGAGAACACACGTACTGTGACCCGTGTTTTGATTGACGGTCAGTTGGGTCAGGTACAGAGCTTTGAGAATCCGTCGGAGGATTACAGCGGTTGGATCAGCTGCTTCGGTAAAAACTCCGGCAGCTACAGCGATGAAATGGCACAAGAGGGCAGCGGCTCTATGAAGATCGAGATGAATCCCAATGGAGAAGATGCATTGCCGTTCTTCGCACTGACCAAAGACTCTGAGCTCATTGGCGGCAGCTGGAAGGATGTTAAGACGGTCAAGCTGTATGTGTACAATCCGGCAGAGGAAATGACCTTGATGTCTGTTACCTACTATGCCGGCAAGGACGTGAGTATGGCTTCTTATGAATTGCAGCCCGGTCAGTGGACGCTGATAGAGCTGACAATGCCCACATCGGCAGAGCTTGAAGATGTGGACAGCATTGAAGAGATCGACTTCAACTTCCAAAGAGGTACTGCAGTTACAGTATTTGTGGATAGCCTTGTAACGGTAAAGGAGGCACAGTGATATGAAGAAAATACTTTGCCTTCTGTTTGCAATGTTGTGCCTGTTCACACTGGTTGCTTGTAAAGGTGCGCAGTCGGAAACACCGACTGCCACCCAGCCGGAGGAAGAGCAGCGCAGCAATGTGGTGGAAACAGACGAAAACGGTCAAACCTATTATCTGCTTGCCGATTTTGAAAACTATTATGAGGCTTCCCAGCTGGGATTGTTTGCAGATTTCGGCACGATGGAATTGG
Organism: Oscillospiraceae bacterium; assembly: GCA_017465625.1. Lineage (GTDB taxonomy): Bacteria > Bacillota > Clostridia > Oscillospirales > Oscillospiraceae > Faecousia. The sequence continues at coordinate 31,214 of JAFTVV010000036.1, read as the reverse complement.
TATCCCGGCAGGAACAGCCGGATATGGTGACCAATGGCGAAACATCCGCCCACATTACCATCTCCGGAAACGAAAGCTCCTGGCTGAAGCGCCGTCCCAATCTGCGTATTTCCACAACCACGGGATTTTTCAACTACACCACAGATTTTTCCAATATGGAATATCTGGCATTGGATGTATACAACTGTCAGGATTATGAGGTGGAGATCCGGTTTTACGTGAATCCGTCCATTGATGCCAACAACACGATGGAGGATCGGTATGCCACCCATCCCAACAATCCCTACAACATTGTGTATTCCGTCATTTTACAGCCGCAGCAGTGGAACAACCTGAAAATTCCCGCAGAGGAATTCAAGCAGGTTGCTTATGACGACAGCGGTAAGCGGTATATGAAATACGGTGCGGATGCACTGGAAGCAGTTGGCGGCTTCCACATCACCTTTGACCGTGGAGAGCTGCACGAAAATCCCCAGCAATTCTATATTGATAATGTTCGCGCGTATATTCAGAAGTAATTTTCCTTGTAATCTAAACGGCAAGGTGCCGTTATTTAAAATATAAGGAGGAAACAAAATGCAACAAGCAACAAGCAAAAAAAGCATCCTGCGTATCGTCTCACTGGCGCTGGTATTGCTGCTGTCGGTTGGTGCGCTGGGCATCTGGGCATTTGCAGAAACTGCAAGTCCCATGAAGGGCACATCTGTTTCGCTGGGCAGCGAGCTGGTTGTCAACTTCTATGCTGAAGTGACAGATACCCAAGGTGCAGAAATGACCTTTGGCATTGGCGCGCAGACCAAGACGGTTTCTGTAGCACAGGCACAGCACGTAGAGGGCAACCTCTATTCTTTCCCCTGCACCATTGCACCTGCTCAGATGACCAAAACCATTGAGGCAACACTGAGCGATTCCGGCAAGACCTATCAGACAAGCACCTCTGTTCGTGCTTATGCGGAAAAGCTGTTTGACAGCAAACAGTGGGATAAGCTGGCAGCCAACGATATGATGGTTGCGACCTTGAACTACGGTGCGGCAACACAGGAGTATTTTGATTACAATATCGAAAATCTTGCTAATGCCGGCTACGAAAAGACCGCCACAGCAGAAATTCCCGAAGTCGGTGCTGCCAATATGGTATCCGGCTCTGTCAGCGGCATTTCCTTCTACGGTGCTTCTTTGGTGTTTGAGACCCGGATTGCTGTTCGTTTCTACTTTGCTGTAAGCGGAAACATTGCCGACTACAATTTCAGCATCGGTGAAGAGCCTGTTTACAAGAACGGTCTTTACTATGTAGAAGTGCCCGACATCAATCCTCAGGATTATGCGACAAACATTACCCTGACTGTCAACGACGCACTGACTGTCACCTACAGCCCCATGCAATACATCAGCCGTATGTACGGCAAGACAGAGAATGCCGAATTGAAGGCGCTGATCGGTGAGCTGTATCAGTATCATCTGACTGCACTGGACTATTTGGCAGATCCTTACGGCAACGACAAGGATAACCTTGTCAGCGCACAATAAGAAGGGGAGGATATGAACGATGAAACAAGTTAAAAGAGTATTTGCGTTCCTTCTGTCCCTTTGCCTGATTTTCTCCATCGTGCCTGCAGTAAAAGCATCTGCGGCATCTAATGAGTTTACCATTACCGGCATCAATGCCTACAACTTCCGCGGCAATGACTGGTACATCATTCTGACTACCGATAATGCCGATTTCTCCCTGAGTGCCGCATCATCTGTGGCCACTTCCGGCGCAACCCTCGATGGCGCAGCTGCCGCCGGTGGTTGGTTCCAGCCGAAAACCGGCACTTTGGAATTCACATTAGCAACCGACAAGGCAAACCACAAGGTGGTCTTTCCGGCCGGTATGGTGCTGAACGGTTTCACCCTGAAGGAAGACTTTGTGTTCTTCACGCAGGCTGACGGCAGCGTCAAGGCTGGCGTCAATGTCACCGGCATCAGTGCCTACAACTTCCGTGGCAGTGACTGGTATATCATTCTGGATACCAATCAGAGCGCACTTTCTCTGCCTTCGGCAACATCCCTGAGTGCAGCGGGTGCTACCATTGATGGCGCTGCGGCAGGCGGTTGGTTCCAGGCAACTGCCAACAATGCCGGCAAGGTCGCATTCACCCTGGCAACCGATAAGGCGGATCACAGAGTGGTCATTCCCCAGGGTACTGTGTGGGGCAACTATGCTCTGGCAGAGGATTATGTACTGTGCACCTATGCAGACGGCGCTGTAGGCCCTGCTGCATTTGAGATCACCGGCATCAATGCCTACAATTTCCGCGCCAGTGGTGACTGGTACATCATCCTGCAGACCAATAATAGTAAATTCAATCTGACTGCTGTGGCGTCCGTGGCCGCTTCCGGCACAACCGTCGATGGCGCAGCTGCCGCCGGTGGTTGGTTCCAGATTGGGACCGGCACACTGGCATTCACATTGGCAACCGACAAGGCAGAGCACAAGGTGGTGCTCCCTGCAGGTATGCAGCTGGGCAACTATGTGCTGGCAAAGGATTATGTGTTCTATACCCACGATACCGGCCGTGCGGATAATATTGCGCCTTTTAGCATTACCGGCATCAAGGGCTACAATTTCCGTGGCAGTGACTGGTATATCATTTTGGAAACCAGTGATCCCGATTTTGCGTTAACCAATGTGGCATCTGTGGCAAATGCAGGTGTTACCGTTGATGGCGCAGCTGCCGCCGGTGGTTGGTTCCAGGCTACCACCGGTACCTTGGAGTTCACCTTGGCAACCGATAAGGCGGAGCATAAGGTGGTTATTCCTGCCGGAACGCAGCTGGGCAATTTCAAGCTGAACAGCGACTATGTGTTCTACACTCATGCAGACGGTTCCGTCAATACCAAGGCACCCGTGATCAATGTCACCGGCATTGGCGGCTACAACTTCCGTGGCAGTGACTGGTATATCATCCTGAATGTGGACAATGCTGCATTCTCTCTGTCCTCCGCTGTGAAGCTGAATGCCACTGTGGACGGTGTAGCGGCATCCGGTTGGTTCCAGCCGAAAACCGGCACTTTGGAATTTACGCTGGCAACCGATAAGGCGGAACACGAGGTTATCATTCCTGCCGGCACGGTTTTGGGCAAGTACACTTTGGAAAACGATTTTGTGTTCTATACCCACGCAAACGGTCAGGTGGATAACACCAAGCCTGTCAAGTATGTGAACATCACCGGCATCAATGCCTATAACTACCGGGAAGCCAACGCTGACTGGTATATTGTCCTGAACGTGGATAATAGCGCCTTTGCTATGGCCGATGTGGCATCTCTGGCTACTTCCGGCATTACTGTGGATGGCGCAGCGACCACCGGCTGGATTCAGAAGACCACCGGTACTTTGGAATTCTCTCTGGGTACCGACAAGGCAGACCACGAGATCATCATTCCTGCCGGCACCGTTCTGGGCGACTATGTACTGGAAAACGAGTATGTGTTCTACACCCACGCAAACGGTTATGCGGATAATATCAAACCCGTTAAGTATGTGAACATCACCGGTATCACCGGCTATAACTTCCGCGGCAGTGACTGGTACATCATTCTGTCTGTAGACAATGCTGCATTCTCTCTGCCCTCTGTGATTGCACTGAATGCAACTGTTGACGGTGCAGCTGCTTCCGGTTGGTTCCAGAAGAGCACCGGCACTTTGGAATTCACCCTGGAGACCGACAAGGCAGAGCATGATGTTGTGATTCCTGCCGGTACCGTTCTGGGTGACTATGTACTGGAAAATGACTTTGCATTCTATACCCACAGCAACGGCTACGCAGACAACGAGGCACCTGCAATCAACATCACCGGCATTGGCGGCTATAACTTCCGCGGCAATGACTGGTATATCATTTTGAATGTGGACAATGCTGCATTCTCTCTGCCCTCTGCATTGAAACTGGATGCAACGATTGACGGTGCAGCTGCTTCCGGTTGGATTCAGCCCACCACCGGCTCTTTGGAATTCACTTTGGAAACCGACAAGGCAGAGCATAAGGTCGTCATTCCTGCCGGTACACAGCTGGGTAAGTTCACTCTGGAAAATGAGTTCGTATTCTATACCCACGCCGACAGCAATGTCAATACCACGCCTTATATCAACATCACCGGCATCAGTGCCTATAACTTCCGTGGCAGTGACTGGTACATTGTTCTGAATGTAGACAATGCTGCATTCTCTCTGTCCTCTGCGATTGCACTGAATGCAACTGTTGACGGCGAAACCGCTTCCGGTTGGTTCCAGGCCACCACCGGCACTTTGGAGTTCACTTTGGATGCCGATCTGAATGAGCATATTATTGTGATTCCTGCCGGTACTGTACTGGGCGACTATAAGCTGAACGAAGAATTTACCTTCTATACTCACGCAGACGGCTCTGTGGACCTGGAAGACCCCACAGTAGATGAGCCGGTCTATCCCATGGTAAGTCTGACCGTGAAGGATGAAAACGGACAGATCATGATGAGCCGCAGTGTGGCTTGGCATACCGACAGCATTTTGCTGGTTGAGCAGGAGCTGAAGGCAGCTGTTGCCGACGGCAAGATTCTGCTGGGTTATGAATCCAACGATGCACTGTATGCTTCTATCGGCAAAATCAGCGTTGCAGAAGGCAATGTGCTGGATATCACTCTGAAGACCCTGGATCTGGCTGTTCATACCGAGATCCGTCACGGTGCAGATATGGCAGATTCCGGTCTGCGTTTTGTAGCCGCACTGGGTCAGACAGAATATATCCCCAAGGTACTGCTGATTTCCGAAACTTTGGAAAACCTGACAGTTGCCAATGCACAGTGGAAGATCGGCAATCCTTACCACACCGACGAAAATCCCTTCAAGGAAATTGTTGGTGCGGATGGCACTGTGTCTTATAACATTGCATTGACAAACATCCCGGCAGCTGACTACAATAAGACCTACTATGCCTGCGCAGGCGTGCTGGTGGAGTATGCGGATATCGGTCAGAACTATGTCTGCACCGATGCGGTTGCTGTAACAGTGAACGAAGTTGCTGAAAGCAACTGGCTGAACACAGCCGTTAAGGCAGAGTATGTAAACGGTGTTATGGTACTGGATGCTGATGCCAACCTGATTGGCAACCGCAGCTACACCATCAGCGTTTCCAACAATGAAAACGGCGATTACGTCATCGCTTACACCGGTGGCAATGTGCAGGTGAGCGCCCTGACCATCGAAGGTCTGCGCTTTACCGCAGAAGACGGTGTTGTATTCGGTGACGGCGTTGTTACCGTTCCCGGCGGTCTGTTTGCAGCTGCAAAGCTGGAGCAGGAGCTGGTGGATACACAGGACAAGATGGATATCGGTGCTTACTACGGTCCTTCTGCGGGTACATTCCGTTACACTGAGTCTAACGGCACTGTGACTGATAAGACCGTAAAGAGAACCCACGATGCAGTCTATGCCGATGTGGAAGACTACTTTAATGCAGGCTTCAACATCTGGATGGCAGAGGACTGGGTATACGGCGGCAAGCGGTACAGTGAAAACGATGCCTTCAGCGCATTGGATCTGGCGGCAGAATACTGCATCAATCACGGCCTGACCAACGAGGACATCAAGGTTCTGGTTACCGATGGCTTCATCAACGGCTTGCTGGATGGCACCAATATGAACAACGGTGACCGCAATAACGTTGAGCAGTATGCTGCTATCGCTAAAAACAATATCGATGCTTTGATCAATTACGTACCTGTGGTGAATGGTGTGCAGGTGGGCGCAGAGTATAACTGCTTTGCAGGTTACCTGCTCCGCGATGAGCCTTACTATAACCACATGAGCTTCTACGCTCCCTGGTTCAGCTTCCTGGCTGCCGATGCAGAGCAGACCGTGACGGTCACCGCATGGAACACCAGCAACCAGCAGATCAGCGGTGAGGTTTCCTGCCTTGGCCTGCTGGAGAAGGGCTACACCCTGTACTTCTCCATGCTGGGTATGAGCGCTTCCAAGAAGACCGTCGTTCCCGGCAGCGACAGCTCCGATCCCTGCTCTGAAGCAGAATATCTGGCTTATGTAGATCAGTTTGTAAGCAATGTCAATGCAACCGTATGGAATCACGAAAATATGGTTCTTGCATTTGACAACTACGGGTTGTATACTGAAGCAAGCACCAGATTCGCTTCCTCTACCATCAACTACACCGAGAAGATGAGCGCCAACTGGCAGCGGAACTATGCGCTGTTTGCCGATATCATCGAGAGCAAGGGCGGCAACGCCACCTTCGCAGCTGCGCTGCGTTCCGATGGTATGGTTCGTAAGAGCTATGGCGGCTTCTGGAGCAACAAGACTTGGAAGGAATTCCAGGCATTTGATGCCAGCTGGGGTGCACAGGCCATCTCTATGCAGGCCTACACTGCTTTGGCACACGGCTACAGCTACATCAACTACTATACTTATTGGGAACCCGCAAATCAGGCACACAGCGGTGAAACCTACACCGATGCCTGTGTGATGTGGGACAGCAATATGAACCCGGTGAAGCAGAATATGTACTATTGGGTACAGTCTGCCAACGCAGAGGTGCGTCAGCTGGAAAACCTGATCGCCAACTTCTCTTATGAGAAGACCGCAGCCATCGCTGCAGGCGGCAGCTTCTACACCGGAACCGGCAATGTTGGCGGTACGGATATGGGCGGCCTGTGGACAGCTGCTCAGCTGGCAGAGCACTCTGCACTTGCAAGCATTTCCGCATCTGCAGATACCACTGCAGGCTACTTCAGCAAGGATGACGGCCGGTTTAACGATATGTTCGTGCTGGTCAATATGAGCCATCCCAACCAAAAGGCAAGCGATACCGTTTCTATGACCTTTGATACCGGTTACACCTGTGTCATCGTTTATTTGGACGGCGTAGCTTCTGTCTATCAGCTCCAAAACGGTCAGTGCAGCGTAACCCTGCCCAGCGGCGAGGGCGCCGTTGTCATTCCCGTAGCATAATTTAATCTGTACCGGGCAGGGTGAAAACCCTGCCCGGTATAAGGCAAAAGGAGAGTAAAAAATGACTCCTAAAACATTAGCAGTGATGATCGACTGCTCACGAAACGGCGTGATGAAGCCGGAAAAGGTAAAGGAATTTGCCTTACTCATCAAAAAAATGGGCTATAATGCCATGATGCTTTACACTGAAGATACCTACGAAGTGGAAAATGAGCCCTACTTCGGTTATATGCGCGGTCGGTATACCATTGCCGAAATAAAGGAAATGGATGCTTACTGTCTGTCGATCGGTATCGAATTGATTCCCTGTATTCAGGTGCTTGCCCATTTGGGGCACATTCCCCGTTGGGAGGAATACTGGAGCCATATGGACAGCCAGGATGTGCTGCTGGTAGGGGACGAGCGCAATTATCGGCTCATCGACAATATGCTCTCCACCATTTCCAAATGCTTCACCACGAAACGGATTCATATTGGAATGGATGAAGCTTTTTATTTGGGCACAGGCAGATATTTGCAGAAAAACGGCTACCGTGACCGTCTGCAGATTTTTGTGGAGCATTTAAATCGCGTAAAAACGCTTACCGATCAATACGGTTTACAGCCTATGATGTGGAGTGATATGTTCTTCCATCTGGCTTCTGAAGACAAAAAATTGCCGCCTGAGATTTTGCGGCAAGTTCCTGAGGGCGTAGAACTGGTTTACTGGGCTTATCGGGAAAAGGAACAAAAACATTACGATGAAAACATTACTGCACACAAGCAGTTTCTGAATAATAAAACCGCCTATGCCGGAGCGGTGTGGACTTGTACCGGCTATGCCCCCAATCTGCGGCTGAGTCTGGATGCGGCGGATGCCGCAATGCACAGTGTACGGGAAAACGGCATTGAAACCGTACTTGTAACCATGTGGGGCGACGATGGCAAGGATTGCTCCTATTTTGCAGGACTTTCCGGTCTGTTTGCGGCGGCGCAAATGGCAAACGGGAATTTTGACCGGCAGGATATTGCTGAAAAATTCCAAAATTTGTTTGGCTATCGCTTTGAAGAGTTTATGAATCTGGAGCTTGCCAACATTACGGCGGAGGAGGAAAGCCATCTCCACAATCCCAGCAAATATCTGCTGTTTAACGACCCACTCCTGGGACTTTTCGATTATACCGTACACGATGCATTAAAGGCACGCTATGCGGCGGCAACCAAGACGGTGCAATCTTCCATAAACGGCAGGGAATATGATTACCTGTTTGATTTTCAGGCGAAGCTTTTAACCCTTTTAACCAGAAAATGCGATTTAGGTCTGCGTTTGCGGAAGGCTTATCAGACGCAGGACAAAGAAACACTGGCAAAACTGTTGGAAGAAGAATTCCCCCCAATGGCGCAGGAGACCCGTGATGTATATGAGGCGTTTCGCACCCTGTGGTATCGGGAGAATAAATCGATCGGTTTTGAATTGCAGGAAATGCGCTTTGGCGCACTGATGCTGCGAAACGAAAACTGTGCCCGGATGCTCCGGGAATATCTGGAGGGCACGCAGGACCGGATCGAAGAACTGGAGGCGCCAATGCTGCCCGGCCATTACGGAATGGAAGGCAAGGCAGAGAACTTCAATTCCTATTTGCAAACCATTTCTGCCAATTCTAATGCTTATTAAGTATCATCATCGGTCACATAAGGAGACAATATTTATGATCATCAATACCTACATTAAAGAATTTGAAAAATTGGGCTTTGGTATGTTTGTCCACTTTGGCCCATATTCGGTATTCGGCCACGGTGAGTGGGCAAAGAGCTGCCTGAAAATCAGCGATGAAACCTATGAAGGCTATGTAAGTGCATTCTGCCCCAAGGAAAACTGGGCACAGGAGCTGGCAGAGGCAGCCGCATCCGCAGGATGTAAGTACATCACCCTGACCACACGGCATCACGACGGCTTTTCTTTGTTTGACACCTGTGGTCTGAATCAATACGATGCGCCCCATATCTGCGGCAGAGATCTGGTACGGGAATATGTGGATGCCTGCCGGCAATATGGACTGATTCCGTTTTTCTATCATACACTGCTGGACTGGCACGAGCCTTCCTATAAAACAGATTTCAAAAAGTATTTGGTCTACCTCAGAGAGAGCGTAAAGCTGCTGTGCACCAACTACGGCACCATTGGCGGCATCTGGTTTGACGGTATGTGGGACAGACCCGATGACGATTGGGAAGAGGATGCCTTGTACGGAATGATCCGGTCTTATCAGCCCAATGCAATGATTATCAACAACACAGGCCTTTCTGCACAAGGTGCATTAGGACATCCGGAGCTGGACAGCGTCACCTTTGAACGGGGCAAGCCGCAGCCGATGAATATGGAAGGCGCACCCAAGTATATTGCCAGTGAGATGTGTCAGGTATTTAATGACCACTGGGGCTATACAAAAGAGGATCTAAACTACAAAGCACCTGCGGATATGATTCGGGATCTGGCAATTTGCCGCCGCTACGGCTCGAATTTGCTGATGAACGTAGGACCCACAGGGGATGGCACGATTCGCCTGATCGATCGGGCAATGCTGGATCTGATGGGGCAGTGGGCAAAAATCTTTGCCGAGGCCATCTATGAACCCCGTCCGTCGGGCATTACGGTAGAGAATAAAGAATGTGATTTCGTTCTGCAAAAGGATGATGTATACTACCTGTTCTGCTGTGATCTGCCCATGGTGGCAGATATCAACGTGGCGTTGGTGCAAGGTGCAGATTATACAGATGTGTTCTCTTTGGATCGGGAAATTGCCGAAATTACCTGGATGGATAACGGTGAGCCCCTGACCTTTGAGCAGACCGGCAATCGGGTTTGCGTACATACAGAGCCTTTCTGCTACGGAAGAAATTTGGTTATTCGTGTAGCAAAGATTACTACAAAATAATGCTGCTGTATGCAGCATCAGAAAAAGGAAGTAAAAGCCATGCTGCAAAAGGTGAATGAACTGATCAAGCGGTTGGAAACCGTTGAAAATGATTATAAGCCGATTCCGTTTTGGTCGTGGAACGGCAAGCTGGAAAAGCAAGAGCTGATACGCCAGATTCGCTGGATGCGTCAGACCAATAATGGCGGCTTTTTTATGCACGCCCGTAGCGGCCTGAAGACTCAGTACCTTTCTGACGAATGGATGCAGTGCATTGAGGCCTGTGCAGAGGAAGCAGGGGATATGCAGGCTTGGGTCTATGACGAGAACGGTTGGCCAAGCGGTTTTGCCGGCGGCAAGCTTTTGGAAAATGCCGAGGATCGGGATCGCTACCTGAGCCATTGGGTGGGAAGCTTTGATCCCACGGCCACAGTCAGCTATTACATCGATAACGGTGCATTGGTGCGCACGAAAGTGCCGATGCAGGGAAAGACCCATCTGAACGTTACGGTGCATTCGGCCGCATCTACGGCAGATGTTTTGAATCCTGCGGTGACGGATAAATTCCTGAAGCTGACCCACGAAACCTATAAGGAGCGTTTTGGAGCGCATTTCTCTGAAAAAATCACCGGATTTTTCACCGATGAACCCCAATACCAGCGGTGGCATACACCCTATACAACCATGGTTGCGGACTACTTCCGGGAGCACTACGGTCAGGATATTTTTGACCATATCGGCCTTCTGTTTGTAGAAGCCAATGGCTACCGCACCTTCCGTTACCGCTATTGGAGTGCGATGCAGCAGCTGTTGCTGAATAATTTCAGTAAAAAGGTTTACGACTGGTGTGAGAATAACCATGTCAAGCTGACCGGTCACTATGTGGAAGAAACTTCCATGGGGTATCAGATTATGTGCTGTGCCGGTGTGATGCCTTTTTATGAATATGAGCATATTCCGGGCATTGACTGGCTGGGTGTGGATACAGATCATGAGCTTTCTCCCCGGCAGGTTGGCAGTGCCGCCTGTCAGTTGGGCAAGCAGCAGGTGATTACAGAGACCTTTGGCTGCTGTGGCCATCAGGTTACGCCCCGGGATCTGCGCCGCATTTTGGGCTTCCAGTATGTAAACGGTGTCAATCTGCTGTGCCATCACCTGATTCCCTATGTGGAAAACGGTCATTGCAAGCGTGATCATCCTGCCCACTACTCTCCCAAGAATCCTTGGGTTAAGGAATCCTTTGCGGAATTTAATTTGTATGTAGCTCGTCTGAGCAAGCTGCTTGCTTGCAGTACTGAACCGGTGAATGTGGCACTGCTGCACCCCATCCGCAGCGGCTATTTTGACTATAAGCGGGATTTGGGACCGGGCAATGAATTTGGTATTGGTCAGCAGGAGGAAATTTTCCGTCAGGATTGCAGGATGTTCTCTGCCAATTGCGTGGCATACCATTTTATTGATGAAACACTGCTTGCAAAACACGGCTTTGTAAAAGACGGGAAGATCGGCTGCGGAAAATGCAGCTATGATTATTTGGTATTGCCTCATATTTTAACAATGGATGCTTCCACAGAAAAGTTGCTCCGTGAATATGTGGCCGGCGGCGGAAAACTGCTTATTTTAGGGGACGCACCCACTTATCTGGAGGGAGAACCCTACAACTACGATTATCTCAAATCCAACTGCAGCTTTGACCAGATCGTGGCTGCACAGCCTGTAAAGATCCACAACAGTCAGCACAGACTGTATTGCAGCTACCGTATTTGCGACAGCGGCAATCTGCTGATGGTGCAAAATGCTGATGGGGAAAAGGCTTATACGCAGACTTTTCGACTGGGGGAGGAAATCCGTTCCTTTATGAAGCTGGATCTGCAGGATCTGTCTGTAACACAGGTGCCCCTGACCGTCAAGGTGGAGGCAGGAGAGACCTTGCTTCTGATTCCCAGTACAGAACCCTTCACAGCGAAGCCGACATACAAAGAAGTGTCGTTTACTTTGAATCAGGCAAATGTGTCCTTCCCGGATAATTATTTGACCTTGGATATGGTGCGCTATTCCATCGACGGTGTGCATTATTCCCATCACTATCCCTGCCGCGGTTTGTTCCAAAAGCTGCTTTGGGAACGCTACGAGGGCGATTTGTACTTAAAGTATGACTTTACAGTCCGGGAAGTGCCGGAGCAGATCACGTTACTGGCAGAAACCTGTTCTGTTGGGGAGCAGTGGTTCAATGGAACACCATTGACCGTTACACCCAAGGGAGAACCGACAGATCATACCTGGCAGGCAGATGTGACAAGCCTCATCCGTCCGGGCGAAAATGATTATACAGTGAAAATCCGCTGGCATCAAAACGAGCAGGTTTACTATGCGCTCTTTGGCGAAAATGTTACCGAGAGCCTGAAAAACTGCATTGTGTATGATTCCGATCTGGAAGCGGTGTACCTGAGCGGTAAATTTGGCGTGTATTCCGATCAATCCTTCGCAGATGACGGTGAATACACCTTCGGAGAGGATTTTTACATCGGAAAAGTGCCCCAAAAAGTAACCGAACCGGTCACCGAGGGATTCCCGTTCTTCCGGGGAAGACTGACCGTCAGTCAGATGGTCTCTTTTGACGAAGATGTGACCCACCTGCGCCTGAACGGTACTTACCAGTCTGCGGATGTCCATATGAACGGACAGTATGCAGGCAAGCTGTTGTTTGATCGGGTTTTGGATATTCGTCCCTATAAAAAAGACGGCGAAAATGAAATAAGAGTGGATTATATCATCAGTAACCGCAATTTACTGGGTCCCCATCACTATATCGACAAATCCAGCCGCAACGCTGTTGGCCCCTATGTTTGGGAGCTGAACAACGCCTGGGTAAAGGATGAAAAAACCGGCTATCGCAGCAGCTATGAGCTTTTAAAACTGTGCGCGAGCAAAGAGGGGGGAATGTTATGAGATTACTAAATGTCGGTGTAATCGGATGTGGATTACGGGTCAGAGCGATACTGCCGCTGCTCCAAAAAAATGATCAGGGCGTAACGGTCGTGTTGCGTGCAATCTGTGATGTCAGAGATCCGGAGCAAATCAAACAGGAACTGGAAAAAGCGGATATTGATTTTACAGATACCCGGTTTTATACGGATGCAGACGAAATGCTATCCAAAGAACAGCTTGATGGCGTTATGATCGGAACAAGATGTTCTTTGCATACAAAATACGCTGCAAAGGTTTTGGCGAAAAAACTGCCCCTGTTTTTGGAAAAACCTGTAGCAACCAATCAAGAGGATTGGGAATTGCTGAAAAAGGCCTATGAAGATGGGGGCAGTGAAGTGGTGGTTTCTTTCCCGCTGCGCATTACCGCCATGGTTCAGGAAGTCAAAAAAATGGTGGAGCAGCTGGAGATCGGGCCCATCCAGCACGTTGCGGCGTTTAATTATCCCACATACGGCGGTGACTACTACCACAACTGGTATCGGGATGAACGAGAAACAGGCGGTTTGTTCCTGCAAAAAGCCACCCACGATTTGGACTATCTTAACCACATTTTGGGGATTCGCCCTGTAGAGCTGTGTGCAATGACCTCCAAGCAGGTGATGAAGGGCGATAAGCCTGCAGGCCTGAAGTGTGAAGATTGCCCGGAGAAGCTGACCTGTCCGGAAGGGCCCCAGCAGACCTTGAGCCGCGGGGACTATATCCACGGCGACTATTGCTGCTATGCAGAGGATACCGGCAACGAGGACAGCGGCACAGTCATTGTCCGCTATGAAACCGGTATGCACGTGGTATACACCCAAAACTTCTTTGTCCGTAATCCTCACGCAGGTAAGCGTGGCGCAATCCTTGCCGGTGAAGGCGGCACACTGGAGTTTGACTGGAATACCAGTGAAATCATCGTGCGCAAACACTATACGCCCGGTGAAATACGTTACAAGGTGGAAACCACCGGCAATCACGGTGGCGGTGACAAAAAACTTGCCGATAACTTTATCGGCGTGATGCAGGGAACGGAAAAATCCAAAACACCTTTAGAGCAGGGCTTGCTGAGTGCTTATATGTGCCTGAAAGCAAAGGAATCTGCCCGGAAGCATTGTTTTGTTCCGTTAGACTATTATGAAAAATGAAAGAGAGTGAATGATTATGTCTGAAATATTGGAAATTGTGATGGTCGTTAGCTTTGGTGCTTCCTGGCCGCTGAATGTGATGAAATCCTATAAAGCCCGCACGGCTAAGGGAAAGAGTCTTTCCTTTCTGTGCCTGATCTTCTTCGGCTATATAGCAGGTATTGCATCCAAGCTGATCAATGATGTGTATATGGCAGCGTTTTCTGAAAAATGGTATGTGCTGTTTTTCTATGTACTGAACCTTCTGATGGTCGGAACGGATATTGTGCTTTATTTCAGAAATAAAGCATTGGACAAAAAAGGAGAAGTGTAATGATTAAGAAAGCGGATATTGTTTACAACAGCCAGGGACAGCTGCTGGATGTTTATTTGCCGGACGGAAAGATCAATGCGGTGTTTTTGTACATCCACGGCGGCGGCATTGAGGCCGGCAGTAAGAACGATGGCAATTACTTTGCCGCGGTGCTTGCGAAGCAGGGGATCAGCACCGTCAGTATCAACTACCGGCTCTACCCGGATGCAAAATTCCCAGAATTTGTGGAGGATTGTGCTGATGCAGTAGCTTGGGTGTTCCAAAATAAAGAACTCTTTGGCGGCTGTGACAAGATCTTTGTGGGCGGCTCTTCCGCCGGCGGCTATCTTTCGATGATGCTCTGCTTTGATAAGCGGTATCTGGAAAAGCACGGGATTCACCCGATGGATATTAGCGGCTATGTACACGATTCCGGTCAGCCTACAGCCCATTTTAATGTGCTGCGGGAAAAGGGAATGGATGTCAGAAGAGTGGTCATCGATGAAACTGCACCGCTGTATTTTGTAGGCATAGATCAGGAGTATCCCCCGATGCTTCTGATCGTTGCGGATCAGGATATGGAGAATCGCTATGAGCAGACGGTGCTGGTGCGCTCTACCATGGATCATTTCGGATACGATTTGAGCAAAGCAGAGCTGAAGCTGATGCACGGCAGACATTGCGCCCACGTCAGCGCGGATAACGAACAGGGCGAGAATGTGTTGGGCACCATCGTACGGGATTTTATTTTGAAAGAGATTTAAAAATCAGTGAAAAGCCCGATAAGATCGGATCACAGTAACTACAAGGAGGACACATTATGAAATTTTTAAACAAGAAAACCATACGGACGCATATATGCCTTGTGCTGGTGGCGTTCCTGCTTTTGAGCATGGTTCCCTTTGGTGCCCTTGCAGCCACACAGGAAGTATCCGTCACGGGTATCAGTGCTTATAACTTCCGCGGCAACGACTGGTATATTATTTTAGATGTAGATCAGGCTGATTTTGCCTTGACCGGTGTATCCGGATTAAAGGCACCTATGGACAGCACCACATCCCAGATTTGGTTCCAAAGCAACAGTGCGATGGGCGTGGATGCCGGTAAGGTTTCCTTTACACTGGCAGCGGACAAAGCGGAGCACACCGTAACCCTGTCTGCCGGAACGGTATTAGGTGCATATACACTGAAGGAAGACTTTGTATTCTGCACCCATGCCGATGGCAGTGTCACCGTGGGCAAAGCGGCAGAGCCTCCGGTGGAAGATGAATACGCATTCCAAATTACGGGCATTGTGGCATATAATTATCGCAGTGCCAACAGCGACTGGTATCTCATTTTACAAACAAATCAGCCTGCTTTGCGCCTGGATGCGGTGGCATCCCTGAGAAATTTGGGCGTTACTTCCGATGGTGCGGCTGTGGGCGGCTGGTTTCAGATCAACACGGATAATCCCGGCCAGTTGGCATTTGATGTTGACATTGATAAAAGTGAACATACAGTGGTTTTGCCTGCCGGTTTGGAGCTGGGCGGCTACACCTTGGCTAAGGATTTTGTGTTCTGTACCCACGCAGACGGCAGTGTGACGGTAGAGGAAGTGGAAGAGCCTCCTGTGGAGGATGAATCCGCACTCCGGATCACGGGTATCAGTGCCTATAACTTCCGCGGCAGCGATTGGTATGTCATTTTGCAAACCGATCGCCCCGATTTTTGCCTGGATGCGGTGGCATCCCTGAGAAATTTGGGCGTTACTTCCGATGGTGCGGCTGTGGGCGGCTGGTTCCAGATCACCACGGATAATCCAGGCCAATTGGAATTCAGTCTTTCTGTAGATAAAAATGCACACACGATCCGGCTGCCTGCCGGTTTGGAGCTGGGTGGCTACACCTTGGCTCAGGATTTTGTGTTCTGCACCGATGGGGAAGGCCATATAACAGAGGGTAAAACACCGGAGGGCACAGATCCCACAGAACCTCCGACGACAGCACCTACAGATCCCACAGAGCCTACAGAGCCTCCGACGATGGAGCCGGATTCTTATGCGTTTTCCATCACCGGGGTTGCATCAGGTGTATACCGCAGCAATAACAGTGACTGGTATATTATCTTAAACACCGCTGATTCGGCTTTTGAGCTGGGAGCGGTTGCTGGCTGGGTTGCGCCGTTAACGGAAGGCGGCGCCAAGGTCTGGTTCCAGTCCAATGCCGCAATGGGACAAGGCGGCGGTAAGCTGATCTTCACTTTAGAGGCGAGCAAGGACGAGCATTCGGTAACCTTACCGGCAGGACTGGCGCTGGGTAATTATTTCCTCCGGGAAGACTTCACCTTCTACACACACCTTAGCGGTGCAGTGGATACGGTGCGGCCTACGGTTCTGAAAGGGTGGAGTATGACCCTTGGCGACAATCTGGATATGAACTTCGCTGTATCGGTTAATGAAAGTGAAGTTACCAGCACCTGTGTACAAGTATCCGTTGCAGACGAAACCGTCCTGCTCTATCCGGAAACGCTGGATCACGAAACCGGAAACTATATATTCTCTGTGGAGCTGGCAGCTGCACAGATGACCGAAACGGTTACCTTTACCTTGCTCGTTGGAGATTCGGTAAAAGAAACCAATACATACACGGTCCGTCAGTATGCAAGCTATATTCTGAGTAATGATCAGTTCGATGAGACGACGAAAAATCTCGTTCGGTCGATGCTTGTCTACGGTGCAAAGGCGCAGTCCTACTTCGTATGCAATACGGATGACTACGCAGATGCCGGTATTGAGTACGAGCAGGCAGCCGTGCCTGCTGAGATTGCGCCCCCGACGTTGACCGGAGCAGTGGATGGACTGAAATACTACGGCAGCTCTATGCTGTTTGCTTCCAAGCACGCAGTTCGCTACTACTTTGTCCTCTCTGACGGCGCAAACATTGCGGATTACACCTTCACGGCAGGAAATGAAGTGTTGACTGCCAAAGCCAAGGATGGCTTGTATTTTGTAGATGTGGCCGGGATCAATCCCCAGGATCTGGATCAGCCCATCCAAGTGACCGTTACCTGCGGCGAAAGTGCATTGACGGTTGGCTACAGTGCGATGCACTACATTGTCAGAATGTTCGGCAGCGATACCGGCAGCGAGCTGAAGGCTTTACTGCAGGCAATGTATACCTACCATCTGGCAGCCGAAGACTACGTCGTAGCAGCTTATAAACCCACATCTTTGACACTTGCACTTTATGATCCCCAGGAATCCGTGTATGGATTTACATTCAACACCAATGAAAAGCCTTTGAATACGGTGGTGCAGGTCAAAAAAGAAGGTACGGAAGAATGGAAGGAATATCCCGTTTCTTCTGTGAGCGCTACAACCTATAACGAAAATGATGTTGTTTTGAATTACTATATCTCCAAAGCGGAGGTGCAGTTAGAGAAAAACAGCAGCTATACCTACCGCATCTATGACAAGGAGATGAAGGTCGGCACAGAATATGCAACACTGACTACCAAAGATTCTCAAACAGATTCCTTTACATTTGTACACGTCAGTGATTCACAAGAAGGCTCCACATATTTTAACCGTGTCCTTTCTCAAGTGACTGACAGTGCGGATTTCATACTCCATACGGGCGATGTGGTGCAGAATTCCAAGTACGAGTACGAGTGGACCGAGATGCTGGATGATAACTTTGCGTATCTTTCCCGTATTCCTGTAATGGCGATCTCCGGCAATCACGAGACGACCTATAACACAAGAGGCGTTGCGGAAACCTTTAAGCACTTTCATAACGCCATCCCCACACAGGCTTCCACCAATCTGGGCTATTTCTACAGCTTCATTTACGGCGATGTGAAATTTATTATGCTCAACACCAATGATTTGACGCAGAACAAGCTCAAAGCTGAGCAGTATAATTGGCTGGTAAATGAACTGAAAACAAACACCTGCAAGTGGACAGTGGTAGCACTTCACAATCCGATGTATTCCGCCGGAAAGTGGGGCGCGAACAGCGCAAACAATGCCATTGCACTTGCCTTGCAGGGGCAGTTACGGGGACTGTTTGCCCAATACGGTGTGGATATTGTATTACAGGGACACGATCACGTTATTTCCAAAACAAATCCGCTTGATGGCAACGGGATCGTCCAATCCGAAGTCATTGAAAATATCGATGGTGTGGAATATTCTGTTAATCCCAGCGGTGTTATTTATTTGATGAACGGTCCTGCCGGCAGTCAAACACGGGTGCCCTATGTAACAAATGATGCGCGGTATGCGTATGCAGAAGGTTCTAAAGCAGCATCCTGGGCAGAACTTTCCTTTGAGGAGGATATCTTGACGGTTGCTGTGAAATATCACGACGGAACGAACGAAAAAGTGTATCATACCTGGGGCATCAAAAAGGATGCATCCGATGTACCTGCTGTGCGTGTCTCCTCCGTGTACCCCTATGCAGATTTTGCAAAGGCATACCTGGAGGCAGAAGACCCCAATGTGTCCGATTATACCTGTGGCTCTGTGAATCCCAACAAGGATACGGTTATCTCCTGGAATAGCAATAGCCAAGCCACCGGTTATACGGTTCTGCTGTCTACCGAGAGAGATTACAGCGATGCAAAAACCTATAATGTACCTGCCGAAAACTGCTCTGTGGCAGTGAACAACCTGCTCAAGGCGCAAACTTATTATGTAAAAGTTATGGCAGATGGTACTTCTACGGCAGTGGAGACTTCCTTTACCACCACAGATCTGGGCCCCCGTGTGATGACGGTGGATGGCGTATACAATGTGCGGGATATGGGCGGCTATGTCACCGCATCCGGTAAGACCACCAAACAAGGCCTGATCTATCGTGGCGGCGCACTCAGTCCTTCCGCAGACTATCCCGACGTCCAGATCACCGCATCCGGCATTGCGACGATGGCGGAAGAAATGGGCATCCGCACAGAAATTGATTTCCGAAATTCCACCGAGGCACTGGGCGTTACAGAAAGCTGTATCCCCGATGCAGAATTGATCTACTGCACACTGGGCGGATATGATTCCGGAATGATCAATTACGCAGAGTCCTACAAGAAGACTTTCCAGCTTCTGGCACGGCCTGAAAGCTATCCCGTTTACTACCACTGCACCGGCGGTGCTGACCGTACCGGAACGGTGTCCTATTTGCTGGGGGCACTCCTTGGTATGGACGAAGCTGACTTGATCCGCGATTACGAATTTACAAGCTTCTCCATGTATGGCGAACGAAATTCTAAAACGACGAAATATGCCTTTGGCGCGATGTGTGCGTTGCTGGAAACCTATGAGGGTGCAACCCTTGCGGATAAGGCAGAGCAGTATCTGCTTTCTATCGGTGTTACAGAAGATGAGATATTCAACATCCGTGCCATTATGTTTGGTGAGGAGCTTAAAGAGCTGCCGGAGGATGGCACGGATACACCGGAAGATGCTGTGCCGAATTTCTTCGATTATATGAACAGCAAGGAAACCATCACCCTTAATAGCGGTATGACCTCCGTGACCTCTGATCTGGCAGTTGGCTACGGAAAAACCGTACGTATTCCGCTGGATACGCAAATCGTATCCACTGGCACCGGCAAGCTGCTGGTGTACATCGGCAGCTATGGCCTGAATATGCGGGGCAATTCCCTTCGGTTCCATATCAATGATGGCTCTGATACGGAGATTAAACCCCGACCCGACAGTACGGCATATAAGATTTACAATAATTTCTTCGATGACGGCGGCTATATGGATCTGACGGTTACCTTGACAGATACGGGTGTGACCTTTGATATTGTGGCTGTAAACAGCAGAGGAAGCAGCCATACCTTCAGCTACACCTACGAAAACGGACGGGTTGCCAATGAGATCGCTTCTGCTGATGCCAAAATCACGGTAAAGATCGATCCGACCCAGGTCAGCGAAGTGATCCTTAGTGGGGAGCCCGAAGAGCTGCCGGAGGATGGCACGGATACACCGGAAGATGCTGTGCCGAATTTCTTCGATTATATGGTCAGCAAGGAAACCATTACCCTCAATAGCGGTATGACCTCCGTGACCTCTGATCTGGCAGTCGGCTACGGAAAAACCGTCAGGATACCGTTGGATACAGAAATCGTACCCACTGGCAGCGGCAAGCTGCTGGTGTACATCGGCAGCTACGGTTTGAATTTACGGGGTAATCAGCTTCGGTTCCATCTCAATAATGGCTCGGATACGGAGCTGTCACCCCGACCCGACAAAACGGAGTATATGATTTACAGTAATTTCTTCGATGGCGGCGGCTATATGGATCTGACGGTTACTTTGACAGATACCGGTGTGACCTTTGATATTGTGGCTGTAAACAGCAGAGGCAGCAGCCATACCTTCAGCTACACCTACGAAAATGTACGGGTTGCCAATGAGATCGCTTCTGCTGATGCCAAAATCACGGTAAAGATCGATCCGACCCAGGTCAGCGAAGTGATCCTTGCACCGTAGCAGGATCTATGGTATGATTCCATATATTACAAACCATAAGAAGGGGCAAAGCATTTATGTTGCAATTTAAAAACCTTTCATTTTCCGTGGCAGAGGATGCTATAAAACTGCAAAGCGTAGAATGTTTTTCCCAGCTTGACAGCGGTTTCGTGGAAGTGCAGGTTGCCGGGGAAAACAAGGACACCCACATGGGTGCGAAAATGGTGCATTCCTCGGAAGCGGGTCGGCTGACTTATAAAACCCATACGATCTCCGGCAACACCTTGACTGTGGTACAGGAAAGCCCCAACGTGCGGTGTGAAACGGTCTTTGAAGGCTATGAGGATACCAATGCCATTCGGGTACATACGGTGGTGACCAACATCACCGATCGCCCTATTGTTTTGGAGGAAGTATCTGCCTTTTGCGCATCCGGTATGGGCGACAAAAATGAGCCGGATGAGATGTGTTTTACAGATTTTCTGCAAAGCCATCACGCAGAGTGCCAGCCCCGCACCCGGAGTTTTCGGGAATTAAGGCTGTGCGGCGGCAAAAGCGATTCTCAGCAGCGTGTTTGCGGCTGTAATATCGGCAGCTGGTCTACCAAGGAAATGCTGCCTATGGGCATTGTGGAAGACAAGAAGAACGGAAACTTCCTGATGTTCCAGATTGAGAGCAACAGCTCCTGGTATTATGAGCTGTCGGATGCGGCAGGGAAGTACTACCTCTATTTGGGCGGTCCAAGTTACCCCTTTGGCGGCTGGTTTAAGACCTTGCGGCCGGGTGAAAGCTATACCTCTGTCTATGCCGCATTAGCCTTTGGTAAGGACCTCAATGATGTGGTGGGCAATATGACCAAGTACCGTCGTCACATCGCAGGTGTCAGTCCTGCAGACGCAAAACTTCCCACCATTTTCAACGAGTATATGCACCTGTCCTGGGATAGTCCCACGGCAGAAAACACCGCCAAATACGCTCCCGTTGTTGCGAAAACGGGCGTAGAGTACTATGTCATTGACTGTGGCTGGCACAACGAAGAACCCGGTGACAAGGTTTATCCCTATGTGGGTCATTGGAAAGAAAGTAAAGCCCGTTTTCCGGAAGGGGTCAAAAAGACCACGGATTACATTCGCAGCCTGGGTATGAAGCCCGGTCTGTGGATCGAGCCGGAGATCATCGGCATCCAGTGTCAGCAGATGCTGGAGCACTATGATGACGACTGCTTCTTCCAGCGCCACGGCAAGCGTCTTGCGGTGATGAACCGTCATTTCATCGACTACCGCAATCCCAAGGTTCGGGAATATATGACCGAAACCATTCGCCGCATGGTAGAAGATTACGGCGCACAGTACATTAAGTGCGACTACAATCAGGACTGCGGCATCGGTACGGACTTGAATGCTGAAAATCCCGGCGCAGGCTTGGAAGAAGCTGCAAATGCATTCCTAGACTGGATGCGTGAAATGATTGCCAAGTACCCTGATGTGGTTTTCGAGGGTTGCAGCTCCGGCGGTATGCGTATGGACTACAAGACCCTTTCTGCATACAGCCTGGTATCTACCTCCGATCAGACAGACTACTTGCTGTATCCCTACATTGCAGGTAATATTCTCGCGGCCGTTCTGCCGGAGCAGGCGGCAGTATGGAGCTATCCGGTGGCATCGGATTGCACGAAGGGGGAAGATGTATCCGATGAGCGCATTGTCATCAATATGATCAACAGCTTCCTGGGCAGAATGCACCTTGCCAGCCATTTGGATTACCTTAACGAGCATCAGATGGATTTGATTCGTGAAGGTGTTGCGTACTACAACACCCTATCCGAAATGAAGAAAACCGCTGCTCCGTACTTCCCCCTTGGCTTTACCAATTTTGGAGAGAAGACAGTCTGTGCAGGTTTGAAAAACGAAAACAAAATCTATCTGGCAGTCTGGAATCTGAACGGTGAAAAAGAGATGGTCATTCCTGTTGCGGAAGGCGTTTCCGATGCAGTAATTGCGTATCCGACAAAAACCGTTGTACAGCTGAATGTCTGCAAAGACAGTATCCGGCTTCTTTGCCCGGAAACACCCTGTGCAGTATTTTTGGAAATCACCATTTGACGGACGACATTAAAATTAAAAGGGCTTTGGGTTTGTTGAACACAGACCCAAAGCCCTTTTTGTATGGATTATTTACCCTTCCAGGTGTTGCGGGAGAGCAGGACCAGAATGGGGAAGATCTCCAAACGGCCTGCCAGCATATCCACAATCAGCACCAGCTTGGAGGACACGCTGTACGCACCGAAATTTGCCATCGGACCGACTGCTTCCAATCCGGGACCGATGTTGTTGAAGCAGGCCAGCACTGCGGAAATGTTGGTGCCGGTGGAGAAGTTGTCCAATGACAGAATCAAAAAGCTCAGTACAATGATAATGACGTAAGCAGAGAGGTAGGCGTTGGTGTTATCCAGCACCTTTTCCTCCACGGGACGGCCGTTATTGCGCACCACCATCACCTTGCGGGGATTGAGAATTTGGCGAATGTTTCGACGCAGACTCTTGAAAAGCAACAGTACACGGGCGACCTTGATGCCGCCGCCGGTAGAGCCTGCACAGGCACCGACCACCATCAGCATCAGTAAAATGCCCTTGGAAAAGCTTGGCCATTGGTCAAAATCGGTGGTAGAGAAGCCGGTGGTGGTCATGACGGAGGACACCTGAAAAGCGCTGTGCTTCAGGGTTTCGCTCACAGAGCCGTACAGATCGTAAATATTAAATGCAATCAGCACCACGGATACAAAGGCAATCCCAAAATACAGCCGGAGCTCTTCGTCCCGGAATACGCCCCGAATCTGCTTTAAAAGCAGAAGATAGAAACAGCTGAAGTTGATGCCGAACAGGAACATAAATACGGTGGTTACCCACTGAATATAGGAGCTGTAACTACCCATAGAATCGTTTTTGATGCCGAAGCCGCCTGTACCGGCAGTGCCGAAGGCAGTACAAACTGCGTCGAAAAGATTCATACCGCCAAACAGCAGGAACAGGAAATTCAAAACGGTCAGCGCCATATAGATGCCGTAGAGGATAATGGCAGTCTGCTTCATTTTGGGCACCAGCTTGCCTACATCCGGACCGGGGCTTTCTGCCCGCATTAGGTGCATGGTAAAGCCTTTTCCTCGCTCACCGCCGGTGGAGATGGCCAGCAGAAACACCAGAACACCCATACCACCTACCCAGTGGGTAAAGCTGCGCCAATATAAAAGTCCTTTAGGAAGCGCCTCTACATCGGAAAGAATGGATGCACCGGTGGTTGTAAAGCCGGATACGGTCTCGAAAAGGGCGTCCACAAATCGGGGAATATAGCCGGAGAATACAAAGGGCAGTGAGCCCAATATACTCATCATAATCCAGCTGACACCCACACAGACCAGACCGTCACGGGGACCGAAGCGCCGCTTGGCCTTTCGGCAGAGCAGGTACAAAAGCCCCGAGAAGGCGAGGATAATCACCAAGGCATATAAAAAGCCTTGAATGGCGGCATTTTCCTTTGAAAACAGGCTGATCAGCAGCGCCGGGATCATAAAGACCCCTTCGATGGCAGTCAGTTGGGCGATAAATCGCCCGGTCATTTTATAGTTCATAAGAAACCTCAGGCGAAAATATCGTTGACGTTGTGCAGAACGCCCCGTCCACTGGTAACAACCACAATGGTATCACCGGGCATAAATTCCGATAAACCGTTGGGTACTTGGGTGTTTGCACCGTGGGTGATGCTGGCAATCAGCACATTGGGTTTGAGTTTAATGTCCTTCAGCGGCTTGCTGCAGTGCTTGGTGGTTTCGTCTACCAAAAATTCCACAGCCTCCACCTGTCCGTCAGCGATGGTATGCACGGAAATGGCCGCACCGGTTTGGTTTTGCATTGCACGGACATACTGCACAATGTTATTACAGCACAGTTCTCTGGGGGTAACGGTACTGCCCAGCGCCATACTGTCTGCCAGCGCGCTGTTTTCAGCACGGCTGAGCTTGGTGATGATTTGGTTCACACCGCGGCTGCCGGCATACAGGGAGATGATCATATTGGTCTCGTCTGTGCCGGTAAGGGTGATGACGCTGTCCATATTTTCGATGCCCTGATCCTCCAAGAGGGTGTGGGAGCTGCAGTCGCCGTAAATGATGGTGGCATTGGGCAATTCCTTTGCCAGGCGCACGCACTGCTGCCGATCCTTTTCCATCAGATACACGGAGATGTTGTCGTCGGCTAAAAGACTGGTCAGGTAATAGCTGACCCGGCCGCCACCGCAAATGAGGATTTTCTTTGCTTTTTTCGGCACAATGCCAAGGTTTTTAAGCAGAACTTCCAGATTGGAGGTCGGGGCAGTGACAAAAATGCGATCCCCTTCCTGAAGAACGAAGTTGCCGCTGGGGGCGACGGCGTTACCGGCACGCAAAACAGCGCATACCAGCACCCGGCATTTGATGACATTGCCCATTTCACTCAGGGGTAAATTACAGAGCTTGCTGCTGGCGTCTATACGCAGCTCCACAATTTCCGCACGACCCTTGGCAAAGGACTCACGGCGGAGGAAACCGGGGAATTTCAGCAGTCGCTCAATTTCCTTGGCGGCCTGTTTTTCAGGATTGACCGTCATAGAAAGAGGGAAAACCTCCCGCATGGTCATAATTTGGTCGGCGTATTCCGGGGTGCGGATACGGGCGATGGTGTGCAGATTGGGGTTCAGGCCGTGGGCGGTCATACAGCACAGCAGATTCACTTCGTCCATAGCGGTCACGGCAATCAGCAAATCCGCCTCGCTTACGGAGGCGTTCAGCAGCACCTCTTTAGAGGCGCAGTTGCCGGAAACCGCCATGGCGTCATACTGCTCCACAGAATGTTCCAAAACGTGATTGTTGCTGTCAATCATTGTCAGGTTGTGTCCTTCGGCAGAGAGCTGATGGGCCAGTGTTTGACCAACCTTGCCGCCACCTGCAATAATAATATTCATAGCAAATTACTCCTTCATATAGTAAAAGGGGGCGTGTAAAACTACAGACCCGATCCGTCAAATCAGATTACTTCTACGTAGGAAACGCCTTCCATCGTTAAAAGCAGTTTTAAAATGTCTGCAAGGGGTACACGGCGCTGCAGCTCGATGTTGGCGGTATAGGCACGGGTGCCGCTTTCCACGTCTGCACCGATTTCTTTTTGCAGGTCGCAGATTTCAATGCCCTGCTGGCGGATCTGCCGCAAAAAATCTCCCAAGGAGCTGTCTGCGGACAGCTCAAAATAGATATCCAGGGATTTGGCACTGCGATGCATTTTGCTGTCCATCTTCTGCATAATGGTCATAATCACCAAAACGGCAGCTACGCCAACAACGGCGGCTTCGTAAAAGCCGATGCCAATGGCTAAACCCACACCTGCCGAGGCCCACAGACCGGCGGCAGTGGTCAGGCCCTTGATTTGATGACGACGGGTGACGATGATGGTGCCTGCACCTAAAAAGCCGATGCCGCTAACCACCTGTGCGCCCATACGTACCGGGTCGCCTGCGTGACCGTTTGTTTGGAAAATGTACTGATTGGTCAGCATAATCAGGCAAGAGCCTACGCAAACCAGCATATAGGTGCGCAGGCCTGCGGCACGGTTCTTCAGACCGCGCTCCCAACCCATTGCACCGCCTAAAATCACAGCGGTCAGAATGCGTAACGCAACAGCCCAATAAGTAATTTCTCTCAATTCCATAAAATCACTCCTTTAATCCATTTTATGGGGAATCACAGTGTTTATTTCAGATCATTTTGACAAGATGCGCTTTTCTCTGGACTGACAGGAAAATACCAGAACCTGCTTGCCGTCAGATTCCTTTTTCAGCAGTTCCAGAGCCTTTGCAAGGCGCGCATCATCGAAGCGCACGAAGGCATCATCCAGCACCAAGGGCGCATCCGGGGTCAGTGCCTGAGCAACTGCCAGCCGCAGTGCGAAATAAAGCTGATCGGCAGTGCCGTCGGAACGCCACTGTACGCCGTGGGTCACATCCTCCTCACGGGCGGCAGTAAACAGGGAAAAGTCGTCGCTGATGGTCAGTTTTTCGTACCGGTTGTCGGTGAGGAAGGCAAAATACTCTTGCGCCTGCTTGCTGATCCGGGGAGCAAATTTGCGTTGCAGTGCGGAAGAGGCCTGATACAGTGCCTCCTGTGCCAGTTCCAGTGCTTTGAAGTACTCCTCCAGTCGGGCAATGCGAAGATTTACCTGCTCCAACCGTGCCTTGATGGACTGTTCTGTACCGAAGCTTTCTGCCTGACCAAGGCACTGTCCCATTTTCAGCTGAGATTGCTTCAGCTCGAAATGTGCAGAATCCAGTGTGCGGTCGGTCTCTTCCTGAGAAAGGGTCAGACTGTCCGGCATTGCCGCAGGGGCAGGTGTAGATACCACGGCACAAAGACCGTCATAATGCCGCTCAGCCTGTTCCAATGCCTGCTTTTGTGCTTCGCAGTCGTTGTGCTGCTGTAAAATGTGGGAGAAGTACGCTTTATGCGCTTCCGGTGTTCTGTCACCGCAAAGCTGGGTCATAGCGTTTTGCAATGCTGCTTTTTCTGCGGTCAGGGTGCCGCAGTGCTGTTCGTACTGTGCCAATTCCTGTTGATAAGTCTGTACCTGCTGTGCATACTGCTGGGCATATGCAATCCAGTGATCAACCGTCAGTGCCGGATATTTGGATGCAATTTCCTGCAAGGCTTCTTGCTTTTTCTTTGCACCGGCAGAGGTAGAAACCAGACCATAGATCAAGCCGACTGCCACCAGTGCGCCACAGCCAATCCACAGCCACACGGGCACCGGATGGAGCAGAGCCATACCCACCGCAACCCCTAAAAGGGCAATGACGGCAAGTAAGGCAAATACAATCCAGCCGGTCTTTTCTTTTTTTGCACTCATCAGGGCGTTGTAGCGGTTTGTATCGCTTTGGGCATTTTCCAAAGCCTGTGCCGGGGACAGCCCTGTAAACAGCACCGGCACTTCCGGCTGTGCAGGAGGTGCGGTGACGGCAGACAGACGGGCATTTAATGCGATTTGCTTGCTTTGCAAAGCTTCCAGCTCGTTTAGCGCATCCATTGCGGCAGCTTTTGTTGGCAGCTGATCGCAGGTATCCTGCAACTGCTGAAGCTGTGCCGCAAGCTGCTGGCACTGGGCCTTTGCTTCTTCAATTTTGAGGTGTCCCTGTTGGGCGTTTTCGTAACGCAGAGCCGCGGCGTGATTTTCCAAATCCCGAATCTGCCGTTCCAGATTCTTTTGCAAAATCCGCTGCTGCGCAATGCACTGCTGAAGCGCCTGTAAACGGTCCAGTTTTTCCTGTAAAAGTGCCTGTTCCTGTTCCGCCTGAGGGAGCAGACCGGACCGATTGAAGCGGCATTTGTTTTTCAAATCCCGAAGCTGTTTGCCCAGGGTATCGGCGGCACAGCTTTCGTCACCGGTGGTTACCAGACTGTTGAGTCGGCGGCGCAGAGAGTCATCCTGAGTGACCGGCATATCCTGCAGACGGATAAAACCGGCACGGGTAAATACACTGCGCTCCACACCCAAAAGCTGTTGACCGCAGTTGGCAGCGGTAAGCTCCGGTACAGGCAGACCACTGTGGGTCTCGTATGCTTTAAATTCACCGAAGGGGATACGGGGTTTGCCGGAGCGTTCAATGGTGATGTCTTTTCCGTTCCAGTGGATTTCCATTGTGCCGGACATAGCGGCACCGGACCAGGGGGCGAAACGTTCCTTGCCGGCCAGCACCGCGCCACCGGCACGCTGACGGGTGTCGATGCCGTAGAGCATTGCGGTGATGAAGGCGCACCAGGTGCTTTTGCCCCATTCATTGGGTGCTTCAATAATGTTTAGTCCATCTTCAAAGCGCAGTGTTTCGTGCTGTAATTTGCCAAAAGTGGCGGTCATAGAGTAGATTTTCACGGCAGCTTCACCTCCTGACCGTCCAATATCTGACGTGCAATACGTGCCGCCAGTTTGGCTCGTTCCTGCTTTACAGGATTTTCGTCCCGGGATGCTTGCTGAAGCATAGAGAAGAACACACCCTCTAAGCTGTCTTCATCTGCAGTGCCCCACAAATCCTGCTCCGGCAAGGTGTTGTCCCGGAGGGTCAGATGGGGAATGTGGGAAAAGGCACTGTAAAGACTGTCTAATTCAATGGGTGTGCAGTAGCCTGTAAAGGTTACCCGATAAAAATCCTGAGATTCCAATGCAGGCAGAATGTTTGCAAGGGCGCTGTGGGCACTCTCACCAACGACCACTTCTTCATCGTAAAAACGGGGGGTGTCGATGGGTATAAAGGCGGCCTGCACCGTTTCGTCCAGGGTCACCAGAATGACACCCTTTGCACCTAATTCGTCAAAGCCTCGACCCATCGGACAGCCGGGCCAGGCGCACAAGCTGTTGCCGGTGCGCAGACTGCCGCCCTTGTGGATATGCCCCAAAGCCAAATAATGCAGATTGCTGTTGCGCAGCTGTTCCCGGGAGATGGGACAGTAGGGGGTATTGCTGCCCTCCATTTCACCGTGGAGCACACCGATTTGCCACGTTTCTCCACCGTCGGCGTGGAAGCCCTTGAGCAGGGCAGGGCAGTCCATTGCTTCGTAGCCTGCTCCGTGAACACGCAGATCCAATGCAGGAAAAGCAATGCTCTGCATTTTTGCCTCTTTGAAAATATGTACATTTTCCGGCCAACCGGGTTGGGCATAAGGACTGTCCGGTGTTACGCAGTCGTGATTGCCGGGGGCAATCAGCACAGGAATGCGGACTTCTTCCAGTGCCCGCTGTACGGCCTTGACGGTGACAGGGGTTGCTTTGCCGTCGAACAGGTCACCGGACAGGAGCAGTAAATCGCACTGCTCCTGCGAACACAGCTTGCATATTTTTTGAGGAAGCTTGGAAAGCTCCTGCCGCAGATAGGCAGATTCACTTTCACTGTGCCCACGCATTGGGGCATCCAGATGCCAGTCGGCACTGTGCAAAATCTTAATCATATAAATCCACTCTTTCTGCCTTGCGGCAAAGTCCGGTGTTGGTATCAATGGTAAACAGCACCGCTTCCAGCTTGGTAGGGCCGTCTGCCCATTGGTAGCGGCTGGTCAAATCCCCACGGAATTTGGCAATGGACTGCTTGGGCTGTACGCCCAAAACGGCATTTTTGGGGCCGGTCATTCCCAAATCCGTAACGTAGCCTGTGCCTTTCGGGAGTACCTGCGCATCGCTGGTAGGCACGTGGGTGTGGGTGCCCCACAGAGCGCTGATGCGACCGTCCAGCATATAGCCCATAGCCAGCTTCTCAGAGGTGGCCTCTGCGTGAAACTCCACAAAAATCAGCTTGGTGGGTATATCTTTGAGAATTTTGTCGATCATCAAAAAGGGATTATCCGGCGCAAAATCCATATTACAGCGACCAATCAGGTCGATGACTGCCACCGGACCACAGGCGGTTTCATAGATGCCATAGCCTCGCCCCGGGGTTTGGGGGGCATAGTTGGCAGGACGCAGGATACGGGGCTGTTCATCCATATAGTCCACAATTTCCCGTTTGCTGAAGGTGTGATTGCCCATGGTGATCACGTCTGCGCCGGCGTCCAGCAGGTCTTCGCCCTGTCGGGGGGTCATACCGACACCGCTGGCGTTTTCACCGCAAACAGTGACAAAATCCGCACCGGTGCGCTTTTTTAACTGCCGCAAACTGCGGCAGATGCGGTCTACACCGGGTGTGCCCACCACGTCACCGACAGCCAAAATCTTAAAATCCATATACCCACCCCATTTTCCATTATTATAATAGTATATACCACCTGCGCCCTACTTGCAAGCACAAAATCAAAGGGCGAAGAACATCCGTTCTTCGCCCAAAGGATATGCCCCTTGCATAAAAGGGACGAAATCGCCAATCTTAGAAACATGCCCCCCTTGCCTAAAAGGGACGAAATCGCCATCTTAGGAATATGCCCCCCTTGCCTAAAGGGGGGAAGGAATTGCCGATTTTAGGCAAACGAAAAAGCCCCCCTTGCCTAAAGGGGGGAAGGAATTGCCGATTTCAGGCAATTCCAGGGGGGATACGACAAGGGGACGAGGAGATATTAGAACCGTCCCCTTGTCCTCCGCGTTTTTAGATACCTTTATTGTACTACAAAAGTGGATACCATGTCATTGCACTACTTGTATACCATGTTACTACACTGTACATATCATCCGCCTGCGGGAGGCTGATAGCCTCCCCTACGGATTCTATCGATGGGTTGACGCACTTTTCAACGAAGCTGAGGAGACGACAGAACCGTCCCCTCGTATTAGGAAAAGCCCCCCTTGCCTAAAGGGGGAAAAGAATTGCCGATTTCAGGCAATTCCAGGGGGGATACGAAAAGGGGACGAGGAGATATTAGAACCGTCCCTTTGTCCCACTGTCTTCTTAATTTTCGTCAAGACAGAGAACCGTCCCCTGT
>JAFTVV010000035.1 GCA_017465625.1 Oscillospiraceae bacterium | reverse complement strand
GATGGTCGTGGTCGTGGTGACCGCAGCAATGACCATCCTCGTCGTGGTGATGGTCGTGGTCGTGGTGACCGCAGCAATGACCATCCTCGTCGTGGTGATGCTCGTGGTCGTGATGACCACAGCAGCAATGATCTGCGTGATGATGGTGTGCCTCTTCCTCTAATTTCCGCAATTCTGCCGCCACAGAAGCGCCGCCTTCCATCGCAGTCAGCAGCTGCAGACCGGAAAGCTGATGCCAGGGCGTGGTCACAATGGTGGCGTGGTCATTCATTCCGCGGAGGATTTCCACCGCCAGGTTTAACTTTTCCTGGGAAATACCGTCTGTACGGGACAAAATGATGGTAGAGGCCGTCTCCACCTGATTGTTGTAAAACTCTCCAAAGTTCTTGGTGTAGATTTTCACCTTGCCGGCATCCACAACCGCTACGGTATAGCCCAACTGAATGCCGTCAACCTTTTCAACAGCGGCAATGACATCGGACAGCTTGCCCACACCAGAGGGTTCAATGATGATGCGATCGGGGGCATAGGTATCAATCGCTTCTTTCAGCGCCTTTCCAAAATCGCCCACCAGACTGCAGCAGATACAGCCGGAGTTCATCTCGGTAATGTTGATGCCTGCATCCTGCAAGAAACCGCCGTCGATGCCGATTTCACCAAATTCATTTTCAATAAGCATCAGCTTTTGACCGGCATAAGCCTCCTGCAGCAGCTTTTTGATCAGGGTTGTTTTACCGGCACCCAAAAAGCCGGAAAAAATATCGATAATCGTCATAAAAAAAATGCTCCTTTCAGATTCTCTGTCCTTTATTATAACACAGAGAAATTTATTTTTCCACACCTATTTGAGCATTTTTCTATGCTTTCGATTTTTTCATCGACAGGATATTCTTGAATACGCAAACTACAAACGCTAAAGTATATTCTGACGGCATCACCCCCGATGCGACACGCCGTCAAAGACCGCCGCTGTGAGCCCCCACAGCGGCGGTCAGAACGTCAAGGAAACCCCAAACCGTCAAAACGCAAAATAAACATATTTTGTTTCAAACTGCAAAAAGCCGGTCTCCCGTCTCAAAAAAAAGCATCTCCCAAAATACCTTGCTGTGCAAGGCGTTTTGACTTACTGCGCAACTCTCCCCTCTCGAGTATCTATATACACTTCGGGGTCGAGTTGCTTGTCTTTGGCGCTTCCTTGACCTCTGCTAGAATGTCAAGGAAAACTCAAACTGTCACGTTCTGCTTTACAAAACGGGAATCAGCAGCACCCTGTCAGGATCGGGCTCCCCTTGCAGGTCGTTTGCCTCCTGAATGGCTTTTACCGTTGCACCGCATTGTTTTGCAATATCCCAAAGGCTGCTATTTCCTGCCTTTCGTAAAATCAAGCTGGGACGTGCCGGATCTTTTTCCCGTGGCTCATCTGCAGTTAAAGCAGATACAGGCATCAGTTCCACATCCTCTGTATGCCCTATTTGCAGACTGTAGGCCCCCCGCATAATGGTGCTGTCCATCCCGGCAATGGCCTGCAAAGTGCCATCCAGCTGTGTCCAGGCTTCCATACTGTCCGCATCTACCCCGTGCGTGCCGCTAAATTTGGTGGTTGCCGACTGCAGAAGTCCCTCTGTATCGTAATACAGCGCACTGAACTGACAGGGAATTTCCAGCTCTGCTCCATCACTGTTACGACGTTTTTCAGGCAGACCAATGTTCAGGCTCAGGTCTGCCACCCGATTGCTGCCAAAGCGCCCTGTTTCATCCGCGCGCATGGGCACACTCTGAAAAGAAACAAGATTCCTGACCTGTACCTTTTCTCGCTGCATCTGCAGTGTGCGATCCGGACTGTAGGCATCCTCTACAATCGGATATTCCTTGTCTGCTGTAAGGATATACTGTCCTGCAAGACCTGCCTTCAAGCGAATACGTTCCGCCGCCACTTCTACCTCCAGCGCGGTAACCATCGCCTGCACCCACAATCCGCTGTCGTCAGAATAGTGATCATCCAATTCTGTATACTGGGAAAAGGGAATCTCAAAGTCCCAGCTTTGCATTCCCCCTTCTGCGGTACGGTAGAGAATGTGCAAAAGTCCCTTCCCCCGAAATACCGCCTTATCCCCAATGATTTTACAGTCGCTGATTTCTGTTTCCAGACTGTAGCGCACCAGTTTTTCCGGTGACGGTGCAGAGGACGGCAGTGTCAGTTCCTCATCCAGCACAAAGGCTTTCTCGCCCACCTCCTGCACCAGACACAGCGGCTTTTTCTTTTCCAGCAGCAGAATATCCTTGGGCAACTCCTTGGGCGAATAGACCGGCAGACGGTCCGGCACAAAGCAGGCGGCATATACATCCACCGTCACCCGAACCATCAGTCTGCGCAAATCCACGGTACGGGCATCCACACCCCGTAAAAGCCAGGTGGTGAACAGCTTTCCGTCCCCTTCGCTTTGTTCTGCCGGCCATTTTACAGAAAGCGGAATCCAGTCCTCCACGCACTGGGCAGGACCGCCATCCTCCGGGGCATACAGCACCCATACCATCACGCCGCCCTGAACACCTACGCCATCCGGTTGCCACTGCTTTCCACGCAGCACCACCTGCCCCCAAGCACACAGCACTCTTCCAATGTTCCCCAGTCCGTCACCAATGCGCAATTCCTGCGTCTCTTCCCGTGTTTGCGGCTGTGTATGAAGCTGGCGCAGGTACGGCAAATGCTGCACATCCAGTTGATATTCCATATAAAATCACTCCTTCTAAGATTCTATAGTAGCCTATGCGCCCGGGGACAAGGATATTACCTGCGTACCACAGAGACTCCTGCAAACACCATAACTCCTGCCACACAGTAGGTCAGAAATGCACTGCTCATCCACACCCCCAGCACCATTCCGCAACCGATACTCAGCAGTATATATCCCCGTAACTGATTGGGCCTGCACATAAAAACACCCCCTACATACAATCGTATGCAGAGGATGTTTCAGAGTGTCAAAGATCCCCCAAACCGTCAAAATATAAATTTAAATTTTTTGATTCATAGCGTAGGGGACGGGTCTGCCGTTCCGAACGCAATTTTTCTAAAACGCCTTGCGGCGCAATATATTTTGACTTACTGCACAAATCGCACTCTAACGTACCACCTGTACGCCGACGAGTGCGATTTGTTTGTCTTTGGCGCTTCTTTGACCTCTGTCATTTTTGCCAAAAAACAAGTTTTTGACAAAAATGACACCCCCTGCATACGACTGTATGCAGGGGGTGTGTATTTAACCGCCTAAGTAGGCTTTTCGCACTGCGTCGCTGTGGGCCAGCTCGTCACCGGTTCCCTCTAAGGTGATTTTTCCGGTTTCCAATACATAGGCACGGTCTGCAACCTGCAGAGCCTTGCTTGCATTCTGCTCCACCAGCAAAATTGTTGTGCCTGCCTTATGCAAGTCTTTAATAATGCTGAAAATCTGATCCACCAAAATCGGTGCAAGACCCATAGACGGCTCATCCAGCATCATCAGTTTGGGATGACTCATCAGGGCTCTGCTCATTGCCAGCATCTGCTGTTCACCACCGGACAGCGTGCCTGCAATCTGCGTGCGACGCTCTTTCAGTCGGGGGAACAGGTCAAAGACCATATCCAGGTCCGCTTTGGACACCGTCTTTTGTGTGAATGCGCCCATTGCCAGATTATCCTGCACAGTCATCTGCAGGAAGATGCGCCGTCCCTCCGGGACGTGGGCAAGGCCATGACGCACCAGCTTATAGGCATCGGTATGGGCAATACTCTGCCCCATAAAGGAGATACTGCCGCTGCGGGGATGCATCAGACCGGAGACCGTCTTCAAAATGGTACTCTTGCCTGCACCGTTTGCACCAATCAGCGCAACGATCTCTCCCTCATCTACGTGGAAGGACACACCCTTTATGGCGTGGATGGCACCGTAAAACACATGCATATCTTCTACTTTCAGCATTACGATTCCTCCTTCTTGCCCAAATACGCCTCGATAACTGCCGGATCATTCTTGATTTCGTCCGGTGTGCCCTTGGCGATAATCTTGCCGTAGTTCACCACCGCAATAGCCTCGCAAACATTCATCACCAGGTTCATATCGTGCTCAATCAGGAAAACCGCAATTTGGAACGTATCCCGAATGCGGCGGATCTGCGCAGTCAGCTCTGCCGTTTCGCTGGGGTTCATACCGGCCGCAGGCTCGTCCAGCAGCAAAATTGCCGGATCGGTTGCCAGTGCGCGGGCAATTTCCAGACGGCGCTGAACACCGTAAGGCAGGCTGCCTGCCTTCACGTCCGCCACATCTGCAAGACCCATAAATTCCAAAAGTTCCATTGCTTTTTCGTCTGCGGCACGCTCCGACTTGTAGTAGGAGGGCAAACGCAGTAAAGAGGAGAAGAAGGAGCATCGGATATCCTTATGCATACCCACCTTCACATTGTCTTTCGCGGTCATATCTGTAAACAGGCGGATATTCTGGAATGTACGGGCGATGCCCATACGGGTCACCTTGCTGGGCTGCATACCCTTTGTGTCGATGCCTTTGAGCAGCACCGCACCGCGGGTCGGCTGATAAACACCGGTCAGCAAATTGAAAATGGTGGTTTTACCGGCGCCGTTGGGACCGATCAAACCGGAAATCTCGGTCGGGCCAATGGCGATGTTAAAGCTATCCACCGCCGTCAGACCGCCAAAGTCAATACCTAAATTGTTGGCAACCAGTACCGGCTGCTTATCTGCATCCTGCTCACGGAGCAGACTGTAGGTAGGTACACGGAGAATTTTCTTGGAGTAATCACTCATTTTCCGCTACCCCCTTTCTTTCGCATCAAGCGGTTCCAATATGTGCGCATGGTGTAGGTAAACAGGCTGATGGTATTTTTGATCTTGGGAGACCAGGTACACAGCATTACCACGATCAGCACGACTGCATACATAATCATACGGTAGTCTGCCAAGCTGCGCAAAAATTCGGGAATCAAATACAGCACCACGGTGGAAATGATGGAGCCGAGCATATTGCCCATACCGCCCAAAACCACGTACACCAAAATATCAATGGAGGTGGTATAGCTGAACTTGGATGCCTGCACACTGCCCAGATTCAGTCCAAACAGCGCACCTGCCATACCTGCCAAAACTGCAGAAATGACAAAAGCTTTCAGCTTAAAGGTTGTGGCATTGATGCCCACGGATTCTGCAGCAATACGGTTGTCCCGTACCGCTTTGATGGCGCGACCTTCACGGGAGTGCACCAGATTCAGCACCACGGCCACAGTAAACAGCACCAACAGAATACCGGCAACGAAGGTGGAAATCGGCTTGATGCCGGTTGCGCCCAACGCACCGCTGATAATCATCTTGCCGCCCTCCTGCAGCTGTACGCCGCCATTGGACATAGACAAATGCAAGCCGGCGCTGTCCAAACCAACGTGCAGGTTTTCGGTCAAACTTCTGAGAATTTCGCCAAACGCCAATGTGACGATTGCCAAATAGTCACCGCGCAGGCGCAGAACAGGAATGCCGACGATCAGACCGGCAACGCCTGCCATCAAACCACCGGCCAACATACCGATGACCAGTCGCAGGAAGGGATCGCCAACAGCGTTTTGTGCGCAGGTTGCGGCAACAATACCGGTAAACGCGCCAACGCCCATAAATCCGGCGTGACCTAAGCTCAATTCACCGGAAATACCCACTACCAGGTTCAGGGAAAGTGCCAGCACCACATAGGCACAAATCGGCACCAGATAGCCTTGCATAGAACGGCTCAGCATACCGTAGCCCTGCAATGCCGTCATCGCAGTAAAGCCCACAGTAACAACACCGTAAACAGAGATGGTCTTATCCTTCTTGCCTGCGTTTGCAGGGATTCTCGGCTGTACCTTCAAAAGCTTTTTCAGGAGCTTCACAAGGTGATACACGCCTACAAACACTGCACCGTGGAGCAGCATTGTGGGGAATGTATGCAGGTAAATTCCCATACCGGCCAGCGCCAATCGCAGACCGTACACCAGATAAAGCGCAGGGATATACAGTAACCAAATCAGAAAAATCATACTGCGACCCCCTTATACCTTTTCCTGTACCTGCTTGCCCAGCAAGCCTGCAGGCTTTACAAGCAGCACAATAATCAGGATCAAAAACACGATGGCGTCACTAAACTGTGTGGAAATAAATGCACCTGTCAGAGTCTCGATCAGACCCAACAGCATACCGCCCAGCATTGCACCGGGAATAGAGCCAATGCCGCCAAATACCGCTGCAGTAAATGCACGAATACCGGGCATAGAGCCTACTGTGGGGCTGACAGACTGCACCTTGGAGCACAGCAAAACGCCTGCCACTGCCGCCAAAGCAGAGCCGATGGCAAAGGTGATGGAAATGGTGCGGTTGACATTGATGCCCATCAACTGCGCCGCATCCCGATCCTCTGCCACTGCACGCATCGCCTTGCCGGTTTGGGTCCTGTTTACAAATGTGGTCAGCGCCACCATGATCACCACGGCAATGGCCAAAGTTACCATCGCCTCCGGAGAAACACGGAGTTTGCCGTCAAACAACAAGAAGGGCTTTGCATTCACCAGCCTGTTAAAGCCGATCTCAGCAGGGCCCCAAATAAGCTGTGCCGCATTTTGCAGGAAATAGCTGACACCAATGGCGGTAATCAGCACTGCCAGACTGGACGTGCCGCGCAGCGGCTTATACGCCAGTCCTTCGATCACGATACCCAGCACCGTACAAATCACCATTGCAATGGGAATGCTCAGGTACACCGGCATACCGGACGCGGACACAAATGTGTAGGACATATAGGCGCCCACCATAATCACATCGCCGTGGGCAAAGTTCAGCATTTTTGCAATGCCGTAGACCATTGTATAGCCCAACGCGATGATGGCATAGATGGCACCGATATATAGTCCGTCAATAAAGTACTGTAAAAAGTCCATTTTTCTCTCCCCTCTAGTCAGGGTTTTCCCGCATGAGGGGATAGTCCCCCCATGCGGGTCCAATCACTGTATATTATTTTTAGTCCATACCAACGTAGATGCCGTTTTCGATCACAACAGCCATGGGATCCTTGCTGACTGCGCCGTCAGCGCTCCACTGCATTGCCTGGCCGGTCAGGCCATCAAAGGACATCTTGGTGATCTGCTCTACCATAATGGCGTTGACTTCCTCTACAGACATATCCGCGGTAACACCGCCTGCCTTGCAGGCCTCATAAATAACGTAAGCTACGTCGTAAGCATCTGCAGCAAACTGGTTGGGTGCAGTGCCGTACTTTTCGGTGTACTTGGTTACAAAGGACTGGGTCTTTTCATCGGTAGCGGTGGCATCGAAGGGAGTCAGCAGCATAACGCCTTCAGCCAGGCTGGTGTCAAAGTTCTCAACGGACAGGATGCCGTCCAGACCGTCACAGCCGAAGTACTTGGGGCTATAGCCGTTGGAATTGGCAACAGACAGAACCTTCACAGCTTCGCTGGTGTAGATGGGCAAGAATACCAGGTCGCAGTTTGCCTGCTGGCACATAGTTACCTGTGTAGTCAGGTCGCCCTTGGTGCCCTCGGTGAAGGGGGCTTCGACAGCGATCTCCAGACCCAGTGCGGCTGCCTCTGCCTTAAAGGTATTGTAGATACCGGCGGAATAGGGAGAGGAGGAATCGTAAATGATACCGATCTTGGCAGCCAGGTTATGATCCTTGATGTACTGTGCGGAAGCCTTGCCCTGGTTCAGGTCGGTAAAGCAAATCTGGAAAACGTTATCGCCGGCGGCAATAACCGCAGGATCGGATGCAGAGGGGGTCAGCATAAAGACCTTATCTGCCGCGCACTTCTGAGCGGTAGCAGCAGCAGAACCGGAGGTGGTGGGACCGGCCATGATCTGCATACCCCAGTCCATCAGGGTGTTATAAGCGTTGACTGCCTTTTCGCTATCGGCTTCGTCGTCTTCAGCCTTTACCGCGAACTGCAGATCGCCCAGGGCATTGATCTCTTCAAATGCCAGCTCCAGGCCGTTCTTGACCGCAACACCGTAAACCGCGTTGTCACCGGTCAGGGGGCCGCTGGTGCCGACCTTAATAACACTTGCACCGTCGTTTTCCTTTTTGCCGCTTACATCTGCGCCGCCGCAACCGGCCAGCACACCGACAGTCATCAAAACTGCCAACAGCATTGCTAAAATCTTCTTCATCATTTTCTTCTCCTTTACTTTTAAAAACTAAGAGGCAGCTTTTATTTGCAACCTCCTATATACAAATTCATTCGCTGCAACGGTATATATCGTCTTGCGATCTCCCGTTTAGGATAGGCATATTGTATCCCACAGAAATACATTTGTCAACCACAAAAATACACCAAAAGCAACAGACTGTAAATTCTGCTTTTTATATATTCTGCACAATAGCACTTACTGCAGAATTTCTGTGCAGGCGGCAAGTACCTTGGAAGCGATGGGAACACAGGTATACATTCCGTATCCGCCGCCCTCCACGCAGACCATAAACGCCAGCGGATATTCTTCGTCCGCCACAAAACCGGCAAACATTGCATTGGAAGCCTGATCCCCGTCAAATTCTGCTGTACCGGTCTTTGCGCACACATTCAATCCGTTAAAATTGGAGTCACCGTATTTGGTTGCCACATTGTTGCGCATATATTCCGCAACCAAGGCCGCGACCTCCTTGTCCATCATTTGCTCCGTATAGGCGGTTTTTGCCTGATAACTGTCCCCTGCCCGGGCAACAATGTAGGGCTTTGCCGCTTTACCGCCATTTGCCACCGCACCAACGAAGGTGAGGAAGCTGCAGGGATTGACCAGATCGTTATACTGACCGATTGCACTCCACGCCACATTTACTGCGTCCGCTGCCACCTGAAAACTGCCTTTTTCGCATTGGATGCCGTCAAAGGACTGATGCTCTGTCAGCCCAAAGGCATCTGCATACTTTTTTAAGGTCTGTCCACCCAAAAGCTCCGAAAGCTCTGCAAAGGCGCAGTTGCAGGAATTACAGAACGCCTGCTTCAGGCTTTGGGTGCCGTGGACACTTTCACAGGTAATGGTATCCGGTCCATAGGCGCGCGTGCCGGTACAGGTAAAGGTCTTTTCCTGCAATGCAGGTAATTCCTCCAGCACCGCCGCCAAGGTGACAATTTTAAAAATCGAACCGGGGGCATAGGTACACTGGGTGAAGCGATTCAGATATGCCCCCTCATAGGCAGGATTTCCTTCAATTTCCGGCACGTTGTCCGGATCATAGGTGGGATTTGTTACCGCACACAGGATCTCTCCTGTTTTATAATTGTATACTGCCACAGTGCCCTTGTAATTGCCCAGCGCTTCCAGTGCCACTGTCTGCACCTGTGCAGAGATGGTCAGCTTCGCCACGCCGCCGGAGCCACCGTAGGCATAAAGTCCGTTTGCCATATCAAAGCCTGCAATATGGGAAGCATACCTGGAGATGGCCGGTGCGCTGATATAACCTTCCCGATCCCCTACCCAATGGAGCGTGGATTTACGAATGGATTCTGCACCGGAGTAGGTACGGGTATCGTGCATATTTAATAAAAGGATGCCGTTGCAATCGGTCACTGCACCGGTATTGATATTGTCTCCGTTATAGACGTGGGGAGAACCGGCGGTAACCACCCATTTATCTGCCCTGACGGTAAATTCCACCACGAAAAAGCCCATACCGCCGACGAGCATAGCGGCTAAAATACATACCGCCCAAGCGCGTTTTGCCACTTTATTCATCTTTCGCACCT
The DNA here is from genome assembly GCA_017465625.1 of Oscillospiraceae bacterium. Lineage (GTDB taxonomy): Bacteria > Bacillota > Clostridia > Oscillospirales > Oscillospiraceae > Faecousia. The sequence goes on along the minus strand of JAFTVV010000035.1, from coordinate 27,948 downwards.
GCCCTTCCCTTGAAAAGCCGTACTGCAAAGCTGGCGTTCTGCCGTGTGTCGGCAGCCTTGATAAACGCCAAAAGTCCCCAGGCGCACAGCATACTGGAACCGCCATTGGACACGAAGGGGAAAGTCACACCTGTCAGAGGCAATACATCCAATGTGCCTAAGGCGTTCAAAATCACCTGTGCCAGCAAAATTGCGGCGGCAGTACAACTGCCGATGGTATAAAAGCTGCTGCGTCCCATGGGTGCACAACGCACGCTAAACAGCGCCAGTGCCACCACTGCCAGCACTAAAAACAGCACCATCAAAAGTCCCCATTCTTCTCCGATGGTGGCAATCACAATATCGGATTCCGCCGCAAAGTTATTTTTCATCCAACCCTGCCCTAATCCTAAGCCAAAAAAGCCGCCGGATGCCATACACATCAGCGCTCTTGTTTGCTGCCAGCCGAAGCCCCAGGGGTCTTGCCAGATGTGCCGCCAGTTTTTGAAGCGTTGCACTGCGTGGGGTGCAATCCGCAGAGCCGTAACGCCTGCAAAGCCCAAGCCGGTCAGTGCCAGTCCGATAGTCCCGACACTGCCTGAACGCATATAAGCAATCACCAAAAACGCAATGAAGAAAATCAGTGCCGCGCCAAAGTCCTGCATCACTGCCAAACAGCCGCAAATCACCACGGAGTAGACAATGAACATCATCAAATTCCGCTTTGTCAGGATTTTATCCATTGCGGAAGCACCTACAAGCACAAAGCACAGCTTGCTCAGCTCCGAGGGCTGAAAGGATATGCCCCCAATAAAAATCCAGTTCTTTGCACCGTTGACCACTGTGCCAAGTGCCATTGTTGCCAGCAAAAACGCAACACCGGCTACCGCGGCAATATTTCTGATCATCTTTGCCCGTTCCAAATTGCGCAAAGACCAGCCGATCACCAGAAAAATCACAATGCCCAGCACCATAGCCAAAAGCTGCTTGACCGCCTCCCCGGGCACCACTGTACAGATGGCACACATTCCCATAGTGCAGAGGAAAAACGCAATGGTTTCCACCTCAAAGGCCGGTCTGCGGATAAAGGAATAGAACAAAAAAAGCAGCCACTGGCACAGCAAAATGCCGCCAAAGCCGATCAGGTATGACGCAGCATAGCGCCCCTCCCCTGTCATCAGATAACCGATGCAGCACAGTGCCTGAAACACGGAAAGCAGCACCACATTGGCAAAGCTTGTACCATAAGAGGAAGCTTTTGTCCGCAATTGCGCCAGCCGTTTTTCCTGCTTTTCGGAAATGGGCTGCAGCTGCATCTCCACTCCACCGATGGAAATCACATCCTCCGGCTTGATGGCGTGAATACTTACTTTTTTACCATTGACCCGAACGCCGCCCACACTTTCCACGTCCGCAATGGTCCAGCTTCCGTCGTCATAACGGGTCAGCACAGCGTGGTTACGGGAGACTGTGGCAAGATCTAACACCACATCACTGTTTTTATGGCGGCCGATGACGTTCTCCCAGTGGGTGATGGGAATCTTCTTGCCGTCGTCAAAACACAGCCACGCCCAAATTTCAGGTTCGCGACGGAAACGAAGCAAGGGCAAAATCGCCCTTGCCAAAATCAAAAGCGCCAAAACAGGGGCAGCATAGCGAAATACCGCTATAAATACATTTATATAAGTGGGCAGTGCGTTTTGCAAAGATTCCACAAATTCCATTTTGACGCCTCCTTTCCAAAATCATTTTTCCATTGAACGCAGCAATGCAATCTCCTTTGCATAACCGGGTAATTCATTGGGAGTTTCCAAAATCATCGGCAGTGTTTTCAGGTAGGGATGATTGACGATGGTGCGGAAAGTTTCCACGCCCAAATGCCCCTCACCGAGCAATTCGTGCCGGTCTTTATGGCTTTCATAGGGGTTTTTGGAATCATTCAGGTGCAGTGCCTTCAGTCGGTGCAGACCCACGACCCGATCAAACTCTGCCAAGACGCCCTCCAGATCGTCCACAATATCATAGCCGCCGTCGTGGATATGACAGCTGTCCAGACAGACACCTACAGAATCATCCCCAACGCCGTCCAAAATATCCTTCAGTTCCTCAAAACGACCGCCAATCTCGCTTCCCTTGCCTGCCATACTCTCCAGCAACACCGTCACCGGATATTGAGGCTCTAAGGCCTTTTTTAGTGCCTTTACAATATACTCGATGCCCTGCTGTGTGCCCTGTCCCACGTGGCTGCCGGGATGGAAATTGTAAAAATTCCCGGGCAAGGATGCCATACGACGCAAATCGTCGCACAGCACGCTTGCGGCAAATTCCCTGCCACTCTCCTCTGCGGTACAAAGGTTCATTGTATATGCACCGTGGGCCACCAGCGGTCCGAACTCATACTCCTTCAGCAGCTCCACAGCACGGGCGCAATCCACCGGATCTTCCGGCTTTGCCTTACTGCCCCGGGGGTTTCTCGTAAAAAAAGCACAGGTATTGGCACCGATGGATTTGGCCGTTTCCACCATTGCCACATACCCTGCGGAATTGGATAAATGACATCCTGCAAAAATCATAGCTCTCGCCTCCTGTTTTTATAATACCACAGATTGCTCTAAATTGCAATCGAGTAAAATCCCATCCCGCACTTTACTTTAAAGGGGAATTATAGTATATTGAATAGAAAAAGGAGGTGCAGGCTGTGGAAATGGAAATTTTGCAAGGTACAATCGCGTCCGTAATTTACCAAAACTACGACAACGGTTACGCAGTCCTGCGTCTTAGCTGTGAGGACGGACAGACTGTAACGGTGGTGGGCACAATTCCTCTGCCCAGCGTGGGTGAAAAGCTGCTGGTCACCGGCAAGTGGAGTAACCACGCCAACTACGGCAAACAGTTTGAGGCAGAATTTTTAGAACGGCTGATGCCGCAAACCACCAACGAAATTCTCGCTTTTCTCTCTGCGCGTTCTGTCAAGGGCATCGGTCCTGTGCTGGCAGGACGTATTGTGCGCAAATTCGGTGATCAAACGCTGATCATTTTGGAACGGGAGCCGGAGCGTCTGAGCGAAGTCAGCGGCATCTCTATGCCAAAGGCCATTGCCGCCGGCGAAGCATTTCGTCTGCAAATCGGAATGCGGCAGCTGATGGAGTTTTTCGCCCTCCATCATTTACCCGCAGAGCTGGCTGTAAAAACCTACAAGCTATACGGTGAGCAGGCCATTGACCTGCTATATGATGACCCCTATCTGCTGATGGACGAAGAACTGGAAGCGCCCTTCGGCGCAGTGGACCGTTTTGCCATTGAGCTGGGCATTGCTGCCGATGATCCCCGTCGTGTGGAAGCAGGTATTTTGTTTGAACTAAAGTACAACAGTACGATGGGACACGTCTTTCTGCCGAAAGACAAATTGATCGCCGCCACCGGACAGCTGATTTCCGCAGACAGCGACACCGTTACAGCCGGCATCCAGCGTCTATTGGACGCAGATCGGTTGGTGGCTGACGTTTTAGCCAATATAGATGTGATATACTTAGAGCAGCTTTACAAGGCAGAATTGTACTGCTGTGAACGATTAAAGGCATTTCGTCTTTGCACCTATCCCGAACCTGCGGCTTTTTCAAAAAAGCTGAAAAAAGCCGCAGAGACCGGAAAGGTAGACTACTCCGACACCCAGGAACAGGCCATTCGGCAAGCCGCCGTCTCCGGTCTTTTGATCATCACCGGCGGTCCGGGCACAGGCAAGACCACCATTTTGCAAGGCGTTCTGTCCCTTTACGACCAAATGGGGATGAACACGGTGCTGTGCGCCCCTACGGGACGGGCATCCAAACGCCTGACGGAGGTAACCGGAAGAGAGGCCTCCACCATTCACCGCCTGCTGGGTGCAGGCATTGAACCCCGCAGTGGGCGGCTGTTCTTCACCCACGATGAACGCAATCCCCTGAAGGCAGATGCGGTCATTGTTGACGAGATGTCTATGGTGGATATTGAACTGCTCAGCAGTCTTTTGCAGGCAATCCGTCCCAACGCCCGACTGATTTTAGTAGGCGACCCGGATCAGCTTCCCCCTGTGGGTCCCGGTTTTCCCCTGAACGATATGCTCCGCGCCGATGTGCTTCCCAGTGTAAAGCTAACCGAGATTTTCCGTCAGGCACAGCAAAGTCTGATCGTGATGAACGCCCACAGAGTCAACCGTGGGCAGATGCCGGAGCTTCGGAATGTAAAAAGTGACTTTTTCTTCATCAGCGCCCGTTCTGAGGAGGAAGCGGCGCAAACCATTGCCAGTCTTTGCTCTGCCAGACTGCCCCAAAATATGGGTATCCCTGCTGATCAGATTCAGGTGCTGACGCCTACCAAAAAAGGCGGCACCGGCACGATGGAACTCAATCGCCGTCTGCAGGCCTGCCTGAATCCTGCCGCCCCCAACAAACGGGAAAAACGCTTCGGTGAATATATTTTCCGTGAGGGCGATCGGGTAATGCAGATCCGAAACAACTACGATATTTTATGGAAAAAGGACGACGGCACAATCGGCACCGGTGTTTTTAACGGTGACGTGGGCAGCATTACCCACATCGATCAGGATAACGAGGAACTGACCGTTCGGTTTGACGATCGGGAGGTTATTTATGATTTCACCGAGCTCAGCGAATTGGAGCCTGCCTTTGCAATGACGGTACACAAAAGTCAGGGCAGTGAATATCGGGCAGTGGTCCTTTCGGTTTGGGGTGGCTCGCCCTATTTGCTCAATCGGAGCATCTTATATACCGCCATCACCCGTGCCCGTAATTTATTGGTGCTGGTTGGTCGGGAGGATACCGTAGCCACTATGACCGAAAACGCCAAGGTGGGACGACGCTACACCGGATTGAAGCTGCGTCTTCAGGAGAAAAAATGAATTTTTTACACCGTATTTACGACATTTTCTTTCCGGCAAAGTGTATTTTATGTCAGAAAACCCTTCGGTCGGAAGAGACCGACATTTGCCGCAAATGCCGCGCATACACTGAAGAATTTCCCACGCCCCGGCGAAAAATTTCTTTTGTTGCGCGATGGGCTTCGATGTGGTATTATAATGATGATGTGCGCTACAGTATGCTGCGGTTTAAGTTCTACAGGATGTCCGCTTACGGGCAAATCTATGGGCGACTGCTTGCAATGCACTATAGCACCAAACCGCTTTGCGACTACGACATACTCACTTGGGTGCCCATCAGCAACAAACGCAAAAATCGTCGTGGGTTTGATCAGGTGGAGCTGATTGCCGTTGCTATGGGTCAGGAATTGGATACGCCTGCTACCCCCACCCTGAAGAAAATCCGGCACACCAAAAAGCAATCCTATATGCAAAGCAGTGCCCATCGCAAGGCCAACGTTTTAGGCGCATACACCGTATTAGACCCTAAAGCGATTGCAGGAAAACGCATCCTGCTGATTGATGATATTATTACCACCGGCTCTACCATCTCCGAATGCGCCCGGGTATTACTCACTGCCGGTGCAAAAGAGGTTTCTGCCCTTTGTGTGGCAAGCAACAACAAATAATGTAGGTGAACGATATGCAACTTTTTTCCCATGACTTAGGTATTGATTTAGGTACTTCCAATGTGCTGATTTACGTTGAAGGAAGCGGCGTTGTCAGCCGTGAGCCCTCCGTTGTGGCTGTGGACCGCACCTCCGGCCGTATTCTGCAGGTGGGCAGTGCCGCCCACAATATGCTGGGACGCACACCCGGCAACGTGGTGGCGATGCATCCGCTGAAGGACGGTGTGATCTCCGATCACGAAATGACCGTCAAAATGCTGCAGCATTTGTTCCGGGTATCCTCTAAATCCAGTCTGTTTACCCCGAAGCCCCGTGTTGTGGTCAGCGTCCCCAGTGGTATTACTGAGGTGGAGGAACGGACGGTCATCAATGCGGTGATTGAAGCAGGCGCACGACGGGTATATCTGATCGAAGAGCCTCTTGCCGCCGGTTTGGGTGCAGGACTGGATATCTCCGGTCCGAAGGGTCACATGGTTGTGGATATCGGTGCAGGCACTACCGACGTTGCGATTTTAACAATGAACGGTGTGGCCGTTTCCTCCTCCATTAAGGTGGGCGGCAACTATATGGACGACGCCATTATGAAACAGCTGCGCCGCTCTTTGGGAATTATTGTGGGGCAGACCACTGCGGAGGAACTGAAGATTCAAATCGGCAGTGCTTACGAACACGGTGAAAATCTGTCCATTGCGGTAAAAGGACGGGATGTAAAAAACGGTGCGCCCCGAGAGGTCATAGTCACTACAGAGCATCTCAGTGCCCCGATTCAGAAGGCTGTGCGCGCCATTTACGACGAAATTGTATCCGTGCTGGAGGATGCCTCTGCTGAACTGGTGAGCGACGTTGCCGAAAACGGCATTACCCTGACCGGTGGCGGCAGTCAGCTTACCGGTCTGGCACAGGTGCTTCAGGAGCGTATGAACATTCCCTTCTCCGTGGCGGATGATCCTGCCTCCTGCGTGGCCTATGGCTGCGGCAAGAGTCTTTCCTGGATCAATCATATGACCGAAGGACCTATCAACATCGCCAGAAAACGTCTGCTGAGAAGCCGCACGCAAGGATAATATACAGGGCTGTAAGGAAATTCCTTACAGCCCTGTTTTATCTTCATTTAGCAGCTGCCGGTTGTATGATAGGGGCAGGCTTCCCGGTCACAATCCCGGGGGGCAAAGCGCTCCGCAGGGAACGGAATACGGGAGAACATCTCGCAAGGATCTTCCCCACCGCACACCGCGTCACAGCACTCTTTATTGGGAATACTGTAATCCAGCACCGGCACAATCAGCTGTGCATCCCGTTCCAGCCGAATGATGGAGAACTGTCCCAAGGTCACATACAGCCGACGCGCTTCCCCGTTGAGTACCAATTCTTCGTCAAATGCGCCCAGGATTGCCTGGGGGATCTGGCAGGCTGCACACTCTGCACATTGGCATACATCCTTTACCACAGAGCAGAGCACCATCGGTTCCAGTACCTCCACTACTGCTGTGGGCAGATTGGCAGAATATGCACTCAGACCGTCCCGTCCGTTCAAGACGGTATCGCTGGTAAATATCCGTGCGCCGCCTTTTTCACCGCACAGCACTGCCCGCTTCGTAAACACTGCTAAGCCTGTCAGTGCCGCAGGACGGGCTACCCCTACCACTGCATCCGCCAAAATGCGATAATAGAAGGTCACATCCACGCAATAGTGGTTGGGGTCAAAGGTTACAGGTTCTACATCAATATAGGTATAAATCAAATCGGCACAGCGCACCTTTGCAGAAGTGGCCGTATCCAAAACCGCCTGGGATGCGGCAGTTAAATACACCCGTAAATCTTCTATGCAATCCTTATCCCGGCAGCTATCGGTAATCTTCCTGGTGTGAATAGACAGCGCCTGCTGGGGATCGCACCCGGTTGGCACTGCGTTTCTTGTTACGTCAGCCATATCATTACCTCCCAATACTGTTCACAAGCCATAATGTGAGGCTTATAGGACAGTTTATGCGGAAAATCACGGAAGGTGCAGAGGGTTTTACGGACAAAAAACCGCACCCCAAAACTTTTGGGGTGCGATGGTTTTTATTCAGCGACGTAGGGCAGCAGAGCAATCTGACGGGCGCGCTTGATAGCGGTGGTCAGGTCACGCTGGTGAGCTGCGCAGGTGCCGGTGGTACGGCGGGGCAGAATCTTGCCGCGCTCGGACAGGTAACGGCGGATCTTTGCAGTGTCCTTATAGTCGATAGCAGTCATCTTGTCCACGCAGAACGCGCATACCTTCTTGCGCTTGCGGGGACGAACACGCTGTTCGTTAGCCATGGAATGTTCCTCCTTCGTTAAATGTAGAAAAGTTCAGTTTTACCTTAGAACGGCAGTTGTGCGTCGTCATCGTCCAGCATCGCAAAATCAGATGCTGCAGGAGTGGGGGCAGAATAGCCGCCATAGCTCTGTGCAGGAGCTGCCTGCGCGTAGCTACCGCCATCGCCATCTCTTCTGCTGTCACCAAAGTAGGCATTGTCTACATTGATTTCGGCAGAAGTACGCTTATTGCCATCCTTATCGGTCCAGTCACGCATTTCCAGCCGACCCTCTACAACGATCATACGGCCCTTGGTGAAATACTTGGAGATAAATTCTCCGGTCTGACGCCAAGCAACGCAGTCGATAAAGTCGGTCTTTCTTTCGCCGCCATCCTTGGGCGCATAGTCCCGATCGACAGCTACGCGGAAACTGGCTACGCCTACACCTGTACCGGTGCGACGCAGTTCGGGGTCACGGGTCAGACGACCCATAATTGTGATGTGGTTGAGCATAGAGATTCCTCCTTACTCTGCCACGACGGTGGTCAGGCAACGCAGGACGCCTTCAGTGATCTTCATCACACGCTCCAGCTCTGCAGGGAAAGCAGGATTGCTCTCGAAGTTCATCAGAACGTAGTAGCCCTCGTTCAAATCGTTGATGGGATAGGCCAGACGGCGCTTGCCCCACTCATCGATATTGGTCAGGGTACCCTCCGCTTCCACCATTGCCTTGAACTTTTCCACAAGTGCGGCGATGCCTTCCTCGCCCTGAGCAGGGTCGATGATATACAGCGCTTCGTACTTACCGGTGATCTTAGCCATGTTGTTTGCACCTCCTTTTGGACTTTTGGCCTCCGGTCTCGCCGGAAGCAAGGATTTACCTACTTGCGCAGGCTCAGTTATTATAGCGGCAATTGTTCCAAAAGTCAAGGATTATTCCCAAAGAATTACAAGTTTTCCCTACAAATATCCGACCTGTTTCACAATCCTCAGAGGGCAAAGAGGAAAGAGAGGGGCTTTTGTGCCCCTCTCCTTTTTTATTTTAGCAGCAGCCGCAGTTGTTGTCGCAACCGCAGTTGTTATTGCCGTTGTAGGTGTTGTAGCCGTTGTTGCCGCAGCCGCAGAACAAAATCAACAAAATGATAATCCAGCACATATTGCCACCGCAAAAGCCATTGTTACACATAGAAAATACCTCCGAAAAATAGAATTCACGGCACTGCCGTTCATTCCAAGATATTCCCATAGACCAATAATGTGCAAGGGGCTGTGAAAAAACAATCCATTTCTCACAGCCCCTACATCTTCAATTATTGATCCTCTTATTTCAGTTCCCAGTCTTTAATTTGGCTGGATTTTTCATAAAGCCGCAGATAACTGTCGTAACGGGTTTTTTCCAGCTTCCCCGTCTCCACCGCCTGACGAACGGCACAGCCGGGCTCTGATCGGTGGGTACAGTCGTGGAACTGGCAATCGCCGATATACGGCGCAAAATCTCCGAAGGCGTACTGCAGATTATCCTTTAAAATCACATCCATCTGCTCTGTATCAAAGGATGCAAAGCCGGGTGTATCTGCCACATAGGTATCCGGTGCAATGGCAAACAGCTCCACGTGGCGTGTGGTATGGCGGCCTCTGCCTAACTTTTGAGACACCTCACCGGTGGGCAGGTTCAGTTCCGGACAGAGCCTGTTGAGCATACTGGATTTCCCAACACCGGTATTGCCGGTAAAAGCGGTGAACTTTCCCATCAGCAGGGCACGCAGCTGCTCTACGCCCTCTCCGGTTTCCGCACTGGCAGAAATAACCGAAAAGCCTGCATTTTGGTAGATTTTCCGAAGATCTACCGCCGGATCCATATCACATTTATTGATGCAGATGATCACCTGCACCTCCTGATCACCTGCAATGGCGGCAACCCGATCAATGAGATACGGCTCGGTAACCGGATTGACGTTGGCGGCAAATACCACCAGTGCATCCATATTGGCAACGGCAGGTCGGATAAAGCGGTTTTTGCGGGGCAAAATCCGTTCCACCATACCCTTGCCGCCCTCTACCGTAATCTCTACCATATCACCGGTCAAGGGTGTATCGTTATTTTTACGCAAGCTGCCCCGTCCACGGCAGGTAATGACTGCTTTTTCCGTTTGCACATCATAAAAGCCGCTCAGGGAGCGCACGATGCGTCCGATTGTTTTTTCCGTCATACAGCGCCTCGATTATTCCCCGTCTTCCGGAAAAATAATTTCCTCTTCTGTGGGATCAGGCTCTACAGGAGGTGCAGACGTAGGCGGCTCCGTAGGCTCAGGCTCTGTGGTTGCAGGCTGGGTTGTGGGCTCAGGCCCTTTGGACACTTCCAGCTTCACCACCGTAGTCAGCGGCACTTTCTTGTTTTTCTCAATGGACTGGGTGACCACCTTGCCCTCCGGAACAATGCTAAATACCAGCTCGTATTCCGGCTCGGGGAATCCGTAGGTCTGCAAAATGGTGATGGCCTTTTCCAAATCCTGCCCCACCAGATTGGGCATACCCTTCTTTTCCACCGTCTCGTCCGGACCAAGGCTGATCCAGATCTTCACCGTCTGTCCGGCAGTGATGGGCTCACTATACGCAGGCTCGGAACGAATGACCCGATCTTTTTGGGTATCACCGTTTTCTCTGTATACCTCGATCTGAATGCTCAGCGCCTTAATATCCGGGTGGTTGCGCACATCGTTTTCCGTCAGACCGGTCAGGTTGGGCATGGTCAGTTCCTCCGGTGCAGGGCCTTTGCTCAAGGTCAGATAAATCTTCGTCCCCGGTACGACGTGGGTACCTGCCGCAGGATTCTGCTCAATGATATAGCCCTCTTCCAGCTCCGCATCGTATAGATAGGTGCTTTTTTCCAGCACAAAATCATCGTATTTATTTTCAATAATATCGTAGGATTTTCCTGCCAGCAGCGGCACTTCCACCGTGTGCGGTTTTGTATCCATACCGCCATTGAGCCAGAAAATCAGAAACAGCACAATCGCAAGGATCGCCACCATAGAGCAGGCAATGATCGCCGCCGTCGCCGCCTTGCTGCCACGGCTTTCCGGCTTGCGCTTTTGTGCCTGCTGACGGCTGTTTTGCCGTGCCCTTTGCCGCTGTTCCATCCGCTCAGCCGCAGTTTTGGGAGTATCGGGGTTAAAGGGAATGGGTGCTTTTGGTGTATGGCGCGCAGGTCCTGCCTCCGGTACTTTATAGCCAAAGACCATTGCAGGATTCTGCCGGAATTCCTCCATATCCGCCAGCATTTGGGTGGCAGTCTCGTAGCGATCCTTCAACTCGTGAGCCATCGCCTTCATAATAATCTGCTCCATACCGCCGGGAATGTTGGGATTCAGCGCAGAAGGGGCAATGGCACCGCCGTTGATATGCTGAATGGCCACCGCCACGGGAGAATCCCCCTCATAGGGCGGTCTGCCGCTCATCATCTCGTACATCACGACGCCCAACGAATAAATATCGGAACGGTTATCCACACGGCCGCCCTTGGCCTGCTCCGGGGAGATGTAATGCACAGAGCCCAACGCCTCTTTTGTCAGGGTGTCGCCCTTGGACATCATACGGGCAATGCCAAAGTCAGCCACCTTTACTGAGCCGTTTTTCAGCACCATGACGTTATGAGGCTTAATATCTCGATGCACCACGCCACGGCTGTGGGCGTGCTCCAACGCCTTTGCAATCTGCATTGCAAAATGCAGTGTTTCCTTCCAGTTCAGGCAGCCCTTCTTCTCCATATATTGCTTCAGGGTGATGCCCTCAATGAGTTCCATTACAATGTAGTCTGCCTCCATGGAGACGGAGGTGGACACGTCGTAAACCGACACAATATTGGGATGACTGAGCATTGCAACAGCTTGACTTTCCGTATGGAAACGGCGGCGAAAATCCTCGTCTTCCAGATAGTCATCCTTCAAAATCTTAATGGCAACCAATCGATTGAGTCGATGGCAACGGGCTTTATATACCACTGCCATACCGCCGGTACCGATGCTTTCCAAAATCTCATATCGGTTGTCCAGCAGACGGCCTATATACTTATCCATCTTACGCTACTCCTTTCCTGCAGAGTTACAGCTCCACCAGAAGACAAGTTACATTGTCCGGTGCGCCGCGCATTTTGGTAATATCCAGTAACGTTTGGCAGCATTTTTGCTTCTCCAAGCCGTGTGCCACCTCAAAAAGAATCTCCTGATCGTCCAGCTGATTGCTCAGACCGTCGGTACACAGCAACAGAAATTCCCCCTGCTCCACACTGCGGTGGAACAAGTCGCACTCCGTAACCGCCTCTGTACCAACAGCGCGGGTAATCAGATTTTTGCCGGGATATGTGCGTGCCTGTTCGGGCAGCAATTCGCCCCGATCCACCATCATCTGCACCACAGAATGGTCGATCGTCACCTGCTCAATGCCGGAATTGTAGATCAAATAGCCGCGGCTATCGCCCACATTGACGAAGGTGGCATAGTTTTTATGTACCAGTACTGCAACCAGGGTTGTACCCATACCGGCAAATTCCTCCACCTGCTTACCCTGATCAAATACCGTAAAGTTTGCAAGCTTTACCGCATTTTGGAGCATACGGTCTACCTCTTCGTCCTCCATATCGGGCTTCCAGCTTTGTTTGACCTCCTGCTTAAACACATCCAGTGCCAAAGCACTTGCCACATTGCCGGATTTCGCACCGCCCATTCCGTCGCACACCACACACAAAAGGGTGTCTTTATCCAATTCCTCAACTGCTACCGCGTCCTGATTGCTGGCGCGGACACAGCCGGCATCTGTTATATACCAGTATTGCATTGTCATTCTCTCCTTTCGTGTGTTCTGCGCAGCTGACCGCAGGATGCCTCAATATCGCCGCCTAAGCTGCGACGTACCGTAGCAGGAATTCCTGCGTCCTCCAGCTGCTTTTGAAAGCGGGCAACTGCCTGCTTAGAGCTGGGTTTTAAGGGACTTTCCTCTACGTGATTCAAGGGAATGAGATTCACGTGGGCAGGAAGTCCTTTTAACCTTCCAATGAGCAATCGGGCACTTTCCGGTGTGTCGTTCACGCCGTCAATCATTGCATATTCAAAGGATATGCGTCGGCCTGTGGCTTTATAATACCGCCGGCAGGCGTCCAAAAGCTGCTCAGTAGGATAGGCTTTATTGACCGGCATAATCCGGTCGCGTACCGCATCACAAGGTGCGTGCAAAGATACGGACAGGGTGATTTGCAATTTCTTTTCCGCCAGCTTGTCAATCATCGGCACAAGACCGCAGGTGGACAGGCTGATATGACGCATGGAAATGTTCATCCCGTCTTTATGGTTTACAAGCTCCAAAAACCGCAGTACATGATCGTAATTATCCAGTGGCTCACCGATGCCCATCAGCACAATATGGGAAACGGGTGCACCGGAGTCTATTTGTGCAAATAGTACCTGATCCAGCATCTCGTGAGGCTCAAGCTGCCGTACAAAACCGGCCAGTGTAGAAGCGCAGAAGGCACAGCCCATTTTGCATCCAACTTCTGTGGAAATACAGACGGAATTGCCGTAGTGATAGCGCATCAGCACCGTCTCTACGCAGTTGCCATCCTCCAACTGCCACAGGTACTTTACCGTGCCGTCCTTTTGAGATTCCTGCCTGCGCAGGATCTTCGGAATGTACAGCGGATACTGTTCAGTTAAAATCTGCCGCAATGCATTGGGCAGATTGGACATTTCCTCATAGGAGGAAACGCCCTTGTGCAGCCAGGAGAATACCTGCTTTGCACGAAATGCAGGCTGCCCCAGCTCCTTGAGTACCGCTTCAATTTCCTGAACGGTCATGGATTTGATATGTTTCATTGTTCTCTCCGCAGACGGCAGATGAAAAAGCCGTCGGTATCATATTCACCGGGTACTAATGCCAGCATTCCGGTGTCATTTTTAGGAAAATTGTTTGGTAAAGGCAGAATTTCTGTGTGAAAATCCGGGTTTTGCTTTAAAAACTTTTCCACAACCCCTTCATTTTCTCTGCGCACCAAAGTGCAGGTGGAATACATCAGCAGGCCGCCTTTTTTCACGTAACGCGCCTGATTATTTAAAATGGATAACTGCAATGCAGGAAGCTCCTGCATGGTATCCGGGTCTTTGTAACGAATATCCGGCTTCTTGCGGATGATGCCATAGCCGGAACAGGGTACGTCCGCAATGACCACATCCATGCAGCCTTCCCACGGCGCATAAAACACAGAAGCATCCCGACACTGCGCCTGCAATCGGTCAATGCCCAGTCGTTCCGCACCCTTTTGCAGAAGTTCCGCCTTATGGGGATGGATGTCGCAGGAGATGATCTCCGCCTGACCTGCCGTAGCCATTGCCGCGGCAAAGGACTTACCGCCGGGTGCGGCACAGCAATCTAAAATGCGAATAGGCCCTTGGGGAAGCTGCGCACACAGCACGCTCAGCTTTGCTGCCGGGTCTTGTATGTAGAATAGTCCCTGTTGAAAGCTTAAAAGCTTTTCCAGATTGCCTGTATCTGAAAGAATCAGGCAGTCGGGAAGCCACGGGTGTATTTGCGCGCTCACGCCCTCCTGTTCCAATTGCAAGCGTAAAGTATTTACATCAGTGCGCAGTGTGTTGACCTGCGCAAAGGTATGGGGGGCGCTGTTGTTGGCCTGCAGCATTGGCTCTAACCGCTGCGGACCTACATAATAAGACAGCAAATCGATCAGGTTTTGGGGGTGGGAATAAAGATCTTTAAAAGCAGTAGGCTTTTGAAGTGTTTCTCTCTGCCGCACCCCATTGCGCAGAACACCGTTTACCAAAGACGGTGCATTCTGCAATTTGGGACAATATTTTTTGGCCAGACTGACCGACTCATTTACAGCGGCAGAATCGGGAATTTTATCTGTTTCAAACAGCTGATAAAGCCCCAAATGGAGAATATCCCGTACCACCGGATGCAGATTTTTCAGTTTGCCTGTAAGAAGCTGCTGTAAATAAAAATCCAGCTTTCCTCTGTTTTGCAATACGCCATAGCACAGACGGGATGCCAGTGCCGCTTCCCGTTTATCCAGTCGGTCACGGGCAATATAGGTTTTCAGCACGCCATTGGACCAAGCCCCATCCTTACGACAGGCAATCAGTACATTCAGTGCCGTTTCTCGGGCTGCCACAACAGCGCACCTCCTTAATTTAGAGGATGTCCTCGGAAATAATCGGGGGCATTCAGGCGCTTGCCGCCCTCTGCCTGCAGAACACGAATCTCAATCACACCACTGCCACAGGCAATTTGCAGACCGGTTTTACTGATGCCCAGAACCGTTCCTGCTTCCTGCTCACAAGTGTAGTCCAGCACAGCCGTTTCGTACACCTTAAAGCGCTTGCCCTGCAGTTCCATCGTGGCAACAGGCCATGGATTCATTCCCCGAACGTGATTGTGCACCTGCAAAGCGGATTTGGTAAAGTCGATGGGGCACATACTCTTATCCAGCATGGGTGCATAGGTTGCTTTGCTGTGATCCTGAGGTATACGGCAAGCCGTTCCCTGCTCCACATGATGCAGTGTTTTGCAAAGCAGATCTGCGCCCAGTACCGAAAGTCTCTCCAGCAGTGCGCCTGCCGTCTCATTGGGGTCGATGGCTGTTTTGGCGGTATCAATCATATCACCGGCATCCATTTCCCTGCACAAATACATTGCCGTCACACCGGTCTCCTGCAAGCCGTCCAGCACTGCCCACTGGTACGGAGCAGAGCCACGGTAGGCAGGAAGCAGGCTGGCGTGAATGTTGATACAGCCTTTAGGCGGAATATCCAGCACCCTCTGGGGCAGAATACGGCCATAGGCCACCACCGCCACCACATCCGGCTTCAGGTCACGAAGCTGCTGCACCGTCTCATCCTCGCGGAATGTTTCCGGCTGATACACAGGAATATTGTGTTTTAGTGCGACCTCCTTCACCGGAGAGAAGCACAGCTTCATTCCACGGTTTTTGGGGCGGTCCGGTTGGGTATAAACGCCTACAACATCAAAGCCCTCTGTGAGAATCTTTTGCAGACAGGTTGCCGCAATATCCGGCGTTCCCATAAAAACTACACGCATTTATTCTTCTCCCATCAATTCGTCGGTGACATCCCGATCCATTTTCTCCGTATAGATGATGCCATCCAGATGATCCAGCTCGTGGCAGAAGCAACGGGCAGTCAATTCCTCCCCGTCCACCTCGAACCAGTTGCCGTTGCGGTCCTGCGCACGCACCTTGGCGTAGTAGGGGCGCTTCACCCAGCCATATCTGCCGGGTACACTGAGGCAACCCTCTGCCCCCTCCTGTTCACCGTCGGTCTCCAAAATGGTGGGGTTGATTAATTCCAAAATTTCCTCACCGTTATCCACCAACACCACACGGCGCAAAATGCCCACCTGGGGCGCTGCCAAACCAACACCCTCAGAGTCGATCAGCGTCTGACGCATATCGTCCAACAGGGTGTGCAGCTTCTGATCAAAGTTTTCTACAGGTTTGCATACTTTATGCAGTACATCTTCATCTACCGTTAAAATCTTTCTGATTGCCATATTTGTTCCTCTCTATCATACAACTCAAAGCAGGTCAAAAGACCATTTGAACAGCTTTGTTTAATCGTATCCGTTAATGTCTATAAATGCCGAAACGCCCCGATTGTCCTTATCGGTGCTAAACTGCCGCAGAAGATGCCCCAGTAAATTCCGAATGGCACCGGTCAGACTGCACCGAAGGGTGAGACGGTAACGGAAGTTATAGTTTATTTTGGGCACAGGACAAGGCGCAGGCCCTAACACCACCGCATTGCCTGCCCCGTATTGGGGATCTTTTAATAGTCCGCGAAGACTCTCTGCAAGCTTCGCCGCGCCACGCAGAACTCTTGCTTCATCCGGCCCTGTAAGGGTGCATTGCACCACATCCTGAAAAGGCGGATAGCCTAAGGTTTTGCGCATGCCGATTTCCAGTTCGTAGAAGCGGTCGTAATCCTGCACTGCCGCCAAACGGATCACCTGATGCTCCGGTACAAGGGTCTGAATCAGTGCTTTGCCGGGTGTATCCCCCCGTCCTGCACGACCTACCACCTGGGTCAGCATATTAAAGGTGGTCTCTGCAGCGCGGAAACTGTCGTTATACAGCCCCAAATCCCCATCCAGCACGCCAACCAAGGTAACATTGGGCAGATTCAACCCCTTCGCCACCATTTGCGTGCCCACCAAAACAGGGGTATTTTCCTGTTGGAACTTGTCTAAAATCTGCTGATGGGTATTAGTAGCACTGACTGTATCCGCATCCATACGGGCCAGCTCCACATCCGGAAACAGCACTTGCAGTTCTTCCTGCACCTTTTGCGTACCTACACCGATGCGTTTAGTCGGTCCGCCACAGGCAGGACACCGCTTCGGTACCGGTTGGGAAAAGCCGCAATAGTGACACATCAGTCGTTCATTGGCAGAATGGTAAGTAAGGCGCACACTGCATCGGGGGCACTCCGGTGCTTCTCCACAGTCTACGCACACCACCGCGCGGCTATTGCCGCGGCGATTCAAAAACAGAATGCTTTGCTTGCCGTTTTGGATGTTTTCACTCAAAGCATCCTGCAGAGGATGGCTCAAGGAAGTATCGTTTCCTTCCTTCACTTCCTCTTTCATATCCACAATCTCCACTTGTGGCAGTGCTCTGCCACCGAAGCGGTTCTTGAGGGTATAGAGCTGATAGATGCCGGTTTTCGCCTTATACATACTCTCTACCGAGGGAGTAGCCGAGCCGAGCACCACCAGCGCCTGTTCTTTCAAACCACGCCACAACGCCACATCCCGGGCGTGATAGCGCGGACTGTTATCCGATTTATAAGAGTGTTCCTGTTCCTCATCAATGATCATCAGGCCCAGATTTTTACAGGGCGCAAACACGGCTGAGCGTGTGCCCACCACCACCTTGGCCTGACCGGACTGTACCTGCTTCCACTGGTCATAACGCTCGCCTACCGGCAGAGAGCTATGCAGTACAGCAACACCATCCTCAAACCATGCGGCCATCAGCCCCAACAGCTGCGGCGTCAGGGCAATTTCCGGCACCAACAGCACTGCCTGCTTTCCGTTTTCAATGCACTGCTGAATCAGGCGGATATACACCGCTGTTTTTCCGGAGCCTGTCACACCGTAAAGCAGTGCCACACCCGGGTCTTTTTGTGCCATTTGCAGGCTTAATCCTTCAAAGGCCTTCTGCTGCTCGTCATTTAATATTAAAGGCTTTTCCACCTGTGCAGGGCGAATCTCCTTACAACGCAGAACCGGTCGATCCCACAGGTGAATGTAGCCCAGCTCTGCCAAACGCTTCACCGCTGCAGGCTTTGCGCCGGTGTAGTAGCACAGCTCCTTTACGGAGGCACTGCCCACAGCGCACAGTGTTTGCAAAATATTTCTTTGCTGAATGGCCGATTTGGGGCGACCGGATGCATATTCCAGTGCCTCCTCCTGAGAGGATGCCAGCGTTGCAATTTTCTCGCTTTTATCGTTTGCTCTGCGGCTGTATTCCTGATGGGCCGTAATCCATTTTTTACCCAACAGGTAGGAGATCGCCTTTTGCAGACGTTCCTCATCCTCCACATATTGCCGCAACACCGAGGCATCACAGCTTCCACCGCAATCGGTCAGTGCCTGCAGAAGCAGTACTGCATCCTTTTGGCGCAAGCTTTTATCCTGCCAGGAGCGATCCTCTGTCAGGCAAATCTGCTCCTTCGTCTGAAACCACAGACCCGCCGGCAACATTCCCCGTACTGCATCGTAAAAGCTGCAGTAGCACCGCTGACGCAGAAAAGAAGCCAGATGCAGCATCCGGTCGGTCAGCAGCGGCTTTTCGTCCAGCTGCGCCAAAACCGTCTTCAGCCCCTCCGGGCTTCCCTGCTCCAACGCCAACACGATGCCTTCGCAGGTTTTATTGCCCCGGCCAAAGGGAACGGTCACCCGCATCCCGATCTCCGGAAGCATACCCTCCGGCACAAAATAGGAATAGGGCTTATCAATGGCAAAATTGGCCGCACTTACAGCAATTTTTGCAATCATAAAGCCCCTCCTTATTAGTAAATGGTTTTTGAATCAGTTTTTGTATTCTTCCTTCAGGGATGCAGACAGCTTGCCATCTGCCACTTCACGAATGGCCAGTGTGACAGGCTTTTCCGACAGCTCCTCCTGAAATTCCTCCGCCTCTTCGGCAATCTGTCTTGCCCGCTGGGCAACCACATTCACCAGTAAATAACGGCTGTCTACATACTTCAGCATATCTGCTACAGGGGGGTACAACATATTTCTTTTCCTCCAATTATTCCGCCACATTGGCAATTATTTTTATAATTTCTTCTGCACAGGTTTCCACCTGCTCATTGATGACCACATAGTCATAGCGCTTGCTCTGCTCCATTTCCCAGGAAGCACGCTCCAAACGCATTACGATCTGCTTCTCGCCGGTGTCGCCCCGACTGCGCAGACGACGCTCCAGTTCCTCCAACGAGGGCGGTGCAATGAAAACCAAGATCGCATCAGGACGCGCCTTCTTCACCGCAAAAGCACCCACAGGCTCAATATCCAGGATCACATCCCCTTTTTCCAGTTTTTCCTCCAACTGCTTACGGGGTGTGCCGTAGAAATTGCCCATATGGGCATCGTACTCCACAAATGCATCGTCACTGATCATTTGACGAAATTCATCTTTGGATACAAAGTAGTAATTCACGCCGTCCTTTTCGCCGGGTCTGGGCGCACGGGTGGTTGCCGACACAGAAAACTGCAGGTCGTGCCGCTTGTCCATTACGTGAAACAGCACCGTGCTCTTCCCCACACCGGACGCGCCGGAAAATACGAAAAGTCTTCCTTTACTCATCTGCATCCTCCTGTTTCTCTTCCCAGCGGTTACTCAGCGCCTCCGGGGTAAGGGCGGATAAAATCACGTGGTCAGTGTCCATCAGGAGTACTGCACGGGTTTTCCGTCCGTAGGATGCATCAATCAGCATCCCTCGTTCCTTTGCCTCCTGGATCACCCGTTTAATGGGTGCGGATTCAGGCTCTAACACCGACAATACACGTCCGGGGGCAACCATACTGCCAAATCCAATATTTATCAGTTTCATAGGCCCTCTTATTCAATGTTCTGGGTTTGCTCCCGAATCTTTTCCAGTTCCGCCTTAATATCCACAACCACACGGGCCAGGTTCACATCTGTGCACTTGGAGCCGATGGTATTGGCCTCCCGATTCATCTCCTGCAGCAGAAAATCCAGCTTACGCCCCACTGCGCCACCCTGGGTGAGCATGGTATTCATCTGAGCGATATGGCTGCGCAGACGGACCGTTTCCTCGTCCACTGCCACCTTGTCCGCAAAAATCGCGGCTTCGGTCAGTATCCGGCTTTCGTCCAGATTGCGGTTTTCCAGCACTTCTCTGAGCTTATTTTCCAAACGGGTACGGTAATCTTCCACGGTCTGCGCATTTCCCTGCTCCACCACGGAAACATATTCCAAAATGGTATTTCCGCGGCTACGCAAGTCCTGCTCCAAAGCAGCACCCTCGGTGACACGCATAGCATCGTAGCTTTCCAGTGCTTTTTGAACCACCTGCATCAGATCCGCCAGCAGTTGATCCTCGTCTACCTGGGGTTTTTCAATCTGAAATACCTCTGGCATACGGGCAACCGTAGACACCTGAATATCGTCCTTGACGCCGTATTCCTGAACCATTCGGTGCATCGCATCCAAATAGCTCTTGAGCACTGCTTCGTTCAAAGTTACCTGCAGCTCATCGCCACATTCACTGCGAACAGAAATAAACACATCCACCTTGCCACGGCTGACAAAGCTCTTCACCGCCTGCTTCACCGCCTCCTCACCAAAGGTCAAGATCCGGGGCAGACGCACAGAACAATCCAAATAGCGGTTGTTGACAGAGCGAAGCTCCACTGTATACTCACGGGCATTAACGGTTTCTACCGCACGGCCGTAGCCGGTCATACTCTTTATCAAGGTGATTATCCCCTTTTACTCTATATTGTAATCAATTATCACTGATGGTAATCACAACGGGGTAAGGACCGACTGCACCCGCCTTCCCGTTTGCATTGGCCACCACAATTTGCGCATCCACCAAATGCTTGCCTGCTTCCAGTCCTGTGCAGTCCACCTGAACGGTAATTTTCTCTGCGGTCAACGCATTAAGCATCACCTGTTCGCCGCGGATGGTAACGTTCAATTCGTGGGCAGAAACCGTTGCCTGCATCCCCTTCGGCACGTTGATGACCTTGAAATTGCTGACCGTGATGGTTCTGGTCGTCAGGTTCTCGAAGGAGACCTTTACGGTTGCAGTGGGAATGGTTCTGTTGGTCAGTCCCTCCGGCAGAGTGATTTCAAACACCAAATCCGCAGACTCCGTCATCGTGGACAAGTCCAGCTTGCCCAAAGAGATCTCCGTCAGGTTTGTCAGCAATTCTTCCCGACCGGATACCATAATGGTTTCCGGTGTGATCTTCACGTGTTCCTTGGTTGCACCGCCGCCTTCTATGATTTCCAGCACCAGAGGCAGTTCCACAACACGTTCGATCGGCAGAGACAGGGTAATCTGCTGTGCATCCTCGGTGGTAACCTTGGTGTGTTTCGTATTCACGGGGTTGCCGGATGCGTCGCTTAAAATATAATCAAAGGCGCCTGTAATCTCGGTCTTGGTGCTGCTGTTCAGCTCCACCTGAATAACCGCCTTCGCCACGTTGCTTACCTCATCCTCAGGTCCGGCAATGTGGAGTTTCTCAAGGCTCAGATCTGCCTTTCCCTTCACATATTCCTCAGACAGGCCTTCGCCAATATACTGAATCTCTACAGGAATTTCCTTGGCTTGCCGCTTGACAATCTCCAGCGTTACAAACGAGGGATTGCGGCTTTGTACGGTAATGGCGCCGCTGGCAACGTTGCCGGGGAAAGAGATGGAGGGTGTCAGGGTTTTTGTGCCCGGTTCGTAAATTTTGGACAAATCCACGGCTACTTTAATATTGGATGCGTTCAGCTTGTTCAAATCCGACCGGTTGCCGGATAGACGCAGTGTAACGGTCGGTGTCTTATCCGAGATCAGCATCAGACCACGCTGCTCCAGCATGGATTCGCCGTCCACACTCACCGCCACGTCACGGAATGTATCCTCGTATTCCGGACCTACCACAGAGACCACATAATTCCAAAGCGCAAACGCCACAGCCAGGGAAATGACAGCGGTAATGATCTTTCTTTTCATTTGTCGCTTCCCTCCTTGCCAGTTTTCTTCAGCATTTGCAGAAGCTTCATCTTATTGTTCTGCTCCGGCTCTTCCGGACACAGCTCACTGCGCAGCAGTCGCTCCAGCGTCTGCGGTGCCAGATGCCGCTTCAGCATACCGCCTACAGCAACCGAAACAACACCGGTTTCCTCCGAAACCACAACCACCACCGCATCGGTATTTTCGCTCATACCCAGCGCGGCTCTGTGGCGTGTGCCCAAATCGGCACTGATACGGGTGGATTCAGTCAGCGGCAGAACACAGCCTGCGGCCAGCACACGACCCTCGCTGATAATCATTGCGCCATCGTGCAGTGCAGCCTTGGGGAAGAAAATATTACGAATCAGCTGCTCGGACGGCTGTGCATCAATCACCGTACCGGTTTTGATGTATTCGCCCATATGGGTATCCCGGGCAAATACAATCAGCGCACCCACCCGTTCCTTACTCATCACTTCGCAGGCCTGCACCGTCTGACGAATCACCGGCACAAGCTGCTGATTGTCTTCCTGTACACCGAATATTTTATGTACCTTCACGTTGCTCAGCCGATCAATCATACGACGCAATTCCGGTTGGAACAGCACCACAATAGCAATCAAACCAACGGTGAGCACCTGATTGAAAATAAAATGCAGCGTATGCAGATTCAGCAATTCCGTCAGCCAGGAAATGACCAGGACAATCACCACAACACGGGCAATTTTGCCTGTGCCGGTGGACTTGAGCATCGGCACCAACCAGTATATCAATCCGGCAACAATGATGATGTCCAGAATGTCTGTCCACTGCATTCTGGAAAGTTGCTCAAGAAAACCTTTAATCTGTTCCATAAGTGCCTGTATCCCCTTTTTCTTCATTTTTTGCCACTATGACATAGTCACCCTATTATTCTTATTATTATAACGGATTTCGTTGCTGATGGCAATAGGATTTGCAAAAAAAATGCAGGAAAGTTGGGCCGTTTACCGCAGCAATCCATTGCCCTTCCTGCATTTTTTGCTATATACGGGTCAACACCGACAAAAATCGTTCCGCCTGCTCCACAGTTGCTTCGTGACCGAAGCTGAGCCGCACCGTGCCGGTTGCCAGCGTTCCCGCGCTTTCGTGGGCAAGGGGCGCACAGTGCAGTCCTCCGCGCACCGCAATGCCTTTGCTTCCCAGTTTTTCCGCCAGCTCCTCACAGTCCATACGCGGCACGAAGCTGACCGTCCCGTTTTGATGCGCTCCGGAAAACACCTGATACCCCAACTGCTTTAGTCCCTTGACGCATCGCTCTGCCGCCTGCTGTTCCCGATGCAGGATCTTGGAAAGTCCCATCCTTTTTACCAGAGACAGTCCTGCGTGAACACCTGCAATACCTCCAACATTCATTGTGCCAACCTCTGCCAAATCCGGCAAAAACGAGGGCATTTCCACACTTTCAGAGCGACTTCCCGTACCGCCCTGCATCAAAGGCACTGGGGTATCACCGCATAAAAGAAGTCCCGTTCCCATTGGCCCCAGCAGACCCTTATGCCCGGACATTGCCACAAAGGATGCACCCCAATTTCGCAGACTGATGGGCAAGCACCCTGCAGACTGTGCGCCATCCACCACAAAGGGCACCCGGTATTTCCGGCACAGAAACGCCATTTCCTCCACCGGCAGAATATAACCAAAAACATTGGAGCAATGGGTAAAAACCGCACCGGAAACGCCTTTTTTCAGAACATTTTCAAATTGCTCCAGTGTGTCTGCCCAGTCGAAAAGCTTCCTGCCTGCAACCACCGTCTCCACGCCCATTGCATATAGCGGACGTGTTACCGCATTATGCTCAAAGCCGGAGATCGCCACCCGTTCCCCTTTTTTAAAAAGGGAACGCAGTGCAATATTTAAGCTGTGGGTACAGCCTGAGGTAAACACCACCTGCTCCGGCACGCAGTCGAAAAAATCCGCCGCCGCTGTACGGCACAGGTATATGGTTCTTGCCGCTTCCATTGCAGGCCCGTGTCCTCCCCTGCCGCTGTTTCCGCACCGCGCCATGGCATCCTGCACCTGGCGGCGCACCGAAAGCGGTTTTGGAAAGGAGGTCGCTCCGTGATCCAGATAAATCATTGAAAAGCCTCCATAGACTCTCCGCAATACACCTTTTGATAAGGGATCTGATGCTCCTGCAGAAAACTGATCGTCTGTTCAAGCTGATGGGACTGTATCCGCAGGCTGTAACCGCATCCCTGTTGTGCCAAATACCGTGGTGTACGATGCAATTCACAGCGTACTCCCGCCCGTCGAAGCAGCTGTTCTGCCCGTTGGGCAGGGGTGACGGAACGGAAGGTAATCATACATTTCTCCATAAAAATCCCTCCCGTGACAAATTATGTCACAGGAGGGTTTCTTGTTCCAAAAAATTATTCCAATATGCACACTGCGTGGCAAGACATTCCACTGCCGTCACCGGTAAAGCCCAAGTGCTCCTCCGTGGTGGCTTTTACGTTGATTTTGTCTGCACTGACCTGTAAAACACGGGCAATATTTTCCTCCATTTGGGGAATATAGGAGCGCAGTTTGGGCTTTTGGGCAATCATCGTCACATCCACATTGCCGACGGTATAGCCCTTTTCTTTCAGCGCCACTGCCACCTTTTCCAGCAAGATCATAGAAGAAATGCCCTTATAGGCGCTGTCGGTATCGGGAAAAAGCTTGCCGATATCCCCTAAGCCTGCCGCACCCAGCAGCGCATCCATCACCGCGTGAAGCAATACATCCGCATCAGAATGACCAAGCAGGCCTTTTTCAAAGGGAATGGTGACACCGCCTAAAACCAAATCTCTGCACTCCACCAGCCGATGAACATCATAGCCGTGTCCAATTCTCATTTGCGTTCCTCCATCAACATCTGGGCAATTTTCAAATCCATAGGCGTGGTGACCTTCATATTGCACTCATCACCTGCCACAATTTTCACCGTAAAGCCCATATTTTCCACCGCAGAGCAATCGTCCGTAATCACCGTTTTTTCCTGCTCTGCCTTGTAAAGCGCGCCTGTCAGAAGATCTACATCAAACACCTGTGGTGTCTGCACAGCCTGCAATGCGCTTCTGTCGGGGGTGGCACGCACCACGCCGCCCTGGACCTGCTTGACGGTGTCTTTCACCGGCACTGCCGGTGCGGCCGCGCCATAACTATGGGCGGCACGAACGGTGCGGTCGATAACCTGCACAGACACCAGCGGTCTTGCGCCGTCCTGTATGGCCGCCAATTTCACCTTCTTAGACAGGGCAAGGATGCCGTTTCTGACGGATTCGGGACGGTCTTTTCCACCGACAACCACTGCGCGCACCTTGGAAAAAGGCTTCGTCAGTTCCGTAACAACTTCTACCAGGTCTTCCCGTGTGACCACCACAATTTCCCGAATCACATCCGCCTTTTCAAATGCGCGGACGGTGTGCACAATCATCGGCTCTCCCATCAGCGGTGCCATTACCTTGTCAATACCGCCCATACGGGAGGCGTTGCCTGCCGCCACAATCACTGCACCGCAGTATTTTACTTTTATCAGCTTTCCGGCAACTTCCGCCACACGGGATAATTCCATATTTACAGCTCCTTTACAAGCGCTTTATAATACCTTCCCCGATATTCAAAGTTTTTAAACTGGTCAAATGCCGCACTGGCCGGACTCATCAGTACCACATCTCCGCTGACCGCATCGGCAGCGGCTTTCTTTACCGCGTCGGTAAAGTCGGCACATTCCACAATACGGGGGCAACCTTCCCGATAATTGGGGGCATTTTCCGTGGCCTTGCGAATCTGAGGCCCGGTAGCGCCCCCTAAATACAAGGTCTTCACGTGCTCACAAATATGCGGTCCCAGCACGTCATAGGGAATCTTTTTATCATAACCGCCGGCAATGAGTAGTACCTTTTGGGGGAAACTCTTTAATCCGGCAATGGTTCTGGTGGGAGAAGACGCAATGGAATCGTTATAAAAACGCACGCCGTCCTTCTCCCGGACAAATTCGATGCGATGCTCCACCCCTCCAAAGGTCTTGGCAACCTGGTGAATGATCTCGTCCTCTACCAAACCCTCCACCGCCATAATGGCCGTCAGGTAATTTTCCACATTATGCTCCCCGGGAATCACAATGTCCTTTTTGTGGAACAAGGGCTTTCCGTTACGGCACAGCATATCATTTTCCAGATAAGTGCCTGTTTTGACTTTGCCGGAATAGCTGAAATACTTCATTGTGCCATTGCCCTGAAATGCGGAGGTAATGGCATTATCTGCATTGACGATGAGCACATCCTCAGGTCTTTGATAACGGAACAAATTGACCTTGGCGTCAATGTATTCCTGCATATCCTTATGCACATCCAGATGATTGGGCGCTAAGTTCGTAACCACCGCAATATGGGGGCTTTGGTGCATATCCATCAGCTGGAAGGAGCTTAATTCCACCACCGCATAATCATCGGGACGGATTTTATCAATCAGTGGCAGTAAGGGCGTGCCGATATTGCCGCCCAGCCACACCGTCTTACCGGATGCCTTCAGCATCTCAGAGATCAAAGTGGTGGTAGTCGTCTTGCCGTCAGAACCGGTAACGGCAATCAGATGGCAATTGCACAGTTCAAAAAACACTTCCATCTCACTGGTGACTTCCGCACCGGATTGGCGCAAGCTGCAAAGCGCAGGAATATCCGGATGCATTCCGGGGGTTCGAAATACCAAATCCGCCTGCAGGTCCTCCAAATATCCCTGACCCACCTTCATTTTACAGCCTAATGCTTCCAACTCGCACAGCTCCGGGTCAAAGTTCTCCCGAGGGGTTTTATCGCAGCCGGTGACGTCGCATCCATAGCGCAGCAGCATCCGTACCAGGGGACGGTTGCTGACGCCGAGACCCATCACTAAAATCTTCTTTCCCCGCAGGGAATTAAAATACGTATCGTAATGCATTTTAAGCTTCCTTTACATTCAAAGAATATCTTTTTTTAGTATATACCTAAAATATGTTTTTTGCAAGATGTTTGACATTTTGACGTTCTTGGTTTACAATGTGTACGCGCAACCGAGTTGGATAGTCGCGGCTGATGCCCCAACGGGCATCAGGTGAGGAAAGTCCGGGCTCCACAGGGCAAGGATAACGGGTAACGCCCGCCGGGGGTGACCCCAGGACAAGTGCAACAGAGATATACCGCCTCAGCGCGATCATCCTAACGCGAATCGACGATGAGGTAAGGGTGAAAAGGTGGGGCAAGAGCCCACCCGGCCTGTGGAAACACAGGTTTTACGATGTAAACTCTATCCGGAGCAACGCCGTGGAGGAACAATAGGTTTGCCCGACCGTTCCGAGGAGGCGGCTAAAACCTGTGAGCAATTGCAGGTTTAGATAGATGACTATCAAGACAGAACCCGGCTTATAGACTCGCGTTGCGTTAGCAAAGCCCCAAGCTGACATTTTTTGTCAGCTTGGGGCTTTGTCATTTTTAAGGAACGGATTGCCACACCGGCGTGGGGTCGGTATGGCAATGACACGGAAGATGGACAGTAAAAAATCCTCCAGTCCGAAGACTGGAGGATTTTGTTTTAGAAAGAATTTCCCTGTTATTGAGAATTACTCGTAGATCTCGGTAACAACGCCGGAACCAACGGTACGGCCGCCTTCACGGATAGCGAAACGCAGGCCCTTCTCGATAGCGATGGGGGTGATCAGCTCAACGTTCATAACAACGTTGTCGCCGGGCATGCACATCTCAACGCCCTCGGGCAGGGTGATGATGCCGGTAACGTCGGTGGTACGGAAGTAGAACTGGGGACGATAGTTGTTAAAGAAGGGGGTGTGACGGCCGCCT
>JAFTVV010000034.1 GCA_017465625.1 Oscillospiraceae bacterium | reverse complement strand
TCATTTTTTGAATAAATTTGTCTAGCAAATTTTACTCAAGAATTTTCGTTGGCTGTTATTTCGATTTCTCGCTTAAACAATCCATTTAAATTGTCCAAGGTGTTCATTTCGTCTTTGCGTTATTCAATTTACAAGGTACAGTACACTTTTTGCTACCCTCCCGGCGGCGCCGTTCATCGGACAGCTTGCACAGTATACCAAAAGAAGAACTATTTGTCAACCCCTTTTTCAATATTTTTTTCTATATTTTTTCAGGGGTATTTTACGCCATAAAGAATACCCGGAAATGATCACTTTTATACACCTGTTTCCTATTTTATTTGCTTTGACACAGGCTAAAAGACCACTTTGTTTACGATGTTAAAAAATGTTATGTTTGGTTAACTTTTGTGAAATCCCTATTGATTTTCCGCGGCAAAGCCTTTATAATATAAAATGTAAAGCTATGAACTACATTACATAAAGGAGCGTTCATTACATGATTATCACGCAGAAGAAACCCCTGGAAGAAATCATGGCAATGGTCGGCAATGCCAAAACCGTAGCAATTCTCGGTTGCGGCAGCTGCGCTACTGCCTGTCAAACCGGCGGCGAAGCTCAGATCAACGAACTGAAGACCGCACTGGAAGCTGCCGGCAAAACCGTGGTTGGCACTGCTGTTGCCGACTACTGCTGTATGGCGCTGGGTGTAAAGAGCAAAATGAAGCCCATGGTTGCCGCCAACCCCGACTGCATTATTTGCATGTCCTGCGGCGACGGTGTTCAGTGCGCCGCCAAGACTGCCCCCAACATCCCCGTCTACCCCTCCAACAACACCATGTTCTTAGGCGAAGCTGCCCGTTTTGGTGTTTGGGAAGAGGCTTGCCACTTCTGCGGCGAGTGCGTACTGGGTCAGACCGGTGCAGTGTGCCCCATTACCCAGTGTGCCAAGAGCCTGGTCAACGGTCCTTGCGGCGGTCAGAAAAACGGCAAGTGCGAGGTCAATCCTGAAAACGACTGTGCCTGGATCAAGATTTACAACCGTCTGGAAGCCACCGGCCAGTTGGACAAGCTGACCCGTGACCGCGAAGACAAGGGTTATGAGACCGTTGCCTATCCCAGAGTGATTACATTAAGGGGGAAGAAATAATGAGCAATTTACGCGACGCATTAGAAAACGGCAAATTCGGCATCACTGCCGAAATGGCACCCCCTAAGGGCTACAGCTTTGCAGAGCAGATGGAAGCGGCTGAGCTTCTTGCCGGCAAGGTACACGCTGTCAACGTGACGGATATGCAGTCTGCCAGCCTGAAGGCCTCTGGTTTAGGTCTGTGCATCAAGCTGAAGCAGGCAGGTGTAGACCCCATTTTGCAGATTACAGGGCGTGACCGTAACCGTATGGCCATTATGGGCGACGTTCTGTCCGCTGCCAGCTTTGGCAACGACACCATGCTGGCACTGACCGGTGACCACCCTGTTGTGGGCGACTGCAAGGACTCCAAGCCTGTTTACGATCTGGACTCTCTGGGCATTCTGAAGATGCTCACCAAGATGGAAGAAACCGGCTGTGACTGCGGCGGCAACGAAATTGCCGGTGGCGCACCCAAGTTCTATAAGGGCGCTGCTGTCACCCCCGTTTATGAGCCGCTGTTTTTGCAGATCAACAAGCTTCGTCAGAAGGTGGAAAACGGTGCACAGTACGTGCAGACCCAGGGCATCTTTGATCTGGACACCTTCAAGCGCTTCCTGGAGGAAGTGGACAAGGCCGGTATCAAGACCCACATTATGGCAGGTATCATTCCGCTGAAGTCTGCAGGTATGGCCAAGTTTATGAATGAAAACGTGCCCGGCATTGCCGTGCCGCAGGATATGATCGACCGTCTGGCTGCCGCTGCCGAGGAAGGCAAGGCCACCGGTGTAAAGGGCCTGCCCACCAAGCTGGGTATGGAGATGGCCGCAGAAATGATTGCCAAAATCAAGGAAGAGCACCTGTGCGACGGTGTGCACGTGATGGCCATCGGTGCAGAGAAGAACGTGCCCATCATTTTGGAGAAGGCCGGCATCACCATCTAAGTACATTTTACGAGGAAACGGATTACCACGCCGCTTTTCAAGCGGCTCGCAATGACAGCTCCTTCGAACGTTACATTATACAAATTACGGGACGGCATCACGCCGTCCCGTAATTTTTTTGCATTATACCCATTACGGCTCCCCTTGCAGGGGAGCTGTCAGCGAAGCTGACTGAGGGGTTTGTAGAGGAATTTTCTTGTTTTGCCGTTGCGATCATACCGCAAACTCCCCTAACCCCTCCGTCTCGCCTTGCGGCGAGCCACCTCCCCTGCAGGGGAGGCGTTTTTTCGCCCTCTGACGCCCAGGGAGCTGGCAGGGAACGCAGATCGGACAAACTGAATCCCGAAGCTGTACAAAGGTACAGCGAGAGGTGAAGTTTGTTCGAAGCATAAAACATTTTAAATACTACATTAAAAAATCATATAAAAATTGTGTTTTATGCGGTCTGCGTTTCCTGACACTCCCTGACGCTCAGGGGGATGGCAGAGGGATGCAGATTGGGCAAACTGAATCCCGAAGGCGTACAAAAAGTACGCCGAGAGGTGAAGTTTGTGCAATATGCGCCCTCTGACGCCCCCTGATTATTCTAACTCGAAGGCGCCGGTATATAGCCTATAGTATGTGCCCTTCTGGGCAATCAGGTCTTCGTGGGTGCCACGCTCAATGATGTGCCCCTGATCCAGCACCATAATACAATCGGAGTTTTTGACGGTGGAGAGGCGATGGGCAATGACAAAGGTGGTACGCCCCTTCATCAGGGCATCCATTCCCCGTTGCACCAGTGCCTCGGTACGGGTATCAATGGAGGAGGTAGCCTCATCCAAAATCATCACGGGGGGATCTGCCACCGCCGCACGGGCAATGGCAATCAGCTGTCGCTGTCCCTGAGACAGGCTTGCGCCGTTGCCTGTGAGCATGGTATCATAGCCATCCGGCAGACGGGTAATAAAATCGTGGGCATTGGCCAGCTTTGCCGCGCGGATACATTCCTCATCGGTGGCATCCAGCTTGCCGTAGCGGATATTATCCATCACCGTACCGGTGAACAGATTGGTCTCCTGCAAAACCACGCCCAAGGAGCGGCGCAGGTCTGCCTTTTTGATCTTGTTGATGTTGATGCCGTCATAGCGAATTTTACCGTCAGCAATATCGTAAAAACGGTTAATCAGGTTTGTAATGGTGGTTTTGCCTGCACCGGTTGCTCCCACAAAGGCAATTTTCTGACCCGGGGTGGCGTACAGGCAAATATCGTGGAGCACGGTTTTCTCCGGCACGTAGCCAAAGTCCACGCTGTCCATCACAATATCACCCTTCAGCTCCGTATAGGTCACCGTGCCGTCTGCCTGATGGGGATGCTTCCACGCCCAGCGGCCGGTATGCTCTGCGCACTCGGTGAGCACACCGTTTTCGTCCTCCCTGGCATTGACCAAGGTCACGTAGCCGTCGTCGGCCTCCGGCTCTTCGTCCATCATTTCAAACACGCGCTCTGCACCGGCCAGTGCCATAACGATGGAGTTGATTTGGTTGCTGATCATAGAAATGGGCTGGTTAAAGGTACGGGAAAGGAGCATAAAGCTCATCAAGCTGCCCAGCGACAGCATCTTACCCTCGGATGCCACCACAATCACACCGCCAACCACTGCCAGCACCGCATACTGTACATAGCCCAGGTTATTATTCAGCGGACCCATCAGGTTGCTGAGCTTTCCTGCGGTATAGGCGTTGCGGCACAGCTCATCGTTCAGCTTATCAAATTCTTCTTTACAAATTTCCTCCCGGTTAAAGACCTTCACCACTTTTTGACCGGAAATCATCTCTTCCACATAGCCGTTCACTGCACCCAGCGCCCGTTGCTGGCCGATGAAGTACTTGCCGGCCTTGCCCACCACCTTGACGGTGATGAACAGAATCAGTCCCACGGTGACGAAAATCACGCAGGTGAGAATCCAGGAGGTTTGCACCATCGCCACAAATACCACAATCAGGGTAATCAGAGAAGATGCGGTTTGGGGAATGGACTGGGAAATCATCTGCCGCAAGGTGTCGATGTCGCTGGTGTAACGGGACATAATGTTGCCGGCCGTATTGGAATCGAAGTACCGCACCGGCAGGCGCTGCATTTTGGTGAACAATTCGTCCCGAATCCGTTTCTGCGTGCCCTGAGAAACAAACACCATCAAAAATTGATTCAGGAAGGATGCCAGCATACCGGCACCAAACACAAACACCAGATACAGCAAATACTCTACGATGCCGCTCATATCCGTATTGCCGCTTTCCACCATAGGCAGAATGTAGTTATCCACCAGTTTGCCGATGGATTTACTGCCGGTGGTCTGGGCAAGGGAGGCAACAACAATGCACACCAGCACCACAAACAAAATGGGAATGTATTTTCCCATATAGCTTAGCAGGCGGGACAGGGTTTTCTTGGGATCTTTGGCCTTACGGCCATCGCCTCTCATTCTTACAGGTGGCATTATTCGTCACCACCTTTCTTCTGGGATTCATATACTTCACGATAGATCGGGGAGGTTTCCAAAAGCTGTTCGTGATTGCCCACATCCGCAATCATACCGTTATCCATAATAATAATCATATCCGCATCCTGCACGGAAGCCACACGCTGTGCAATAATCAGCTTGGTGGTATGGGGAATATCCTCCATAAAGGCCTTGCGGATCATGGCATCGGTTTGGGTGTCCACTGCGGAGGTGGAGTCGTCCAAGATCAGAATCTTGGGCTTTTTCAAAAGCGCACGGGCAATGCACAAGCGCTGCTTCTGTCCGCCGGACACATTGGTGCCCCCCTGCTCAATATGGGTATCGTAGCCATCGGGAAATGCGGACACAAAATCGTGGGCGCAAGCCATACGGCAGGCGTTTTCCAGTTCCTCATCGGTGGCGTCGGGATTGCCCCAGCGCAGATTCTCTTTCACCGTGCCGGAAAACAGCACGTTTTTCTGCAGAACCATAGCAACCTGATCCCGTAATGCTTCCAAATCATAATTCCGCACGTCCACACCGCCTACCTTTACACAGCCTTCCGTGGCATCATAAAGACGGGGAATCAGCTGCACCAGAGTGGTTTTAGACGAGCCGGTGCTGCCCAAAATGCCCACGGTCGCACCGCTGGGAATATGGAGATTGACCTCCTTCAGTGCCCGATGCTTGGCTTTTGCCGCATAGCGGAAGCCTACGTTTTCAAAGTCAATAGAGCCGTCTGCCACTTCCTGCACCGTATTTTCCTTAGGACTTGCCAAATCCGGCTCTTCGGTGAGCACTTCATAGCACCGTTTTAAGGGTGCGCGGCTCATGGTCAGCATCACAAAGACCATACTGAACATCATCAGCGAGGACAGAATCTGGGTGGTGTAGACAAACATGGAGCTCAGCTGACCGGTGGTGAGCCCCAGTGCCTCATTATTACCGGAGGCAAGCACCATTTTTGCGCCAAAGAAGGAAATGGCCAGCATACAGCCGTAAACACAAAACTGCATAATGGGATTATTCAGTGCCATAATCCGTTCTGCTTTGCAGAAATCCTTGTAAATCGAGCCGGAAATGGAGGTAAACTTCTCCTCTTCCTTTTCTTCCCGTACAAAGGATTTGACCACGCGCATACCACGGATATTTTCCTGCACCACGGTGTTGAGCTTGTAGTAGGTCTTAAAGACCCGATCAAAGATCTTGAACACGAAGGGCACAAGCAGCACCAGTGCAAAAACCAGAATCGGCAGTGCTACGCAGAACACCAAACTCAGCTTTACATTGATCCGCACCGCAGAAACAATGGCCAAAATCAGCATCATGGGACTGCGGATCGCCATCCGAATCATCATCTGAAAGCTCATCTGCAAATTGGCCACATCCGAGGTCAGACGGGTGACGATGGATGCCGAAGAGAAGCGGTCGATGTTGCTGAAGCTGAAATTCTGCACCCTATAGAACATATCGTGGCGCAGATTTCGGGCAAAGCCGGTTGCCGCCTTGGCCGCAAAAAACGCCGATGCTGAGCCAAAGGCCAGCGACACCAGCGCACAAAGAATCAGCAGCAAAGACTGCTGCAGCACCACCGTCATATCCGAATTCGTAATGCCGTGGTCGTACAGCTTTGCCATCACCAGGGGGATGGTGACCTCCATGGCAACCTCGCCCACCATACACAGGGGACTGAGAATTGCAGGCCACTTAAATTCCCGTACGCATTGAATCAATCGTTTTATCACGGGATTCATTCCTTCTTTCCAATAGATTTTTTATATTTTACCATAAGTATGTAATTATGCAACAAATAATTCTTTTGACCCCCGTTTGGATACGAAAAAACCGCCACAGAACAAGTGACGGCTTTTTCTTAGGGGTTTAAAAAGAAGAGAGGTAGAAAAAGATCGTTTGCTTTTGCAAACTACTTTCAAAGGGTTCGGCTCACGGCTTCCGTTCCCTTCTACGCCCTTATCATACCTTGCGATTTTGAATGATACGTGTAGAAAAAAAGAATATTTGGTGAAAATTTTGTGAATGGTTTTCCCGTGCGGTTTCTTGACATTGCTTTCTTTCGGGTATACAATAACGAAAATAACAAAACCTGTGATAAAAGGGGGAATTTTCGTGGACGCAGGTAATAGTAGCAGTTCCAATGTGCCGGACCGAAGTAGTCAACTGCGTCTGCGGAACTGTTGACCCCTTGAGGCCGGTGTAAAGCTTTTAGGAGGTTATACCGGATGAATGAACGTTTTGAGCTTGTAGAGCAAGCACTGTACAAAATGCTGGAGGAGAAAAAGTATGCCTTCCTGCGGGATTTGCTGGTCACCCTGAATCCTGCGGATATTGCAGACCTGTTCACCTCTATCGAAGAAAAAAATCTGCCTTTGCTGTTTCGTCTCCTGCCGAAAGAGCTGGCGGCAGAGACCTTTGTGGAGATGGAGCCGGAAGAGCAGGAGCTTCTGATTCGCACCTTCTCCGATAATGAATTGAAGGAAATTGTGGACGAGCTGTATGTAGACGATGCTGCCGCACTGGTGGAGGAAATGCCTGCCAATGTGGTTAAGCGGATCCTGCGGCAGGCAGACCCTGTGATGCGCTCCTCCATTAACCAGATTCTGCGGTATCCCGAAAATTCCGCAGGCTCTCTGATGACCACAGAATACGTGTCTCTGCGTGTGGATATGACCGTGGAAGAAAGTATTCTCCGTATTCGCCGTCAGGGTGTGGACAAGGAAACCATCTATACCTGCTACGTCACCGAAGGGCGGAAGCTGGTGGGCATCGTCACCGTGAAGGATCTGCTGTTGGCGCAGGACGATGAAACGCCCATTGCCGACATTATGGAGACCAACCTGATCTCCGTGAACACCCATACAGACCAGGAAGAAGTGGCGCTGATGTTCTCCCGTTACGACTTTTTGGCACTGCCTGTGGTGGATTTGGAAAACCGTATGGTGGGCATCATCACCGTTGACGACGCCATCGACGTTATGCAGGATGAGGCCACCGAGGATATGGAAATGATGGGCGGTATTTTGCCCTCGGAGAAAACCTATATCCGTTCCTCTCCCTGGGATTTGTTTAAAAGCCGTATCCCGTGGCTGTTGCTGCTGATGGTCTCCGCCACCTTTACGGGAATGATCATCAGCTCCTTTGAAAGCGCACTGGCTACCCACGCCGCACTGATTGCCTTTATCCCCATGCTGATGGGTACAGGCGGTAACTCCGGCTCGCAGTCCTCTGTTACCATCATCCGCGCGCTGAGTCTGGAAGAGTTGCATTTGGGAGATCTGGCACGGGTCATCTGGAAAGAAATTCGCACCGCCGTGCTGTGCGGTCTTGTCCTGAGTGTGGTGTGCTACCTGAAAATTTGGCTGGTGGACGGTCTGCTTTTGGGAAACTCTGACATTAGTCCCCTGATCAACCTGGTAGTCTGTTTGGCACTGTTTGCCACCGTGCTTATCGCCAAAGTGGTGGGTGCGATTTTACCGCTGCTTGCCAAAGCACTGAAATTAGACCCGGCAGTGATGGCCAGCCCCTTTATCACATCCATTGTGGATGCGCTCTCTCTGCTGGTGTACTTCCTGTTCGCCAGTATGCTGCTGAATCTATAATCCAACCCAAAAGGAATCGTTTTAAAACGTACAAATAACGGGACGGCGTTGCCGTCCCGTTAAATTTTGCATTATGAATTATGCATTCTGCATTTTTTAGGGCGTGCTGCAAAAAACAACACGCCCTTTATATTTGATTACTGTTCGGCGTTTTCCAGTTCCTTCAGGGCATCCTTGCGGCTGAAGTTTGCACGGCCCTTCTCATCGAAGCCCATAAACTTCACCCAGGTCATATCCCCCAAGTTCAGAACGTCTTCCACCTTTTCTACACGGCGGTTCTCCAGCTTGGAGATGTGCACCATACCGTCGTGACCGGGAGCGATCTCCACGAATGCACCGATGGGCAGGATGCGTACAACCTTACCGTAGTACAGCTTGCCAACCTCAGGCACGAAGCAGATGTCGTCCACCATCTTCTTGGCGGCGTAAGCAGCCTCGGAATCCACTGCGGAGATGAATACGGAGCCATCGTCGTCGATGTCCACCTTTGCGCCGGTATCGGCACAGATCTTCTGAATGGTCTTGCCGCCGGAGCCGATTACTTCGCGGATTTTGTCCACAGGAATCTTCAGGCTCAGCATCTTGGGTGCATACTCAGAAACCTCAGCACGAGGCTCTGCAATGCAGGGCAGCATCACTTCGTCCAGAATCACCAGACGAGCCTTGCGGCAGCGCTCCAGTGCGTCGGCAATGATTTCCATGGTCAGACCCTTGTTCTTCAGGTCCATCTGAATGGCGGTAATACCCTCGGTAGTACCTGCTACCTTAAAGTCCATTTCACCGTGGAAGTCTTCCACGCCCTGAATGTCGGTAAAGGTTCTCCACTCGCCGGTCTCCTGATCGGAGATCAGGCCGCAGGAAATACCTGCAACCGGGCGCTTGATGGGCACGCCGGCATCCATCAGAGCCAAGGTAGAGCCGCAGATAGAGCCCTGAGAGGTAGAGCCGTTGGAGGACAGCACCTCGGAAACCACGCGGATGGCATAGGGGAACTCTTCCACACTGGGAATCACAGGCAGCAGTGCCTTTTCAGCCAGTGCACCGTGACCGATCTCACGACGGGAGGTGGAACGGGCGGCACGGGCCTCACCGGTGGAGAAGGAGGGGAAATTGTAGTGGTGGATATAACGGCGGGTTTCCTCGGGGTAGATGGTATCCATCTTCTGCGCGGCGGACAGGGAGTTCAGGGTGCAGATGGACAGCACCTGAGTCTGGCCACGGGAGAACAGACCGGAACCGTGTACACGGGGCAGAATGCCAACCTCGGCATCCAGCGGACGAATCTCGTCCATACCACGGCCGTCAACGCGCTTGCCTTCCAGCAGCCACTTCTTGACAACCTTCTTCTGCATCTTATACAGGCAGACCTCAATGTGGGTCTCAAAATCTTCGTACTTCTCTGCAAACTTGTCTGCAAAGTCCAGACGGGCAGCAGTCAGGCGCTCTTCGCGGATGTTCTTGTCGTCGGTATCCAGTGCATACTCGATCTGACCCAGACCGTAGTTTACCAGATCGTCCAGCAGGTCGTGGGTATCAGCTGCCTTCTCGAAGGTGAACTTGGGCTTGCCGATCTCTGCAACGATGCCGTTGATGAACTTCACGATTTCCATATTGGTCTCGTGAGCAATGCGAATGGCCTCCAGCACAACAGCTTCAGGCGCTTCGTTGGCCTCGGTCTCGATCATAACCACCTTCTCGAAGGTGGAAGCGATGCACACGAAGCAGTCGCCTGCCTCACGCTCATCGGCAGAGGGGTTGATAATATAACGGTCACCCACGTGGTAAACTTTGGTGGTGGCAACCGGTCCTTTCCAGGGCACATAGGAAGAAGCGATGTCAATGGAAGCGCCCAGAGAAGCAACAACTTCTACAGGATTCTCGTAGTCGTTGGCCAGCACGGTGCAGGTCACAACAGTGTCGTTACGCAGTTCCTCGTCGAACAGAGGACGCATAGGACGGTCGATAATACGGCTGTTGAGAATACCGCGGTCGGAGGGCTTGCCCTCACGGCGGTTGAAAGAGCCGGGGATGCGGCCCACGGCATACATACGCTCCTCAAACTCGATGGTCAGAGGGAAGTAGTCAATACCGGCCTTGGGAATGGGGTTGCAGGTGCAGGTGGTCAGCACCACGGTGTCGCCGTAGCGGCAGATGCACTCTGCGTTGGCCAGCTCTGCCACCTTACCGGTCTCTACGGTGAAGGGACGGCCGCCAATTTCCATCTCATAAACGTGATGGTTGGGATACTGTTTGCGCTTAATCATTTCTTTACCTCCTGAATTATTTTTCTGTTGGGAGGTTTAGCACTTGAAACTGCCTCCGCATTTGCAGAAGCACTTTCAACTGCTAAAACAACTCCCTTTTTTGAAAAAGGGCGACGGATGCCGTCGCCCTTCCTTCTTACTTACGGATGCCCAGCTTGGCGATGATAGCACGGTAACGCTCTACGTCCTTACGAGCCAGATAGTCCAGCATGTTACGACGCTTACCAACCATCATCAGCAGACCACGACGGGAGTGGTTGTCGTGCTTGTGCACGCGCAGGTGATCGGTCAGCTCATTGATGCGAGCAGTCAGAATAGCGATCTGCACTTCGGGAGAACCGGTATCGCCTTCGTGGGTTGCGTTGTCCAGGATGACCTGGGTCTTCTTTTCCTTGAGAATCATTGTATTTTCCACCTTTCATTTTTATTGCCCGGCAACCAAGTAGGGGTTAGTGGAATCCGTTTTTCGGCTTCTCCCGTAACTGAGTTGAGGGCGCAGTATTGCACCGGCCATAGCCAGCCCGACTACTATAACATAAGTATTTCCAAAAGTAAAGAAGAATTTTCTTGAATCCTATAAAATTCTTTGCTTTTTCTCCTGTTTTAAGGGAAAATCTTAGAGAATACTTTTAATATCTTGTGCAATTTGATTTTGAAG
The DNA here is from genome assembly GCA_017465625.1 of Oscillospiraceae bacterium. Lineage (GTDB taxonomy): Bacteria > Bacillota > Clostridia > Oscillospirales > Oscillospiraceae > Faecousia. The sequence continues at coordinate 14,158 of JAFTVV010000034.1, read as the reverse complement.
TGCCTGTAAGCTGTCAAATTTCTGCTCCGGTCGGAGAAAACGCAAAAATTCCACCTGCACCGTTTTGCCGTACAAATCTCCGTCAAAACCCGGTAAATGGCTTTCCACCGTCAGCTTCTGCCCCAAAACCGTGGGACATTTTCCCACATTGGTGATGGCTTTATAGCTGCATTTTTCCACCGTCACATTACATTCATAGACGCCGTAGGGCAGCTTTATCAGCTCTGCGCTGTAGGAAATGTTGGCAGTAGGCACGCCAATGGTTCTGCCCAGCTGCTTGCCCTGCTCCACAACGCCCCAAAGGGTGTGGGGATGCCCCAGCAGGCGGTTGGCTTTTTCCACGTCCCCCTGTTCCAGCAAGCTGCGGATACAGGTGGAGGAAATGCGCTGACCGTCCTGCATTTGCTGTGGGACAACGGCACATTGCAGATTGTGTTCCGCGCAGTACGTTTGCAAAAGTGCCGCCGTGCCTGCCCCCTGTGCGCCAAAATGAAAATCACTGCCGCACACAAAGCCCTCTGCACCGTGATCTCTTACCAGCATATCCAAAAAGCTGTCCCACGGGGTTTTCATCAGCTTCTCATCAAAGATCAGGTGGACAATTCTTTCTGCGCCAAAGCTTTGCAGAAGTCTGTCTCTGTCGGCATTTTGATTGATCAGTCCGGGACGGATGCCTTTGAGCAGCTCGTCCGGATGACCAAGAAAGGTCACAGCGCCCCATTTTTTTCCTTGTGCCAGTTTTTTGCACTGTGTCAGTAGTGCTTGATGCCCCAAGTGGACACCGTCAAAATATCCCAGGGCAAATATGTACTTATCCATAAGCTTTTCCCCCGGTATCCGCAATGTCGTTAAGTGAACAAGCCCCTGTCATTCCGAGGCTGCGCAGCAGCCGTGGGAATCCGTTCTTCAAGGGGTATTACGGATTGCCACGCACCTCCGGTGCTCGCAATGACATCCTAAACTTAATGATATTGCCCATATCTGTGTCACCATTTTCGTAAACGATGGTAAAATCGGCAGATGTTTTACACCTCGAAGAAGCTCTTGATGGTGGACATCGTTCCGTTTTCCACTTTGCTGAGCATTAAAAATGCCCCGTTTTTGCCATAGGCACGGTATGTGCCGTCCGGCAGAGCGACCGAAAAGGCATTGCCGTTGCGGCAGCGCAATTCCTGCTTCTCGGTCAAATCCACCCGTGGATACATTTCAAACATACTATCCACAGGGGCTAAATACTGCTCCGGCGTTTGGGTTTCAATCAAAGTTTGCAGCGGCACGGCCTGCTGCTGCGTGTAGCTTCCTGCCGCCACTCTCCGCAGTGCCTCCATACAGCCGCCACAGCCCAGTGCCTCTCCGATATCCTTGCACAGGGTGCGGATGTATGTGCCCTTGGAGCAGTGCACCAACAGCTTAGCAAAGGTGCCGTCAAAGCTGAGGCACTCTAACCGGTGAATGGTCACGCTTCGGCTCTGACGCTCCACCTCCTTGCCCTTGCGAGCTAAGTCGTAGAGCTTCTGCCCGTTGATTTTAATGGCAGAATACATAGGCGGAATCTGCTGAATTTCTCCCCGAAACTGCTGTAAAACCGCCAAAAATGTTTCCTCATTCACTGAAACCGGCTTTTCTGCCAGCACCGTGCCGGTAATATCCTCCGTATCGGTGGAAAGCCCCAAATGCAGTACTGCTTCATACGTTTTCTCTGCGTGCTCAAAAAACTCCACTCCACGGGTGGCACGGCCCACAAACACCGGCAGTACCCCGGTTGCCAAAGGGTCTAACGTGCCGCCGTGACCGATGCGACGGGTTTTAAACACGCCCCGCAGCTTGCTGACCACATCCTGACTGGTCCAGCCCTGAGGCTTATCTACAATTACAATGCCGTTCATAGCCCTTCCTCAACTGCTTTTCGTACCGCGGCAACCGCCTCCTGCATCGTCCCTTCAAAGCCGGCACCTGCCGCACCTTTATGTCCGCCGCCGCCAAACCGGTTGCAAAATGCCGCCGCATCCCATCCGGGAATGGCGCGTACCGACAGGCTGATGCGGTTTTCCTCGTATTCCCGAAGCATCACCGCCATACAAACACCCTCAATGCTACGGGCAAAACCTGCCAGATTGTGGGTGTCCTCCGGAGTCAGCTCCATTTCCTGCTCCTGCGCCATGGTCATAGAGCAGATCATCACCCGACCGTCCAGTAATTCCACTGCATTTTCCAGTAAAAACGCCCGTACAAGCTGAGATTTACGGGTGATGGTATCAAAATAGATACGGGTCAGCTCCTGCAGCTGCGCACCGGTTTCATAACAGGCCGCCGCTGTCTGCAGGGTATGTGCCGTGGTATTGGCATACCGAAAACAGCCGGTATCGGTGGTGATGGCGGTGTACAGTGGAAGCGCCATTTCCTCATTCAGCTCCACCTGCATCAGCTTTAAAATTTCATACACCAGTTCACCGCAAGAAGCAGTCTGCGTCTCTACCAGCTCATTGGGGGTGAAGGACTGGGCGTTTCCGTGGTGGTCGATGCGTAAAAGAAGCTTTTGCCGATGCTCTTCCGGAAATTCCACCAGCATGTGCTCCGCAGGCACGTCCACACACACCAGAGTATCGTCTTCCCCAATTTCGTTTGTTTGCAGTGCCTCCACCAAAAACAGGTACTTGGGTGACCACTCTTCATTATAATACACGTGGGCCGTCTTGCCCAACTGCCGCAAGCCTAAGCACAGCAACGCCGCTGAGCCGGTGGTATCGCCATCCGGTCCTTTATGGGTCAGGATCACATACCGGTCTTTTTCCATCAGCAGCTTTGCCGCATCAAGCCTGGTCATCGTCATCTTTTTGTACCTCTAAAGAGTTGATCAGTTTCAGCATTTTCGCACCGTAGGTGATGGAATCATCCAGCGCCCATACCAGCTCCGGGGTATAACGCAAATTCAGGGCGCTGCCCAGCTCCCGACGAAGATAGCCGCCGGCAGACTTCAAGCCCTTCATGGCATCTGCGGCCTTGCTCTCCTCCAGAAAGCTCACGTACACCTTGGCGTACCGCAGATCCGGCGTTGCCTCCACGTGGGTGATGGAAATCATGGTGTTTTGCACCCGCGGATCTTTTAAATTTCGTATTGCAGAGGATAATTCCTTCTGAATTTCCTCGTTGATTCTTCCGATTCTGTTAGAAGCCATTTTTGCTCCTCCTTCCACTTTATTCAGTCTGCCCCAAAGGGCTGACTTTATAAAAAGCGTTGATATCTCCAATGGGCGTGTTGCAAAAACAACACGCCCACGGAATTTACTGCTTAATCTCCTGCATCTGGAAGCACTCGAAAATATCGCCTTCCTTGATGTCGTTAAACTTGAGAATGCTCATACCACATTCGTAACCGGTGGCAACTTCCTTCGCAGCATCCTTGAAGCGCTGCAAAGAGCCTACCTCGCCCTGATGAATCACGATGTTGTCACGCAGGACACGCACCTGTGCATCTCTGGTCACCTTGCCATCCTTGACCATACAGCCGGCAATGGTGCCCACAGAAGAAACCTTGTAGGTCATACGCACCTCGGCGTGACCGATGATCACTTCCTCAAACTTGGGTGCCAGCATACCCTTCATTGCCGCCTCGATCTCGTCGATGGCGTCGTAAATCACACGGTAGAAGCGCATATCCACATCGGTTCTCTGTGCACTTGCCTGTGCACCTGCATCGGGACGGACGTTAAAGCCCACCACGATGGCACCGGCAGTGGAAGCCAGCAGAATATCCGATTCGTTGATTGCACCCACGCCGGTGTGAATCACGCGGACGCGGACTTCTTCGTTGGAAATCTTCTCCAAAGAAGCCTTCAGTGCTTCTGCAGAGCCCTGCACGTCCGCCTTGACAATCAGAGGCAGCTCCTTCATCTGACCTTCCTGCATCTTGGCAAACAGGTTATCCAGTGTCACCTTGGTCATGGCGTTGGCGGCAGCATCCTTTTGTGCCTGTCTGCGCTGTTCCACCAGTTCACGAGCCATACGCTCGTCAGTAACGGCATTGAACTCATCACCGGGCACAGGTGCTTCAGCCAGACCGGTAATCTCTACAGGCACAGACGGACCTGCGGTCTTGACGGTGCGGCCCTTATCGTTGGTCATCACACGCACACGACCCACAGCAGTACCGGCAATGACGATATCGCCCTGCTTCAGCGTGCCGTTTTGCACCAGCAAGGTGGCAATGGGGCCACGGGTCTTATCCAAACGTGCCTCAATAACCGTACCCTTTGCACGGCGGTTGGGATTGGCCTTCAGCTCCTGCACTTCTGCAGTCAGCAGAACCATTTCCAGCAATTCCTGCAGACCCATTCCGGTCTTTGCAGAGATGGGCACAATGATGGTATCACCGCCCCACTCTTCGGGAATCAGGTCGTACTTGGTCAGCTGCTCTTTAATCTTATCGGGATTGGCCGTCGGCTTATCCATCTTGTTGATGGCCACGATAATGGGCACTTCGGCGGCCTTGGCGTGATTGATGGATTCCACGGTCTGGGGCATAATGCCGTCGTCAGCGGCAACCACCAGAATGGCAATGTCGGTAGACTTTGCACCACGGGCACGCATAGAGGTAAATGCGGCGTGACCGGGGGTATCCAGGAAGGTCACCATACTGCCGTTCACATCTACGGTATAAGCACCGATGTGCTGGGTAATGCCACCGGCCTCACCGGCAGTAACACTGGTCTTACGGATGGCGTCCAAGGTGGAGGTCTTACCGTGGTCAACGTGACCCATTACCACCACAACCGGTGCACGGGTCTCCAGTTCTTCGGCATTATCCACGTGGTCGTCAATGATGCGCTCCTCGATGGTGACGGTGATTTCCTTCTCCACCTTACAGCCCATTTCCGTTGCCACAAATTCTGCGGTATCAAAGTCGATTGCCTGATTGATGGCGGCCAAAACACCGTTCTTCATCAAGCACTTGATCACTTCGCCTGCGGTCTTTTTCATACGGGAAGCCAGCTCACCCACCGTAATTTCCTCAGGAATCTTAACGGTAACCGGTGCTTTACGGGCAACCTCCATCTGCAGACGGCGCATCTTCTCCTCGGCCTCGTTTTTGGCCTTGTTGCCTTTGACAAACTTGTTGTCTTTCTTATTCTGCTGCTGACCCTTTTTGCCAATGCGCTGTTTGCCGCCGGCGTAATTTTGCATACGCTCCGACACCAAATTGTCCACACGGTCGTCAAAACGGGCACTGTTCACCTGCACCGCAGAGGTATCCACCACGCGGCGTTCCCGTTTGCGCTCAGGCTCTGCAGGCTTTTGGGGCTTTGCAGGCGCTTCTGCCTTTGCAGGTGCTGCCTGAGGCTTGGCGGCCTTGGGCGCATCCGCCTTGGGTGCTTCTGCCTTCGGAGCTTGCTTTGCCTCTGCCTTCGGCTCTTCCTTGGGTGCTTCTTCCTTGGGCTCTTCCTTGGGTTTGACAGCAAAAACCTGCTCCAAAGAGTCGATTTGATGGCTCTGGGTCATATAGTCGAACACCACATCCAGCTCTTCATCGGTGAGCACCTGGGTGTTGGACTTGGGCTTTTCAAAAAACTTGCCCATAATCTCCGTAATTTCCTTGGTGGAAACGCCAAAGTCGGCGGCAATTTCTTTTACACGATACTTCACTAAACTCATATATTAACGCACCTCCATACTCATTTGACCTTGGGTTTACGACGGAATTGGCCTTTTTTCACATTTCTGGCGTGAGCCTTTGCCTCTTTTTGACGGGCATCGATTCTCTGCGCCTTCTGCGTCAGCTTTTCCAAAACCCCGGCATACTTTTCCGGGTTTTCCAACGCCTTTACAAATGCAACCGCCATACTGGGATCGGTCAGTGCCGCCAACGCAAGCTCGGTGCGGCCTGTGGCCTGCCCCAGCTCCTGCTTGGTATAAGGCACTCTCAAACACTGCTGATCTGTTCCGTTTACAAAGCTTTTCGCTCTGCGCCAGGTATGGTCAGAAGCATCACCGGCCACCACTAAAAGCCGTGCGTGATGGGCTCTTGCCGCAGCGCCTACCGGTTCTTCACCCAGTTCAACGCGTCCGGCCTTACGAGCCAGGGACAGATACCCTAATGCTTTATCCACGGGCATATCCCTCCAATTCCTTATTCAGTCGGTCATAAACCTCTTCCGGAATTTCCGTCTCCAGGCTTCTTGCTAAGCTGTTGGCCTTGCGTGCCTTCGCCAAGCACACGGGATCAGGGCAAATATAAGCGCCCCGTCCGTTCAGCTTGCCGGAAAAATCCAGACATACCGTATTTTCCGTGGTTCGCACAACGCGAATCATCTCTTTTTTTGCTTTGCGCTCCCGACAGCCCATACACTGCCGCATCGGAATTTTCTTCTGCATTGTGCAACTCCTTTCTACGGTGATTACTCCTGCTCTGCCTGACTTTCAGGCTTGATGTCAATCTTATAGCCGGTCAGGCGTGCGGCCAAACGGGCATTCTGACCTTCCTTGCCGATGGCAAGGCTGAGCTGATCGTCCGGCACGATGACCCGGCAGGCCTTTTGACCGGGAATCAGGGTCACACTCACCACATCGGAGGGGCTCAGTGCTGCACGAACGTACTCACAGGGATCTTCGCTCCAAACAATGATGTCGATTTTCTCACCGTGGAGCTCTTCCACAACCGCATTTACACGGCCGCCTCTGGGACCAACGCAAGTACCCACAGGATCAATGCCCTCCACCGTGGCACGAACAGCAATCTTGCTTCTGGAGCCGGGCTCACGGGCAATGTTGCGGATCTCCACCGTGCCGTCTGCAATTTCCGGTGTTTCCAGTTCAAACAGGCGGCGCACCACATTGGGATGGGTACGGGACAGCTTGATCATCGGTCCGCGGTTTACGCGCTGTACGCCCAAAACGTACACACGAATCAGGTCACCGGCCTTATAGCTTTCCCCTGCAATCTGCTCGGAAACAGGCAAAATGCCGTCGCCCTGCTCCGCACCCTGACCGATGCGCACAAACAGGTCGCCTTCCATACCCACCTGCTGTACAGTACCGGTGAGCAATTCTGCGGACTTGTTGGAATAGTTGTCTGCCATTGCGCCGCGCTCTGCCTCGCGGATGCCCTGAATGACCACTTGACGGGCAGTCATCGCAGCAATGCGGCCAAACTTCTGGAAGTCTACAGGCAGTTCAATATTTTCGCCTTCACGCACATTGGGGTTAATCTTCTTTGCAGCCTCGATGTGCATCTGAGTGGAGGGATCTTCCACTTCCTCAACCACCGTCTTTACCACGTGCATAAAAAGACCCTTTTCGCTCAGGTCCACTACCACGTTCTCTGCAGGAATATCCCGATCGTCTTCCCGATCCTTGCGGTAAGCATTGGTCAGTGCCTGAGACAGGCGCTCCACCATATACTCCACAGGAATACCCTTCATCTTTTCCAGTTCACGCAAGCTGGAGAAAATCTCTCCGCCGATATCCACCTTGGGGGCTTCGGACTTCTTGGCTCTTGCCATCTCTATAATTCCTCCTCGTTAGAATTCTACCCGCAGACGGCACAGCGCCACCTGGGATTTTTCAAATGTAACAGTCTCTTTCCCCGCCTCCACGGTAATGCGGCCTTCCTCATAGCCCCGTAAAATACCGGGAATCTCTTTCAGGCCGTTATGGGGACGGTACAGTTTTATTAAAATGGGACTTCCCATAAACTGTTCAAAATCCTGCGGGCGCTTCAGTGCCCGTTCAATGCCTGCGGAGCAAACCTCGAAGTGATAGCTTTCCGCAATGGGGTCTTTTTCATCCAAAATGGGGTCGATGGCACGGGCAACTGCCTCGCAGTCGTCGATGCTCACACCGCCTTTTTTATCGATGTAGACACGCAAAAACCGTTCGCTGCCTTCACGCACATACTCCACATCCCACAAGCTGCAGCCTTTTTCTTCCACGATGGGCTGGGCAAAGGCTGTGACAATCTCTGTTACCTTCACAAAAATCTCCTCATTTCAACATAAAAGAGAGGGGCGCGCCCCTCTCTCCTGAATGTCAATACTATCGATGCTCATTATAGCATCTGTTTATCCGTTTTGCAAGAGGTTTATGCCAAAAATTTTATATTTTTTACGCAAATAATAACCTTTTTCGACTTTTGCCTGCCTGTACCGCAAAAAAGCCTGCATCAGTGATTGCCTAAAGGCAAGCCCTGTACATACTTGTGATCCCAGTCGTCATCAAAAAGGCCGGCAGTAGGACTGCCCACAGCCAAGTCGCCTGTCAGCTCCTCCAAAACAGAGGCAGGCTCTAAGCTCTCCATATAAAATTCCGGTAATGCCTCCGCACCCATACGTGTGCCCAAAATGCCGCCTACAATCGCCCCCACTGCCGCACTGCGTCCGGAGTGGTTCACTGCCAAAATCAAAGTGCTGTCAAAATCCTGCTCTGCAGTCAGGCAGGCATACATGGCAGCAGCCAAACACTGCGCTGCTGTTTCACAGCCAAAAGATTCCATCACCCCACGGGGGTCATACTCCGTCTGCTCTGCTTTGCAAATTGCTTTTTTCAGGGCATCTGCCAGTGTATGAGCCTGGGCATAGTCTGCACCGAAGGTGCTTTGCATTTTGTCGATGCTGTCTGAAAAGACGTCCCTCAGGGATTTTTCTGTCCGTTCTGCCAGCGCGGCAATCACCTCGCAGAGCACACTGCCTGCAAACCAGGTCTCCGGGTCACCGTGGGTCAGCGCCACAATTTGTGCGCCCAGCCGCACCGCCTGATTACGGGGCAAATGGCGACCGTTGCACACCAGTCCTGCCGCCATACTGCCGGTCAGACCACCGGGGGTTGCGGCACGGTTGGAGGGACGATCCATATTGCCCAGCTCCGGAAAACGCAACGCGTCCAGCATCCGGCTGTCTTTACATTTGCGCACACGCATCTGAGGAATCTTGGAGACCCAGCAATAGGATTTTTCCGGATCACGGGGAAAATGCTGTGCCCGTGCCCACTCACGCAAAGACAGACCCACATACCGCAAATACAGCTCCGGCTTTCCTCTGGTCACCGCCAACAGCAAACCGTTGGTTACAAAGGTGGCCGTTTGGGTATAGGAAGAACCGGCGGCACAGCCGTTGACCAGGTCGTATCCCAAAAGACCGTTGGGACCGTAATCCTCCTGAATCTCCGACCAGCTTTTTTCATCCACAATGTGACCCATGGCATCGCCCACCGCAATGCCCAGCAGGCATCCACGGCAAATACTGATCCGTTCGTCCATTGCTGTACCTCATTTCTCTTTTTGTTATTTTTTCCGTCTGATCCAAGCCACCAGTCTGTCCCACTGGGAGAACAGCCACTGCAGGCTGTAAAATACCGTGGGCACCATAATCAGTGCCGCCAGCAGCACCAAAATGGATTTGTGATCGGTAAATCTCAGGCTGAAGAAGTGGGGAAGCAGGATAAAGCATCCCAACAGTGCCGCTGCCACCGCACCCCACACAAATTTGCGGAAGCGGTCGAAGGGTGTACACACCTTGTACAGCACGAAAAGTGCCACGCCGGACAGCACTGCCGTACACACAGTGCCGGCATCCTGCGCAGGCAGCTTAAAGGCGCTGATCATGGCGCAGGCCAAAGCGGAAACGATAAAATCCGTCAGTCCACCGGGCAACGCCTGCCGCAAAACCGTGGGCAAAAAGCGTCCTTTCACCCGTTCATAGTTGGGCTCCATCGCCAGGAAGAAGCCGGGAAGTCCAATGGTTAAACTGGAAATCAGGGTCATTTGAATGGGCTCGAAGGGATAAATCCAGCCGCCGATCACGCAGGCCAGTGCCAGCGTCAAAGACAAAATGTTCTTAACCAAAAACAGGGTTGCCGCACGCTGAATATTGTTAATCACCCGTCGGCCTTCTGCCACAATGCCGGGCATTGCACCGAAGTCGGAATCGGTGAGCACCAGCCGTGCCACCTGACTGGCGGCCTGAGAGCCGCTGGCCATGGAAATGGCGCAGTCTGCCTGCTTCATTGCCAGCACGTCGTTGACACCGTCACCGGTCATCGCCACGGTATGTCCCTGTGCTTTCAAAGCGATGACCAGTTTTTTCTTCATCTCCGGGGTCACACGGCCAAAGACGGTATATTCCTGCACCGCCCGATCAATTTCCTCATTGGTTTTCAGACGGGTTGCGTCAATATAATGCTGTGCATTTTCGATGCCTGCCCGTTGCGCCACATCGGCGGCTGTACGGGGATTATCACCGGAAATGACCTTGATGGTCACGCCCTGTTCTTTGAAGTAGCGGAAGGTAGAGGGCGCATTTTCCCGAATACGGTTGGTCAGCAGAATCAGCGCCAAAGGCACCATATTGCTGTCACGCAGTGCATCCGCCTTCAGCACGCCCTCATAGCGAGCCACCAAAAGCACACGGAAGCCCTTGTCAATCCAAGCCTCCACAGACTCCTGCACTTCCTCATAGCGCTCGCCCATAATGCGATCCGGCGCACCTACCAGGAAGCTGCCGTGGTCTTCAAACACGCCGCCGCTCCATTTGTATTTGGAATCAAAAGGAATATATTCAAGGCACTTCCAGTCGTTGCTGTCTGGAAACAGCTCATTGATGGCACGGGCCGTATCATTATCCGGCTCCCGTCCGCCGTACAGGGCGCACAGCACCCCTTCAATTTCCTCCGGATCGGTATCCCCAATGGGATAGACCTCTTCTGCCACCATGGTCGGCTCTGTAATGGTGCCGGTTTTATCCACGCACAGCACATCCACACGGGACAGTGTCTCGATGCAGTTCATATCCTGCACCAGCACTCTCTGCTTTGTCAGCTTGATGGCGGAACGAGCCATTGCCAGACTGGTCAGCAGATAAAGTCCCTCCGGGATCATACCCACCAGTGCCGCAACGGTCTTTTCGCTGTTTTGCCGGAAGGCCATGTGCAGTTCCTTGCTGTGATGGTAGAACAAAATCAGACCCACCGGGATCAGGATGATGCCCAGTACCCGAATCAGTTTATCCAAAGAGCGCATCATTTCGGACTTTGTCGCCCGATGATCCTGCTTTGCCTCTCTTGCCAGCTTTGCGGCAAAAGCATAGTCACCCACGTTGGTCAGCTTCACCGCCGCTTTGCCGCTGAGCACAAAGCTGCCGGAGAGCACTTCACTGCCGCATTGCTTATGCACCGCATCGGATTCACCGGTCAGCAGCGATTCGTTTGCCTGTATGCTGCCCCACAGCACCTCACCGTCGGCACAAATCTGATCGCCTGCAGAAAAGGACACCACATCCCCTTCCACCAGCAGATCGTCACGCAGTTTGACCCAACGGCCATCCCGTAATACATTGACTTTTTGGGCGGCCACCAATGTGAGTTTTTCCACTGCCCGTTTGGCCTTGATCTGCTGTACCGCACCGATGGTGGTATTGATCACGACCACCACCAGAAAAGTCAGATTTTTCACATTGGAGCCGCTGATGATCAGCAGTGCCGCCAACACGCCAAACACCAGATTAAAATAAGTCAGCAGGTGTTCTATAATAATTTGCTTGTTGCTCTTTCCACCGCTGTCCGACACCACATTGCCCTTGCCCTGCTGTCGCCGGATACGGGCTTCCTCTTCCGTGAGCCCGTAGGATGCCAGTTCTCTTTCTTCCATTTTCCCGTTCCTCTTCTTTTAAAGGTCATTTTATACCATTTTCCCGTGCATATATAATCAGCAAGCTGCCCTCTCCCACGGAGATTTTTGCGTTTTTGCCTGTAAACGCGTTGCTGACACCTAAAGGAAATCCTGCCGAAAGTGTACCGTTTTGTAAGGTGTACTTCAGTCCCTCGATGGTGACTTTCCGTGCATCTGCGCCCATGCAAAATACGGAAACCGTGCCTTTATAAGTTGCAGGCAGTGCCAAACATCCGCTATGCACCACCGTGGCAATCTGATTACAGCCCACCAAAAAACCGGTGGCCTGACGGTCTGCCAAAAACTGAAGGGTTTGCAAATTGGCAACGGTATGATCCAGCCGTGGGCCGTCCAGTGTGCCGTACAGCACAAAGTCCTTATATCCCTGCTCCAGACCGTAACGCACTGCAAGCATGGCATCGGTATCGTCCTTTTCTACAGGAAATACCCGGCTGTTTTCCGGCACGTAGCCTAAAGAGTCGAAGTCGCCCAGCACAATATCCGGTGTAATGCCCAGGGCGGATGCATATCGGTAACCACCGTCTGCGGCAATCACCAAATCCCCCTGCTTCACAGGCTCTGCAAGGCCCGTAAACTCGCCGGCACAAAAAATCACACACTTGCCCAAGAAAATCCCTTCCTTTACGCGTATATCATATCACATATTTTATAAAAGAAAAGAGTTTATCTCATTTTTGAGATAAACTCTTTAAAATTATTACATTAAAGGCTTTACCTTCTTGCGGTAAATTCGCAGGAAGAAGAAAATGGTCAGGGCGGCGCTGACAAACTCCGCCAGCACAAAGGACCACCACACCGCATCCACATTCCCTGTCAGGCTCAGCAGGTATGCCGCAGGAACCAGCACCACCAGCTGACGGCACAAAGAAGTAATGGTGGAATAGATGCCAATGCCCAACGCCTGGAAGGATGCGCCCAGAGCAATGCCGATCGCAGCCAACGGGAAGTGCAGGCTGACAATGCGCAAGGCCGTTACGCCCATACGTACCAATGCGGTACTTTCCTCTCCGGAGCTAAAAATGCCCATCAGTACCTCCGGGAAAATCTGAAACACCGTCAAACCGGTCAGCATCACCACCACCGCAGAGCACAAGGCACACTTCAGTGTTTTTATAATGCGCTTCGGCTGCCGCGCACCGTAATTGTATGCCACAATGGAAATAGACGCATTGTTGATACCGAAAAGGGGCATCAGGAAGAAGCTTTGCAAGCGGAAATAAATGCCGAATACTGCCGCAGGGGTTTGCCCATCAAAGCCCATAAAAATCTTATTCATACAGAAATTCATCACAGAGCCGATGGCCATCATAATCATAGAGGGCACACCCACAGACAGGATCGGCTTGATAATGTCTTTGCGCGGCTTCAGGTATTTGGCGGCAAATTGCACATCGTGATTGGCCGTCAGGTTGAAAATAATCGCCATAATTGCCGCGACCCACTGACCGATGACGGTTGCGATTGCCGCACCGGCCACCTCCATACGAGGCACGTAAAACGGCAGATGGATTCCCATTTCCGCCAGTCCCTCTGTGCCCAAAATGAACAGGGGGTCTAAAATGATGTTCAGTACTGCGCCTGTACCTTGTGTAAACAGGGTGTAGATGGTGCGGCCGGAGGCCTGCAGCAGACGTTCCCCCAAAACCTCCACAAAAATGCCCAAGGTAAACAGACTGCAAATGGAAGTGTAGCTGATGCCGTATTGAGTAGTCCGGTCATTAGCGCCAAAGACGCTGTAGTAGCGCTCCGTACCAAACGCACCGAACAGCATAAAGCCAACCACCAGAATCAAGGTCAGGATGATGCCGTTGCCTGCGGCACGGTTGGCCTGCTCCTGATTGCCCTCGCCCAGGGATTTGCTCAGCAGGCTGTTCATACCTACCGCAACACCGGTGGCACAGCCGATTTGCAAATTCTGAATGGGGAACGCAAAAGAAAGCGCCGTCACCGCATCCTCGTTGACCTTTGCCACAAAAAAGCTGTCTACAATATTATAGAAGGCCTGCACCAGCATAGAAAGTGCCAGCGGCAACGCCATGGTAAATAAAAGCTTGCCCACGGGCATGGTGCGCATTTTGTTTTCGCCTGCACCGGGGAGTCTGTTTCTTGCCAAATTTCTCAGTCCTTTATTCTTTATAGCCTGAGCAGTATATCAAAAATTTTTGCAAAAAGCAACAAATTCTTTTGGAATAAGCGGAGTAAACCGGCATATACTACAGAAAAAGCCTGTTTTTTGCGGTGTGACGGGAGAAATCTTTGAAAAATAAAAACTTTTCTCTTGACAAAGCGCAGTGGGATGGGTATAATAACAAAGCTAATCGACCAAACCCGATTGCAAACCAAATATGGCGGCATAACTCAGTTGGTAGAGTACCCGGTTCATACCCGGTATGTCATCTGTTCAAGTCAGATTGCCGCTACCAGGCCCGTTGGTCAAGCGGTTAAGACACCGCCCTTTCACGGCGGTAACATGGGTTCGATTCC
>JAFTVV010000033.1 GCA_017465625.1 Oscillospiraceae bacterium | reverse complement strand
GCCGCCGAAGATGCCGATGCCAATGCCGGTCAGCTTGCCGTCCACCAGATACTTTTCTGCGTCCAGCTTCACCGTTTGCAGTTCGCCTGCCTTGAAAATGACCTTATCGTCATAAACCTCGTGGGGGTTACCCTCAAAGTTATAGGCATAGAAGCGCATTTCAACGTCATTTATCCAGTTGCCGCCCAGGGTGTCGATCTGCATATCCAGTACCACATAGGACTTTTCGTCTGTTTCACCGGAGTCTGCTGCCTCGGTCAGGGTGATCTTGTGGCCGTCGTATTGGAAGCCATTGGTGATCACGATGGACTGGCCAATGGTCGCTGCACCGGAGCCGTTGGCATTGGTATAACCGGTGCCGTTTGTGCCGCTGGCGACTACGGATTTGCTCAGATCGTATGTCTTGGGCTCTGCGCCCTCCAGCTTCACACCGGAAATGGTAAGGGTGTGTCGGTCGGGAGTATAACCGTCAGGCAGCTTTGCATCCCAGGCAGGGCCGCCGAAGATGGCAAAGCCGATACCGGTCAGCTTGCCGTCAATCAGGTACTTTTCCGCATCCAGCTTGATGGCAGCGGTCGTGCCGGCTGTGATCACCACTCTGTCGGTCATATTGTTGATATCGCCTTCAAAATTACCGGGGAAGAAGCCGATTTCAACGTCTTTTGTCCAGTTGCCACCCAATGTGGTGAACAACAGATCCATGCTGATGTAGTTGGCATCATCCGGCGTATCCGAGGGATCTTCCGGCTCACCTGCCACGCTCAGGCTCAGCTTGTGGCAGTCGTAGCAGAAGCCGCCCGCGATCTGATAAACGCCGTCAGCGAATGCACCTACGCCACTACCGTTGGCTACCGTATAGCCGGTATTAACCGTACCGCTGGCAATTGCAGACTTGCTCAGGTCAAACTCTGCAGTCTGCTCGCCCTCCAGCTTCACGCCGGAGATGGTAACGGTGTGTCGGTCGGGGGTATAGCCGTCAGGCAGCTTTGCATCCCAGGCAGGGCCGCCGAAGATACCGATGCCAATGCCGTTCAGCTTGCCGTCCACCAGATACTTTTCTGCATCCAGCTTCACGGTTGTCTGCTCGCCTGCTTTGAAAATGACCTTATCGTCATAAACTTCGTGGGGATTGCCCTCAAAATTGTAGGGATAGAAGCGCATCTCGATGTCGTTTACCCAGTTGCCACCCAAGGTGTCGATCTGCATATCCAGTACCACATAGGTTTTTGCTTCCGGACTGATTCCGCTGTCAAAGATGATCTTATGGGCATCGTAGCAGAAGCCGTTAGAGATCACGATTGCGCCATCGGCAAAGGATGCCTGACCGGAATCATTGGCTACAGTATAACCGGTGTCCTTGGTGCCGCTGAACATTGCAAAACGACTCAGGTCGAAAGTCTCGTTCAGAGCGCCCTCTAAACGGACATTGGAGAGGGTAACGGTGTGTCTGTCGGGGGTATAGCCGTCAGGCAGCTTGGTGTTCCACTCAGGGCCGCCAAAGATGCCAAGACCGATACCGGTCAGCTTGCCGTCCACCAGATACTTTTCTGCATTCAGCTTTACGGTTGTTTGCTTGCCTGCTTTGAGAACGATCTTGTCTCCGAAATTGTCGTGGGGATTGCCCTCAAAATTGTGGGGATAGAAGCGCATCTCGATGTCGTTTACCCAGTCGCCACCCAAGGTGTCGATCTGCAGATCCATATAAAGATACGTTCTGTTTTTGGCCTCTTCACTATCCAGTGTGAACTTGTGACCGTCGTAGCGGAAGCCGCCCGAAATGACGATTGTGCCATCGTCATAGCTGGGAACGCCGGAGCCATTGGCATCGGTAAAGCCGGTGCCGTTTTTACCGCTTGCCCAGGAAGCTGTGCCCAAATCCAAGCTGTAATTCCGCTCACCTGTGACCCGCAGGTTGGAGATTTTCAGGGTGTGTCTGTCGGGCGTATAACCGTCGGGCAGCTTGGCATCCCAGGCAGGACCGCCATAAACCACCAAACCGAAGCCGGGCACTTTTCCGTTTTTCAGGAAATCGTCCAGACGAACTTTGACGGTTGTTTTGACACCTGCTTGAATGGTGACCCTGTCATTACGGTCATTGATGCTGCCTTTATAAGAATGGGGATACAGACCAATTTCAATATCCTTGTTCCAGTTTCCACCAAGCGTGGTCATCTCCAAATCCATCGTCAGGAACGAACCCTCAGTCTTCGGTTGGATATTGCGGATGTACATGCCCTCTTTCGTGCTCAGGAGCATAATGGCCTTCCGATTGCCATCCTGATCACGGGGAATTTCGTCCAGGAAGATCTCGATTTTCGTCCATTCGCTGGTCTTGTCAATTCTCTGAACTTCGGCCTCATTGTACCACTGGGGATAGAAGCCCTGATAAATCACTTCATCCGGTGCAGACGAGCCGTTGTCGATACCGTCACGCATAACTTCAAATACAATGGATTTTGCATTGGTATAACGCAGGATGTTTTCAATGTAATCCCGGCTGAACAAAAATGCTCTGCCATCATCTTCAGACTGATTGAAATTGGACAGATGGAATGCATTTAAGTTTTCGTCCCACGTCACAACGTTTTCGGGATTCATGGGTGTAATGAAGGACTCATATTCTTCGCCGGCAATGGGGGACATATAAATATCGTAGGGAGACTTATGCACATTTACGGCAAAGATTGCGGTGCGAACCGCATCTCCTTCTGCAGGGGTGTATTCCGCAACAAAATGGGTGGTGCCGATTTTGGCAGCATGGGCAACGCCGTTTTTGATGGTGGCTGCGCCTTCCACGTCGCCTGCCATAATCAGCTCGACATACGCAATGGAGGCATCTTTCTCCTGAATCGGTGTATCCTTGTCAAAGATCGTGATGCCCAGATCTGCAGTGGCAGGGAATTCCTTATCCCGGCTGTTCAGATAAATATCAAACACCTTACCGGACACTTCCACGGATGTGGAAACATCCACAACATAAACCGTCAGAGCAGCTTTCACCACATTGCCGCGCCATTTGCCCTGCACGCTCACCAGTGCTTCACCGGGTTCAACAGCTTGAATAACGCCGTTTTCATCAACCGTTACTGCATTACCGGTGCAGGAGTAGGTGTATTCCACATCTGAATAGGGCTTTGCGTTATAGTGCAAAACGGGCTTCAGGCTGTATGTACCGCCAATGTCCAGCGCCAATTCGTCTGTCTGTCTCAGCGTGATCACAGGAACGTATTGGTTGTCCGTAACGATCACATTGCAGGAAACCTCTGCGCCGTCTACACAGGCAATGATTTGGGTGTTACCTTTCTTCCAGCCGCAGACCTCACCGTTTTCAACGGTGGCAACAGATTCATCGTTGGACTTCCATTCGATCTGCTTGCCCTCTGCGCCCTGCAGCTTCAGGGTGTATGTTTCAAATTTTTCCACCGTCACGCTGTTTTCGTCGAAAAACATTCCGTGGGATTGACTGTTATCCTTTTGTTGCTTGCAGCCAACCGCAGACAGTAGGGTCATTATACACATTATTATAATAAGAGTCGTTTTGAGCCCTTTTTTGTACCACTTATTCATAAAGGTCCTCCCTATTACTTTGTCTCGTTTATATATTAACAAAGCTTCTTGATTTTTGTATTGTTTGAAAGTGCTAATAAGTTGTACCAAAATTCCAATTACAAAAATTTTTCTGTACGGAAAATCTTGTCTGTTTTTCCCATATTGAAAAATATCACTTTTTTTGTATAATGGTGTTATATATTTTGTCTAAAGATGAGGTCTGTTTTTATGGATACTTTAAAGCATTTCACCGATGACAAGGTTTTTAAACCCCGTGAGCTGGTGCAGGCATATTTTCACGATAAGACCTTTTTGTACACGCCCATTCATACCCATAATTTCTATGAACTGAATATTGTAATGGCCGGTAACGGCAAGCATCACGTCAACGACTCCACGTTCTACATTGCCAACGGTGACGTTTTCATTATGCCGCCCAAAATTTCTCACGGCTACACCTTTCATTCCGATGATTATTCCATCTTCCACCTGTTGTTCCACAAGGATTTTTTCAGAAAATATGAGACCTATTTAAATGAATTAACCGGCTATCATATTCTGTTTAACATCGATCCGCTTCTGAGAAATCAGGATAATCTGATCAACAGCTTTCTGCATATCAACATCTCGGAAAACTACAACCTGACCAGAATCTTCCATGAACTGGCCACACTGGAAAAAGAGCAGAAAAACAACACCGAGCAAAAGAAGGAGCACCTGACGCTGTATGTGATCGCGAAAATCTGCGATATGATTGAAGATGAAAAGTCCTCCTATAAAGACGGCAAGCGTTATCTGTTCGATCTACTAAAATCCGTGGAATACATCCACACCAACTACAATGAGAAAATTGAACTGCAAACCCTATATACCATCTCCTGTATGTCCCGGTCCTCCTACATCCGCTACTTTAAGCAGCTTTTTAATTGTCCGCCCCTTGTTTACATTCAGAATTATCGGCTTCGGCAGGCAAAATCCATGCTCAAGCACACCAATCAATCGCTGACTTCCATTGCCAGTGATTGCGGTTTCTGCGACAGCGCCCATTTCAGCCGTTTATTTAAGCAAAAATATCAGTTCTCTCCATCCCATTACAGAGAGATGCTGGACCAGCGCAAGAAAGGATCTGAGTCGGGAGAATGATGATGAAAAAGAAACGTGTACACCTGATTTGCAACGCACATATTGACCCCATTTGGCAGTGGGACTGGCAGGAGGGTGCCAGTGCAGTACTCTCCACCTTCCGCAGTGCTGTCAATTTGGCGGATCGATACGATTACATATTCTGTCACAACGAGGTAACCGCCTATAAATACGTTGAAGAATACGCTCCTGAATTGTTTGAAAAGATTCAAAATCTGGTAAAAGCCGGAAAATGGCGCATCATCGGCGGCTGGTATCTGCAGCCGGACGACAATATGCCCATGGGTGAGAGCTTTGTCCGCCAGATTCAAATGGGCTTTGATTACTTCCGGGAGAAATTCGGCACAACGCCCACAACCGCCTTTAACGTGGATGCCTTTGGGCACACCAGAGGCTTGGTGCAAATTCTGAAAAAATGTGGGCAGGACAGCCTGATTGCCTGCCGTCCCCATACCGATGAAATTGACATCGAGGAGAATATTTTCATTTGGAAGGGCTTTGATGACAGCGAAATTAAGGTTTACCGTTCCCCGGACGGATATAATTCCCCTCTGGGCACAACGGCAGAAATGATTCTGAAAAAATTGGAGTGCCGTGAGAATGAAGACGTCACCTGCGTGATGTGGGGCGTGGGCAACCACGGCGGCGGTCCTTCCGGCAAGGACTTGGGCGATATTGAAAAGCTTTTACAGGATCAAAGCAAATATGAAATGTTCCACTCCACACCGGAGGCATTTTTTGCTGAGCTAAACCCCACATACACCGTGGACAAGTCCCTTCATATCTCTATGCCCGGCTGCTATACCTCCTCCATCTGCGTCAAGCAGAAGCATTTGGAGTTGGAAAATGAACTGTATCTGGCGGAGATAATGTCCGCCGTTGCCAGCGCAAAAGGCTTAATGTCCTATCCCAGGGAAAAACTGTATTCCTGCTTCGAGGATCTTCTTACCGGAGAATTTCACGATGTGCTCCCCGGCAGCTCCATCAAGGCCGGTGAGGATAACGGCCTGATGCTGTTTAACCACGGACTTCTGGACGCCACAAGAATTAAAACTGCTGCCTACTTTGCCCTGTGCAAAGAACAGCCGGTAGCCAAAGACGGGGAATATCCCATTGTGGTATTCAATCCCCATCCTTATGAACTGACCGATAACGTGGAATGTGAATTTATGCTGGCAGACCAGAACTGGTCTGTAACCGACGTCTCTCACATTCTTTTAAAGGACGGGGAAAAAGACGTTCCCTATCAGGTCATCAAAGAGGAAAGTAACCTGAACTTAGACTGGAGAAAACGGATCGTTTTCCAGGCAAAGTTGCCGCCGATGAGCCTGAAGCGGTACAGTGTATACATCGAAACCGTCCCGGTTGCAAAGCAAAAGCGGACAGATTCCCTCATTTTTGACAACGGTCACAAATATGTGGAAATTGACCGTCATACAGGTCTTCTGAAAAGCTACCGCATCGACGGCACCGAATATGTGAAAAACGGCTTCAGCCTTACGATGTTTGACGACAATCCCGACCCTTGGGCTATGAACAAGGAGCAGTTAAAGCGCCTGGGCACAAACCCCGAACCCTTCGCGCTTTCCGCTGCCCCCAGCGGTGTTTTCGGCAGTATGCAATCCATTCAGGTCATCGAAGACGGGGACATCTACTTGGGAATCGAAGCTTTCTTTGAAAAAGAACACAGCAAAGCACGGGTAGAGTACCGCATTTACAAAAATACCGATGATGTGGATGTCAATGTCACACTGTTCTTTAACGATATGAACAAAATGGTTAAGCTCGCCATTCCCGTCATCAACTCCGGCAAAGTCATCGGTCAGACCGCCTTTGGCACGGATACCCTGTTTGACGACGGACAGGAAGTGATTTCTCACCGATTTACCGCGGTGCAGTCCGGGGAAAAGTATGTGGCTGTTTTGGATAAGAGCCGTTACAGCGGACATTTTGAAGACGGCACGCTGTATCTGTCCCTTGTAAGAGGCACAACCTACTGTGCCCACCCCATTGAGGACAGAATGTTGATCCCCGATGACCGATACACCAAAAAAATGGATCAGGGTGAGCACAACTATTTCTTCCGCTTGTCCGTCTGTGACGAGATCGAGCTGGACAGAAAGGCAAACGAATTTAACCGCAAGCCTTATGCAGTCAATGTGTTCCCTCTGGGTGAAAAAGACACCGAAAAAGACTTCACCGTTTCCGTATCCAATAAAAACATCTCCCTTGTGACGATGAAAAAATCCGACAAACGGGACGGCTACATTCTGCGCCTGATCAACAACTACAAAGACTCTCAGGAAGCACAAATCACCGTCGGTGCTGCCACCGAAACCGTGGTCTTTACCAAATACGAGGTCAAGACCCTGTTCTACGACGGCAAGCTGCACCAGCTGGATCTGATGGAAATTTAAAACGGAGGGGCCATACGGGCGGCAATATGCCGCCCGTATTTTTTAATTGTCGGCTCTGCCGACACCATAACTTTCAATTGTCCATTGTCAATTGTCAATTATCAATTAAAAGTCCTCTGTATGAATTTACCCTGCCGGGAAATACTGTAAAGGTATAAAAATCGGCAGGAGGATATCAATGCAGGGAAAAGTAGAGATCTGCGGTGTAAATACCGCCCGGCTGAAGGTTTTACCCCAAAATGAGATGGATCAACTGCTGCTTCAGGCCAAAAATGGGGACGAAAACGCCCGTCAACAGTTGATTGAGGGCAACCTGCGGCTGGTGCTGTCCGTTATTCAGCGCTTTGAAAAACGGGGAGAAAACCCGGACGACCTGTTTCAGGTGGGATGCATCGGTCTGATTAAAGCCATCAACAACTTTGACCCCACCAAGCAGGTAAAATTTTCCACCTACGGTGTGCCCATGATTGCAGGCGAGGTGCGGCGCTATCTGCGTGACAATTCGGTGATTCGGGTGTCCCGATCCCTTCGGGATGTGGCCTATCGGGTGCTTCAGTGCAAGGAGCAGTTGATTCCGGAGCTGGGAAGAGACCCCACGTTGGAGGAAATTTCCACCCGTTTGGAGATGACCGTGCAGGAGGTTTCGGAAGCACTGGATGCGGTATGCGCCCCCATCAGCCTGTACGATCCGGTGTACGCAGAGGGCGGCGACCCTTTGACAGTGATGGATCAGGTGTGTGATTCACGCAATACCGAGGACGGCTGGATGGAGCACATTGCCCTGCGCAATGCCTTTAAAGCACTCAGCGGTCGGGAAAAACAGATTCTTTCCATGCGCTTTTACGATGGCAAGACCCAAATGGAGGTGGCCGGCAGTTTGGGCATCTCTCAGGCGCAGGTCTCCCGTTTGGAAAAGGGCGCGATCAGCGATCTGCGCAAGGGCATTGTAGTATCGTGACCGCAAAACAATTGAAAATTTTTAGTTGAAAGATGAAAATTGAAATTGGAAAGTTATGGTGAGATAATGGAAACCGTCAAAGCCTCCCCTGTAGGGGAGGTGGGCGAGCGTAGCGAGATCGGAGGGGTAAGCAGAGTTTCCGATGAGTATAAACTTATAGCTCTGTAAACCCCTCAGTCATATTGCCTAAAATCGGCAATATGCCAGCTCGCTGAGGCGAGCCCGGTCGCGGCTCTGACAGTCCACCGGACTGTCATTCACTACCGCGACTGCGCTTCGCTTACCCCTACAGGGGAGCCGTAAGAACGCGAGTGGTATTGTGCATTTTGGACACGCTGCAGGCATAGACTTTCTATAAAAGGAGGAAGTGCGATGTCGATCAAGTTTTCCGATTTACACTGCAAAGAGGTCATTTGCATCAGTGACGGCAGGCGATTGGGGTTTATCAGCGATGCGTGTATCGAAATGCCGGAGGGGCGCATTACCGCCATCATTGTGCCGGGGAGGCACAAGCCCCTCTCTTTGGGCGGCAAGGAGGATTTTGTAATCCCCTGGGGCTGTATTCGCCGTATGGGACCGGACATTGTGCTGGTGGACATTCGCCCCGAAGACTGCCGTGTTCCCCGTCACAAGCCCCTGTTGCCGTTTTAACAACCGCTGATGACCCCGTCAGCGGTTGCTTTAGACTGAAAAAACGGTAAGTTTTAGGAAAAAAAGTGGCAAAATTCTGTAAAAAACACTTGCAATTTTTATTTCCAATGAGTATAATGGTTCAGCGTGGGCAAAAATGCCTGCAGCATTATTAAACCACACACCCGGGGATCGCCGTGCCCAGTGCCGTTTTTCGGCGGTACGTCGAGATGATCGGGGTGGAGGACAAAACAAAAGGAGAAAACAAAAATGGCTGTCGTATCTATGAAGCAACTGCTGGAAGCCGGCGTACACTTTGGTCACCAGACCCGTCGCTGGAATCCCAAAATGGCCCCCTACATCTACACCGAGCGTAACGGTATCTACATCATTGACCTGCAGAAGACCGTTCGTAAGCTGGAAGAGGCCTACAACTTTATCCGTGAAACCGCTGCAAATGGTGGCAACGTGCTGTTCGTTGGTACCAAGAAGCAGGCTCAGGATGCCATCAAGGACGAGGCTGCCCGTTGCGGTGGCTACTACGTCAACTCCCGTTGGCTGGGTGGTATGCTGACCAACTTCCGCACCATGCGTACCCGTATCGACCGTCTGG
>JAFTVV010000003.1 GCA_017465625.1 Oscillospiraceae bacterium | reverse complement strand
TGCCACGCCGCTTTCGCGGCTCGCAATGACCATTCCTTCGGACGAACGGTTTTCAATTGACACTTGACAATGGACAAGTGTCAGTTGAAAGATGAAAGTGGAAAGTGGAAAGTTATTGGGGCGTCGAGGCGCCGCCCCCTACGATTGAATATGAAAACGTGATATATTGACCGTAGGGGCGGATATCATCCGCCCGATTTATTTTAATCCGTCGGCTCTGCAGACACCATCATTTTCCATTGTCCATTGTCAATTGTCAACTGAAAACGGGACGGCATTGCCGTCCCGTTTTTGTATTCTTAGTTCATATAAGCGTCGTTGTGAATGTTCTTCACCACGTTCCAACCGGCAGCAGTAATTGCATCGTTGGTCAGGGAGAACAGCTGGTCAGAACCCATCACGCAGATCACCTGATTGTCCTTGGTGGCAATCAGTGCATCGCTTGCGCTCACGCAGATCCACTTTGCAAAGTCCAGATTCTGCTCAAAGTTGGCGACGATGGCGTTGGCATCTGCACCCTCTTCCAGAGTAACCAGTACCATGCTGTAGGGGGTGGTGATCATCATGGGGGAGAAGGTCAGACCGGTAGCAATACCATCGGCAGAGGACAGACCTGCCATAACAGCAAAGGTGTCGTCCTTCACGAGGCCGGTGATGGCGTAGTTGTCGATATACGGCAGCTCCATCTCAGCCAGAATGGCATCCAGAGATACCTTGTCGCTGTCGGCCAGCTCACCGTTAATCACGGGCTGAGCAACATACTCAGGCAGCTCGGCAGTCACAGTCTCGAAGCAGGTCTTCATTGCGGCCAGACCGTTGAAGAACTCTTCGGGCAGCTCACCGTACAGGTAACCCTCTTCCATAGTGCCATCAGAATAGCTGACGGAGAAGGAAGCGGAAGGACCTTCTACATATTCCTGCATACCCACCAGAGCAGGCAGACCGGAATTCTTGTAAGCGTCGTAAATGGTAGCCATAGCGGATGCATCTACAGTGCCTTCCTTGCGGATCTCTGCCTGATAGGAGATGGTCACGCCACTCTCATCGGGGAATGCGCTGAGCACCTGATAGCTATCGGGGGTCTCGCTGTAGTAGATGCTGAAGTAGGTGACGGAAACCTCGTCGGTGGATGCATCGGGACCGGTAGTCTCGGGAACAGTGGTCTCGGGAACAGTGGTGTTGCTGTCGGTCTTCTTACCGCCGCAAGCGGCAAAGCTCATAACCATCACAACAACCAGCAAAAATGCAAAAATTCTTTTCATTTGTTGTAAACTCCTTAAATTTTAATCTTTTGGGGTTGCCTGCGCCATTATACTGAATGAATTGTAAAAAAGCAATACTTTTTTCCAAGTTTTACATTCTGTTCATTTTCGGTGCATAAACCGTTCACGTATTGCGGCAACGCCCGTTTGCTTTTAAATAATGTGCAGCGCGATCAGTACCTGCAGCAGCACAAATACACCATAAATGCCCAGCAGTGCAAAGCCCTGACTGCGGAACAGCTTCTTTTTCATCAGTGCGGGCACGGTCATCAGTGCCATAACGCCAATCATCAGGGGAATTTCCAGCACCAGGGAGGTGTTCTGACCGAAGATGGTACTGCCTGCAGGCACAGCGAAGGGGGAGACGGTTACTGCCACACCGGACACCAGCACCAGATTAAAGATGTTTGCACCGATGACGTTACCCAGCGACAATGCACCGTGTCCTTTTCTCAAAGCGGTAATGGCGGTTACGAACTCCGGCAGACTGGTGCACAGTGCAACCACGGTGACGCTGACCACCTCTGTGGGGATACCGGCCATTAAAGACAGGCTCACTGCGGACTTTTCCAGGAAGTTTGCGCCCAGTGCAATCAGACCGGCACTGACAATCAGCAGCACAATGTCTTTTGTCAAAGAGCTCTTTGCGGTTTTTTCTTCCTCTTCGTGCTCCACAGTCTCCGGGTTTTTGAAGCCCTGACGAATGGTCAGTGTCATATAAAGGGCGAACACGCACAGCATCACAATGCCCAGCCAGCGGTCAAATGTGCCGAACAGATAGGCGGCAACCACGTAAATGGCGGCAGAGATGAAGAAGAAAATAACCGGCATGGTAATGGCCTTGCGGTTTACCGGTGCAGGACGGATGGCAATGGTCAGCGCTGCAATCAGTGCGGTGTTGCAGATGATCGAGCCGATGGCGTTGCCATAAGCAGTTGCACCGTTATGATTGATGGCGGCAGTGGCTGACACCATCACTTCCGGAAGGGTTGTGCCCACGGAAACCACGGTTGCACCGATGATGATTTCCGGCACGTGGAAACGCTTTGCCAGATTGGAGGCGCTGTCTACAAACCAGTCGCCGCCCTTGATGAGCAGAATCAGGCCTACTGCGAAAAGACCCAATGCGCCGGGAAGATTTTGGCTGATGTCGTTCAGCCATTGACCGATGGAATCAAACATACTACATTACTCCTTATTATAATAGACTGCACACCGGGAGCAAAAAAATACCCCTGCATTCACCAAAATGCAGGGCACAGAGGAATTCCCAGGCATCCGGTGGATGCATGAGTCTGGCGATTTGAAGCAAGCCAGGCAAACGCCGAAGTGTTGACTTGCTACGCGCGATTTGGCGCGCTCGCTACTCCCTCACAGCATATTCTATGAAAAAATTTACCATAAATTAACCGGATTGTCAAGTAGTGTATAGATTTCCTGATTGTATCCCCCTGGGGGGCTTGCGTGCAGGCGTTGCTTGGGCTACAATGGGGAAAACGAAAGGAAGTGTAGCAAATGCTTACCAGAAAGAACGATTATATTAAGGCACTTTCCATCACCGCAATGTGCATTGCGCTGTGCTGTGTACTACCCATTCCTCTGCCCTTTGAGCTGCGCAACAAGCTCTCGCCTATGCACATCCCCGTACTGCTGTGCGGTTTGGTGTGCGGCTGGCCTTACGGACTTTTGTGCGGTCTGATGGGCCCTGTGGTATCCAACCTGACCACCGGTATGCCCCCTGTAGCCATGCTGCCCCGTATGATGCCGGAGCTGGCAATGTACGGTTTTGCCTGTGGTCTGCTGATGAAAATCATCCGCACCGGAAAAACCGCACCGGATCTGGTGATTTGTCTGGTGCTCTCCATGATTTTGGGTCGTATTGCAGGCGGTGTTGCCACGGTGATTGTTGGCGGCTTCCCTGCAAACAAAGCCGTGCTTTCCGCATTCTTTGTCAGCTATGTTGCCCAAGGTGCAGTGGGCATCGTCGTGCATTTGGTACTGATTCCCACACTGGTGCTGGCGCTTCAGAAGGCAAAACTGCTTCCGCCCCGTTATAAAAAGGTGAAGGCGTAATGGAAAAGAAGGATATTGCCGCATTTTTCGATCGCTGTGCCCCCTGGTGGGATGCGGATATGGTGCGCAAAGAGGACATTATTGCCGCCATACTGGATCACGGCGGAATTCGTCCCGGTGTGGACGTGCTGGATGTGGCCTGCGGCACAGGGGTGCTGTTTCCCGATTACCTGAAAAGAGGGGTTTCCTCCCTTACCGCCATCGACATTTCTCCGGAGATGGTGAAAATCGCCCAAAGCAAATTCCCGGAAGTGACGGTACTCTGCGCAGATGTGGAGGAGGCGGTTTTTCACAAGCAGTTTGACTGCGTAATGGTGTATAACGCCTTTCCCCATTTCCCCGATCCTGCAAAACTGGTAAAACGCCTTGCAGAACTGACCAAACCCGGTGGACGGCTCTCCGTTGCCCACTCTATGAGCCGTGCAGAGCTCACCGCTCACCACGAGGGTCGAGCAAGCAAGGTCTCCATCGAATTGCTTCACGAAAAAGAATTGGCGACACTTTTCAGCCCGTTTTTTGATGTGGATGTGGTCATTTCCGATGAACGGATGTATCAGGTCAGCGGAACAAAAAAAATGAATTGCCTGACGGCATGAATTGCATCAATGCATGAATTGTGGCTGCGCCACATGAATTGCGCTGCGGCGCATACAGCTTTGGCAATTCAATTCATGTTGCCTTGCAACAATTCATGATGACTTGTCATCAATTCATGGCAAAGCCAATTCATCATTTCTAAATATATGAAAGTAAGGGACGGATTTTCCGTCCCTTGTCATTCCGAGACCAGTTCAAAAACTGGTCGTGGGAATCCGTTTTCTTGCGGTGCAAAGCACTGCGCCGCCTATGGCGGCAGGGGTTACGGATTGCCACGCCGCTTTCGCGGCTCGCAATGACAATTCCTTCGGACGAACAGTTTTCAATTGACAATTGACAATGGACAATTGTCAGTTGAAAGATGAAAGTGGAAAGTGTAAAGTTTTTGCGGGGCGTCGAGGCGCCGCCCCTTACGATTGAATATGAAAACGTGATCTATTGACCGTAGGGGCGGATATCATCCGCCCGATTTATTTTAATCCGTCGGCTTTGCCGACACCTTTTCGCTTCTCTATTCTCTCTTCTCTATTCTCTATTCTTTTCGTATCCGGGAAACGGTGGGCGAATGATATCCGCCCACTTTTTAATGAATTGCCTGACGGCGTGAATTGCATAAATGCATGAATTGTGGTTGCACCACACGAATTGCGCTGCGGCGCATCAGGCTTTGGCAATTCAATTCATGTTGCCTTGCAACAATTCATGATGACTTGTCATCAATTCATGGCGTAGCCAATTCATCATTACGAAATATATGAAAGTCCCTTGTCATTCCGAGGCTGCGCAGCAGCCGTGGGAATCCGTCTTTTTGCGGTGCAAAGCACCGCGTAACAATCCCTCAGTCACGGCTTCGCCGTGCCAGCTCGCTGAGGCGAGCCCGGTCGCGGCTCTGACAGTCCACCGGACTG
>JAFTVV010000045.1 GCA_017465625.1 Oscillospiraceae bacterium | reverse complement strand
TCTTCTCTGGCCGCCGGGGTTCTTGTTGGAAGACTTGTTATAACCCATTGCGGCAGGAGAAACGCCCAGCGCTCTACAGCGCTTCAGCACAGGCTGCATATTCTTAGCCATAATTCAATTTCCTCCTTGCTTCGATTAGACGCGACGTCTCTTGGGGGGACGGCAGCCATTGTGAGGACTGGGTGTGACGTCCTTAATCATAACAACTTCCAAACCTGCGGTCTGCAGAGCGCGGATAGCAGCTTCACGTCCCTGACCGGGGCCCTTCACATAAACCTCAACAGACTTCAGTCCGCAGGAGTCAATCGCAGCCTTGGCAGCGGTCTCTGCAGCAGTCTGTGCGGCGAAGGGAGTGGACTTACGGGAACCACGGAAGCCCAATCCACCGGAGGAAGCCCAGCTCAGAGCGTTGCCTTCCAGGTCGGTGATGGTCACCATGGTGTTGTTGAAAGAGGAACGGATATGTGCCGCGCCCTTTTCAACTACTTTGCGCTCGCGACGGCGCTTGATTACTTTTTTACCGGTTTTTGCAGCCATTACATATCCCTCCTTTTATTTCTTCTTGTTTGCAATGGTCTTCTTGGGACCCTTGCGGGTACGAGCATTGGTCTTGGTGCGCTGGCCATGCACAGGCAGGCCACGGCGGTGCCGCAGACCACGGTAGCAGCCGATTTCACTCAGACGCTTGATGTTCATTGCGTTCTCACGGCGCAGGTCACCTTCGATGGTGTAGTTGTTCTCGATGGTGTCACGGAGCTGTGCTTCCTGGTCCTCAGTCAGGTCCTTAACGCGGGTGTCGGGGTCGATACCGGTCAGGTCCAAAACCTTGGCAGCGCGGGCAGGTCCGATGCCGTAGATATAAGTCAGTGCTACTTCAATCCGCTTCTCGCGGGGAAGGTCAATACCAGAAATACGTGCCATATTCGTTCAGCACCTCCTATTAGCCTTGTCTTTGCTTATGCTTGGGGTTTTCGCAAATTACCATTACGCGACCCTTGCGCTTAATGATCTTACATTTCTCGCACATGGGTTTTACGGACGGTCTTACTTTCATACTGTTTAACCTCCAATAGAGATAGATGTTTACTTGCTTCTCCACGTGATTCGACCGTGGGTCAAATCATAGGGAGACATTTGAACGGTTACCTTGTCACCGGGCAAGATCTTAATGAAGTTCATACGGAGCTTGCCGGAAATATGTGCCAGAATGATGTGTCCGTTGCCGATGTCGACATTGAACATGGCATTCGGCAGTGCATCGGTTACGATGCCCTCAATTTCGATTACGTCGTCTTTTGCCAAGTTTTTTACCCTCCAAGGTTGTTACTTTGCAGTTCCCGGCTTAAATAAGCCAGATCTCTTCGTAATTCGCTGTTGAGCGCCTTCTCGCCGAGTCTTAACTTTTCGGCGACTCTGGTCTCAGAGCGAAGGACCTTCTTTGCGTGCTTGCGTTTTTTACGCTTGGGTTTTTCAATTCTGCGGTCTCGACCGTTTACCAGGGTCAGCCAGATTTCATCCGCTTCAAGCACATAAAACAGATGCCCGGCATCACGCCCTGCAGTGGACTCGACCACATCCGCAATTGTTAAATCCGATAAATCAGGGTCCATAATTAAAGTCCTTCGGCGACGGTGAGTATTTCCGGCTCCCCGTCGGTGATCAGTACAGTATTTTCATAGTGGGCAGAGAGTTTACCGTCGGCAGTCACTGTTGTCCAGCGATCCTTCAGTATTTTTACCTCCGGTGTTCCTACGTTGACCATGGGTTCGATGGCCAATGTAATACCCGGCAGTAATCTCGGTCCACGCCCGGGGGCTCCGAAATTGGGAACCTCCGGCTCCTCATGGAGCTGTGCGCCTACGCCGTGACCTACGAAAGCACGCACAACCGAAAAACCGTTTGACTCCACATACGTCTGTATGGCGTGGGAGATATCGGACACACGATGTCCGTATTTCGCGAAGCGAATACCCTCAAAAAAGCTCTGCTTCGTGACATCAATCAGCCTCTGTGCCTCTTCGGAAATTTTTCCGCAGGCATAAGTTGCTGCGCAATCGCCATGAAACCCCTTATAATAAGCGCCCACATCCACGGAGACGATGTCGCCTTCCTGCAGCACATAGCCGCCGGGGATTCCGTGAATCACCGTCGAATTGACAGAGATACAGGTGCTGTTGGGAAAGCCGTTATAATGCAGGAACGACGGTTTTGCGCCCTGCCCTACAATAAACTCGTAGACGGCTCTATCGATCTCTTTCGTAGATACACCGGGTTTTACCATTTCTCCTGCCAAAGCACGAACTGCCGCGGTAATTTTACAAGCCTGACGCATCTGAAAAAGCTCTTGTTCATTTTTGATTGCAATCATAATTTCGCTCCGATCGCCGTGAGAATGTCTGCGTTGGCACCCTCAATGGACTGGTTTCCTTCCACCAGACGCAATTTGCCCTGGCTCTTGTAATAGTCCTTCAGGACCTCGGTCAGCTGGTGGTAAACCTCCAGGCGGTGACGCACCGTTCCGGGTGCATCGTCCTTCCGGATGGAAACCGCCGCGCCGCACTGGTCGCAGATGCCTTCGGTTTTCGGAGGATTCGCCACAATGTGATAGCTGGCACCGCACTTGGTGCACACCCGACGGCCGGTCATACGGCCCTCGATCACATCGTCGCTAAGTTCAATGGACACTACATGGTCAATCCGCACGCCCTTTGCGTTCAGTGCCTCTGCCTGGGCCAGGGTGCGAGGCACCCCGTCCAGGATAAAGCCGTTGGCGCAATCGGGCTGAGCAGTGCGCTCGGCGACGATGCTCAGCACCAGATCGTCGGGCACAAGACTGCCTTCGTCCATAAACTGTTTTACTTGTTTGCCCAGGGCGCTACCGTTTGCAATAGCCTCCCGGAGCATATTCCCGGTGGAAATGGCAGGGATTTGGAGCTGCTGTGTCAGCATCTCCGCCTGAGTACCCTTACCGGCGCCGGGTGCACCTAACAGAATCAGGTTCATCGGAGACCTCCGATTAGTCCAGGAAGCCCTTATAGTGCCGCATCAGCAGCTGTGCTTCCAAAGCCTTTACGGTTTCCAGTGCAACACCCACAACGATGATGATGGATGTACCACCAATTGCAAGATACTGGAAGTTTTGGTTGACTGCGCTGGCGACCATGGGAATCATTGCCACGATTGCCAGGTAGATGGCACCGAACACCAGAATCTTGTTAATAACCTTCTTAATGAAGTCGGAGGTGGGCTTACCGGGGCGGAAGCCGGGGATAAAGCCGCCGTTCTTCTTCAGGTTATTGGAAATCTCTGTGGGATCATACTGGATGGTGGAATAGAACCAGCTGAAGAAGAAGATCAGCAGGCCATAGATCACCAGGTAGGTCACAGATCCGCTGGAGAACACGTGCTTATACAGGAAGCCGTTCTTGTTCCAGCTGGGGATGAACTGATACAAAGTAGCGGGCACGTTGATGATGGAGCTGGCGAAGATCACAGGCAGAACACCGGACATGCTCACCTTGATGGGCAGGTTGGAGCTCTGACCACCGTAAACCTTGCGGCCTACAACGCGCTTTGCATACTGAATGGGAATGCGGCGCTCAGCATCGTTGACAAACACGATGAATACAACCAACAGCAGCAGAACCACGCCGATGATCACAGCAACCCACCAGTCGAACAAGCCGCTGGTCAGAGAGCTGAACATAGAGGGCAGGCTGGCTACGATACCGGCAAACAGCAGCATGGAGATGCCGTTACCAATGCCGTGGGCAGTAATCTGCTCGCCCAGCCACATCACAGCAGAAGAACCTGCGGTGAATGCCAGCACGATCACCAAGCCGGGCCAGAAGCCGGTCTCGGTCAGAATGTGGCTGCCGTCAGCGGGATTTGCAATCATGGTGTAGTAGGCGAAGCCCAAAAGCAGGCCCAGTGCTACAGTGGTGTAACGAGTGATGCGCTCAATCTTCTTCTTACCGATTTCGCCCTGCTCCTTAGCCATACGCTCCAGAGGAGGAATAGCAACGGTCAGCAGCTGAATGATAATGGAAGCATTGATGTAGGGCTGAATACCCAGTGCCAGCACAGATGCCTGAGAGAAGGCAGAGCCGGACATTGCGTTATAAAGACCCAGAACAGTGCTGTTGAGGGCACTATCGAAATAGTTGCCCATTGCACCTGCATCAACAAAAGGAACAGGGATCACGTGTCCGATTCTGAACAGAAGCAGAGCGAACACAGTGAACATCAGCTTCTTACGGAGCTCAGGAATGGCCCAAGCGCTACGCAGTGTTTTAAACACTTAAACCACCTCGGTCTTTCCGCCTGCCTGCTCGATTTTTTCTTTTGCAGACTGGGAGAAAGCCGCTGCCTTTACGGTGAGCTTCTTTTCCAGCTTACCGTTGGACAGAACTTTCAGGCCGTAGGGGCAGGAAGAAATGATGCCCTTTTCAATCAAGGCGGCAGCGTCAACAACAGCGCCGTCTTCAAAACGATTCAAAACTGCCACATTGATAGCAGTCAAAGGCTTTGCAAAGATGTTGATGAAGCCACGCTTCGGCACACGCCGAACCAGAGGCATCTGACCACCTTCGAAGCCTACACGGGTCTTGCCGCCGGAACGGGCGTGCTGACCCTTGTGACCACGACCACCGGTCTTGCCGTTGCCGGAACCGATGCCGCGACCCTTACGTTTTCCTACCTGGGTAGACCCAGCGACAGGAGCAAGCTCATGCAGTTTCATAAACTTAGCCCTCCTTACTCAACTTCGGTGACGCGCAGCAGATAGCCGATCAGAGCAATCTTGCCACGGGTCTGGGTGTTATCGGGCTGAATGGTGACCTGGCCAATCTTGCGCAGACCCAGGGAATGTGCAGTGGCGATGTGCTTCTCCAAACGGCCGTTCAGGCTCTTAACAAGTTCAATCTTCAAATTTGCCATGTTAATTGCCCTCCTTTCGCGGATTTCTTCCACGGACTTGCCGCGGATTGCAGCCACCTGCTCGGGGCTGCGCAGAGACTTCAGGCCTTCCATAGTAGCCTTAACCACGTTCTGGGGGTTGTTGGAACGCAGGCAGCGAGCGGTGATGTTGCGGATGCCAACAGCTTCCATAACAGCACGGCAAGCACCACCGGCGATAACGCCGGTACCCTCAGGGGCGGGCTTCATCAGAACCTTACCGGCACCGAAGATGCCGATTGCTTCGTGGGGAATGGAACCGTCAGCCAGAGAAACCTTCATCATATTCTTCTTTGCATCAGCGATGCCCTTCAGAATAGC
>JAFTVV010000044.1 GCA_017465625.1 Oscillospiraceae bacterium | reverse complement strand
GACAAGTTTCTATCGAAACTTGTCGTTTTTCTGGTGGGGGAGGACGGATTCGAACCATCGAAGCGATACGCAGCAGATTTACAGTCTGTCCCCTTTGGCCACTCGGGAACTCCCCCAAATATTTAACTGTCTACGCTCTGATTGGAGCCGGTAGACGGACTCGAACCCCCGACCTGCTGATTACAAATCAGCTGCTCTACCAACTGAGCTATACCGGCGGCTCAAACAGAACACGCTTATTATAGCCATCAAAGCGCCATTTGTCAAGCCTTTTTTCGCCTTTTTTTCAATATCTTTTTGTGCTATTTTCAATTCAAAAATCAGCACCGATTATACCGCAAAAATCGCAATAACAGAACGTGCAGAAAGCCGCTAAAGCCTCCTGCACGTTTATGTATTTACAGCAAACGAATGCCTGCCTTTTCGCAAAGTTCCACGGTCTGCGTATCCCAAACGCTGGACTGCACTTCACCGATATGAGCACAGCCCATCATCAGCATACTCAGTCGGGACTGGCCAATACCGCCGCCAATGGTAAGGGGCAACTGGTTATTTAAAAGCATTTGATGGAACGGCAGGCTTCTGCGGTGATCGCAATTTGCCTTGGTCAGCTGTTCATCCAATGCCTTGGCGTCCACACGGATGCCCATGGAGGAAATTTCCAACGCACGACCCAGCACGTCATCCCAGAAAAACAGGTCGCAGTTCAAGCTCCAATCGTCGTAGTCCGGTGCGCGTCCGTCGTGAGGCTTACCGGAGCGTAATTTATCACCGATCTGCATAATGCAGGCTGTGGGATGTTCCCGTACGAAGGCGTTCTCGCGCTGAGAGCCGGTCATATCGGGGTAAAGGTCTTCCAGCTCCTGGGTGGTGATAAAGGCCACTTCCCTGCTCAGCTTGACTTGCAGCTGGGGAAAGCGGACGTGCAAACGGTCGTTGGTGGTGCAAATTGCATCCACGATGGAGCACACGATCAATTTGAGGTAATCCAGATTGCGGTTGCCCTCGGTAATAATCTTCTCCCAGTCCCACTGGTCCACGTAAATGGAGTGGATATTATCCAGACGCTCATCACGGCGAATAGCGTTCATATCGGTATAAAGACCATTGCCGATGGTAAAGTTATATCGCTTCAGAGCAAGACGTTTCCACTTTGCCAGAGAGTGAACCACCTGAACCTCCTGCCCAACAGCAGGAACATCAAAGGAAACGGCACGCTCATAACCGTTGAGGTTGTCATTTAAGCCGGATTCCTCTGTAACAAACAGGGGCGCGGAAACACGTTTCAAATTCAGCGCTCTTGCAAATTCGTCCTGAAAAGTCTGTTTGATATAAGCAATCGCACGTTGGGTGTCGTATTCATCCAACTGGGGCTTATAGCCCTGCGGAATATAGGTTTGGTTCATAACATCCCTTCTCTCTTGCAGTCAAGTATAGCCTGATTTTTCCTGAAAATCAAGTACTTTCTGTAGATTTACAGAAACAAGAGCGTGCTGCCCGAAAACGAAGCAGCACGCTTGTAGGAAATATTATCCGGCTGTTTGCTGAATGGCCTCACCAACAGTCAGTTCCAATTCGATCACCTGACCGTTGCGCCAAATGACCAAACGCAGCACATCGCCAGGAGCAGATTCAGAAACAATTTTCTTCAATTGGGTGTGGTCTTCAATCTGTTCGTCATTTATCTGCGTGACAATGTCGTAGCGCAGCAAACCTGCTTTTTCGGCAGGACTGCCGGGCTCTGTGGATTGAATGGACGCACCCTGAGGCAGACCGTAGCTCTGCATTTCCTCTGTGACAGAAACGATGGTAACACCGATATAAGGCTTTGCAATGTAGCCTTTTTCGATGATGCTGTCAATAATCTCCCGGACGTGGTTGAAGGGAATGGCATAGCCGATATTATCAATGGTCACACCACTGGAAGAAGAGCCGGAGGTTTTGGCATTGGTGATGCCGATCACCTCACCGTACATATTAAACAGCGCGCCACCGGAATTGCCGGAATTGATGGTGCAGTCGGTTTGAATCAGGTTCATGGTCAGGCCGTCGGAGAATGTGATCTCCCGTTCCAGCGCACTGATGACACCACTGGTCAGCGAAAAGCTGAGCCATCCCAAGGGGTTACCGATGGCCACAACTGTGTCGCCCACGTTCAGATTGGAAGAATCGCCAATGATAACAGTCGGCAAATTCTTCGCTTCTACTTTCAGTACAGCAAGGTCGTTGCTTTCATCCACGCCCACGATCATTGCAGGCAGGCTTGTACCATCATAGAAGGACACCTGAATGGTGCTGGCACTTTGAATGACGTGATAATTGGTAATAATATAGCCATCTTCGCTATAGACAAAGCCCGAGCCCGCGGCAGAGGCAGTAGACTGATAGCCCCAGAAATTGGTGCTCACAATAGAGGTACTGATACCAACCGTAGCGTTCACGTTCGCAGCATAAACCTCTGCAGGAGTCATCAGCTTGGAAGTATCCACCTCGCGGGGATCGATCACTGTGGGCGGGCGAGATCCATCGTATACGGGGGAAGTATGGGGCTTATTCTGAGCATCACGCACCAGACCGTAAACAATACCGCCGATAATGCCGCCCAAAATAGAGCAAACGACCATCAAACAAACAGCGGCAGTTAAGCCGATACACCTTTTTTGTTTTTTCTTTTTCGGCTTCTGCTCATCAGATGACTGCGCGGCAGTATGCTCCACCGGGGTGGAACACTCGTCACACACTGCAGCTGCCTCCTCAGGCGCGCAGGCAGACTGTGCGGCTACATCTTCCTCTGCAGGCGCAGAGACTTCTTGTGTATAAGCGTCCTGCACTGCATCCTCGGCAGCCTCCTGAGGCGTGTCAAACAGGTTCTCGCGTTCATTTTCCATATAATCCAACTCCCTTGCTATTGGAAATAATATGCAATCATTATATATGGCGTGTCTAAAATAATCTTAAATAAAAATAAAACAGAATGTAAACGATTTCTCATCATATTTTTACCGCAAAATTTCTGCTTATGCGGTCAGTCTTGCTCGATTTGTGCCACAAACGCCTTTTTATCGGCGGCTTTATAAAAAGCGGAGCCTGCTACCAAAACATTTGCGCCGTTTTCCTTACAAATCCCTGCATTCTCCAAATCCACGCCGCCGTCCACTTCCAAATAGCAGGCGGGATTCATTTCGTCGATCATTTGACGAAGCTTCTTCACCTTGGGCATCATATCCGCCATAAACTTCTGCCCGCCGAAGCCCGGCTCAACGGTCATCACCAGCACCATATCCACCATGGGAATATACTGGGCAATGGCCTCCGCAGGAGTTTTGGGTTTTACCACGATGCCGGGCTTTACACCCATTGCGCGGATTTTTTCAATGGCGGCCTTGGTATTTTCGGGGGAATCCGCTTCCACGTGAATGGTCAGGTAATCCGCACCGGCCTTGCAAAAATGCTCCACATAGCGGATCGGCTTTTCGATCATCAGGTGCACATCCAGCACCAAATCGGAAAAGCGGCGAATGCCCTGTACAGTGGTATAGCCGAAGGAAAGATTGGGCACAAAAAGCCCATCCATCACATCAATATGCAACCATTTTGCGCCCTGCAGGGCGGTATCAGTCAGGTCGCGCTGTAAATTCATAGCATCCGCGGCCAAAATAGACGGAGATAAAATAGACATAAAATCCCTCTTCTCGTTTTTTCTCATTATAGCACGGGATTTGTCTTCTGTCCAGTAGGTTGATTTCGCGCAACACATTACAATTGTCAGTTGAAAGATGAAAGATGAAAATGGAAAGATGTGGTGTCGGCAGAGCCGACAATTAAAATAAATACGGGCAGATGATATCTGCCCCTACGTCATTTTCGCGCGTTTTCGTTTTACATCGTAGGGGCGGATATTATCCGCCCGTCGTTTCTCTTGGTGGGCCTGTTGATTCCTAACCGTAGGAGATGATGCCCACATCGTCCCACACGACAGGTTCAATGCTCAACGGGTCGATGTGGGCATCGACCCCTACGAGGAATTACGGCAAGGGGACGGATTATAATAAATACGGGCAGATGATATCTGCCCCTACGAGTTCTATCGCACGTTTGTTCAACACCGTAGGGGCGGATATTATCCGCCCGTCGTTTCTCTTGGTGCACCTATCGACCCCTACGAGGAATTACGGCAAGGGGACGGATTATAATAAATACGGGCAGATGATATCTGCCCCTACGAGTTCTATCGCACGTTTGCTCAACACCGTAGGGGCGGATATTATCCGCCCGTCGTTTCTCTTGGTGCACCTATCGACCCCTACGAGGAATTACGGCAAGGGGACGGATTATAATAAAT
>JAFTVV010000032.1 GCA_017465625.1 Oscillospiraceae bacterium | reverse complement strand
CGTGGCAATCCGTACTCCAAAGGCTCCCTTGTGTAAAGGGTAAGCGAAGCGCAGTCGCGGTAGTGAATGACAGTCCGGTGGACTGTCAGAGCCGCGACCGGGCTCGCCTCAGCGAGCTGGCACGGCAAAGCCGTGACTGAGGGATTGTTACGCGGTGCTTTGCACCGCAAGAAAACGGATTCCCACGGCTGCTGCGCAGCCTCGGAATGACAAGGGACGGGACCCCGTCCCTTACTTTCATATATTTCATAATAATGAATTGGCTACGCCATGAATTGATGACAAGTCATCATGAATTGTTGCAAGGCAACATGAATTGAATTGCCAAAACTGTATGCGCCGCAGCGCAATTCATGTGGCGCAGCCACAATTCATGCATTGATGCAATTCATGCCGTCAGGCAATTCATTGAGAAACTGCGGTCGGATGATATCCGCCCGCAGTTTCTTTTGTTATTTCATCAGGAAATACAGCAGTACCACTGCGCCCAGGATGATGCGGTAGTAGCCGAATGCGGCAAAGCTGTGCTTGCGCACGTACTCCATCAGGCTCTTGATCACCAAAAGGCTCACCAGGAAGCTGACCAAACAGCCTGTTGCCAAAAGCACAATTTCCGTACCGCCCAGGGTGGATTCAGTGAGAAAATCCAAAAACTTCAGACCGCTGGCACCCACCATGGTGGGAATGGCCAGGAAGAAGGAAAATTCTGCGCCTGCACTGCGGCTGACGCCCAGCAAAATCGCACCCAAAATGGTGGCACCGGAACGGGATGTACCGGGAATCAGCGCCAAACACTGGAATAAACCGATGAAAATGGCGGTGCGGTAGGAAATTTCGCTTACATCCTTGATTTTGACCGCACGACGCTTATTGAGCTGCTCCACAAACAAAAATGCAATGCCGTAAAGAATCAGCATAATGGCCACGACCACATAATTGTACAGGTGGGCATCCATCCAGTCATCCAGTAAAAATCCAATGATGGCCGAGGGTAGTACACCTACAATAACCTTAAACCACAAGTCCCACGTGCTTTTTTTCTCTGCCACGGATTTACTGGGGGTAAAGGGGTTCAGCTTACGGAAAAACAGCACAATGACTGCCAAAATCGCACCAAGCTGAATCACCACGTTAAACATTTCCATAAATGCGCCCGGGTTATCCACCTTCAGGTGAATGAAATTTTCCAGTAAAATCAGATGCCCGGTGGAGGAAATGGGCAGCCATTCGGTGATGCCCTCCACAAGACCGTACAGCACGGTTTTCAGAATTTCAAGAATCATATAAAACCTC
The DNA here is from genome assembly GCA_017465625.1 of Oscillospiraceae bacterium. Classification (GTDB taxonomy): domain Bacteria; phylum Bacillota; class Clostridia; order Oscillospirales; family Oscillospiraceae; genus Faecousia. The sequence goes on along the minus strand of JAFTVV010000032.1, from coordinate 16,043 downwards.
ACTTTGAATTTTAGTCCGTTTTTTAAGTTTTTCGGTTTTTAATTGCCGAAAATATGATACAATATAATGAAAAAGAATGCAAGCGCTATATTTTTTACAAAATATTCACCTTAATGGCTGTAAATGGTCTATAATATCAGTAAATAATCGGAAATAAGGTTTATAAAGGAGGATCTTTCAATGGCTGTATCTATTTTGGTTGTAGAGGACGATCGCAATATACGGGAGCTTTTGCAGCTCTATTTGGAAAAAGAGGGTTATGCGGTCACCATTGCAGAGGATGGCGGACAGGGCATGACCAAATTCCGCGCCATCAAGCCGGATTTGGTGCTTTTGGATGTGATGATGCCGGTGATGGACGGCTGGACGGTTTGCAAAACCATCCGCAGTGAGAGCAACACCCCGGTGATTATGCTCACCGCCAAGGGGGAGACCGACGACAAAGTCAACGGCCTGCGCAGCGGTGCGGATGATTATGTGACCAAGCCTTTTGAGATGCGGGAGCTGATTGCCCGGATCGAGGCGGTTTTGCGCCGCACTGAAAACGGTGTGGCAGAGAAAAAGCCGCGCCGACTGGTTTTTGACAAGCTGGTCATTGATATGGAGGCTTTTGAACTGCAGATTGACGGGAAAAAGGTGGACGCACCTCCCAAGGAGATGGAGCTTTTGTTTTATCTGGCTTCCTCGCCCAACCGTGTTTATACCCGTAACCAGCTTTTGGACGAGGTTTGGGGTTTTGATTACTTTGGTGACTCCCGTACCGTGGACGTGCACGTAAAGCGTCTGCGTGAAAAGCTGGAAAACGTCTCCGAGCAGTGGTCCTTGCGCACCGTCTGGGGCGTGGGGTATAAATTTGAAGTTCTTTGAACTTCAAATTTAACTAAATCCACCCTTGCGGGTGGGTGAAATCATCTTCGATGATGAAATCCTCTCTGCGATCGGATGAAATCGCTGCGGCGGTGGGTGGATTTAATTTCATCTGCGAAGGGAAGAATAAATATGGTGTCGGCGTCGCTGACGGATTATAATATTTTCGGGCAGATGATATCTGCCCCTACGGTCTATATCGCAGGTTTCTATTCAAAATTGTAGGGGCGGATATCATCCGCCCGCCGTCCATTATCCACTGTCCACTGTTTTAACGAGGTAGAAAGATGAAATCCAACTTTGGGCGTACATTTTTTCCGGCGGTCATCTCCGTGGTGAGCGCACTTTTGGCGCTGGGACTGCTGCTGCAAATGCTGATTCAGGACGATATTGAAAAAAAGGCATCCGAGACTTTGAAAAAGGATGCGATCATCGTCTCCAAGCTGGCAGAGGCCTACAATAAAGCCGGTGTCAATGAGCCCCACCACTTCTTTTTAAATATCGAACTGCTGGCCAGTACCACGGATACGGATATTGTCATCTGTGATCCTGAGGGCTTTTTGCGGCTTTGCTCCGATGCCCCCATGGGCTGTGAGCATCAGGGGCTGATGGTGAATCCGATTCTGATGGAACGGGTGAATCGTGAGGGCATTTTTGTAGAAAAAGGCATTGTAGGCGGTCTGTATCAGGAAAATCGCTATATGGTCTGCTCTTCTATGATTTACGCAGACAGAATGATGCCGGGTATGGTCATCGTGTCTGCCCCTGTAGAACGATTTGCGGCACAGGGTGACAGCTTTAATGCCCTTTACATCTACGGATCACTGCTGGTTTTTGCTTTATGCGTGACCGTTTTAAGCCTCTTTGCAAGGCACAGCAGCCGCCCTCTGAATGAGCTGAACCGTGCGGCTGTAGCTTTTGGACACGGCAATCTGGATACCCGTGTGGAGATTGATCCTGCCGCACCCAAGGATGTGCAGGAGCTGGCACTTTCCTTTAACAATATGGCAGATTCTCTGCAAAAAAGCGAATACCGCCGTCAGGAATTTGTGGCCAACGTCTCCCACGAGCTGAAAACCCCAATGACCACCATTGCCGGCTTTGCCGACGGTATTCTGGACGGCACCATTCCTGCCCAAAAACAGGAATATTATCTGCAGCTGATCTCTCAGGAGACCAAACGGCTGAACCGATTGGTGCGCAGTATGCTGGACGTCTCCAAGCTTCACGAGCAGGAGGGTATTCCCGACGAACAGAAGACACAGTTTGACATTACCGACTGCGTCGGCCGTGTTTTGCTCACCTTCGAGCAGAAGATTTTGAGCAAAAAGCTGGATGTACAGGTGAATTTCCCCGACTACCCCCTCTATACCAGCGCCCAGGAAGATCAAATCGTGCAGGTGATTTATAATTTGTTGGACAACGCGGTAAAATTCTGCCCGGAAGAGGGCGTTTTGGGATTGCAAATTACTGAGCAGGGCAGTAAAATTTACGTCAGCATCAGTAATACCGGTCCCACCATTCCCCCTGCGGAACTGCCGCTGGTATTTGACCGCTTCCATAAAATTGACAAGAGCCGCACCGAACGTGACGGCTGGGGACTGGGTCTTTACATTGTCAAAACCATTGTATGTGCCCACGGAGAGGATCTTTCCGTCACCAGCAAGGACGATAAAACCGAATTTACCTTTACCCTTCCATTAATTCACTAACATTGAGGTATTTATGAAGAACGATGCCCCTGTAACAAATCAATCCAATACTTATTCCACCGGTGCGGTGACGCCCAAAAAGAGCCATCGGAATCTGATTGCAGTTTTGTTGATTCTGGTGCTGCTATTGGGCAGTACGGTCAGCGTTTTGGGAATGATGAACATTCGTCTGTTTCGGATGCTGGAATCGGAGCGCAACAACACACAGCCTGCACCGGTCAATTTCAGCAGAACCCAAACCCAAAATTCCTACTCCACAGAGGAGGCAGTTTTACTGGGCATTGAGGGGGCAGAGGTAGATGTATTCTACCGTAATTACTACAAGTGGCCGGAGGGTATTTATATTTCCGACGTTTTTGACGGCAGTGCCGCCCAGCTTGCAGGCATCTGCTGCGGCGATATTCTCACCGCCGTCAACGGCAAAACGGTGGGAAAATTAGAGCATCTGATTGAATTTTTAAACAGCCGGATTCCCGGTGCGCCCTTTGAACTCACAATTTACAGGGACGGTGACATTGTGAAGATTGCCGTTATGGTGGACTGATATGGAACAAGTTTTTCAATATGAAATCACTTTAAAACCTGCTGATTTTGACGAAAACGGCAATTGGAAGCTGTCCGGTGCGCTGGAATCGGTACAGCAGGCGGTGACGGCCCATTGTGTCAGTTTGGGTATGGACTGGGACTCCATGGCGGCAAAAGGCCTTTTTTGGGTGGTTTTGCGCCATCGGATGGTGCTGTACCATCCGGTGCAGGCCGGGCAGACCCTGACGGTGAAAACATGGCCTCTGCCTGCCACCCGTGCGGCCTATCCCCGTGCGGTGGAGGCGCTGGATCAGGACGGCAATGTGGTACTGCGGCTGATGAGCCTTTGGGTGCTGATGGATCTGCATACACGCACAATGGTGCTTCCCTCCAGAAGCGGTGTTTTAGTTCCCGGTGTGCATCAGGAGGGAGAACTGCCTGTACCCCAGGCACTGCCGGCACATACGGGAGAAAACCATTTGATTTGGACTGTCAGCGATGGGGATCTGGACATCAACGGGCACGTGAACAACGTCCGTTATCTGGATCACTGCGAATTTTTGGCAGGAGATTATGCCGCCAGCCATAAGGTAAAACAGCTTCAGATTTGCTATTTGGCAGAGGTGCTTCCCCATCAGGAAATTACCCTGCATTACACGCTTTGCGACGGTATTTTGACGGTGGATGGCACCCGTCCCCGTGCAGAGGATGCTGCTTTGACGGAACGGGTCTTCTCTGTTTCCATCGAATACATATAGTTGTTCTGTAAACCAAAAAGGTTCTCCCCATTTTTCCACAATCTGTGTATAAATTCTTGTTTATCCCCTGTAAACCCCCTGTTTACAGGGGTTTGTTCCCGATACCTTGTGGAAAAACCTGTGGAGAATGTGGAAAAGTCCCACGGGTACAGGTTGCAAAATAACCCCCTTTTTTCAATTTATGTAAACTAATATTACAGGAGGTGCGGCAGTGGAGCTGCGACATACGGCGAAGCGGGACGGACGGCTCAGCAGCTTTTTAAAACAGGAGCTGGGACTGTCCACCGGACTGATGAATAAGCTGAAATGGAATGAAAAGCTGTTTGTAAACGGCATCCCCCGGCACGCCGACTATGGAGTGCAGACAGGGGATGTGATTGCCGCCCTGCTGGATGAGGAAAAGCCCCTCTATCCTGCGGAGGAAGGGGCAATTTCCGTGCTTTTTGAGGATGAGCATCTTTTGTGCGTGGAGAAACCTGCCGGGATGCTCATTCACCCCTCCCGTTCGGCTAACAGCGGCACACTGGCCAATTTTGTGGCATACTATTTTGAACAAACGGGGCAAAACTGCGCCTTTCACCCCATTACCCGTCTGGATCGGGACACCTTCGGCGTGGTGCTGCTGGCGAAAAATGCCCATATTCACGCCCTGTGCAACGATCTGCACAATAAAGGACTTTTGGAAAAGACTTACGAAGCGCAGGTTTTGGGCAGACCGGATCGGGAGGAAGGGGAAATTGATGCCCCCATTGCCAGAAAACCGCTTCCCAGCCTTTTACGGGAGGTTTCTCCCACGGGAAAACCCTCTTTAACAGCCTACCGCCTGTTAAAGGACTATGGAAACTACAGCATATTGTCCCTGAGAGCCATCACCGGACGCACCCACCAACTGCGTGTGCACTGTGCCTATATGGGTTTTCCCATTTTGGGCGACCCCCAGTACGGAAATGAGGAAAGCCGTGCACTGTCGGAACAAATGGGTTATACCACCCAGCGTCTATGCGCCCGAAGCATTGCATTTCCCCATCCCATCACCGGAGAGCAGCTGTGCATCCGTTCAAAGCAACAGCTTTTTTAATTGACAATTGACAATGGACAATGGACAATTGAAAGATGAAAGTGGAAAATAAGGGACTGGTTTCCCGTCCCGTGTCATTCCGAGGCTGCGCAGCAGCCGTGGGAATCCGTTTTCCTGCGGTGCAAAGCACCGCGCCGCCTATGGCGGCAGGGGTTACGGATTGCCACGCCGCTTTCGCGGCTCGCAATGACAATTCCTTCGGACGTACGTTGCTCTTATACAGATAACGGGACGGCTTTGCCGACACCTTCTCTTCTCCATAACTTTCCACTTTCCACTTTCATCTTTCAACTAAAAAGCGGAACGGCTTATGCCGTTCCGCTTTGTTATTTCATTAGTCTTCTTTAGAAGCCTCTTCGATGATCTTTGCCTGATTGACCTTGGGCACTTCTTCATAGCGGACAAATTCCAGTGTGAAGGAGCCACGTGCCTGAGTCATTGCACGCAGGTCGATGGCGTAGCTGCTCATTTCAGCCATAGGCACTTCAGCTTCCACAACGGTGTTGCCGTCGGCATCAGGGGTCATACCCAGAGGACGACCGCGACGCTTGCTCAGATCGCCCATCACATCGCCCACGTAGGATTCGGGAACGGTGACGGCCAGTGCGCCCACAGGCTCCAAGAGGGTGGGAGCAGCATTGGGCATTGCTTCCTTGAATGCCAGAATGGCGGCCAGCTTAAAGGCCATTTCGTTGGAGTCCACAGGGTGGTAAGAGCCGTCGTACAGAACGCCCTTCAGACCAACCATGGGATAACCTGCCAAAGGTCCTCTCAGAACTGCTTCCTGCAGACCCTTTTCAACAGCGGGGTTGAAGTTCTTGGGCACAGCACCGCCGACCACTTCCACGTCGAAAATCAGATCGTCCTGAATATCCTGCGGCTCGAAGCGAATCCAAACGTCACCGAACTGACCGGAGCCACCGGTCTGCTTCTTGTGACGGCCGTGTGCCTGCACGGTCTTCTTGATCTTTTCACGGTATGCAATCTTGGCAGGAGACAGCTCTGCGTCCACGCCAAAACGGGTCTTCAGCTTGGATACCAGCACGTCCAGATGCTGATCACCCACACCGGAGAGCACCATCTGATGGGTCTCGGCATTGTTGACCAGAGTGAAGGAGGGATCTTCTTCGTTCAGTCTGTTCAGGCCGGAGGCAACCTTTTCTTCCTGACCCTTGGTCTTGGGAGAGATTGCCATGGAATAGCAGGTAGGCGGATAGGGCAGACCCTTCAGGGAGACCACCTTACGGGGGTCACACAGGGTGTCACCGGTTCTCACCTTGTCCATCTTGCCGATGGCGCCGATGTCGCCGCAGGTCAGCATTTTCACTTCGGTGGCCTTCTTGCCGCACATGGAGTACAGACGGCCCAGCTTTTCGGTTTCACCGGTACGGGCGTTGACCAGTGTGGTATCGGAAGTGATCTCACCGGAGAGTACCTTCACGTAGGAGTACTTGCCGTACTGATCGGATACGGTCTTGAATACAAAGGCAGAGGGAACGCCGCCGGGAGAAACGACGAATTCCTCCACAGTGCCGTCAGCTGCAGTAGCCTTGTGATAGTTGCCTTCCACAGGGTTGGGCAGCAGGTCGATAATGTGGTCCATCAGCATCAGGCTGCCCAGACAGGTCACGCCACTGCCGCAGAACACGGGGAACATAGAATTGTCCAGCACACCGGTGTGCAGACCCTTGATCATTTCAGCGTATGTAAAGCCTTCACCGCCGAAGAATTTATCCATCAGATCCTCGCTGGTTTCTGCAACGGATTCCTTCAGTGCGTCGTTAAATTCGGTAATAACCTCGTCCTTGCCTTCGGGCACTTCGATTTCCACACGCTTCAGGTTCTGCATCTCGTAGGCGCGCTTATTCAGCACGTCGATGATGCCGGTGACCTTCTTGTTGCCATCCCAAATGGGAACGACCAGAGGAGCGATGCGGTTGCCGTAGCGCTCACGCAGGGCATTGAAGGTGGCGTTGTAGTCGGAATTGTCCTCGTCCACCTTGGAAATGTAAATAAAGCACGGCATATTCCGTTCACGGCAGTACTTCCAGGCCTTCTCAAAGCCGACAGTGATGCCGTCCTTGGCAGAGCAGACGATAATGGCTGCGTCGGCGGCACGAAGCGCCTCTACAACTGCACCGGAGAAGTCGAAACCGCCGGGGGTATCCAGCAGGTTGATCCGTGCGCCCTTATAGTCCAGAGGAACAAGGGCGGAGGAGATGGAAATATTACGACGAATTTCTTCGGGGTCGTAGTCACAAACGGTGTTGCCGTCGGCATTCTTGCCGATGCGGTCGATAACGCCGGTCATGTAAAGCAGGCTTTCGGCCAGTGCAGTCTTACCACTGCCGCTGTGACCCAGCAAGCAGACGTTACGAATGGAATTAGCGGTGTACATAATGAATCATTCTCCTTTCGGGAAGGTATGCCTTCCTGCGGCTTGTGATGCCGCAATACATACATTATACACGAAGGCGGCGGTAATTTCAATGCTTTTTTTGGTGAAATTATGAATAAAAAGAAAGCACGTTAAAAAATTGTTAAAAAATGGGGGATTTTCAGGAAAATGCAGGCTTTTTAACTTGTATGCGTGTGAAAAACAGATGTTTTCTCTCTGTGTAAAGGGGAGGCTTTTGATCAGGCGTTGTGGGGGAGTCTTGGTGGGGTTTGTTTGATTGCTATTTTACTGTTTGACTTTACCGGGAAAAAGTACTATTATAATGTATATCTTTTTATGAAAACTGAGGAATTTTTATGGCGAACAAAAAGAAAAAACCGTCTTTGATTTCTCGCGGTACATACCGCGTTTTACTGTTTTTGGTGCGTACCTTCACCCACAAGCCTACGATTGAAGGCTGGGAGAATATCCCCGAGGATGGTTGCATCCTGGTGGGCAACCACTCCCACATGTACGGCCCGATTAACGGCGAAGTGTATATGCCCAAGTCCACCGTTACCTGGTGCGCTTATCAGATGACCGAGTTGAAGAAAGTGCCTGCTTATTCTTTTCAGGATTTCTGGCATATGAAGCCCAAGTGGACGTATCCGTTTTATAAGATGCTGTCTTACATCATTGCGCCCCTTTCCGTGGCGCTGTTTGGCAACGCCCGAATTATTCCCGTGTACCACGACAACCGACTGCTGCGCACCTTCCGGGAGACCCTTTCCGCACTGGATGAGCATCGGCAGGTGATTATTTATCCTGAAAAGCTGGGAGAGCACAACCACATTCTCTACAATTTTCAGGAGCACTTTGTAGATGTGGCGCAGATTTACCACAAGCGCACCGGCAAGGATCTGCAGTTTGTACCCATGTACCACTGTCCTGCACTGCGGAAGGTCGTGATCGGCACACCCATTACCTACAATGCAGAAAATCCTCAGGCAGAGGAAGGCGCACGGATTCGCACCTATCTGTATAACGAGATTACAGCGATTGCAGAATCGCTGCCTCTGCACCGTGTTGTGCCCTATGCCAACGTATCCAAAAAACTGTATCCGATGAGCAGGGTGGAGGTAGAAAAGTGAGAAAGCCTGTTGTAGATTATCGCAATCTGCGGCTTAAAAATATTACAAGCCCCCAGTACCGCCATTTGCTTTTGATGTTGGGCTGGCTGGTGTACGGACTGCTGTATTTACTGACGGAAAACCTGATTCCTGTGGAAGACTGTCACGTGGTCTATTCTCCGCTGGACGATAAGATTCCCTTCTGCGAATGGTTTGTGATTCCCTATGTGGGCTGGTATGTGCTGATTGTGATTTCACTGGGGTATTTTGCCCTGTATAATGTGGAAAACTTCAAGTGTCTGCAGACCTACATTATGATTACCCAGGCTATTGCAATGGCTATTTACATTGTTTGGCCCAGTGTGCAGCTGCTTCGTCCCAATCCCTATCCCAGAGATAATATTCTGGTGGATCTGGTGCGGCTGATTCAGTCGGTGGATACGCCCACCGGTGTGTGCCCCTCGTTGCACGTAGGCTACTCTTTGGGCATTGCTTCTGCGTGGCTGAAGGAAAAGCAGGCCTCCAAAAAAACCAAGGCATTTGTGTGCGTGTTCGTGTTCTTCGTGTGCATCTCCGTGGCGTTTGTCAAGCAGCATTCGGTGGTGGACATTTGGGCGGCAATTCCCATGTGTGCCGTGGCAGAAATTCTGGTCTTCCGCAAGTATTACAAGAAAAAATGGCAGGCACGCCGCTTTGCGTCAGTGAAAAGTGAAAAGTGAAGGTGTCGGCAAAGCCGACAATTGAAATTGCATACTGTATGCGCCGCAGCGCAATTCATGTGGCGCAGCCACAATTCATGCATTTATGCAATTCATGCCGTTAGGCAATTCATTTAAAAAACGGGACGGCTTGCCTGCCGTCCCGTTTTTTATTTCATTGTGCCGTCGGCATTGAACAGCGGCAGCTTCTCCAGGAAGATCAAATCCTCCCGATCCTGTGCGTCACCCTCGGCCAGCACTGCCATACGGCCTGCGATGATGCCGCCTGCCTTATTGACCAGCGCCTCCAGTGCCAGCAGGCTTTCACCGGTGGAGATCACGTCGTCCACAATCAGAATCCGCTTGCCCTTCATCAGCTCTGCATCGGCAGTATCCAGATACAGCTTCTGCTCGTGGGCGGTGGTGATGGACTTGACGGAGGCCTCAAAAACACCGGTCATATACAGCTTGGGGCCTTTCCGTGCCAAAAAATACTTCTGCGCACCGGTCTGACGTGCCATTTCGTGAGCCAGAGGGATGCCCTTTGCCTCAGCGGTAAGAATGTAGTCATATTCGGGGGCTCTTTTCAGCAGTTCACGGGCGCAAGCCACCGTCAGCTCCTGATCGCCAAATACCACAAAACCTGCAATGTACAGATCGTCGGTCACTCTACAAATGGGCAGATCTCTGCTAAGACCTGCTACCTGCATACGATATACCATAATTCTGATCTCCTTTTAATTGCTCAGATGAAAGCCAAATATTGCATATTTTCTACATCATCATTATATAACCCTTGCCTGAAAAGTCAAGGGCGAAAGGCCCTAATTTATCGTGCCTTCACTACGGGCAAAAAGCTGACCGATGCGTTTGCGCAGTGCCTGCGCCTCCGGCGTTTGGGATGTACCCAGCGTCTCGATCCACTCTACCGAGGCGGCCTGCGCAATTTTCAAAATGCCCATATCGGTGCTCAGACCTGCCACCCGAAATACCGGCAGACCGGACTGGCGGCTTCCAAAAAAGTCACCGGGTCCACGCAGTGCCAAATCCTCTTCCGCAATTTTAAAGCCGTCGGTGGTTTTGCACAAAGCCTTCATCCGCGCCACGGTTTCGGCATTTTTATTGGAGCTGACCAAAATGCAGTAGCTTTTGGATTTGCCCCGACCGACCCGTCCCCGAAGCTGATGGAGCTGGCTTAAACCGAAACGGTCAGCATCCTCAATCACCATCAGTGTGGCATTGGGCACGTCCACACCTACTTCAATAACCGTGGTTGCCACCAGAATATCCGCATTTCCTGCGGCAAAATCGGTCATTACCTGCTCTTTCTGACTGCCCTTCATCTGCCCGTGAAGCAGTGCAATCCGCAAATCGGGAAAGACGGTTTTTTCCAATGTTTGCGACCAAACCTCTGCCGCCTTTAAATTCAGTTCTTCGTTTTCCTCTACTGCAGGACAGATCACAAAGCACTGATGCCCCTCCGCAACCTGCTTGCGGATAAAGCCGTTGAGCCGTGGGCGGTAGCTTTCGTTCACCAAAAAGGTATCCACCGGCTCTCTGCCGGGGGGCAGCTCATCCAGAATGGACACATCCAAATCACCGTACATCAAAAGTGCCAGCGTACGGGGAATGGGGGTTGCGGACATCACCAGCACGTGAGGGTCTGTGCCCTTGGAGGTCAGTGCCGCCCGTTGCGCCACGCCAAAGCGGTGCTGTTCGTCTGCAATCACCAAGCCTAAATTGGAAAATGCAGTGGCATCGGTAAGCAGTGCGTGGGTGCCCACGATCAGCTGCGCTGCACCGTTTTGGATGTTTTCCCGAATCTCCTTTTTCTGCTTGACCGTCATCGAACCGGTGAGCAGTGCCACGGAAATGCCCAAGGGGGCAAGCAGCTTTTGTAAAGAGGCAAAGTGCTGCTCTGCCAAAATTTCCGTAGGTGCCATCAATGCGGCCTGCTGACCGTTTTGTACCGCCAGCACTGCGGCAGCGGCGGCAACCATGGTTTTGCCACTGCCCACATCGCCCTGTACCAGCCGATTCATGGGCGTGCCTTTCTGCAAATCTGCGGCAATCTCTGCGATTGCGCGATTCTGTGCACCGGTCAGGGTAAAGGGCAGTACCTTATAAAACGGAGAGAGATCCGTTTTTTGGTAGGGGGCAACGGTTTTTCCCTTTCGGGAGGCGCGCAAAAGCGCCAAGCCTGCGGAAAAAACAAAAAATTCTTCAAAAATCAGCCGCTTTCTTGCCTGCTGTACATCCTCCATAGACCGTGGCTCGTGAATGATGCGGTAGGCCTGCTCTGCAGGAAGAATGTTGTATTTTTCCAAAATCCGGGGCGGCAAGACTTCCTCCGGCGGATTGCAGATGGCCAGTGCCTGCCGCACCGCTTTGAGTACGGATGCGTTGGAAAGTCCTGCGGTCAGGGGGTAAACGGGCAGTACACGACGGGTGGTAATGGGCTGACTGTCCGGCTTTTCAAAGCTGGGCGAGGTCATACTATAGCCCATATAATCCCCGCTGAGCGTGCCGTAAAACACGTATTCACTGCCGTACTGCAGCTGTTCGGTGGTAAATTTCTGATTGAAAAACACCAGATTCAGCCGTCCGGAATGGTCTGCCACCTGCACACGGGTGATATCCAGTCCCTTGCGGATGTGATTTGTCCGGGGGGTGTTCATCACCACCGCACGGAAACAGGCAGGCTCTCCCACCTGCAAGTCCCCAATGGCCACAAAATGGGTGCGATCCTCGTAGGCACGGGGGAAATGGCACAATAAATCCTCCAAGGTGAAGATGTTTAAAGCCGCAAACTGCTTTGCTTTTGTAGGCCCAACACCCTTTAAAATGGTGATGGGATCGGATAACCTTGCCATTTACAGTCCCCCTTTCGGTTTTTCTTTATTGTAGCACAGTTTTTTTCCATTGGCAAATATTTGATGCAGATCGTAAAAAGCGGCCTATGTGCCGCTGTCATTAGGATGTCATTGCGAGCACCCTGAGCGAAGCCGAAGGGTGCGTGGCAATCCCCTTAGGAAAACGGATTCCCACGGCTGCTACGCAGCCTCGGAATGACAAGGGTTTCTGAAACGAATGACATTGGCCTATGTGCCGTTCCTTCTTTCTCTATGCAAAAAGGGCGCGTTGCAAAAATGATGCAACGCGCCTCTTATCTATGCGTACATCTACGTCCTTCGGACGTAGGGGCGGATATTATCCGCCCGCGGGCGACTAATAGTCGCCCCTACGAGTTTTAACGGCAGATTTGCAAATTTTGCAACAGCCCTTTTTTATACAGATGCCTTTTTGGACAGCTTGCGCTCATCTTTGGTTTTTGTAAACTGCTCCAAACAGGGCACCATAATCAGGCAGATCAGTGCCGCAGTGAAGCCGCCGTTATACAGGCAGTAGCCACCGTGGAGGGTGGGCACAGAGGTCACCAGCATATAGTGCATAAATGCCGCAATGAAGCCGTAACGCCAGCCGTACTTGTCGGCAATGGGGCTCAAACCGTTGGCGTAGCACAGACCCACGCAGATGGCCTGGGCATTGATCTTGCCGGCAAATTCACCGCCCAGCATGGGAGATATCCATCCAAACAGGAAGGATGCCGCCACGTAGCCCAGCATAATGGGCCATACGTTGCCGGGGTGAGAGCCGGAGTTGCAGGTTGCCACCATACAGAAGATGATGCCAAACAAAATGCCGTTAAAGTTTGCGCCAATCAGGTTGTAATAACCCAAAATGAACAGGCCGTATACGCCCAAATTCATCAAAAACACGTCGTTGCCGTAGGTGGAGGAGAAGTTGGTCACCAGCTCCGGATCGCTGAGCAGTTTCCAGTATTTTTTAGGGGTGCAGCCCATCAAAAGTGCCACCACCACACAGATGCCAAACACTGCACAGCAGAAAATATTCACTGTGGACTGGGAGGCCACTGCCATACTGTTGCCCTCTGCCAGCTGGGCAGGCAGGGAAAGTCCCATGGTTTTATACAGGGTCGCATTCAGGAAGAATGCGGTCATACCGATGGGCAGTGCGGCAGAGTACAGGTCAAAGCCCTTATGCACCTTGGGGGAATGTGCCAGACCTGCAGGCAGGAACACGCCAATGATGATGCCCACTGCCAGCGCCAGAATGAAGCCCAAGGGATTAAAGCCCATCCACTGCGGACCACTTTCGGGGTAGCGAATCAAAAGCTCGGTGATCAGAGGGGCAATACCGGTGGAAAACAGCATTGCGTTTACCAGTGTGCCCAGCTTTTGCTTTTTAAACAGACCGCACAGCACCACGCCCAAAATGGAAAACCACATATTCAGGATGTTGATGCCCCAGGAGCAGAAGCCTACGGTGAGGATGACGGCCAAGGTGGAGACGTTGTTGGGTGTGCCCTTGAATACCACAAACAGTCCCAAACAAAGCAGGCACACCAGACCCATATTCAGGAAGGTGGCGCTGAAGCCGCCCATAGCGAAATAGTTTGCGGAGATCTTGCTGGGCATAGTCAAAATTCTGCCCAAACCCTTGATCATCTCCCCCCGATCCGACATACATACTGCCGCAATCAGGAAGCAAACACCCAAAAAGCCGAAGAGCAATTTCAAAAAGCTGCCTTCCGACATCGTTCTCAATTTTTTCACGAAAACCTCTCCCTATAAATGTAGGGGCGGATTGCCACCCCTACAAATTCTTTTTAGATTTTTTCAGCAGCTTCAATCACGTGCTTCATCAAAACGGTGGTGGTTACAGCACCGACACCGCCGGGAACAGGAGTAATTGCCTCAACGATGGGCTCAACTTCCTCGAAGATGGCGTCGCCGGACATACCGCCCTTACCCTTGGAGGTGATCTTCTCCGGATTCCAGTTCATAGAAACGTCAATCACGATCTGACCGGGACGGACATAGTCCTTGGTCAGGCTGCCCAGCACACCGGCGGCGGAGATGATGATATCTGCTTCACGGCAGACAGCGGCAGTATCCACGGTCTTGGTGTGGCACACGGTGACGGTGGCGTTCTTGCCAATGAGCATCATTGCTGCAGGCTTGCCAACCACCAAGCTTCTGCCGATGACCACAGCACTCTTGCCCTTGCAGTCGATGCCGTAGTAATCCAAAATTTCTATACAAGCAGAGGGGGTGCAGGGCGCATAGCCCAAATCACTGCGGCCCTGATAAACACCGGCACTGCTCAGATCGGTCAGGCAGTCCATATCCTTCCGGGGATCAAGACGGTTGCAGATCTCACGCTGATAGGGTTTCAGATGTGCGGGGAAGGGCTGGAACATCAGAACACCGTGCACGGTATTGTCGGCATTGACCTGATCCACCATTGCCAGAACATCCTCACGGGATGCATCCTCAGGCAGCTCGAATACCTTGACGTCGATGCCCACGGTTTCGCCCTTTTTGATTGCGCCCTTCTCGTAGGAAAGGTCGTCCGGTCTTGCACCGACACGGATGATGCCCAGACAGGGAGCAATGCCCTTTTCACGCAGTGCAGCAGAACGGTTTTGCAGATTTGCAACCAATGCTTCGTTTACTTCTTTACCCAAAAGCTGTTTTGCCATTTTAATATCTCCTTTAATATGTAGTCTTTCAAGGGCTCCCCTCGCAGGGGAGACTTATTACTGTCCTGTTGCGGTGCCCGATAAAATCTGCGGGCTTACGCTGACCCTTGATTTTATCGACCGCTGCCACTTGTTCGGCTCCTTTCTTCCGCCACCGGCGGCAGTCGCCTCACGCGCCAAATCCAGCTTTCACCGTGGTGAAAATCTCGTCTGCCATTGCACCGTAGGTGGCCAGCATACCGTTGGCCTTGGCGTTCATTTCCTCGGCAACTTCCCGGTTTTTCAGGCTCTTGGTGTTGATGAAGACGTTCAGGGATGCGGCCTGCAATGCGGCCTTGCAGCACACTGCGCCACAGCCTGCATCGGAAACAGCCAAACGGCTGCCCTTATCGGCAAATACCTTGATGTACTCAATGGCCTGGCAGCACAGCTCCATAATCTTCATAGGTGTGGAGCAGGCAATGATGGTGGCTTCCTCCATCACAGTATCCCGATTGGGATCGTCCTTGGGAATGCCGTAGGCCTTTGCCAGAGGCAGGAAGTTTACTTCGTCAGCCTCGACCTGATTCAGAAGCTCGGTCTGCAGTGCGTCGCACTTCGCTTTCAGTTCAATGATTTCAGCCTCTACGTCGGCATACTTCTTCTTACCTACGGTCAGAGAGCCAACCATATTGCCCAGTGCAGTGCCGATTGCACCCACCAGAGCAGCTGCACCGCCGCCGCCGGGAGCCGGGGCATCGGAAGCCAGTACCTCCACAAATTTGCGGCAGGATTCCATTGTCATATCCATAATTAAAATTTCCTTTCAGTCAATTTTAGTGAAGAGATCATAGTGAAGAGTGAAGAACTGAGGTATCTGCTTCGCAGATTTATTCAAAATCATCCCACAGGGATACCTCAACTTTTCACTATTCACTATTCACTCTTCACTTTTCACTGTTCACTACTTTCCCACAATTGGGGAAAGCACAGGCGGTTGCCCGCCTGTGCCAATGCGACTTTCATAAAAGAACAATGGGCGAGCATCGGAAATGCGTTATCTGATGGACGGTGAGGAATTTTGACACAGAGCAAGCAAGAAAGGCGCAGGAATACTTTGTGTATTTCAAGCCTGACTTGTGCGGCTATGTGGCAAAAGAACCACTATCCGCAGATAAAAGCATTTTTGATGTTTGCCGAAAAGATTAGAACAGGCCGGATACCTTGCCGGTCTCGACATCAACGTCAACACGGCGGTATGCGGGGTCAGCAGCGGTACCGGGCATCATGGAGATGGTACCGGCCATGGGGCACAGGAACTTGGCGCCGCCGTACTCCAGAATGTCGCGGATG
>JAFTVV010000043.1 GCA_017465625.1 Oscillospiraceae bacterium | reverse complement strand
TGGACATTCTTGGGGCTGATGCAGAAGCGCTTTGCCAGCTCAGACTGCAGACGGCTGGTATCCAAAATTGTACCGGAGCCAATGATGCGATTCTCGGGAACACCGGAAATTTTGTGGAACACGTAAGTCAGCACGTCTACGGGATTGGAAACAATCACATAAACCGCATTCGGTGCGTGAGGAACTACACTGGCGGCAACATCCTTTAAAATGTTGACGTTGATCTGCGCCAAATCCAGACGGCTCATACCCGGCTTTCTTGCCACGCCACAGGTGATAATCACAATATCCGATTCCGCAGCGTCCTCATACTCACCTGCACGGACAATGGCGGGAGAGTGGAACGGTGCACCCTGATAAATATCCAGCGCTTCACCCAGCGCCTTCTTTTTGTTTACGTCCACCAAAACGATCTCAGAGGCTACGCCCTGAATCATCAGGTCGTTGGCGATGGTAGCGCCGACGCTACCGGCACCGATAACGGTAATCTTGCTCATCTTTTATCTGCTCCTTTTACGGGTTACGTTCTTTTTAATGAAACGTTTATCATATTATATTAATTACGGCAATATTTGTCAATTTATTTATTGTTCAAACATCGATTTTTTGATTCAGGCAATTTCGTGAAATTTATATAAACCGTTCTATGTATTCGTTGCTGTTTCAAAAAACAGCAACGAGCCTTTATTTCTTGCGGAAGGACTTACAATCCGTGCACTGATCCTGAGTGGGGTTTGCTTCGTGGGTGCCTACCAGAATGCGGTCCAGAGAGCAGTAATTTGCATCACTGCAGTGATATGCGCACTGAGATACAGTACATTCGATACACTTATTGGCGTGACAGTTCATAAAAAATCCTCCTTTCAGCGCTAATACCTTTAGTATGGCGCAAAAAGGAGGATTTATTCTTTTGATTTTTAATTTTCAACGATTTTACGGGGCTTTTTGCCATTGAGTATGCGGCAGATTCCTGCGGTAATGCCTCCCGAGGCGAGGATCACCAGCAGATCTGACGGTGCTAAAACAATGCCCGGCAGGCTTTCAAACAGGAAGCCTTTACCGTAAATATACAAATGACCGTTTAAAAGAATCATTTCACCGATGTACATCAAAAGCGTCATGGCCGATGCGATAATTCCGGGAATCCAAACTGCCGTAAACCGGGATTTTTTCAGCAGGAACGAGCCTGCAAACAGTCCTGCGGTAACACCCAATATGATGAAGAATATCACCATCAGTGTGGCAGAAAGCGGAGATACCCGAATGCTGCCGTCTCGCCAAAATGCCGTAAAGCATGCAAGGATGCAAAGTCCTAAAAACAGCACAGTGCAAACCGACTGCAGAGAAAGGGCTTTCCGGCGGGTTTTATCACCGCTTTGAACCATTGCACCGAAGCCGTACAGAGCGTTCAAAACAGCGGCGATCAGTGCCACGGAAATGACGTAAAAGTGGAGCTTAAAAGCAGGATTGTATTCTCCCATCAGGATGTCCACTGCGGTCTGCTGTTTGTATGTGGTGACCGTTTCTCCCCACCATCCCCCAGGTGGCTGATAGCACATATACATCTGCCAATCCTCCAGCTTAGTGACAGTTTCCGCTGTGGTCACCACCACCTTCTGCTCAAAAAGCAGTTCTACTCCAAAGAACAGCGCCACCGCACCAATGACAGCCACTCCAAAGGCATACTTTTTGAATTTGCTCATACAAATGGGCATCAGTCCCACAAAAACCAAAATTGCAATACTGATGGGGGTATAGGGAATAATGTATTTGGGGTAGTTTTCCTTCAGCACCGTGCCGTCCATAATCATATCGGCAATCACCCGAACACCCATCCATAGCGGATAAAACGACACAAGCAGCACGCCCAGACAGGCAAGCAAATAATAGCGGTTAAACCTTTTGTTTCTCATTATTATTCCTCCTTTATTCCGCATTGGTCAGCAGTAAATAAAAAATTACACTCAGCAATATGGCAGATGCCACCGCAGAAAAACGGGTCATTTTCTTAAAGGACAGGATGTTTTCGATACGAGTGCGTATTTTAGCACCTCCAAAGGCAGAAGCAAAAACGGTTGTGCCCTGCTTGCAGTCCAAGAGGACGGATGCGTACTTCTTTGCCTGCTGCGCCCCGATTTTAGCCACCACGCGCTCATCACAGGCCAGCTCCAAATCCGAAAGAAAACACTTTAAAAACAGCCAGCACACCGGATTAAACCAATGCACCGCCACTGCGGCAAAGCCCAGCATCCTCCACAGGTTATCGAGGCTCCGTATGTGGGTCGTTTCGTGCAGTACAATCAGCTCCGTATCCCTGTTTTCATAGGACGCCGGCAGAATGATTTTAGGCTTTAAAATCCCATAAACCGCAGGAGAGAGAACCTTTTCCGAAAGGTATACCCGCCCCTGCAGATGGGTGGCATCCTGCACCTCATAAATGGTAAAGCAATATGTAACCGCCAGCATCAGCATAACAGCCACCGCCACGATCACCCACAATACGGATGCAACGGAAAACACCTGTTCCAGCATTTCCGTCCGATAAGTGATGGGAAAATAGCTTGTTGCCCCCATCGCACAGTTCGCCCCCGTGATAGAAAATCCCTCTGCAAATTGATGCACAACTACTGTTTTTACGGTGATTCCCGACAGAGGCGACAGCAGACTATAGGGGCTTCCCAATCCGAAGGGCACGACCATCCTCAAAAAGGGAATCGCCCAAAGAAACACCGTTACCCTTTTGGGAATCCGTTTGATCTGCCTGATCAGCAGTACCGGCAGCCCCGTCAGCACCGTCACGATGCTCATATTGAACAGCCAGTAAAACACTTCCCCCAGCATCCCGTTCACCTGCGATCGATCAGCCGGCGCAGTTCGTCCAGCTCGTCATCAGACAGCGACTCGTCCTCCAGCAGTGCCGAAAACAGCGCCTTACGGGAGCCGCCGAACACCTTTTTCACCAATGATGATACTTCAGCCTTTTGTATTTGATCCTGAGATACCAGCGCGGTACAAACAAAACCGGGGTTCTGCCGCTGAATAAAGCCTTTGGCTTCCAGTTTTTTGATGACCGTATAGGTGGTATTTTTATTCCAACCGATTTGTTCTGCGGCAATCAGGCTGATTTCCTTTGCGGAAACTGCCCCCTTCTGCCAGATGATCTGCATCACCTTGGCCTCACTGTCGAACAGTTTTTCGTTCACGCAAATCCCTCCTTGGACTACTTCTATAGTCTATACTATCGCAGTAGTCTACGATTGTCAAGTATTATTTTTTACAATACAATATGCTGAAGGAACGGCACACAGGCCGTTCCCTACGGTGCTCCGCAAACCCCTCAGTCATATTGCCTAAAATCGGCAATATGCCAGCTCCCCTACAGAGGGGAGCCGTTGCGGGCCAATGTTGGCATTGGCCCCTACAATGATGGACGGTAGCGCGTATCGGCGGACACCCGGGGACGGGTGTCCCTACGAGGTTTTACGGTAGGTATATGCGTTTCTGCGGACGATCAATCCTCCCACCGCAAGCGGTCCACCCTCCTTTACACAAGGAGGACTTTGAAACGGATTGCCACACCAGTGACATCGGTCACTGGTTCGCAATGACAGACGGTTTTCGTAGGGGCAAAAATTGTGGGCGCGTTGCAAGCAACGCGCCCTGTGGTTCTATTTACTTTTGGATGTTTTTAGGTTTGATTTCCAGGTGGTAGTCCACAGTTCCTGCGGCAGAGTTTTCAATATCGATATTGTAATTTAAGTCCACCACGCCGCCTTCAAAGGACAGATCCCACAAAATCTTCGTGGCACAGACCGTAATCAGCAGTGCGCCAAATTCCATCTGATACAGTGAATCGTGGGGCACGTTCTTTTTAAAGACCATTTGAGACTGCAGTGCACCGGTACGGGTCAGGGTGACGCAATCCTTTTCCACCAAAAAGGTGGTGCACACCCCTTCCAATCCTGTCAATGCGCTCTCTTCATAGCTGATTTCCCAACCGTTTTCCGCGTTCTTCAGCACGCCATCGGTGACAAACTCAATGGCATCCGGCTCTTGACCGACGTAGGTCTGCTGTCCTCTCAGGGACAGCACCATTTCCTTCATCATCAGAAAGCCTCCAAAGCCAAACCGATCAGTCTGTCCAGCAGTTCACCGTAGGCAATGCCGCTGGCGGCAAACAGCTTGGGGTACATGGAAATGGAGGTAAAGCCGGGCAGCGTGTTAATCTCGTTAAATACCACCCGATTGCCCACATAGGTCACAAAGAAGTCTACACGGCTTAAACCCTTACAGCCAATGGCCGCGTAAATCTTTACCGCCTGCTCACGAACCTGCTCTGCCACCTCTTCATCGATACGGGCAGGAATATACGCTACAGAAGTGTCGGTAATATACTTTGCATCGTAATCGTAGAACTCTGCACCGGAATCAATTTCGCCGCACACGGAGGCAACCGGATTTTCGTTGCCCATAACCGCAACTTCCACTTCCCTGCCGTGAATAAATTCTTCCACCAAAATTTTGCTGTCGAATGTGCCTGCAACCGTCAGCGCCTGAGCCAGCTTTTCTCGGTTTTGCGCCTTGGAAACGCCCACAGAAGAGCCTGTGCCGGCAGGTTTTACGAATACGGGATACTGGAATTTTGCTTCGATGCGGTTCAGAATCTGCTCCATACGGCAACGCAGTTCGGCAGACATCACCAAAAGCCAGTCTGCCTGAGGTACACCGGCGTGATCGGCAACCAGTTTGGTCAGCGTCTTATCCATAGATACCGCAGACTCTGCCACGTGGGGCCCTACATAGGGAATACCTGCCATTTGCAGAAGTCCCTGCATTGTGCCGTCCTCTCCGTTTTCACCGTGCAGGACAGGAAATACCACGTCAATCATTTCCCGCATCACGCAGTCGCCTTCAAAGCACAAAAGTCCCTGACCGCGGACAGGAGAAATGGCCGCACGGCAGTTATCGGGGTGACTCTGCCAAGAGCCGTCGGGCAGCAGAGAATAGTCGGTGCCGCCAAAGCGAATCCAGTCGCCGTCTTTGGTAATGCCCACAGGCACAATATTGTATTTTTCAGGGTCTAAATTGTTCAGCACAGACTCCGCAGAGCGAAGAGAAACCTCGTGCTCCGGACTGATGCCGCCAAACAAAACGCATACATTCAGCTTGCTCATTTATTAGCCTTCCTTATTTTCGGTCATCGCCTCAATGGCTTTATAGATATCACCACAGCCGGAGGAGATGATGATATCGCCCTCACGGGCAATGGAGCACAGATACTCCGTAACCTCCGGCAGTGTTTCTCTGTATACACTGCCCTCTATTTTCTCCTGCAGATGCCTGGAGGAGATGCCCAAAGTGTCTGTTTCACGGGCGGCGCAGATCTCTGCCAGCACCAAATGGTCTGCCCGTTTCAATTCCTTTACAAAATCGTCGAAGAAAGACACTGTACGGGTATAGGTATAGGGCTGGAACACAAACACAAAGCGCTTATACGGCAGTGTTTTTACCACGTCCATCAGCGCACGGATCTCATCGGGATGGTGGGCAAAATCATCGTAAAGGTCTGCGCCGTTATATGTACCCTTAAACTCCATACGGCGGCTCGCACCGGTAAAGCCGCCCAGTGCCTTGGTGACCACTTCACCGGAAACGCCCAGCATCCAAGCCACACCAGCAGATGCAATGGCATTAAAAGCATTATGCCAGCCCATCACACGCAAATCCAGATGGCAGTAGAGTTTGCCATCGCACACCACATCTAAGTGCTGCCAGTCGGGACTGATATTGGCACCGTGAATGATGTTTTTCTCACCGAAGCCGAAGGTCAGGTAAGCAAGTCCGTCCACCGCCTGCAGGCAATGGGGATCGTCTCCGTTGACCAGTACCCGGTCGGAGGCCAGCTCCGCAAACTTGCGGAAGGATTTTTGGATATCTGCCAAATCCTTAAAATAGTCCAAGTGATCCTCTTCGATGTTGAGAATCACAGACAGACTGGGATAAAAGCTTAAAAAGGAATCACAGTACTCGCAGGACTCCAAAATGATGGTATCGCCCTGACCGAGCCGATGGCAGGACTGAATCAGCGGCAGATATGCACCGATCATAACGGTGGGGTCGCGCTGTGCTTCCATCATAATGTGGGTGACCATTGCGGTAACCGTGGTCTTGCCGTGGGTGCCGGAAATGCAGATGGCATCCTTATAGCCCTGCATAATCACGCCCCACGCCTGCGCTCTTTCAAAAACAGGAATGCCCAAACGGTGGGCAGATACAATTTCGGGATTGTCGTCGTGAACGGCAGAGGTGCGGATCACGCAGTCTGCGCCTACCACGTTCTCTTCATAATGGCCGATGATGATTTTAACGCCCTGCTCTTCCAGTTCTTTGGTGGAAGAGGACGCATCACGGTCAGAACCGGTCACGTGCACACCCATACGCATCAGCACCGGCCCCAAAGAACGCATAGAAACGCCACCAATACCAATCAGGTGGACGGTTTTGCCGGGCACAAGGTACTGCTTCAATTCACTGTTATGATGTTCCATTCGGTATTTCCCTCCGAATATATTATTTATACAAATCCAATACATTATATACGAAGTTTACAATTTTTACAACCTTTACTTATATGGCAAAATATCCAAAAATATGCGATCAGGAACGGCACACAGGCCGTTCCCTACATTTATCTTCTGATAAATATCCATTTTCGGGGATGCCTCATTCATTTTGAGGCATCCCCGTTGAGGTTTTTGATTTTGCAAATCCGCTTTTGAGACTATTTTTTCAGTGCCTTCTTTTGGGTCTCGTTGATGGCCTTCAGCTCGTTATAGTAGGACAGATTCTGCAGAAGCAGCTTCATTGCCCGATCCAGCTCACTGCCCTCGGTATAGTCTGCCTCAAACATCCAGTCCACCCGTTCGTGGGCAAGCAACGGTGCCGCTTTATGGGCATTGCCTGCATCATACAGGGCAATGGAGTGACCGCCCGACTGTTTGACCAGCTTCATACAGGGCACATCCGTCAAGCCGTCGCCAATGTATATCATATTGCTGAAGAACACCCGTTTTTTCCAGTCGGGACTGGAATTATTCAGGTCTACATCGTTATTGATATCCAGCACGCCTTTATTGATGCGGTAGACAAACTGGGTCTTGTTGGTATAGTTTACCGCCATCTTCGGCCAAATGGGCATACCGTCCTTATACAAAAATTCACAGGCATAAATCCGCTTAAAATATTTGGCAATGGACGTACCCTCAATAATTTCCTTCAAGCCGGAGGACAGCACGTAGTGCTCCACCGTTACGCCAGCCTCTTCACCGTAGCGGTTAATGCGCTCAAACCACTCCTCCACGCCGGGATGATACTGAATATCCTTGCCGCAAGCCACCAGAGATTCACGGGTCAGCTCCGTACCGGTTTGCTTGGCCTTTTCCACCATACAGTACATATAGGTGAGAATGGAATCCATCATTTCATCCTGGGCAACATCTCTGGTATGCCCCCAAAATTCCGACGCCTCCATACCGATGCTGGGAATAAAGGTATACTCCTGCATATCACGGGTGCATAGCGTCTTATCAAAATCGTACATTATCGCAACAATGGGTTTCTTCATTGGCGCATCTCCTTTCATTTCGACGAATCATTGATTCGCACACGGGATTGGGTGCGGTGTGTAAAGCGGTCATACTTGGCAGAGACCGCTATGCCGTTTCCGGATGCATAGGAATCGGCAGTGCTCGGACCGGACATCTTCATACCGGACCACAATACTGCGCATACAATCAGCGCAATGACCACCGCAATAATGACTGCTGTCAGCATTTGACCACCTCACAAAAACAGAGAAATGATGCCGGTCAGCGCCGCAGAAAGCGCCACGAACACGCCCGAAAGTTTCAGCCAGCTTACCGGCAAATCCCCCACTATTTTCCCCGTCTGACCGTTCATCGCAAACAAAAAATCTTTATTTTTCCACTTGGTATACAGCATCCAAACCGGCAAAAGACCGTATTGGGTGTGGGTACAGGTCAATTTGCCTGTCGTATTGGTTGCAATACAGCTTTCGTAACCATGGACCGTTTCCCTTAAAGCATCTGCCACCGATTCACAGCAGCGCTTTTCCGCCCGAGGCACAGACTCCTCTAACGAAACATCGTACTTGCTGGCCATAAAACCGGGCAAATAGGCGGTGGAAAAGGGCTTCATATCCTCAAAGCAAAACGGCTCGATGGCATCCATATGGCGGTCCGGCATTTTGGTGGACGCATCCACCGGCACTTGATGGAAGGTCATACTGCCTGCGCGAAACACATCGTAATGGTCGGTGACCGTCACGCGATAGTCCCCGGAAATGTAGGATCGGGAACGGGTGCATTTAAAATGCACCTTTGCTTCCGCTTCTCCGTCGAAAAACCAAAACGGTACGTATACACCCTGTATTTTCTCAATATGGTGCTCATTCTTAAACGCCCGGGGCAGCAGAAAACGACCCTTATAGTGCTTTTTCAGAGCACCCACCGCCTGCTCCCTGGTCTGTGCGAAAGGAATAATCAAATCCGGCTTTCTCATACCGGCAAACTGACCGGGCACGACACCGGGATTGCCGCAATAAGGACAGCCTGTTGCCGCCGTATGCTGATCGATAATCAGCTCTGCACCGCAGGAGGGGCAAGTCATTTGCCGCAGGTTTTCATCCGTCCACTGAGGCTGTTCCTCAAACTGTTCCTCCGCCTGCGTCTGCTTTTCCTCATACAGTGCCTGCATTTCCTCCGGCGTAAAACTGCTTTCGCAGTACTCACATTGCAGTTTTCCGGTCTCGGGAGCAAAGTGCAGCGGACCTGTACAGGCCGGGCACTGGTAATTGGTTATGGCGGTAGCCATAAGAAATCCCCCTTTACATCAGGTCCTTTTGGTCGAAGAGATCACCGCACTCGGGGCAGAATTTGGGCGGATTTTGGGGGTCAACAGGCTCCCATCCACATTTATCACAGCGGTATTTGGGCGTTCCGGCAGGCTTTCTTGCACCGCACTCGGAACAGAAGTTTCCACGATTCAGCGTGCCGCAGCTGCAGGTCCAGCCTTGCTTATTCTCCGGCCGTTTGGCACCACATTCGGTGCAGAACTTTCCGGTGGAAACCGCACCACAGCTACAGGTCCAGCCCTGTACAGGCTGTGCAGGTGCAGGATTTTGTGCGCCCATTGCGTACAGGTTTTGCACACTGGCACCGCCGGCATTGCCTGCCATATTCATCCCCATAAAGGCCATTGCCGCACCTGCGCCCTCGTTCTTTGCGGCGCTCTGCATTGCCTCTGCCTGCGCACCTACCAAATGTGCCGCCGCCATTGTGGGGTCACGGAAGGCCGCATTGCGCTGCAGCTGCTTGATCATTTCTTCGTCTTCTTCAGTTGCCTTTACGCTGGACACACCGAAGGAGACGATTTCCAAGCCGCGCATCTCGCGCCACTTGGCAGAAAGTACGTCATTGAGCGCCTCTGCCAGCTCCATGGTGTGACCGGGCAATGCAGAATAACGGATGCCCATACCGGAAATACGGGCAAATGCCGGCTGCAGAGCCGTCAGCAGTTCCGTTTTCAGCTGGCTGTCCAGCTGATTACGGGTGTAATCCTCCTCCACATTGCCGCACACATTGGTATAAAACAGCATAGGATTGCAGATGTGATAGCTGTACTCACCAAAGCAGCGAATGGAAATATCCATATCAATACCGGCTCTCTGATCCACCACACGGAAGGGCACAGGATTGGGTGTGCCGTACTTGTTGCCCACCAGTTCCTTGGTGTTGAAATAGTAGACACGCTGATCCTTGGGTGCTTCACCACCGTATGTAAAACGCTTGCCGATATTCTTAAAGGTGTTGATCAAGGCACTGCCAAATTTGCCCTCGAAGATGGTCGGCTCTGTAGAGCTGTCGTACACAAACTCACCGGGCTCTGCGCAAAATTCCACCACCTTGCCCTGATCCACGATCATCATACACTGACCGTCAGCAACTGCAATCACAGAGCCGTTGGAGATGACATTCTCACTGCCTTTTGTATTGCTGGAACGACCGGACACCCGTTTTTGACCTTTTGCGGCAATCACATTTGCATCCAGCGCATCACAATAAAAGTATTCCTTCCACTGATCGGCCAATACGCCGCCCAATGCACCAAATCCTGCTTTAAGCAAACCCATAAAAAATACCTCCTAAGTAATACGTTTTGCTATATAATCTTTTATTATATAATATCACTACGGGCATATCTTGTCAAATAAAAAACCGCACTGCGCATTCGCGCGGTGCGGTTTTTGATTATTTGATGCCGAATCTCTTGTTGAAACGGTCAACACGTCCACCGGTGTCAACCAGCTTCTGCTTGCCGGTGTAGAAAGGGTGGCACTTGGAACAGATTTCCACACGAATCTCCTTCTTGGTGGAACCGGTGGTAAAAGTATTGCCACAGGCGCAACGAATGGTGGTCTGCTCGTAGTTGGGATGGATGCCTTCTCTCATGTTGTTCACCTCTTTCTTGTAAGCTAAAAGGGCATAAAAACCCTGAGCAATCTTTAATCGCTGGGCTATTGTAGCACATCGGCAGGTAAAATGCAAGTGTTTTTTTGATTATTTTTTGTCTTTTTTCAGAATGCCCACGTACCGTTACGGAAAATGGGTACAATCTTGCCGTCTGCAGTCTTGGCATCAATATTCATCGTGTCACAGCCAATCATAAAGTCCTCGTGGATCATCGAGTCATTGACGCCCAGTGCCTTGCACTCTTCCAGTGTTTTGCTGTGGTGATCACGAATGGTATCAGCAAAACCCATACCCAGTGCCAGATGGCATACCGCATTCTCATCGAACAGGGTATTGTAGAACAGCATACCGGTCTGATTGATGGGACTTTCCTGAGGCACTAAGGCACATTCGCCCAAATAGGCAGCACCCTCATCCATAGATACCATGGTCTGCAGCAGCTCTTCCCCTACTTCGGCAGTGGCTTTTACCACCTTGCCGTTTTCAAAGTGGAAGCAGAATTTGTCAATAATCTGACCGTTATAAGAAAGAGGCTTGGTGGAATAGACCACACCCTCTGCCTTGCCCCGCATCGGGGAAATAAAACATTCCTCGGTGGGGATGTTGGGGTTAAAGGCGATGCCCTGACGGGAAACCTCCTGACCGCCGCAGAACTGTGCCTCGGGAATCATACCCACTGTCAGATCAGTGCCGTTATCGGCCGTATAATGCAGCTCGGTGATGCCCAGGCTATTGAGGTACGCACAACGGTCGTGGATGTTTTTATTGTGCTCGTCCCAGTTTTTCAGGGAATCCGCGCCTACACGGGAGGTATCCAAAATTGCCTGCCACAGCTTTTCCATTGCCACGCTCTTACGGTCGTTGGGGAACAGCTTCTTTGCCCATGCCGGACCGGGCACAGCGGCAATGCACCACTGCTGTTTGCCCTCCAGTGCATCACTGTAAGGTTTAATGATGGGATAAATCATTTGACGGGACTTGGCAAGCTTTTTCATATTGATGCCCTTCAAGCCGTCCGGATCTTCGGAAATCAGGTGGATGCGTGCAGGAACGGTGTCCACCATATGCTGACGACGCTCGATCTGCCATTTTGCCAGTGTGCCCAGTGTTTTCAGGCTTTGATGGCGCACGTGAATCTTCTGCAAGGGCTGATAATTCCACTCCACAATCACCTTGGCAGCCTTGGCCTTATACGCCTCCTCCACCACCATTGCTACAAATTCAGGCTGGTCCAGATCGGCATAAACCATAACCTCCTGCCCCTTCTGCACATTGATGCCGCAACGGACAATCAGTTTGGCGTACTCACGCAATACGGATTTTTTCATAAATTGTTCTCCTTTTTGGCAATTTTCTCTATCATAGCAAAGGAACAACATTTCGTCAATCACTGTTGCAATATTTCACAAGCTGATTTATACTGATACTACATTTTACTTTCGAGGATATTTTTATGCTGAAAAAACAGGAATTTTATAAACTTTTGGAAAAAGGGCCTTTGTTTTTGGACGGTGCAACCGGCTCTAATCTGCAAAAAGCAGGAATGCCGCGGGGATGCTGTACGGAGCAGTGGATTTTAGACCATCCCACTGCCCTTGCCGCACTGCAAGGCCGTTATGCCGATGCAGGCAGTCACATCGTCTACGCCCCCACTTTTCAGGCACAGCCCATTGCCCTTGCAAAGGTCGGTTTGGAGCAAAGCACCGAGAAAATCAACAAAAGCCTTGTGGATTTCAGTCGGCAAAGTGCCCCCGGCTGTCTCATTGCCGGCAATCTTACCACCCTTGCCGCCTTTACCGACAGCTTCGATGAGGGCAATATGGAGCTGATGATCGAAAACTACCGCCGTCAGATCGTGGGACTTTTAGAGGGCGGTGCAGATCTCTTGGCGGCCGAAACACTGATGTACCCCACCGAGGCAGAGGCCATCCTCACCGCCGCAGAGCTGGAAGGGGCAGAAACGGTATTTTACACCTTTACGATGCAATCTGACGGCAGTTTGTTCTCCGGTCGGGAGGCCGGTCCGATTTTACGGGAGTTAGAACAGGCCGGTGCTGCCGCAGTAGGCTTTAACTGCGTTGCCGCAGACCGCTTCACACCCGGACTGGTGAGCAAATTGCGCCGCTATGTGAAAGGTCCGCTGATCTGCAAACCCAACGCAGGCACGCCTTACATCGGTTCGGATAATCTGCCGGTATATCCGATGGAGGAACAGGAATTTGCAGACATTTTGGCTCAGTGCCACCAAATGGGCGCGAACATTTTAGGCGGCTGCTGCGGCACTTCCCCCGACTATATCCGCGCAGTCAAACAGCGTATTTTAAGTAAGCCTTAAATATTGATAGGATGCCCCCATAAGAAACAGGTTTTCGCTGTCTCTTATGGGGGCAATAAATTTCTGTGCTGCTGCAAAACATTTCACACCTGCATTTGTTATTCTTCCCGGCTTTGGTGCATGGTCTGCTCCTGTAAAGTGATCAATTGCCGTATGGCGGCATTTTCCGCTTCTATCCGGTCTTTTTCATTCTGAACGGCAGAAAAACCAGTCGATGGATTCTGCTGCTTTGGGCTCGTTGCAAAGCACAGTGCAATAACCGCAAAAACTGTCACTGCAGCGGCGGTCACCCATCTTTTGGATTTTTTGCAGGAAAGCACATTGCGGATGCGTTTTTTTACCACACCGCCGCCAAACGCCGCCTTGCAAGACAGTGCATCAGGTACACCGGAGGAAAACGCCAGCAAAGCATCACAATAAGCACTTCGTTCATAGGCGTTCATATTGCGCACAGCCAGCTCATCACAGTTAAGCTCTATATCCCTGCCCAAGCATACATAAAGCACCCAAACCAACGGGTGAAACCAGTAGATGCTTAAAATCACAAATGCTATGGGCTTTATGCGGTGGTGACGGAGTTTGATGTGTGCCCGCTCATGGGCAAGCACACTTTCCGTTTGCGCTTGCTCCAATCCGAAGGGCACATAGATCCGTGGGGAGAAAAAGCCCAAAATAAAGGGTGTCTGAATACAGTCGCTTTGATAAACATCTGCTGTCAGCTTCACCGCTGTTGCCAGTTTTCTTTTGATTCTTCCATAGCTTATTACGCCATAAAGGAGCATACACGCCACGCCCACGACCCATACAATTGTGCCGTAGGGCAGTGCTTTCAGGGGTGTATCCGCAATAGATTCTGCAGTCCCGCCGCTGACAGGCATCAGACTGAGACTGCTTTGGGGTGTATAGGGCAGGATCAGTCGCAAGATTACCGTACACCACAAAAGAGGAAAAATCCTTTTG
Organism: Oscillospiraceae bacterium; assembly: GCA_017465625.1. Lineage (GTDB taxonomy): Bacteria > Bacillota > Clostridia > Oscillospirales > Oscillospiraceae > Faecousia. The sequence goes on along the minus strand of JAFTVV010000043.1, from coordinate 4,082 downwards.
GGAGCATTGCGAAAAATGCACCGAATCACCAGCACTGCAGCAATCAGCCACGCACCTGCCAGACTGTTTTCCATCAGCCTCGCCACGAGTTCATTCATCACAACGCTCCTTTCTGAAGGAGTCAATCATCTGCTGAAGCTCTGCAATTTCCTTTGCGTTCAGTCGTCTGCTTTTGGTAAAGGCGGCTAAAAATCCTGGCACAGAGCTATCAAATTTCTTCTCGATCAACTCCTCTATTTCTGCCGCCTCCGCTTCCTGCCTGGAAACCAGGGACGAGACAACCGTATGCTCGTTTTTAATGACTCCGCGGTCAGACAGGCGTTTGATCACCGTATAGGTCGTGGTGGTCTTCCAGCCCAGCTGCTCAGCGCACAGCCGTGCAAGGTCTCCGCTCTTAATCGGCTCATTCTCCCACAGAATTCTGCAAAAGCGGTATTCGCTTTCAAATATTTTCGGACTGCTCATCCTATTTCCCTCCCGTTCATTCTAATGCGTTAGTATTATTCTAATGCATTAGAACGCTCTTGTCAACCGTTATTTTTTCTCCACGCCCATTTGTCAGGCAAGTGCGATTGATACCAGCCCTAACAGATTGGGAGCAGTATTGGGATTACGGATTGCCACGCCGGTTTGCGAACCGGCTCGCAAAGACAGATCCTTTGGATGAGGCAAAATGCAAATTTTTATTGCCAAATTCCCAAGAAAATGATAGAATAATGTTGCTATGAAAAAGAATACAAGATTATACATGCGTGCAAATAATCCCTACGCATGGGTAATGGCTCTTTTCATGGTTGGCTCGGCAGTGGCCCGCGTCCTAATTGTCGGTGGGAAAGGCACCGATTTGTGGAGCCAAATCATATTGCCGGTTGCAGCCGCTGTGCTATTTGTTGCCATTGCTTTTATTGGGGGCAAAAGACATTTTTACCGCACCGCTATTCCCGTTTGGATGATGATGTTTTACTACTTCTTCGTCATCAAAGGCAGCGATTTCGGTCGTTTTGACACCATGATTACCGTTCTTTACGGTGTGGTGTTCCTTGCAATTGCCATTGTGTACACGCAGATTACATCTGATAAAACCAGCAATCTGTGGATGCTGTCGGTGATCTTGCTGATTCCCGTTGCCGCACTGCTGTTTTTGTATCGCCACGATTTAGGCAATTTTGGAGATATTCTTTCCGGCAAGCTGTCTATGGAGTTTATGAACGGCTATCGGGCATTCAGCGCAGACTTGCTGATGTCGTTGGGTCTGCTGTTTGCGGTATTTTCTGCAGAGCATCGTCCCGTGGGCGGTCCTTACTATCCCACCTGGGGTGATCGCACCGATGGTCGCCGCATTCGCTCCGAACCTCCGATGAATCAGCTGACGCCTTATATTATGGTAGAGCGCAGCGGATGTATGAACTACCTGCACGCTTCGGTGGATATCACCAAAGCAGAACGTTACTGCCGCCAAAAGCGCAGAGAAGGTCTGACCAACTTCGGCTTGATGCACGTCATTATGACTGCCTATTGCCGCGGTGTTGCCAAGTATCCTGCCATCAACCGCTTTGTTTCCGGTCAGAAGCTCTACTCCCGTGGAGAGGATCTGGTTGTTTCCATTACTGTGAAGAAGGAAATGACTGTGGACGCACCGGAGACGGTGATCAAGTTCCATCTGACCCCCCACGATACCGCCGAGGACGTTTATCACAAAATTCAAAAAGAAGTGGATGCTGTAAAGGACACGCCCCTGGATTCCGATTTTGATAATCTGGCCCACGTCTTTAATATGATTCCCGGCGTGTTCTTAAAGTTTACAATCTGGCTTCTGAAGCTTTTGGATTACTTCGGACTTCTGCCGAAATTCCTGCTGGAATTCAGCCCCTTCCACGGCTCGATCTACTTCACCTCTATGGGTTCGCTGGGTATTCCCCCGGTGTATCACCATCTGTACAACTTCGGCAACATCCCCATGTTTACATCCTTCGGCTGTAAGTACCGCGTCAATGAGCTTCAGGAAGACGGCACGGTTGTGCAGAAGAAGTTTATGGACTGCAACTTCACTGTGGATGACCGTGTATGTGACGGCTTCCACTACGCCGCTTTCTTCAAGAACTTCCAGCGCGTGATGGCCAATCCCGAGCAGCTGGATCTGCCCCCCGAGACCGTGGTTCAGGACGTAGACTGATATGGTAAATCCGATTTGCAGCCTGCTCCCCGGGGATTTTCCCTGGCGAAACCGTATTCATCTTTTTGACTGTCTGCCATCAACCAACGATTACGCAAAGGAATTGGCAAGACAGGGCGCGCCCCACGGCACGGTGATTATTGCAGATGCGCAAACCGCAGGTCGGGGACGTATGGGACGCAGTTTTCACTCTGCCAAAAATCAAGGTCTGTACCTTTCCCTGATTTTGCGGCCTCAATGCCCCCCTGCCCAACTGATGCACCTGACCTGTGCCGCCGCAGAATCTGCCTGCAACGCTGTGCAGCAGCTTTGCGGTATACGCCCTCAGGTCAAGTGGATTAACGACCTGATTATGGAACAAAAAAAGTTAGGCGGCATTCTGACCGAGCTTTCAGTGGATTCCAAAACGGGGCTGACGGATTGGGCAGTCATTGGCATCGGCATCAACTGCGGACAAAAGCGCACCGATTTTCCGCCCGAATTGCAGGATATGGCCACTTCCCTGCTTCTTTCCACAGGAAACGCATACAGTCCCTACAATCTGGCCTGTGCCCTGATTTGTGAACTGCACCGTCTGTCCTGCAATCTTCTTTCCGGAAAGGAAAAGATGCTGCGGCAGTACGAGCAGGACTGCCTGACCATTGGAAAAGACATTTCCGTAAGCAAAAACGGTGACATTTTCTACGGAAAGGCTTTGGGCATCGACGGTGACGGCGGTCTGATCGTTCTGCTCACCGACGGCACAACACAGACCGTTCAGGCAGGCGAAGTCAGCGTTCGGGGATTATACGGTTATGTATAAAATTTCTATTGCTTTTTTAAAATATTGTGGTTATACTGATTATAGGTAAAATGAAAGATGGAGGGAAAATTATGAAAGTATTAAACACCATTATGAAAGTTGTTCTGGCTATTGCCGCCATTGCCGGCATTGTATACATCGCCGCCAAGTACGGCAGTGCCATCTCCGCTTGGGCAAAGAGAACGCTTGCAAAGATTAACAACACCATCAGCGGTATGCGTCGCGGCAGCAAAAACCGCAATGCAGACGTTGTTGAGGACGTTCAGGCAGAAGAGCTGGACTTCGAGTAAGAATGTAAACGAAAAGCCCCAAACCAACACGGTTTGGGGCTTTTAGTCCGTCGAAAAAGCACCGTTTCCTTTAGCCCCCTCTGACGAGGGGGCTGGCAGCCAATCAGGCTGACTGGAGGAGAGAAATCCCAAAAAGTTCGGAAATGGTCGAAAAACACGGATAAACTCCCTGCTTTTCTCTCCCTCAGGCTAATTGCCTAAAATCGGCAATTAGCCAGCTCCCTCGTCAGAGGGAGCTTTATTCGCTCATTTGTTAGGTTCTTTGACACTCTGAAAAGCCCCAAACCGACACGGTTTGGGGCTTTTTTCATGTAGCGGCTCTGTCTTGCAAAAAATGACAGATTGTGGTATGCTTAGATAAAATAATTCTATATCTAAAGTCGAAAACACGGGCGCCAAAGCAGAGCAATGTCATTTCGTTAAATATCTTGTAAGGGACGGTTTTACGCGGGCGGATAATATCCGCCCCTACGAGATTTATCGCACGTTTCGTTCAATATCGTAGGGGCCGATGCCCACATTGGCCCTTCTACAAGATGCTTTAAATAGGATTGCGGATTGCCACTTATCGTAAACGCCCTCGCAATGACAGGAAGCCGCCCTTACGGTCTATAACGCGCGTACCGTACACCCTTGTCATTCCGAGCCAGTGCGCACACTGGCGTGGGAATCCGTTTTCTTGCGGTGCAACGCGCCGCGTAACAATCCCTCAGTCACGCTGTTCGCGTGACAGCTCGCTGAGGCGAGCCCGGTCGCGGCTCTGACAGTCCACCGGACTGTCATTCACTACCGCGACTGCGCTTCGCTTACCCTTTAC
>JAFTVV010000031.1 GCA_017465625.1 Oscillospiraceae bacterium | reverse complement strand
CCGACCACGGCAATGCCGACCAAATGACCGAGGAAAAGAAGGGCAAGGTCAGTGTGCGTACTGCCCACTCCCTGAACCCCGTTCCCTTCATCATCTACGATACCGACCGCACCTGGACCATCAAAGAGGGCGCTTACGGTCTTGCCAACGTTGCCCCCACTGTGGTTTCTATGCTGGGTCTGAAAGCCCCCGATTGCTGGGAAGACAGCATGGTATAATGCACAGGGTGCAGACGCTGTGTAAAAGCATCCGTTTCCTATCATTATAAGGAGGACAAGACTTATGATTTCTCACAAAACAGAAAGCGGCACCGTATTAGTCGGTGAACGTGTCTATACCGATATTGCCGGCACTGCCACCAGCAAGTGCTTTGGCGTAAAGGGTATGGCCGCCCGTTCTATGCGGGATGGCATTTATCATCTGCTCCGTCGGGAGTCTGCCAGTAAGGGTGTTCGTGTTGCCTTTAACGACGATGGCTCTATTGACATCAATTTGCACATTATTGTGGAACACGGTGTCAACCTCACCGCTGTTGGCAATTCCATCATCTCCGAGGTGCGCTACGTGGTGAATAAAACCACCGGCACCACGGTGCGTGATGTGAATGTACACATAGATTCCATTACCGTCGGATAAACTATTGGAGGGTAAAACATTGATTCAGATAATGAATGGCTCCGGCTTTAAGCGGATGATGCTCAGTGCCGCCGCCAATATTGAGATAAACAAGCAGAAGCTCAACGAGCTGAATGTGTTCCCCGTACCTGACGGCGACACCGGCACAAATATGTCCATGACCATCAATGCCGCCGCCGCAGACCTGCGGAAGCTGGAAAAGCCCAATTTGGAGCAGGCCTCTTCCTGTGCCGCCAGCGCAATGCTCCGCGGTGCGAGAGGAAATTCCGGTGTTATTTTGTCCTTGCTGCTGCGTGGTATGTCCCGTAAGCTGAAGGGCAACAAGAGCTGTAACGGTGTGCTGTGGGCCGCTGCCCTGCAAGAGGGCGTGGACGCCGCATACAAGGCGGTTATGAAGCCTGCCGAGGGCACGATTCTCACCGTTGCCCGTCTGGCTGCCGCCAAGGCCGCCAAGGTGGCAAAAAAGGATAAGGGCTTCGAGGCCGTTCATCAGGCCGCCATCAACGAGGCAAAGATTGCACTGGCCGATACCGTAAACCAGAATCCGGTGCTGAAAAAGGCCGGTGTGGTGGATGCCGGTGGCAAGGGCTGGCTGTTGGTGCTGGAAGGTATGATGGCCGCTGTCCACGGAAATGATATCGAAGTGCCGGAAGATCTGCAGCAAGAGCAGGTGCAGGAGCAGGCAGACTTCAGCGATTTCAACACCGAAGACATCACCTTCTCCTACTGCACGGAGTTTATCATCTCCCGTGAAAACAACAAAGATCCGGAGGCGCTGCGTGCCTTCCTGAACGAGCTGGGCGACAGTCTGGTGCTGGTGGATGATGACGAGATCATCAAGGTGCACGTACACACCAACGACCCCGGTGCAGCATTGCACGAAGCAGTGAGCTACGGCTCTTTCGTCACTGTTAAAATTGAAAATATGCGCCTGCAGCACACCGAAAAGGTGATGGAGGGCGCACCTGCCGAAGCTCCCAAGCCGAAACAGCCTGCCATTGCCGAGCCGGAAAAGACCTTCGGTGTGGTTGCGGTATGTGCCGGTGACGGACTGGCTTCCGTATTTCAGGATTTGGGCGTGGACGGCATCATTTCCGGCGGTCAGACCATGAACCCCAGTACGCAGGATATTCTGGAAGTGGTCAACCGTGTGCCGGCAGAGACCGTTTTCGTTCTGCCCAACAACAAAAACATCATTATGGCCGCAGAGCAGGTCGATGCCCTGAGTCCCAAGCACGTGGTGGTGATTCCCAGCAAGACCGTACCCCAGGGTATTACCGCAATGCTGAGCTTCAATCCCGACGGCACAGAAGACGAAAATGTGGAGGCACTGACCGGTGCACTGTCCACGGTGGACACCATGCAGATCACCTATGCCGCCCGTAATTCCGACTTTGACGGTCATGATATTCACGAGGGTGACTATCTGGCACTGTTTGGAAGTGCCCTGTTCGGCACAGATACCGACGTTACCGTACTGCTCCGTCAGCTGGCGGAAAAGGTTCGTCAGGACGACCGCAGCTATATTACCATCTACTATGGCGCAGACATTACCGAGGAGCAGGCCGCTGTGGCTTCTGATATTTTTACCGAGGTATGTCCCGATGCAGATGTGAATGTGCTTTACGGTGGTCAGCCGGTATACTATTATATGATCTCTGCAGAATAAGATCTAACAGGGCGGCATCCTGCCGCCCTGAGACCATAGAGGCGGATATCATCCTCCCGTCATTTCCCGGTTACGGAAGTGAAAATCGATATATCCCCCAGTCAAAAATCATAGATTTTTTTGCCCTGCCCCCTTTAGGCAAGGGGGCCAGATTAAGGCATTTCCTTCGGAAATGATTTAAAATCGTGCGCGAAGCGCACACCATAACTTTCCACTTTCATCTTTCAATTTTCAATTAAAAAACAGATCGTACATAAGCGCAAAACAAAACAATCGGAGTGTGATTATGTGCGATTTTGGGAGAAATATCCCCTTTATAAGCAGATCAAAGCGCTACTGCATTGGCTTGCGCCTATGCAGATTTCTTTGTATGCCGCCTACACCTGCTTTTATATGGTTCTTTCCCTTTTGCCTGCACTGGTTTTACTTTTAAATCTTTTGCGCTATGCAGGCTTAGAGGCAGAGAGCCTGATTTCCATTGTGGAGGGCTTCCTGCCCGATGTGCTGGTGCCGGAGGCCAAGCGGCTGATTCGAGCCACCTATCTGTCCACCTCCGGAATGGGCATTTCCCTGTCTGCGGTGGCTACACTGTGGTCTGCCGGACGGGGCATTTACGGTCTGATGCTGGGGCTGAACAGCGTTTACGGTGTGCAGGAGCAACGGGGATACCTGAATAAGCGGCTGATGAGTATGGGCTACACCTTTGCCTTTTTCGTGGTGCTGCTGCTGACCCTGCTCTTAACGGTTTTTGGAGGCTCTATTTTGCAGGCACTGCCCCTGGACAGCCGCCTGTTCCGATTTTTGGACGATCTCATCGGTCTGAGGTTTTTATTGCTGTTTTTACTGCAAACCGGCTTGTTTACAGCTATGTTTATGGCGCTGCCCAATACAGAAAGTACTTTTCGGCAAGCATTGCCGGGGGCAGTGCTATCCTCCTTTGGGTGGCTGACTTTTTCTAAAATTTACTCTGTTTACGTGGCATATTCATCCGAAGAAGCAACCCTGTTCGGTCCGGTTTATACACTGGCGGTGGGGATGCTGTGGATTTACTTTTGTATCAGTATTGTGCTGTACGGCGGTGCGTTGAATCGCGCCTGTAAAGCGTACGGCAAATAAAAAGGGGTGGTGTTTTTGTTCGGTTTTGTGGTGGCAGATCTAAAAGAGCTTTCCAAAGAAGAACAAAAGCGCTACAGCAGTGTTTACTGTGGCATTTGCCGTCGAATCCGTATGCAATGCAGCAGTCTGTCCCGTATGGGGCTGAGCTACGATATGGCTTTTTTGGCACTGCTGCTGATGAGCCTTTACGAGCCGGAGGAGGAGCAGGGCAAAAGAGCCTGCGGTATCCATCCGCTGCGCGCCCGTCCCTGGGTGGATAACCCCTACATCCGCTACAGCGCAGATATGAACGTGGCGCTGGCGTATTATAAGGCGCTGGACGACTATAATGACGAACATAAAACCACTGCCAAATGGTCTAAGGGCGTATTCGGCAAGTCCATTGCCCGTATTGAGCGGCAGTACCCCCGTCAATGTGCCGCAATGGCCGACTGCATTGCACAGCTCAGCGCATTGGAAAAGGACGGCTGCAGTAATCCCGACCTGCCGGCAGGCGTGTTTGGGGCGCTGATGGCGGAGCTTTTCGTCTATGAAGAGGATTTGTGGTCGGAAAATCTGCGGAAAACCGGTGACGCTTTAGGGCGTTTTATCTATCTGGCAGATGCGGCTATTGATTACCGCAAAGACTGCAAGAAAAAGCAGTATAACCCTTTCCTGGCGATGGAAACCGGAGAGGACTGGGGGCGCTGGGAGGAATATTTGGTATTAAGTATGGCCCGATGCACCCGCTATTATGAACGCCTGCCCTTGGTGCAGGATAAGAAGCTTTTGGATAACATCTTATACGGCGGCGTTTGGCTCAGTTACCGAAAGCAACAAGGAGCGACAAAAAATGATGGATGATCCTTACAAGGTATTAGGGGTAAGCCCCAACGCCTCCGATGAGGAAATTAAGGCCGCCTATCGACGGCTGGCAAAAAAATATCACCCGGACCGCAATCCCGGTGACAAAGAGGCCGCAAAGAAGATGCAGGAGATTAACGATGCCTACGACCGCATCAAAAATCCGGAAAAGCATCGCACAGCCGGAGGCAATCAGAGTTCCTATGGTGGCGGCTATGGTCCTTACGGCGGTTACGGCCCTTACGGTGGCTATGGTCCTTTTGGAGGCGGTTACGGTCCTTACGGTGGCTACGGCGGCTACGGTGGCCGTCAGGAGCAAAGCGGCAGTAATTATCAGCAGGCTGCAATGCGCTACATTCAGTACGGCCGTTTTCAGGAGGCACTGAACACCCTGTCTTCCGATACCAACCGCAATGCCCGTTGGTATTACCTGTCTGCGCTGGCAAATGACGGCTTGGGCAATCAGGTTACCGCTTTGGAGCATATCCGCAAGGCGGTGAGTATGGAACCGGACAACAACGAGTATTTGCAGGCGCTCAAAATCATTGAAAACGGCGGCGGTGCTTATCGCACCCAGGCCGGTGGTCATCGGGGCTTCACCGCAGTGGGCAACCCCTGTGTGCCCATCTGTCTTTGCTATCTGACCCGTATTTTCTGCTGTCCCGGTCACTATTTCTGGTGCTGAAAATGAAAATGGATTGCCATATGCACATGGTTTTGGATGGCGTGGAGTGGAAAAGTGCCATTGCCCGTCACCAAAACAAACCGGATGAAGCATTTATTCGCAAAACCCTCAGCATTTATCAGCAACACGGCTATACATACCTGCGTGACGGCGGCGACCGCTGGGGCGTGGGTTATGCCGCCCGACGTCTGTCCGACGAATACGCAATCACTTATCGCACACCCGGTGCACCGCTGTGCCAAAAAGGATGCTACGGCAGCTTCATCGGTCAGACCTATGAAAATTTAAACGAATACAAAAATCTGGTACTGCAAGCCAAAAGGCAAGGTGCGGACTTCATCAAAATTATGATTTCCGGACTGATGGATTTCAACCGCTATGGGGTGCTGACCCAGGAGGGTTTGCCACGGGCGCAGATTCACGGCCTCATTCACATTGCCCATCAGGAGGGCTTTGCGGTAATGGCCCACTGCAACGGCGGCGATGCCGCCCTCTATGCGGCAGAAGCCGGCGTGGATTCCATCGAGCACGGAGCTTACCTCCATAAAGAAGCACTGGATGCCATGAAAGAGCAAAACGTCATCTGGGTGCCCACCCTGTCCACCATCGGCAATTTACGGGGCAAGGGACGTTTTCAGGAAGATGCGGTGCAGGCCATTTTGCAGGATGCGCTGAAAAACGTCTCCTATTTTCGGGAAATTGGGGGAAAGGTCGCCTGCGGTACAGATGCCGGTGCCTGGGCAGTGCCCCACGGCAGTCAGACAGAAAGACCGCTTTTGTATCAGGCAGGACTAACAGACGATGCCATCAACGGGGCGAACGAGCTGATTCGTCAGCGGTTTTAAAACATCAAAAAGACCGTATAAACGGTTTAATCGATTATAAGAGAATAAAGGAGTATTATTATGCATTTGGATCACGATCATATTGCCGGTGGTCATCACGACCACGGTCATACCCATCAGCATACCCACGAGCACACCCACGACGGTGTTGCCCACACCCACGAGCATACCCACGAACACGCCCACGATCACAGTCATCCCCACGAGCACGACCATCTGCACCACGATGGCGAAGCCCACAACCACAGCCACGGCTGTGGCGGCAACTGCGGCAGCTGCAGTGACCACTGCCACACGCCTATGGAAGAGCTGATGGCACTGATGAAGTATATGGTCGGTCACAATGCCGCCCACGCCAGAGAATTGGCAGATCTGGCCAATCAGCTGGAGCAGGCAGGCAACCACGTGGCATTTGAGCAGGTCATGGCCGCTGTTTCCGATTTTGAAAAGGGCAACCTGCGCCTGAGCACCGTACTGGCCAGTATGGATGTAAAGTGAGGGACTTAAAATGTGTCTTTCCACTGTTTATAAAAATGAGAAAACCGAGGATACGGTGATTATGCGCAACGTGATGGAAATTCGCTGCGACGAAACCTCCGTCACCCTCACCGACCTGATGGAGCGCACCGTTACCGTTGAGGGAAAGCTGCTGTCTGCCAATCTGGTCGAAGGCTACGTCATCATTCAATAAAAGTACGCCCCATAGCAATGCTATGGGGCGTATGTTCGTCCGCATCTATATTTCATCGTAGGGGCGGATATTATCCGCCCGCCGTCTCCCAGTTACGAAAGAGGAAAACTAAAGAATAAAGAACAAAGAAGAAATAATAAAGAATAAATATGGTGTCGGCAGAGCCGATGAATTAAAATCATTGCGGGCAGATGATATCTGCTCCTACGAGTCCTAACGCACGTTTTCGCATCAAAACAATATTGTACAACGCCCCATAGCAATGCTATGGGGCGCATTTTTAATAGTTTTCAGGGCGGAAGCTGACGGGGAGCAGCTGCCCCAGTGTGAACACGTCACAGCCGCCTTCTGCGTTTTGCAGAATAATCTGAAAATCATCCTTGCAAAATTCACGCATCACCTGCCGGCAAACGCCGCAAGGCGGAAATTGACCGTTGGGCACACCGTTTTTGCCGCCGCACACGGCAATGGCCTGAAAGTCCCGATGCCCGTCATAGATTGCTTTAAAAAAGGCGGTGCGCTCCGCACAGACGGTGGGTGTGAAGCCCACATTTTCAATGTTACAGCCGCTGTATACCGTGCCGTCACTGCACAGCAGTGCAGCACCCACCTTGATGCCGGAGTAGGGACTGTAGGAATGGGTCATCGCCTCTAAGGCCAGATCCATCAATTGCTCTTTATTCATTTGGAGTGCTCCTTTCCTATAAAATATGGTTTTTGTCTTTACAGAATTTCACCGGCAAAGCTTTTACCGGGGGTATCCAGCTGTACATTTAAAAGTTCTGCGATGGTGGCGGCAATGTCTGCAAAGCTTGTTCTTGTGCCCAAATTCACGGGCCGCACCTGATTGCCCAAAATCAGCAGCGGTACATACTCTCTGGTATGGTCGGTGGTGGCGGTATAGGCAGGATCACAGCCGTGGTCGGCAGTAATCATCACCACATCCTCTTCCCCCAATTTTGGCAGAAAAGCGGAAAGCCAATGATCAAATTCCGTCAGGGCACCTGCATAGCCGTCAATATCTCTGCGGTGACCGAACTGCATATCAAAGTCCACCAGATTCACAAAGCACAGACCCTCCCAATCCATTGCGGCATAACGGTCGGTATGCTCCATACCGTTGGCGTTGGACTGGTTGTAGACGTACTCGGTGAGCCCCTGACCTGCGAAAATATCGTGGATTTTGCCCACGCCAATGGAGGCTTTTCCTGCATCCTTCACGGCGTCCAGCAGTGTCTTTCCGGGCGGCTCTAAAGAAAAGTCGTGGCGGTTGGCGGTGCGCTTGAAAGCACCCGGCTGACCCACAAAGGGACGGGCAATGACGCGCCCCACACCGTGCTTACCCTGCAGCAGTGCTCTTGCAATACGGCAGTATTCATAAAGCTTTTCCGGAGGCACAACATCTTCGTGGGCGGCAATCTGAAATACAGAATCGGCAGAAGTGTACACAATCAGATCCCCGGTTTTCATATGCTGCTCGCCATATTCGTTGATCACCTCTGTGCCGGACCAGGGGGCATTGGCCAGTACACCCCGTCCGGTTTGCTCCATAAAGGGCTTCAAAATCTCATCGGGGAAACCATTGGGATAGGTGGGCAGCGGATTTTCCGAGACGATGCCGGCAATTTCCCAGTGACCGATGGTGGTATCCTTGCCCATAGATGATTCCTGCAGACGGGCATACGCACCCTGTGCATCGCTTTTGGGCAGGCAGGAAACACCGTCGATGTTGCCCAGACCTGCGGCAATCATGGTGGGAATATGCAATTTGTCGCTGGTGGCACAGGCGGCCAGAGTATTCACGCCCACATCACCGAAGGCGGCACTATCCGGCATTTGACCGATGCCGAAAGAATCCAGCACGATTAAAAATACACGTTTCATAATATTCTCCTGTTTTCGTTCATATGGGGACTCAGAGGGCGACCTGCGCAGGTCGCCCAATCGTTTTATTTGGAATCCATCTTTACGGCAACTTCCAGTGCAATCTTCATCATCTGCGTAAAGGCAGTCTGTCGTTCCTCAGAGGTGGTCTCCACACCCTTGATGATGTGGTCGGAGATGGTGCAGATGCACAGCGCACGCTTGCCGTAACGGGCGGCATTCATATAAAGTGCCGCGGCTTCCATTTCCAGTGCCATAACGCCCATCTTCTTCAGAGCGTACAGGGCATCCAGTCCTTCGGGCACTAATTCGTGGTCACCGTAGAACACGTCGGAAGAGTTGACGTTGCCCACGTGGTAGGTTGCGCCCAGCTCACGGGAAGCTTCCACAGCGGCGGAAATCAGCTCGAAAGAACCGATGGGGGCAAAAGTTCCGGGAATGTGGAACTGATGGGCAAAGTTGGAATCGGTGCAAGCACCCTGTGCAATAACAATGTCGTACAGGTTGATGTGCTCCTGAATAGAGCCGGCAGAGCCAACGCGGATGATGTTTTCCACACCGTAGCCGTTATACAGCTCGTGGGAGTAGATGCCCATAGAGGGCATACCCATACCGGAGGCCATCACAGAGACCTTGACACCGTGATAAGTGCCGGTGTAGCCCTGAACGCCACGGACGTTGTTGACCAAAACGGGATTTTCCAAAAAGTTCTCAGCAATGAATTTGGCGCGCAGAGGGTCGCCGGGCATCAGCACGGTCTTTGCAAAATCACCGGGCTTTGCGGAAATATGGGGGGTGGGGGTTTTCAGCATGGTATATTCCTCCTAAATAATTGTTTAATCAATATGTGCCGTCGTTTTCCAGACCCTTGGCGATCTTGACAATCCGGGAAGTGCCCAGACGGGAAGCACCCAATGCAATAAACTGCTCTGCATCCTCCAGACTGGAAATGCCGCCTGCGGCCTTGATCTTTACGTCCGGACCGATGTGCTTTGCGAAAAGCTCCACATCGGCGAAGGTTGCGCCGGCCTTGGAGAAGCCGGTAGAGGTCTTGATGTAGTCGGCCTTGGCGTCGGTGACGCAGTGGCACAGGGCAATCTTTTCCTCATCGGTGAGCAGGCAGGTTTCAATGATAACCTTCAGGAGCTTGCCGTTGCAGGCTTTTTTGATGGCAGCAATTTCTTCGGTAATTTCTGCCCATTTGCCTTCCTTTGCCCAGCCGATATTGATGACCATATCCACCTCGTCCGCACCGTTTGCCACAGCGTCGGATGCCATAAAGCACTTGGCGGCAGTGGTGTCGTAGCCGTTGGGGAAGCCGATCACGGTGCAAATCGCCAGCTTGTCGCCCACGTACTCCTTCGCCTGCTTTACGAAAGAGGCAGGAATGCACACGGAAGCGGTGTTGTATTTCATACCGTCGTCACAAATGCCCTTAATTTCTGCCCAGGTAGAAGTCTGTGCCAAAAGGGTATGGTCGCATTTTGCCAAAATCTGAGAAAGTTCCATAATCTGTACTCCTTTACTATATAAAAATCAATATTAATTCTGTCCGTGCAGTTTGATCACCTTGCGGTCACGGATGCCGTGAATGTAGCAACGGTGGCACATAGCGATATAGGCGTCGTTGCCGCCCAGCACCACCTGTGCACCCTCGGTGACGATGTGCCCGTTTCCGTCAATACGGGCGTTGACCGTGGCTTTATTGCCGCAGTCGCAAATGGTTTTAATTTCGCAGAAGGTGTCTGCCAGCTCCATCAGCCGCAGGCTTCCGGGGAACAGACGGGTTTGGAAGTCGGTGCGCAGACCGAAGCACATCACGGGCACGTCAAAATCATCCACAATGCGTCGCAGCTGCTCAATCTGACAGGGGGTCAGGAACTGACATTCGTCCACAATGATCACATCGCAGTGCCCCTGACGGGTGGCACAAAACTGTGCATAAATGTCGGTTTCCGGCAGTGCAATCTCTACCTGTGCCTCCAAACCGATGCGGCTGCGGAGAATATCCACACCGTCACGGGTATCGGCACTGGGCTTTAAAAGCCACACCTGCAAGCCGTTTTCCTCGTAATTGTACTTGGTAATGAGCGCCTGTGCCGTTTTGCTGGAGCCCATCGCACCGTATTTAAAATAAAGCTTTCCCATCGGTAATGTCCCCCGTTGCGGTATTGTGCATACATTATACTAAATAGAAAGAAAATATGCAAGCAAATTTATAACGGTGTGCAAAATTGTAGAAATCTTCCAAAAAAGAAGCGCTGTACTTGTGCAAGTACACAAACCCTTTAAAATCCATAAGCACACTGTTGACAAGTACTTTATCAAGTACTATTATAAGGGCACAAGGCGCGCTTACCCCGGAAGGAGAACAACGTGATTCTATATTTAAAATCTCACAGCCGCTACCCCTACACCCCATCTGACTACACCGGGGAAGACCCGGCGCAACGTCCCCCATGCTATTGGTGCACCCAGTGTGGGCAAGAGGTGTATGAACGGGACACGGAGCTGTGCACAGCATGTAAAGGAGCGATGGAAGATGAATCATCCCTGCAAAAACTGTACAAGGGTGCAAAACCCCAAAGATTGCGAAAACAAACAATGCCGGGTGTGGCAACAGTGGTTTTTAAGTCACTGGGAGGACATTCACGGCTATTACCAAAAATACCAACAGCAAGAAAAGGAGAAAAAAGATGAATTGGAAACAGGAAGCAATTGATCGGCTGCAAAAATATACCGCTATGGAAAAGGCGGTGGAAAATCTGCCGGAGGAGCTGAAACGGGTAGAACAGCAAAGCTATGGACTGACGGGCAAACCGGACACCCTGCGGGTGGACTATACCCCCAAGGCCGGGGACAATGCGATGCTCAACCATCTGGTGCATCGGCAGGAGCTGGAAATGGCTTACGAAAACGCCCGTATTTGGGTATCCACCACCAGACGGGCTATGCTGGCGCTGACCAGAGAGGATCAGGCGATTTTATACAGTATGTACGTCCAGCCCCAAAAGGGGGCGGTAAATAAGCTGTGCGAGCAGTTGGGCGTGGAGCAGTCGTCGGTGTACCGCAAAAGGGACAGCGCACTGTATCGGTTCACCCTGGCACTGTACGGTGCGGCATAAAAACTTCAGGCGTGATGCAAAAACCTTTGCATCACGCCTGAAGTTTTTATATCATTTTCTGCTGCTGTGCAGGATGCCCAAAATGCGCTCTAAAAGCAATGTATCACTGCGTTGATTCATATTGCGCAAAAGCTGACGGGCCTGTGCGCCCCATTTGGCGGCGCTCATCGGTGTCTGCTTTTGAAGCAGAATATAAGGGCAGGCAGGCTGTGCCGCCTTGCCGAAGGCACGGGCAAAGGGCTTTTCTACACCCAGCGCCAGTGCGTATGGCAGCAGCTCAAAGAAATACTCCGGATTGTAAACAACGATTTGCCGAAGTGTTTGGGGGTGCAGTGTGCGCATATACTTGCGCAGACCTAAAATCTGAGCAAAATCCGATTTGCCTGCCAAGGTGCGTCGGCCGCCCAATGCGGCGGCAAAGCCGCAAATCCACTGGAACACAATCACCTTCACGGCCAGCATATGCTGACCTGCCAGCAAGCCCATCACCAGCCAAATGCCACTGAAAATCAGTCCGTTTGTCGTTCTGCCGGTTTTGTATTGCCATATTTCCATTGTGGTGTTTTGCATCATATAGCCGCATACCAGACCCAGCACCGCCAGCAGGAAAATCCAAAGACCTTGCAGTGCAGCACCCTGGCTTATGGCAATGCCGAAGGATACACCGCAAAACAGACCTACCAGTGCTGCCAAAGCCCGAAACAGCCGGGGGTTGCCGGACCGGGGCTCTACCAGAGACTGCATACCGGGATTCATCTTCCAGACGGCTCTGCACTGACCGGCATAAAAGCTGCCGGCAGTATCCACACTGTCCCGACGGCTGAACAGGGTGCGGAAGCACTTTTGTTCAAAAACGTTGCGCTCGTTGCCCATATCCATCTGCTTGATGATCAGGATCCGATCATGCCGATCCTGCCTCAGCTGCACATAGCCAAGCTGTGCCCAGGAGAGCACCATCAGGCTCAGATTCGCCTGACCCAATTTCAGCACCGTGCCCAGCTGACCGGCAGTGATGCCCTCCGGCGGTGTGGTACTGCGGCGCAGACGGGGACGAAAACGCAGGAATACCAGCCAGTAAAGCACTGCCAGCAGTCCGCACAGTAACATCGCCTTATCGTCAAAGGGGGATTCGTGGAACACCACGGGGGCATGGGGAAACAGCGCATCCTCCACAAGAAGCGTCATGGTCAGTGTTTCGTGATCCTTCAGCTCGGTGGTGGAAGAGCCGGTGACAGTCTGACCGAAAACGGTATTTTCCAAATCCTTTTCAATGTTTGCCTGATGATAGCCGCTGGTAAAAGCCGGCTTTGCATCAATTTTACCGGGGAGGGTCACTGCGTAATGTAGCTGCGAAATGGGAAATTCAAAGCCGGAAAGCAGGGGAAGCTTCAGCTGTGTGCCTGCTGTGGAGGAGCTGATTACATCCGGCAGCGTATAAGTAATGTTAAAAGAAAAATCACCGGCAAAGCCACCGATTGCGCCGCTTAAATCAATATAATCCACAGCGTTTCCGGTGGTGATTTTGGCTTTTCCACCGTTGAGGCTGATACCCTGTGCTTCAGCAGGAACGGGGAAGCGCCAGCCGCCGCTGCCGTCAGCGTGGATGGTGACCTGCACCGACATATAACAGCTTTCGTCCGGATTTACCGTGGCGGTGA
Organism: Oscillospiraceae bacterium; assembly: GCA_017465625.1. Taxonomy (GTDB): domain Bacteria; phylum Bacillota; class Clostridia; order Oscillospirales; family Oscillospiraceae; genus Faecousia. The sequence continues at coordinate 1,560 of JAFTVV010000031.1, read as the reverse complement.
TGCGCACCTCAGAGGCATACTGGGCCCCGTGCACCGTGGTACAAACACAAAAAATCAGCAATACAGGAACTAAAATGCGCAGCAGCCGACCCATATACACCCTCCTTTTTATAGTATCAATTTATCATACCATAGGAAAAATCGAAAAGCAAGGGCAGGATGTATTCGGAAATGCCGTTCTTGCAGAAAAATTGCATTTTCAGTCGTTTGCAAATTGACCGGCACCAAATAATATGGTATATTGTGCTTGAATTGTATCCGATGTGGAGTGTATGTCTATGAAAAAAGTACTCACTTATACGGTGATTGTGTTGGTGGCGTTTTTGGCGGCACTCAATCAGCAGATTTTTGTTTTCCCCAATCGCTTTGCCCCCTCCGGGCTGAATGGTCTGTGCACCATGGTTCAGCACCTGTTTGGCATCAGTATGGGCTATCTGAGCCTGCTGATCAATATCCCTTTGGCAGTGGCGGTCTTTTTCAAGGTATCCAGACCCTTGGCTGTGCGCAGTATGGTGTATGTGACATCGTTTTCTGTGGCACTGATCGTTTTGGACCATGTGGACCTGTCCGCTGTGGCCTACGCCACCGACAATGGCACAAGCACCATTTTAGGACCTTTGGTGGCAGGTGTGCTGACCGGCTTTTTCTACAGCGTGCTGATTCGCGGCGGTACGCTGACCGGCGGCACGGACTTTATCGCCAGCCTGATCCATAAAAGCAAGCCCCATTTCAGTATGTACTGGATCATCTTTATGCTCAATTGCCTTGTGGCGCTGATCTCCTATTTCGTCTACGATTATCAGTTAGAGCCTGTGATTTTGTGCGTGCTGTACAGCTTCTTATCCCGAATGGTGTCGGAATCGGTGAGCAGAACAAGCCGCAGTGCGGTGCGCTTTGAGATCATCACCGAAGATCCCACCGCCATCAGTCAGGCCATCATCCATCAGCTGCATCACAGTGCAACGCTGCTTCCGGGCAAGGGCATCTATATGGGCAAAAAGACCAGTGTGCTGGTGTGCGTGGTCAACCGCTCTCAGGTGGCGCAGCTTTCCGCAATCGTCCGTAACAGTCCCAATACCTTTGCGGTAATGAGCAGTGTGGGCGAGGTTATGGGAAACTTCAAGCATCTGGATCCCCACGGCAATCAGGAAGTGGAGTTATTGGACGACGGCAACATTCCCATCTGAGGCACACTTCCAAAGAAGTGTGCCTCAGTTATATTCGCCTGACGGCGCGTTATATTGCTTCGCAGTGATATTTGGCTTTCGCCAAGTGATATTGTCCTTCGGACAGTTTATGGGCGAATATAATATAACGAAAGCCGTAAGGCTTTCATATAACTTGACCGCAGGTCAAATATCACTGCAAACTTTTAGTTTGCAATATAACTAAGTCCGATAGGCGGCAAATGCCGTCCCGTTTTTAGTTGAAAGAGAAGAAAAAAGCGATATCCCCCAGTCGAAAATCAGAGATTTTCGACAACGCCTGCGGGCGTCCGGTCGCGGCTCTGACAGCCTACCAGGCTGTCATTCACTACCGCGACTGCGCTTCGCTTACCCT
>JAFTVV010000030.1 GCA_017465625.1 Oscillospiraceae bacterium | reverse complement strand
TTCGATCTCGCCAACCAGCTTGCCGGACATATCATAAACATTGGTCTTAAGCATGATTTAAGATCTCCTTTCCTTAGCCTCTTGCGGAAGCCTTCTGGGGGTTTCTGCCGGAAGCCTTCTGCGGGTTCTTGCTGATGCCGGCCTCGGCACCCTTGGCCTTGACGTTCTTGACAGTGTTGCGCAGGTAAACCAGACCGCCCTTGGGGCCGGGGATGGCGCCGCGGATAACGATCATGTTCAGTTCTGCATCAACCTTGACGATTTCCAGGTTCTCGATGGTGACCTGCTCATTGCCCATCTGGCCTGCGCCGATCTTGCCCTTGAAGATGCGAGCTGCATCCAGAGCGCCCATAGAACCTGCGTGACGGTGGACAGGGCCGCCGCCGTGGGTCATATCAATGCGGTGTGCGTTGTGACGCTTGATAACACCCTGATATCCGTGACCCTTGGAAATACCGGTGACATCGATCATATCACCGGATGCGAAGGTATCAGCCTTTACAACGTCACCCACGTTCAGGGTGCTGTTTTCCAACTTGAATTCCTTCAGGTGCTTGACAGCCTCTACGCCAGCCTTCTTCAGGTGGCCGGCTTCAGGCTTGCTCAGCTTGGATTCCTTAACGGACTCAAAGCCAAGCTGTACGGCTTCGTAGCCGTCGGTCTCGATGGTCTTCTTCTGAGTGACGACGCAGGGGCCTGCTTCCACAACGGTAACAGGGATTACCTTGCCGTTCTCATCGAAGATCTGGGTCATGCCCACTTTCTTGCCGATGATTGCTTTCTGCATTTTTGGTTTTCTCCTTTTTTATAGGTTATTGGTTGACGGATGCATTGGGAACATCTGTCAACATGACCCGTCCGCCCGATGCCAGACAGTGCGGGCAGCGGTAATTCCTATATATAATAATGTATAGGGATTACAGCTTTATCTCTATCTCAACGCCAGCGGGAAGGTCCAGGCTCATCAGGGCCTCGATGGTCTTCTGGTTGGGGTTGAGGATATCGATCAATCTCTTATGGGTTCTGCGCTCGAACTGCTCACGGCTATCCTTGTACTTGTGGACAGCGCGAAGGATGGTAACAACTTCCTTCTTGGTGGGCAGGGGGATGGGACCGGAAACGGAAGCACCGTTACGCTTTGCGGTCTCAACGATTTTGGCTGCGCTGGAATCGATCAGCTGGTGATCGTAAGCCTTCAGCCGAATGCGGATCATTTGGTTTGCCATGGTTGGTTTCCTCCTTGAATTTCGTACTCAGTTTCTTGTGTCTGGGTACGGTCGAACTGATTTGTTCACGCCGCCGTGCGTATCACTCCATGCCATGAAAAATGGCCGACGCAAGGCCGACCTTTTCCTGCCGCGGCGATATACGCAAGCGTAAACAGGACAGTTCAGCCGCCCGATGACCGGACATACTCCGCAGAAGTTACCGCCTTTTTGGCGCAATCTCCTGCATCATCGCAGTACGCGCAGGGCAAACTGCCCCTATACGCGCTCGATTATGTTACCATTAAATAGGTATTTTGTCAAGCATTATTTTTATAAATTTATTTATTTTTCTGCATTTTCCGTATAATAAAGAAGGCAGCAAATGAGATGAAAAATAATGGCAGACACTTTCGTATCTGCCATTATTTGATCGTTTTAATAAAAACACTTCGTTTAGTGCAGCATCCGTACGGTGCACTTGCCTTCCTTCATTTCCAGCGCCCAGTCTGCAACATCCGTTGCGGCAGGACGATGGGTTACGGCAATACAGGTCTTGTCCGGCAATTCCCGAACACGCTGCAAAACCGCACGCTCGGTGGCATCATCCAGTGCAGATGTCGCCTCGTCCAGCAGCAAAATGGGTGCATTGCTCAAAACTGCACGGGCAATGCTTAACCGCTGTGCCTGCCCCTCAGAAAGGCCCAGGGCATTTTCACCTACCACCGTCTCCAAGCCTTCCGGAAGGGTATGCAGATAATCGTCCATTGCACTGATATGTATTGCACGGTTGATTTCCTCCTGGGTTGCATCGGGATTGGTCACCAGCAGATTGTCTCTCAGGCTGCCGCTGAGCAGCAGGTTTCCCTGAGGAACATAGGTAAAGAGCCTGCGGGTCGTATAATCTACCGTCACATCCTCTTCCCCATCCAAAAACAGCCGACCGGAAGCCGGTGGGAAGATACCCAATAGCAGCTTGAGCAGTGTACTTTTACCAATGCCGGAGTGACCCACGATCACGCCGAAGCTTCCCTTGGGCAAGAAGAAGTCTGCATCTTCCAGCACGTAATCCCGATCGTAGGCAAAAGTCAGGGCCTCGCCTCGAATACCGGTCATCTTTTCATAAATGGGGGCTGCTTCCTTGCGCTCCGTGGTGGCCGTATTGCAGATAGATTCCAATTCCTGCAGTCGCTCCGCAGCAGCGCACATTGCCGCATACTGGGGTCCGATACGGGACATATTGGTAAACGGGATACGCACCTGCGCCACCAGATTGTTGATGGCCATCATTGTACCATAGGTCATCTGCCCTGCCAGAATGGCGGAAGAACACCACACCAGAGAGCCAAAGGATGCACCGTAGGCCAAAACGCTCATAAAGGTACTGCTGACCAAGGAAACATTTTTTCTCTTGCGATGCAGTTCATAGCGCTCTGCCAGCAGCTTGTCGGAGCGATTTTCCATTACCTCCGCAATGTCCATCGCCTGCACCATCAAAAGCTTTTCCATGGTCTCCTGAATAAAGCCGGAAACCTTGCCCTGTGCTTCACTGCTGCGCTTGTTCAGGTTTTTCAGCCGGCGGCGAATCACCGAGGACACCAGCACCACCGCAATACCTGCCACCACAACCACTGCTGTAAGCATAGGTTCCAGCGCAATCAGCACCGTCAGTGCCGCAATCAGCTTTGTGGCCATTGAAGCCACAGAGGGCAGGATATTCAAAAGACTGGTAATGAGCACCGAAACATCGTGATTCATCAGATTCAGCAGCTCACCGGTATGATACTTGGTCACCGCGGAATACTCACCCCGCAGCAAGCCGTGGAGCAGCGTTCTCTTCCACTCCATATCCATCTTCGCAGTCAGCTGATCCTTGAGATGGTGAATCAGTGCACCGGTTAAGATGGTTGCGACTATCAAAATACCCTGCTGTACACAGGCGGAAATAAACGCTTGCTTATCCGGAGCGCTGCCTGTGACCGCATCCACCACTCTACGGGTACCCAATGCAAACCACACGCCAAACAACGACATTGCCACATTGCAAACCAGCAGCAACAGCAGCGCAGGGATCCATTTACGATTGGTGCGCAGCATCCACCGCGTCGTCCCCTGTTTTTTCATTGGGCACACCTCCTCATTTTATCGATATTTGCAGTATACCATTTTTTTCGTTTTTCGTCAACCATTGCAAAAAGGGCACTGAACGTGCCCTTTTCGTGTCCTTTTCAGGTTATTCCAAAATATAGGCGGCAGTAATTTCGCCGTAGTATGCGGTGTGGTAATCCTCGCAATCCCGGGGACTTTCAGGATTATAGTAACGTTTTCTGTTTTCCTCGTTGATGGCGTCTATATCCTGCTCCTGCTTGTAGATTACCTTGCATTCCAGTGTCAGCGGAAGCTGGCGAATGGCAGGTGCGGCAACCGTTTCTCCCGGTACTGTTTCCAAGCCCAGTTCCTTGAATTTATCCACATCCCGTCCGGACTTCGTGCCGCAATAACCGATAATGGAGTGATCGTACTCCCCCCAGGGGATGTTGACTGTGAATTCTCCGCTTTTATCCAGTAGCTCCTTCGTATGACGGCTGCGGCGCACAAAGGCAATGTACATGGGTTTATGCCACTGGTTTCCCATCGTGCCCCAGCCGATGGCCATTGTATCAGTCTCACCGTCGGCAGCAGTCGTCATCAAAACACCCTTATCGGTTGCCTCCAAAATGTGGCCTGCGTATTCCCAAATGTTGATGTATTTTTTCATTTTGTTGCCTCCTTATTATAATATAGTATTATTCTAACCTACCCCCCATCGGTTTGCAAGAAAAAGTTGTCGTTGTATTGACTTCTCACTACTCCCGTCTTATAATGCAAGAACATCAACCACAAAGGAGCAGCAATGAGAAAGAAACATTTGAAAGCCGTATTCCTGGATACCGTTCCGGTACTCACCGGATATCTGTTTCTGGGTATGGGCTTTGGCATTTTATTAACCGAAAGCGGGTATGGCGTTTTGTGGGCATTGGCAATGAGTATTTTTGTTTTTGCCGGCTCCGGGCAGTATCTGGCAGTCAGCCTGCTGGCAAACAGCAGCGGTCTGCTCAGTGCCGCCATTGCCACGTTACTCGTAAACGCACGGCATCTGTTTTACGGCATCTCTCTTTTGGAGAAATACAAGGGCACTGGAAAGAAAAAGCCTTATCTGATTTTCGCCCTGACCGACGAAACCTACTCTCTGGTGACCCAAAATGAGCCTCCGGAGGGGATGTCCCGTCACAGCTACTGCTTTACAGTATCCGTGCTGGATCACATCTACTGGATTACAGGCTGTACTTTGGGCGCGCTGGTCGGTCAGTTTATTCCCATCAACTATGAGGGCATCGAATTTGTGCTGACCGCCCTGTTTGTTACCATGTTTGTGGATCGCTGGCTCACCAACAAAGACCATTTCCCTGCAATGGTGGGCGTATGCGCCACCTTTGTGTCTCTGCTGCTCTTCGGCTCTGAATTTTTTCTCATTCCTGCGATGGTGCTCATTGCCCTGCTTTTGACGCTCTCCCCCAAGACCGGAAGGAGGGACTCCAATGCATGATATTTGGATGATTATCGTCATTGCGCTGACCACTGCCGCTACCCGTTTCGTGCCCTTTTTGCTTTTCAGCGGCAAGAAAGAACCTCCTGCGGCAGTGCTCCGTTTAGGCAGAGCCCTCCCCTGTGCGATTATCGGTATGCTGGTGGTATACTGTATGAAGGACATCCGCCCCAGCGTCTATCCCCACGGTTTGCCGGAGCTGATCGGCTGTACAGTCGTGGCGCTGCTGCACATCTGGAAGCGAAACAGTCTGCTGAGCATTGGCGTGGGCACGGTACTTTATATGCTTTTAGTTCAGCTTGTTTTTTAATGTAAAATGCCCGTGGAATGTGTGTGAACTGCACCCCATTTCTTAGTACAAGTATTATATCATACTTGTCTAACAAATGGGGTGCAGTTCAACGGCTTGGGGATTTTTTGTATAAAAATTTTTGCAGGGCACATACTATCTTTGGACAAAGACAAACACGTTTAAAAATGTGACGACAGTTTTTGAATGTATGATTCTTTGTCAAGTGTATCTCCGGAAAGATACGAAGCAGACAGAAATCAGAAAATGCAGTACACATTTTCTCATCTTTGAAAAATCAAAGGTCTTATTTCTGTCTGTACATAGTACCGGAAGCTTATTCCCGATTGCAGAATTTGGTGAAATAGTCGTACAGGGGCATCAGATTTTTCATCAGGGCAATGACCCGCTCTCCCAACTGCGGCCCGAAGGTCTGCTCGCTGAAATCCTCCCGTACCACACAGCCGATTTGCTCTTTCCACGCAAAATAGGGTGCAATGGCAGGATCATCGCAAGGCTTAGGGCGCTTATAGCACTCCGCTTCGATTTTCAGACCGGTGGCCTTTTCCACCTTTTTGATCAGCTTCAAAAATTCCTTGGGATTTGCGGCAATATCGGCACGAATATCATTCAGCACCGCTACGGAAGGCTTCCAGAAGAAAAAGCCGTAATGCACACCCTCCGGATTGATCTCAAAGTACAAACAGGGATTTTCTCCCCACCACTGCACATCCTGCCGCACACAAATCCAAAGGCTCTCCTTATAGGGCACAGGATGATGCATCCGTGCATCCCGATAAATACGGCTCACTTTCACCAGTGTGCCGGTTTTTTTCGACGCGATTTTTTCAAAAATATCTTTACCCAGTGCCTTGGTGGGCTCATACAGCTTCTCCACGTAGTCGTTTTTATGTTCCAAAAACCACTCCCGATTGTTATTGAGCCGAATGCCCCACAAAAAATCCACCGTTTCCGGACTGTAGCCTTCAAACATAGCCATCACCTCTCCCCTATTTTACGTAATATTTTTTCATTTTTCAAGAATAATATTCAAACGTAATAGACGGTGCAGTAAATCTTTACTGCACCGTCTTTACTATTTAAAATTCCTCAACATTCTGCTCGGATACGCCGGCAGTGCGGGAAGCGGGGGTAACACCGGGCTCAAAATCCCGATAAGCCATCAGGCCGGAGCCTGCAGGAATCAGCTTACCGATGATGACGTTCTCCTTCAGACCTACCAGACGGTCCACCTTGCCCTTGATTGCGGCATCGGTCAGAACCTTGGTGGTTTCCTGGAAGGATGCGGCAGACAGGAAGGAGTCGGTAGCCAGAGAAGCCTTGGTAATACCCATCAGCACTGCAGAACCGGTTGCAAGCTGCAACTCGGTCTCGCCAGCGTCAATGCGTGCCTGCACCTCTGCGTTGGCATCTTCAAATACGAAGTTGTCCACCACAGTGCCAACCAACAGGTTGCTGTCACCGGGCTCTTCCACACGGGTCTTGCGCATCATCTGACGGATAATGACCTCAATGTGCTTGTCGTTGATTTCAACGCCTTGCTGACGGTACACCGCCTGAACAGACTGCACCAGGTAATCCTGAACAGCCTCTACGCCGGAAATGCGCAGAACATCCTGGGGATACAGCGCACCGTCGGTGATGGGCTCGCCCTTGCGCACCGTCTTGCCGTGGGCAACCTTCAGACCTACAGAGTAGGGCACCTGATATACCTTAACCTCGCCGTCCTCGGCAGTGATGGTGATATCACGCTGAGCAGAACGGTGGGTATCGTCAATGGAGACAACACCGGTGATCTCGGAGATCTGTGCCATCTTCTTGGGACGACGGGATTCAAACAGTTCTTCAACTCTGGGCAGACCCTGTGTAATATCGTCACCTGCAACACCACCGGAGTGGAAGGTACGCATGGTCAGCTGTGTACCGGGCTCACCGATGGACTGTGCGGCAATGATACCGACTGCTTCACCCAGATCCACTTCCTTGGAAGTAGCCAGGTTCATACCGTAGCAACGGGCACATACACCGCTTCTTGCGCGGCAGCCCAGCACGGTACGAATATAAATCTTGTTGATGCCGTGATCTTCAAACTTCTGTGCATCCTCGGGCATCATCATCACGTCCTTGGAGTGCAGCAGCTCACCGGTAACGGGATCCAGCACATCATTGACGGGATAACGGCCACGAATACGGTTGCCGAAAGTGTCAATCACATCGTTATTCTGCATCACCGCGCCAACCCAAATACCGTTGGTGGTATTACAGTTGTGCTCACGGATGATCACTTCCTGAGAAACGTCCACCATACGACGGGTCAGGTAACCGGAGTCAGCGGTACGCAGAGCGGTATCGGTCATACCCTTACGGGCACCTCTACTGGAAATGAAGTATTCCAGTACAGACAGACCTTCACGGAAGTTTGCCTTAACAGGGATTTCGATGGTACGACCGGCGGTATCGGCCATCAAGCCACGCATACCGGCCAGCTGACGAATCTGAGCCATAGAGCCACGGGCACCGGAGTCCGCCATCATATAGATGGGGTTGAACTCGTCCAGGTTGCCCTGCAGAGCGCCGGTAACATCGGCAGTGGTCTTCTCCCACTGCTGAACCACCAGACGATAACGCTCGTCGTTGGTGATGAAGCCCTGACGGTAGAAGTTTTCAATCTCCAGCACCTTCTGCTCTGCTTCATGAACCAGCTGATGCTTGATCTCAGGCACCACCATATCCGCAATGGATACAGAGATAGCGCCCTTGGTGGAGAACTTATAGCCCAAAGACTTGATGCGGTCCAGCATCTCAGTAGCAATGGTGAAGCCGTGCTTGCGGATACACTTGTCGATGATCTTGCCCAGCTGCTTCTTGCCCACCAGGAAGTCTACTTCCAGGTCGAACGCCTTTGCAGGATCGGTACGATTCACAAAGCCCAGATCCTGGGGAATCGGCTCGTTATAGATCAGGCGGCCAACAGTGGCATTGATGATCTTGCTGCTCTTAACGCCGTCCACTTCCTTGGTGTAGCGCACACGAATCGGTGCGTGCAGACCCACATCACCGTCGGCATAGGCGGCAATGGCCTCATCCACAGAGGAGTAGTTCAGCAAGGGACGGAAAGAAGCCTGCTTCTTGCCCTCGGCCTTTGCCTTCTTGTTGGCTGCAACAAACTCGTCTGCATCCACAATCTGTTCTACAGGCAGATCGGTCTCGCCTGCGTCCACCACGAATACATTCTCGGCACCCTTCTCGGCCTTGCCCAAACGGGTATAGGTCAGGTAGTAAGCACCCAAAATCATATCCTGAGTCGGCACGGTAACAGGCTTGCCGTCCTGCGGACGGAGCAGGTTGTTGGCAGACAGCATCAGCATTCTGGCTTCTGCCTGTGCCTCTGCGGACAGAGGTACGTGAATAGCCATCTGGTCACCGTCGAAGTCGGCGTTAAATGCGGTACAGCACAGGGGATGCAGCTTCAGTGCACGACCCTCAACCAGAATCGGCTCAAAGGCCTGAATACCCAACCGGTGCAATGTAGGTGCACGGTTCAGCATTACAGGACGGTCCTTGATGATTTCGTCCAGCGCATCCCAAACTTCGGTAATGCCCTTGTCGATCATCTTCTTTGCGGACTTGATGTTGCTTGCCAAGCCGTCGGAAACCAGCTTCTTCATCACGAAGGGACGGAACAGCTCAATGGCCATTTCCTTGGGCACGCCGCACTGATACAGCTTCAGTTCCGGACCGACAACGATAACGGAACGGCCGGAGTAGTCAACACGCTTACCCAGCAGGTTCTGACGGAAACGACCCTGCTTGCCCTTGAGCATATCGGACAGGGACTTCAGTGCTCTGTTGTTGGCACCGGTGACCGCACGGCCGCGACGGCCATTGTCGATCAGCGCGTCCACTGCTTCCTGCAGCATACGCTTCTCATTGCGCACAATGATGTCGGGTGCGTGAAGCTGAATCAGTCTCTTCAGATGGTTGTTACGGTTAATAACGCGGCGGTACAAATCGTTCAGGTCGGAGGTGGCAAAACGGCCGCCGTCCAACTGAATCATGGGGCGAATATCGGGCGGAATGACGGGCAATGCGTCCATCACCATCCAGCTGGGCTTATTGCCGGATTCCCGGAAGGCTTCCACAACCTCCAGGCGCTTGACAATACGCAGCTTCTTCTGAGAAGAAGCAACCTTCATCTCTGCGCGCAGCTGCTCAGACAGCTCATCCAAATCAATCTTTTCCAGCAATTCCTTGACGGCCTCAGCACCCATACCGGCCTTGAAGTCGTCTTCATACTTTTCGCGCCAATCTCTGTATTCCTTTTCGGAGAGCACCTGATTCTGTGTCAGAGGGGTGTCACCGGGATCGGTCACGATATATGCTGCAAAGTACAGCACCTTCTCCAGAACCTTGGGGCTGATATCCAAAATCAGACCCATCCGGGAGGGAATACCCTTGAAGTACCAAATGTGGCTGCAGGGGGCGGCCAGCTCAATGTGACCCATCCGTTCTCTACGAACCTTTGCTTTGGTCACTTCCACGCCGCAGCGGTCACAAATCTTGCCCTTGAACTTGATCTTCTTATACTTGCCGCAGTGACATTCCCAGTCCTTGGTCGGTCCGAAAATCTTTTCGCAGTACAAGCCATCCCGTTCAGGCTTTAAGGTACGGTAGTTAATGGTCTCAGGCTTCAGAACCTCGCCAAAAGACCATCCCCGGATCATTTCCGGCGAAGCAATACCAATTTTAATTGCATCAAATGTTGCATCTGCCATTAATATCGCCTCCTTAATCTTCGTAATCGGCGTCATCATCGTCGCCGATGTTCATAATGTCGTCAGGACTGCCTTCATCCACCACAAAGCCGTTGCCCAATACCTCATCGGCATCTACAATCAGCTGGCTGTTGGGGATTTCGGTGTAGATCAGATCGTCGTCCTCATCCTCGTCCTTCAGTTCAATCTCGTTGCCCTGCTCATCCAGCACACGGATGTCCAGACACAGAGCCTGCAGTTCCTTCACCAAAACCTTGAAGGATTCAGGCACACCGGGGGTGGGAATGTTGCTGCCCTTTACAATGGCTTCGTAGGTCTTCACACGACCGGTCACGTCGTCGGACTTGACCGTCAGGATTTCCTGCAGGGTGTAAGCAGCGCCGTAAGCTTCCAGCGCCCAAACTTCCATTTCACCGAAACGCTGACCGCCGAACTGAGCCTTGCCGCCCAAGGGCTGCTGGGTAACCAGTGCGTACGGACCGGTGGAACGGGCGTGAATCTTATCATCAACCAGATGGTGAAGCTTCAGGTAGTAGGGGTAGCCAACGGTAACCAGGTTATCGAAGGGCTCACCGGTGCGGCCATCGTACAGAACGGTCTTGCCGTCCTCACGCAGACCTGCCAAAGTCAGGGTGTCGCGAATATCCTTCTCGTTTGCACCGTCGAACACCGGGGTGGCAACCTTCCAGCCCAGTGCCTTGGCGGCATAACCCAAGTGGACTTCCAAAACCTGACCGATGTTCATACGGGAAGGCACGCCCAGGGGGTTCAGCACCACATCCAGAGGTGTACCGTCGGGCAGGAAGGGCATATCCTCTTCCGGCAGGACGCGGGAAACAACGCCCTTGTTACCGTGACGGCCGGCCATCTTATCGCCCACGGAGATTTTACGCTTCTGGGCAATGTAAACACGGACAGACTTGGTCACACCAGGTGCCAGATCGTCGGAATTTTCCTTGGTGAACACCTTGACGTCCACAACAATACCGCTTTCACCGTGGGGCACCTTCAAAGAGGTATCACGGACTTCTCTTGCCTTCTCACCGAAGATGGCACGCAGCAGGCGCTCTTCGGGGGTCAGCTCGGTTTCGCCCTTGGGGGTCACCTTACCGACCAGGTAATCACCGGCGTGCACTTCAGCACCGATGCGGATAATGCCGTTTTCGTCCAAATCCTTCAGGGCATCCTCGCCCACGTTGGAAATATCACGAGTGATCTCTTCCGGTCCAAGCTTGGTATCACGGGCTTCTACCTCGTGCTCCTCAATGTGGATGGAAGTAAAGACGTCCTCACGAACAAGACGCTCGTTAAGCAAAATGGCGTCCTCGTAGTTGTAACCTTCCCAGGTGACGAAGCCGATCAGCACGTTCTTACCCAGTGCAATCTCACCGCCGGAGCAGGAAGGACCGTCCGCAATAATCTGACGGTCGTGCACACGCTCGCCTACGGTAACGATGGGGCGCTGGTTGATGCAGGTGCCTGCATTGGAACGGGCAAACTTGGTCAGGGTGTAGGTCTGCACGTCGCCATCATCGTACTTGACGGTGATTTCGTCGGCGGAAACAGCCATTACTGTGCCTTCGCCGGTAGCCTTCACACAAACCTCGGAGTCCACAGCGGCAGCGTGCTCAATACCGGTAGCCACGATGGGCGGCTCGGTGGTCAGCAGAGGCACAGCCTGACGCTGCATGTTCGCGCCCATCAAGGCACGGTTTGCGTCGTCGTTCTGCAGGAAGGGAATGAAGGATGTAGCAATGGAGATCATCATTCTGGGAGAGACGTCGATGTAGTCGATCACTTCTCTGTCTACCTCGATGATTTCATTGCGGTGACGGCAGGTAATACGGGCATTGGCCAGGCAACCGTTCTCGTCCAGAGGCTCATTGGCCTGACCGACGTAGAACTCGTCCTCGATGTCGGCGGTCATATAGTCCACCTGATCGGTCACGCGGCCGGTGGCCTTATCTACCTTGCGGTAGGGTGCTTCCACGAAGCCGTACTCGTTGATCTTGGCAAAGGTTGCCAGATAGTTAATCAGACCGATGTTGGGACCTTCGGGGGTCTCGATGGGACACATACGGCCATAATGGGTATAGTGAATATCACGCACTTCAAAGGAGGTGCGCTCACGGCTCAAACCGCCGGGGCCCAAAGCGGACAGACGACGCTTGTGGGTCAGCTCAGCCAGGGGGTTGTTCTGATCCATAAACTGAGACAGGGGGCTGGAGCCGAAGAACTCCTTGATCACCGCAGTCACAGGACGGATATTGATCAGGCTCTGAGGTGTAACCGCATCCAGATCCTGAACGGTCATACGCTCACGAATTACCCGATCCAAACGGCTGAAGCCGATGCGGAACTGATTCTGCAGCAGCTCGCCTACACAGCGCAGACGACGGTTGCCCAGGTGGTCGATATCATCGGGCACACCGATGCCGGTGGCAACGCAGTTGAGGTAGTTGATAGAAGCCAGAATATCCTCAGCAACAATGTGCTTGGGCACCAGCTCGTTCATACGGGCGGCAATTGCCATCTCCCAGCCATCGGCAGGAACGGTTTCCAGCATTTCCTTCAGCACGCGGAAGCAAACCTTTTCCTTAATGCCGTACTGCTTGGGGTCGAAGTCCACAAAATTGGACATATCCACCATACCGTTGGAGAAGATCTTGACCTTCTGATCGCCAACCTTTACCACCGCTTCGTTCACGCCGCGGTCAGACAAGGCTCTGGCCTGCACACGGGAGATAATCTCGCCGGGCATCACCAGAATTTCACCGGTCATCGGGTCAGCAATGGGCTCTACCACTTCCTGGCCTGCCAGACGGGTGGCAATATCCATCTTCTTATTAAACTTATAACGACCCACGGCACTGACGTCGTAACGGTGGGCGTCAAACAGCAGACCCTCCAGATGAGCAGTAGCAGTCTCCACCGTGGGAGGCTCACCGGGACGCAGACGACGGTAAATTTCCATCAAGCTTTCGGGACGGGTCTTGCAGGTATCCTTTTCAATGGTGGCAAGGATTCTGGGATCGTCGCCGAACAGGTCCTTAATCTTCTCATCTGTATCCACGCCCAAAGCGCGAATCAGACTGGTAATGGGCAGCTTGCGGTTCTTGTCGATACGCACCCAGAAAACATCGGAGGTGTCGGTCTCGTACTCCAGCCAAGCGCCACGGTAGGGAATGACGGTTGCGGTATAGGTGTGCTGGTCTGCCTTGTCCACCTCGTGACCGTAGTACATACCGGGAGAACGGACAATCTGAGAGACGATTACACGCTCTGCACCGTTAATCACGAACGTACCACCGTTGGTCATAATGGGGAAATCACCCATAAAGATGTCGCTGTCCTTAATAATACCGGTTTCGGTATTACGCAGGCGCACCTTCACCTTGATGGGACGGGCATAGGTCGCATCGCGCTCCTTGCACTCCTTGATGGTGTACTTGGGCTTGTCTTCCATAGAGTAATCTAAGAAAGAAAGCTCCAGCTTACCGGAGAAATCGGTAATGGTGCCAACATCCTTAAAGACCTCGCGGAGGCCTTCATCCAGGAACCACTGATAGGAGTCCTTCTGGATTTTCAGCATATTGGGCATTTCCAAGATCTCGTCGTACTTTGCGTAGCTCTTACGCATGGTCTTGCCGAACATTTGGTCCTTGACCATTGCCATATGGATCATCACAGCCTTTCTTTCGGCTTTCGCCGGAATGATGTGTTATGCACAAATTAAAATGATACGCACGGTTCGGTTGTTAGTTTGTTCCGAAGAACACTTGACAATCGCCATCGCTTGTGGTAAGATGCCTGTGTAAGTTATAAGGCGCAATATGGCATACTATCACAGTATGGAAAGTTATTGTATCATACTTCACAAATTTTGTCAATCATTTTTGTACAATATTTTTTCGGGGATCTGTCCCCGGATTTTTTATTTTCAGGGCATCCCCCCTGCCCGTAAAGTGCATACAAAATGCCGCACCGGAATAAAACCGATGCGGCATTTTTTATATTGTACAAAAGGATTTGCCTTTCAAAACATCTCTGATGCTCAGTTGATGATCTTATCCATCATACCGATCAGGTAGGAGGAACGGACCATACCGATGTTGTTGGCAAACAGAATATCTGTTGCCCCCACCTCTCTTGCGAAGGAAACCAGATCGCCATTCCAGTGCCGGTAATCGATCTCGTAAACAGTGCTGTAGTGGTCGGCCACGTAAGACATCAGCACATTACCAAAGGATTCCTTCACCACGATGGCCACAGAGCCGTCGGTCACGGCAGGATTGGTAAACTTGGCATAGGGCTGATCACCTGCGGCAAAGCACAGATACTTGCCGGTTGCATCATAGCCGCTGACGTCCATAATCACAGGCCAGCTGTAGGAGCTGCCGCCGGATGTGGTATAGACCATATCCACATCGTTATAGCAGTGATAGGCATACACGGTATCCGGTGTCTGACGCAGTGCGGAATCACCGCCTGTAGTTTGGGTGTACAGACCGCCCAGATAACCCTCAAACACGGAGCACTGGCGCTGCTCCATCGTATAAGGCGTAATGCCCTTGTCGGCACAGAATTGCTCGTAGGCGTAATAAGCGCCGGTACCTGTCCAGTGCCAGTCGGTACGGAAATACAGGTACTCATCCCGGTGCTGCATCAGTCTGTCGAAGCAGTTGACGCCCACCACATTGTCGCTCATCATTGCATACACTTCGTCAATTTTCTGACCCTGAGGAATCTGTGCATCGTATACCTGATCCTTCAGATTATCGGGAAATACCACGCCGATGGCAGTGGGGATAATCAGGCTGTAAACGGTAGCCTCCCCTGCCAGCTGATCTGCCACGTGGCTGACCAGTTCCGCATAATACTCCGCAGCACCGCTGTTGTAGCTGTACATTTCGTACGCCATATTGCCCACCACGTAGCAGGCAGAGAAGGTGCGCACATTGGTATCGTCGCTGATAATGGCAGGATAGCCGTCACTGTTCAGATTGCCGGGGGCAGTGGTAGGAGGCACAGTGGTCACCGGCAAAGTCGTCATGGGTACGGTGGTGCCGGGCAATGTGGTAACCGTTGTATCATCGGGCGCATCCCCGGTCAGACGGGGCGGATTTTTCAGCAATTCCTTTGCAGCTGCATGGTCATTGGTAACACATGCAATCACCAGCAGGCCGCTGTCCCAAATCACAGCGCCGTCAATCTTGGGCAGTTCTGCAGTATTGTAGCTTGCAAACTGATCCCGCATCTGCTGGATGTGATATTTGATGCTCTTAATGGCCAGCTCACTGTCGGATTCCTTCAAAAGCTTTACAACCACCACTTCATCGGCGCAGTAGCCGGTACCGGAATACACCGTCACGGTTGCGCCCTCAGGCATATCCTGGAACATTCTGCCTGCGTTTTCTGCTTCTACCAGCACGGAATCGTATTCCACCTGATTCAGCAGTGCATCGATCAGCGCACTTTCATTGATGGGCGCGGTATTCTCCTTCTCACCACCGCCGCAGGCCGCCATAGGCAAAACCATACACAGCATCAGCACAAAGGCAATTACTTTCACAATATTCTTTTTCATTTTTCTGTCTTCACTTTCTTTATCTTTATGAATTGTATACCGTTTAAAGCCGTTCAACTTCCTGCAGCCACGCCGCAGACACCGCATCACTGGGCATACGCCAGTCCCCACGGGGACTGAGGCAAACCGAGCCGACCTTGACACCGTCAGGCAGACAGTTGCGTTTAAACTGCTGGGTAAAGAAGCGGCGGTAGAAGGTCGCCAGCCATTTTTTAATGGTTGCACCGTCATATTCTCCTTCAAAAGCACGGCACGCCATAAAATAAATTTTTGCAGGCGTAAAGCCGTGGGAGATCATGTGATACAGGAAGAAATCGTGGAGGCTGTACGGCCCAACCAAATCCTCTGTGTGCTGAAGGATCTGCCCCTGTGCATCCGGCGGCAGCAGCTCCGGACTGATGGGTGTTGCCACCACGTCCAAAAGCTCCTGCTTTACGCAGGCAAATTCCTCCAAATCTGCAAGGACTTCAATCATTTTGGAGATCAGGGTCTTGGGCACAGAGCAGTTGACACTGTACATACTCATATGGTCACCGTTGTAGGTACACCAGCCCAACGCCAGTTCGCTGAGGTCACCGGTGCCCACCACCAGACCGCCCACTACACCGGCATAATCCATCAGGATTTGGGTGCGTTCCCGTGCCTGTGCGTTTTCGTAGGTGGCGTTATGCAGATTCGGGTCTTGCCCGATGTCTCTGAAATGGAGGCTGACTGCATCCTTAATGGGTATTTCTTTCCATGTAATGCCCAGCTTTTTCATCAGGTTCACCGCATTGTGATAAGTGCGGTCAGACGTGCCGAAGCAGGGCATTGTAATGCCGTGGATATCCGTCAGGGATCTTCCTAAACGATGCATTGTCCGCACCGCAACCAGCAGTGCCAGGGTGGAGTCCAGTCCGCCGGAGACACCGATCACCAGCTTGCCGCCCACCACCTTCAGCCGCTGCGCCAAGCCCATGGACTGAAGTTCAAAAATCTCACCGCACCGATCCCGTAGTTTTTCCGGATCGGCAGGGATAAAGGGGTATTTTTCATAACTGTAGAGACTGCCGTCGCCCCGCAGCTTTCCACCGGGACAGTAAATCCGTTCCATTGATTCCACACCGCTATAGAGCGACACCGCATCCCGTACGCTCTTATTCTGACGACGATGGGCACGAATCTTGCCTAAATCCGCATCGTGAACCAACATATAATCGGTTTGCACCTGCTCCTTATTTTCCGCAAGCAGCTTGCCGTCGGCGGCAATCATACTGTGACCGGAGAACACCAAATCCGAGGTGGACTCTGTATATCCTGCGGAGCAGTAGGTATAGATACAGCGACAGGAGGCAGACTGGTGCTGCACCAGTTCCCGACGATGGCGGCGTTTTCCCACCGTCTCATTGGAAGCGGACAGGTTGACGATCACGTCTGCACCGTTTAAGGTCATCAAGGTAGAAGGCGGCATAGCCGTCCACAAATCCTCACAGATTTCCGCGCCCAAAACCGTACCCTCACCGATGGTAAAGAGCAGGTTGCGTCCCACGGGAATCGGCTCTGTGCCGTTCAATCCCAGCTCGCTCGGCAGTACCGTCTTCTGCTGTAAATCCTCGGAAGAGGAAAACCAGCGACGCTCATAAAATTCACTGTAGTTTGGCAGGTAGGTTTTCGGCACCAGTCCCATCAGCGTTCCTGCGCCCAAAACGGCACAGCAGTTGTACATCTGATTGGTGATCAGCACCGGCAAGCCCACCGCAACCGTTACTGCAGGATGCGCCCGGGAGCAGTCCAAAATGGTTTTCAGCCCCTCCATTGCGGATTGCAGTAGGGTCTTTTGAAAAAACAAATCTCCGCAGGTATAGCCGGTCAGTGCCAATTCGGGAAAGGTCAGCACGTCCACGCCCTGTTCATCAGCGCGGACGATATAATTGCAAATATCTCCTGCGTTTGCTTGGGGATTCGCCACCTTTACCGGTGGCACAGCGCAGGCAATGCGGATAAAATCCATCATATTGATTCCTCCACGTACCGGAGGGAGCAAGAAAAGCAACGCCCTTCTTTTTCCCATATTTCCGCTATTTTATATTCTATTGTGCATTATAATACACTTTTTATGAGAAGTAAAGAGATAAAAATGAGGCTGTTGTGATAAACAGCCTCATTGAAATATGCACTTACTGCACTTTGTCTACAGCATCAAACAACGCGGTAACTTCTTCGTCCGGCTTGGGAGACAGCAGCGATGCCACCACTGCGGCAGCCAAACCCAACAGGAAACCGGGGATAATCTCATAAATGCCCGTGCTCTTCAGCCATACAAGCCACCCAATATCGGCCAGCGCACCCACAATGATGCCCACGACCGCACCCTGGAAGGTGAAACGACGCCAGAACAGGCTTAGGATCAGTACCGGTCCAAAGGCCGCACCAAAGACGCCCCAGGCATTTTCCACCAGACCCATAATCGTGCCGCTGCCGGGATTGGAGGCAATGAGCACCGCCACGATGGCAATCACCAGCACCACCACACGGCTGGCCCACAGCATTTCCTTGTCGTTCGCTTTTCCCTTGCGAACCACCGGCTTATATACGTCGCTGGCAAAAGCAGAAGCAGACGCCAACAGCTGAGAATCTGCGGTGCTCATAGCGGCCGCCAAAATGGAAACGAGCAAAAGTCCGCTGATGACAGCCGGGAAAATCTTACGTACCATCTGAATAAATACAGTGGAAGTGTCGCTGATTTCGCCCAGGAGCAGATGGCCGATGCATCCGGCGGCCACGGAGAACAGAACGATCAGAACGTTCCAGCCAATGCCGATTTTTGCGCCCTTGCGCAAGTCCTTATCGGTTTTTACCGACATAAAGCGCACAATGATATGGGGCATACCGAAGTAGCCCAGACCCCAGCCAAGGCCGGAGACCACATCTTTCCAGTTGGCAAACAGATTCCAGTAGTTTTCCGGAAGCTGAGAGACACTGCCTGCCGCCTGACCGCCCTGAATCAGAAACAGGGCAAAAATCGGTGCGATCAGCAGAGCCGCCAGCATCAGCATGCCCTGGAAGAAATCCGTCCAGCAGACAGCGGAGTAGCCGCCCATAAAGGTGTAGGCAATGATGATGGCCGCCGCCAAGTACATGGCGATGGTGGGATCCAGACCCATGACCGTATTAAACAGTGTGCCGCAAGCTTTGATGCTGGATGCGGCATAAATGGTATAGGCCACCAAAAAGATGGCAGCGCAAATCAACTGCAACGCCTTACTTTTAGACAAAAAGCGGTTGGTTAAAAACTGAGGAATCGTAATAGAGTCCTTTGCGGCAATGGAATACTTCCGCAGACGGGGCGCAAAAGCAAGCCAGCTGATGGCGTAGCCGATGGCCAGGCCAATGGCAATCCACGCCTGACCGATGCCGGCGGCATAAATCGATGCAGGCAGACCCATCAGCACCCATGCACTCATATCCGATGCTCCGGCGGACAGTGCAGAGACCCAGGGGCCCATATTGCGGCCGCCCAGGAAATAATCCTTCTCGCCGCCGCCTCTGCTGCGCAGGAAAAAGTACAGCCCAATTCCTACCATAAACACGAAATAGACGATAAATACTACCATTTCTGCCGTTCTCATAACAACAACCTCTCTCTCATTCATTTTCTTAATATGAGGAAAATTAATGTCTAACATTACTTGACTTCATATTGTTTTTGGATTATACTATATACATCTTAAAAATGCAAGAGGTTTTTTCTATGTCTGTATCAAAATATGAAATTTTTTTAAAAGTTGTGGAGCTAGGAAGCGTCACAAGGGCCGCAGAGCAGCTGGATTACACCCAGTCCGGGGTCAGCCACGCCATCAGCGGTATGGAGGAGGAGTTTGGATTTCCCTTGCTGATTCGGCGGCGCAGCGGCGTGCAGCTGACGCCGGACGGGGAACAGGTTTTGCCTGCCATTCAGAACATTGTGAACAGTCGGGAGCAATTGCATCAAATTGTGTCCGCCATCCACGGGCTGAATGCCGGTACGGTGCGCATCGGTGCATTTACCAGCGTCGCTGTCCACTGGCTGCCGGGTATGATCAAGGGTTTTCAGCAGCTTTATCCCAATGTGGAGTTCCGTCTGCTCAACGGAGATTACTACGATGTGGAGCAATGGCTCAGTAACGGCAGTATTGACTTGGGCTTTGTAAACCTGCCCTCCCCTCAGGAGCATCCCTGTATCCCCCTTTTGGAAGATCGGCTGCTGGCCGTTCTGCCCATCGACCACCCCTTAGCGTCAAAAGATCGTTTTCCTCTGGAAGCGCTGGCCACAGAGCCGTTTATCGGCCTTTTGGAAAGCTCAGACCACGATGCACGCAGAGTGATGGAAAAGGCCGGTATTCGCCCCAATATCAAGTTTACAACGAAGGACGATTATGCCATCATCGCCATGGTGGAGCACGGACTGGGCATCAGCATTATGCCGGAGCTGCTTTTAAAGGGCAGAACCGACAAGGTAAGAGTGATGGAGCTGTCGGAGCCGATGACCCGTACCATTGCGCTGGCAACGCCGGAAGCCGCCCAAAACACCCCCTGCGTCCGCCACTTCACCCAATACATCCGGGAATATCTTTCTGTATAACGTATAAGTCTCAACGACTCACAAAAAATTCGGAGGATCTCAGAAACGAGATCCTCCGTTCGTTTATTAACCCTTTTTCTTCTTAATCGCTACAACTACAATTGCGCCAATACCCAAAACAGCAACAACGGCAAGCACGATCCACCAAAGGAAATCAGCGCCATTGTCGGCAGCCGATACCTCTTCATTAGTGGTAGGTGCTTCTGTTGCCAGCTCACCCAAGGCAGGGGCAATTTCATAGCCACAGATGGTACAGGTCTGAGCAGTAGCATCCGTTGCCTCCGGACCGGGCTCGTGTGCCGCTTCATCCTGCTTCAGGCCGCAGCCGGTGCACTCGTGCCAGTGGTTGTTTGCATCCGTGGTCCAAGCTTCAGAGAACTTGTGCTCAGTCTCACGGGTATAGCCGCAGACGGAGCAGTCCTTGTCGCAGGCATTCTCAAAGTCGTGATCGGCATAACTGTCCTTCTCCTCACAACCGGAGCAACAATGCCAATGTGCGTTTTTATCCGTTATCCATTTGGCTTCATACTTATGCGTAATATGTCCGGTTGCAGGCTTTATAATGTAACCACAGTTTGTACACACTTGTGGCATTGTTTCCGTTGCTTCTGCACCGGGAATGTGTGCCATCACATCCTTCTTTTCGCCACAAACAGTACATTCGTACCAGCAGGATACTTCATCATTATATCTATTGCTGTTATATTGATGTGTAATGGGTCTGCTTGCATTACAGACATTGCAGATTGCATCGCAGTCATTGTCGTATGTATGGATTTTAAGTTTCTCAATGGTTTCTGTTTTGGTTTCGCTGCATACTAAGCAGGTATAGGTTTTAATGCCCTCTTCCTTACAGGTAGGCTGCTTTGTAACAGCGCCGGAATTCCACTTGTGCCCCAACGCATCCACATAGGAATCCACATACGAGTGACCGCAATGGCAGGTGTGGGTGGTAAAGCCTTTCTCCGTGCAGGTAGGGGCAGTGACCGCATCCTTGTAGGTGTGTCCAGCAGGATCGACAGGTTCCGTTTTTGTAGAACTGCATGTTGTGCAGGTATAGGTCTTTACACCTTTCTGCGTACAGGTAGGTTGTGTTGTAATAACGCCGTTATTCCACTTGTGCCCCAGCGCATCCACATAGGAATCCACATATGAATGACCGCAATGGCAGGTATGCGTGGTAAAGCCTTTTTCTGTGCAGGTCGGGGGAGTTACCGTATCTTTATAGGTATGTCCGATAGGTGGCGTGGAGAAAGTTTTTACTTGTGTAGAGAATGCAGAATTGGAAAAAGTTGCGGTGCATTGGATTTGCCCGCTTGCTGTGCAGGTAGCAGCCTTGATCTCTGTTTGCTGTGCAGTGACCGTTTCTGTAATGCTTTGACCACAATTTCTCACACAGTATTTGTTTGCTGTAACTCGATAGCTTCCGTTCGTCTGCGTCCAATTATACGAAACACTTCCGGAATAATTATGCCCCAGTGCCGAAAGCTGCTCCGTTCTTGTGCTGCCACAGTGGCAGGAATAAGTATTTGCACCGTTGGCAGTACAGGTAGCAGAGGTTGTGCTTTTTAACGTCCACTGATGGGAATGAGACGAATAGTGCCAAGTTCCTTGTGCCACACCGTGATTCATTTCACCCCATGACAAAAGGGCTTTTCTATCTTCCAAACTGCCTGCATAGTATATATCGGGTTGGCCGGATAAATAGGTTGCGCGATGTCCAATATTTCTCACACTAAGGGGAATATACATACAACTAATACTGTGACAAAAAAAGGCATAAGGTGCAATAGATGTAACACCGCTTCGGATATCAACCGTTGTGAACGATTTATTGTACCAAGGGTAATCAGAGGAATAGCCTTCCGGCATATCACCGTATCCAGAGATCGTAAGCGTTCCATTGGTGATATCCCACGACAGATTACCATAGGTTCCGCCTGCTGCGTGTGCTGTTGTGGGTATACACATTAGAATCGTAGCCAGCAAGCAGATCGACAACATAGTTGCGCATAGTTTCTTAGTTATATTCTTCATTTTCTGTCTACCTTTCAAAATATTATAGTGGATTACCATTTAAGATTATAAATCATATTCTGCATTCTGTCAATCGCGCATATCGATTTTGCGTCTGTTCATATTTTGCATTCGTTAGGGTAAAATATAACAAAAGGGGGCAGTAGATATGAAAGATGAATATAAAGACCTATACCAACAGTTTGGTTTGAATGTCGTATATTATCGCAAGAAGAAAAGGCTGTCTCAAACCCAGCTGGCAGAAATGGTTGACATTCACCGAACTTATGTTAGTTCCATTGAATTAGGTAAGGTAAGTGTTTCTTTTGATATCTTGTTTAAGCTGGCAGAAGCATTGGATATTCCCCCAAGCAAATTATTTGAGTTCAGAGTATGAGCATCATTGTGTCATTCCGGAAAAATCCTTATAATACAAAGAACAAGGGGCGGCACATAGGCCGCCCCTTGCGATACAATATAAAATATATTTTCAGGGGGTGTCTCGTACATTGAGACACCCCCGTTTCTGCTAATACGTTTTAAACTATTTGCTGTTTTTCTCCGATAAGAAAGTTTCAAGGTTTATTTTGTGATTGTACTTAACGGACGCTTTTTTATCCTTTTCAATCATCAGGGTGGAAAGATCAATGTCGTTAATCGCGGCAATGGCAACAATATAATGGATCATATCCACCAATTCAACGCCCAATTGTTCCTGCAAGTCGTTTTCGTCGGAGGCTTTGCGTCCGGCTCGCTTGTTGAGAACCTCGGCAACCTCCCCCATTTCCTCCACCAGCTTCATAAACATACTTTGCTCGGTTGCCCAACCGCAGTACCGATCTGCCAGATACGCCTGCAGTTCATCAATAGAAATTCTCATTTTGTGTGCTCCTCTGTTTCGTTTATCTTCATGCATTATATCCGTCCTCTCTCCCGACGAAGTCGGATTTCATCACGAAGTGATTTCACCCACCAAGGGTGGATTTATTCCTTGTTTTTCATTATACTATAAAAGAGCAACGATTTCAATGATGCATCGCCTACGGCAATATGATGTTATGCTCCGCATAATGATGTTGCTCGTTTCACTCGCAATGATGCGATGTTTGCCAGAACACATTAGCGAAGCGACATCATCAGGCGCAGCCGACATCATTCGTGCAACAACATCATTTGCCGAAAAGGCAAACATCATTGAAAAGACCGTGATTGCATCGCAATCACGGTCTTTTCATGGTGCCGGTAACCGGACTCGAACCGGTACGCTTTTTACGGCGAGGGATTTTAAGTCCCTTGTGTCTACCTATTCCACCATACCGGCGTGGATGGTACATCCATCAACGAGGTAGATAGTACCATATTTTACGGCATCCGTCAAGTGAAAGCTGTAGGAAAATGCCGCTATCAGATTTCCTGCAACAGTTTATACAAGCAAGGAAGCAAATCCTTGGGATCTTCGCAGAAATGGGTGCCGCCGGCCTTTTCAATATCTGCCCGATCCCGGAAGCCCCACAGTACGCTCAGGCACTGAGCGCCTGCATTATGGGCTGTGATCACATCCACATCGCTGTCGCCCACGTACACGCAGCGGTCCACGCCAATGGCCTCCATCGCCCGAAGCAGCATATCCGGCGCAGGCTTACGGGGACAATCTGCGCTCTCTCCTGCTGCATACACATCCCCAAACCACTGCCGGCACAGCACCTTGGTCGCCCCGTCCGGCTTATTGGACACGATTGCAACAGGGTAGTTTTTCTGCAATTCCTGCAGTGCCTCTACCACGCCCTCATAGGGACGGGTTTTTACCTGACTATGGGCCTTATAGTAGGTCTGATACTCCGCAAGAGCCGTATCCACATCCGGGTCATCCGGTGTGCCGGGCAGTGACAGCTCAATCAGCCGCCGTGCGCCGTTTCCGATAAAGTCCCGCACATTTTTTTGGGTACGTTCCGGACAGCCGTGGCTTCTCAAAACGTAATTGACACTGTCTGTCAAATCTTCCAGTGTATTTAAAAGCGTGCCGTCCAAATCAAATAAAACACCGATTCTCAAAATACAATTCCTCGATTCTTCATTACACGAATATCCTCTCCCACAAAGGGCAGCACCTTAAAGTGCCCTTGCAGACGGGAGGCAATCTGGGGGGAATAACGCTGGGCAATCTCGTCAATATTCAGGTTGGTGGAGATCACCATCGGCTTTCCTGCCAGCAAACGGTCGTTCAGCAGGCCGTACAGGGCTGCAGTCACAAAATTGCCGGGCAGCTCTGTGCCCAAATCGTCCACAATCAGCAAATCACACTCTTGCAGACGACGAATATCCTCCTCGGTCTCCGCACTGGGGTTAAAACGGTTGCGTTCCAGCTTGGCAAACAGGTGGCCTGCCGGTTCGTAAGCCACACTATGTCCCCCGTCTGCTACGCTTCTGGCAATACAGGCGGACATATAGGTTTTCCCCAAGCCTGTGCCGCCCACAAACAGCAGATTGCCTGCGCCAAAATTGCGCACAAACCGCTTGGACAGCTCCAAATTCTTCTGCATAATGGTACGGGGACTTGCACCGTAACGGCTGTCCACCTGGGCAGGATAATAGTCCAGCTTAAACTGTTCAAAATCCCCCTCACCGCACTGCAGAAGACTCAGCTCTTTCTTCTGCTCCTGCCGACACAGCTCTATCAGGCAGTTGCACATGTGACTGCCCAAATAGCCCGTGCCGCCGCAGCGGTCACAAATTTCGCTTTCATCCAAAAAGTCCGGTCCAAACCGGGCGTCAATGGCCGTCTTTCGCTGCTTTTGGAGGGCAAGATTGGCCTTTTTCGCCTCTTCCATCGCCATTTTTCCCTCGTCCCCTTGGGTAAAGACCGCCTGAGCCGCCAGAATCATCGTTCTGCGCAGCTGGGCATCCAACTCCCGGATATGGGGCAATTCGGCATAGATTTGCTGCAATTTTGCCGCAGTTTCCGCCTTCTTCTGTTCCTTTTGCTCTTCCAAACGCCGACGGGCCCGGCGCACCACTTCTGCACTGTATGCCATAGGTTAAACCTCCTGCAATGCTTTTTGAATGGCCTCCAATTCGGCCTGCCCCAGCTCACCGGACGCGCCCTTGGGAACGGGCTTCTTGTCCCCCGACAGCACCTGCTGTGCGGTGCGGAAGCCTTTTTCGTGCCAACGGGTGAGGATTTTATTCATATAGGGCCAGTTCATCGCACCGGTATTGATACAGGTGCGCTCATAGGCTAACCCAATCACATCATTATGCAAACCCATTTCCAGCCATTTTTGGGCATAGTTTTTCTCTCCGGGGGTCAATTCCCGATTGCGGATCTGCAAAATCCGCATCAGCTCCTGCAGACGACTGCGGCGCAGATTCTGCGCTTGGATAAATGCACCGGCCTGTTCAATGGTGTCGATGCCCTGTTCCGCCCAGGCGTATGCCTCTTTTTCAATGGTACGCAAAGAGGGATTGCGCAAGCCGCCCTTTTGCTTCGCCCGATCCTTGCAGTAACACACCAGCACACAGATCACATCCGCAGGCAGCCCCAGGTAGCGCACAAAGCCTAAAATGATTTTCAGTTCCTCATTATTCAACGTCTTACCCAAAAGGCGCTGAATTTCACCGTACAGGCTGCGGAATTCCCGGTCTTTATTCAGTGCCTGCATCACATCCTGCTCGGTATATTGGGGACGTTCCCCCATTGGAATGATTTTGCTCTGTGCCTCCGGCCAAAGACCCATCTGCCGCAACGTTGCCGCGGCACACTGATAACGGGTTTCGGTCATTAGCAAATCCTTTTGAGCGTTTACAGGATCATTGCCGCTTTTCAGATAGATGTACAACAGGGCCCCGTCACCGCTGGCCGCAGATAGTAATTTTTGGATGGTCAAAGAGTCCATAGAATAGCCTTCAAACAGCAACCGAACCCCTCCTCTCATAATTTGTCGAATAGATTATAACACAGCTTTTCCATTCAGGCAACGGCTATCGGCGGTAGATTTTCGAAGAAAAAAGCCAACATTTTTTGGCACGCCACAGCATATTGTGGAAAATCCCGCCGCCGACCACAATAAAATTCTCCGCAAAATGCAAACGACACACCTAAACGTAGGGACACCCCTCTCGGGCAATGTGACGAAGTTTAGAATGTCATTGCGAGCACCGAAGGTGCGTGGCAATCCGTAATACCCCTTGGAGCACGGATTCCCACGTCGCCTATGGCTCCTCGGAATGGCATAGATGCGTTGACTTCATAACATTGCCATTCCGGGGTACCCCCGACTTCCGGCCGGTTCAGATCACGAAACATCGTTTTGGAAAAAAAGGTACATCTAAAAACCGCGTACGCGAAACTCGCGCACGCGGCATTTTAATTTACTTTTTGGGGGAATTTTTATTACTGTTTTTATGCGCATACTCTATCCACTTTTCGTCCTCCCAGTCCGGCAAACTTTTCGGAATGCTTCGTAGGCACTTTTGTTTGTAATTCCCATTTTTATCATATGGTATCCCAATAAACATCTTATAATGCTCTTCTTGCCACTGACTCCATTTTAGTGACTTGGATTCTTTGTATGACCCCATCTCTCCATTTTTGTACGGTGCAACAATTCCTTCATCAGAGGCCGCTTCCAGTATATAACTATCAACCGGAATATGGCAGATTGTACGCAGATGTTTATACGCCTCACAATCATCCCATAAGCCCGTTACATCCATATACTTTATAGTCATATTCACCCATTTTTGCGCTTGACCATAGTTAAAGTCTTTAACCAAACCCTCTTTGTCCTTTGCTTTTTTAATTATTTCATTACAGATCTCGCTGTGCCATGTGTCAAATTCTGTACAGCCCTTACCTCTCACATTTTCAAGCAAAACCGATATTTGACCGCCTATGTACTCGCACACTTCATTCTTGAACATGTTTTTTTGATTATTGTATTTCTGAACCTCAGGATCTTTTTTCTTTTTCTCGATCTCGTTTGTGCTCAGGCAATAGCCAATCGTTCTGCTTAAATCGCCATAAGCTTTGTGTGCACAGAGTATTATTTTTCCTTTCACCTCAAGTCCGGCCACTTTATCAAAGGGGACTCCAAACAGCGCATAAAAATAAAAGTTCCTTGTTCTATCTTTCATCATCGGCAAAACAACCTCTCTTTATATTTTGATGTTTCGATTATAGCAAAAGGGATGTCCTAATTCAAGGACATCCCTTTATGATTGGTCTACGGCTTGGTGCCGCTACTCATTTTACGATTTTTTCGTTGGTGTCTGCAAAGTAAGATTGCGCAACACGATCTTTTAAATATTGGCGACGAAATTATTTGCACAGGTCCTTTGCAACTTCCACAATGTGGTCAGCGCACAGGCCGAACTGCTTCAAAAGTGCCACAGCGGGGCCGGAGTGACCGTACTCATCATTGACGCCGATGCGGCGCACCACGGTGGGCAGCTTCTCGCTCAGCACGCCACAGACTGCTTCACCCAAGCCGCCGATGATGGAGTGCTCTTCACAGGTGATCACCTTGCCGCACTTCTTGGCAGCTTCCAGCACCAGCTCTTCATCCAAGGGCTTGATGGTGGGCATATTGATGACCATTGCATTGATGCCTACCTTTGCCAGCTCTTCGCCTGCAACGATGGCTTCATAAACCATCAGACCGTTAGCGATAATGGCAACATCGGTGCCGTCCTTCAGCACTTCACCCTTGCCGATCACAAACTGATAATCCTCACTGTGGAATACAGGCACAGCCAAGCGGCCAAAACGCAGGTAAACAGGACCCTGATGGGCATAAGCGGCCTTCACAGCAGCCTTTGCTTCCACATCGTCTGCAGGGCAGATGACCGTCATACCGGGGATGGAACGCATCAGTGCAAAGTCCTCACAGCACTGGTGGCTGGCACCGTCCTCACCCACAGAGATACCGCCGTGGGTCGCACCGATCTTTACATTCAGGTGGGGGTAACCGATGGAGTTACGGGCCTGCTCAAAGGCACGGCCTGCGGCAAACATTGCAAAGCTGGATACGAAAGGCACCAGGCCTGCGGCGGCCATACCTGCAGCGGCAGTCATCATATTGCCCTCGGCAATGCCGAAGTCGAAGTGACGGTCGGGAAATGCCTTCTTAAATACACCGGTCTTGGTTGCGCCTGCCAGGTCTGCATCCAAAACCACCAGGTCGGAAACCTCTGCGCCCAGCTCGGTCAATGCATTGCCGTAGCTGTCACGGGTAGCAACTTTCTTCATCTCCATATTACTTTCCCTCCAGTTCTGCCAGTACAGCGTCCAATTCCTTCATTGCCTGGGCGTACTCCGCATCGTTGGGTGCTTTGCCGTGCCAGCCGGCATTGTTTTCCATAAAGGAAACACCCTTGCCCTTGGTGGTGGACATAACGATGGCGGTAGGCTGGCCCTTGGTTTTCTTTGCGTTGTTGAATGCCTTTTCCAGTGCCTCAAAGTCGTGGCCGTCCACGGCGTGCACGTTGAAGCCGAAGGCCAGCAGCTTGTCCACAATGGGATAGGGGCTCATAACATCCGCAACATTGCCGTCAATCTGCAGGCCGTTATTGTCCACAACGATGCACAGATTGTCCAGCTTATAGTGGGCGGCGGCCATACAGGCCTCCCAAACCTGACCCTCCTGAATCTCACCGTCACCCAGTACGGTGTACACACGGTTGGTCTTGCCCTGATACTTGGCAGCCATAGCCATACCCACAGCGGCAGAAATGCCCTGGCCCAAAGAGCCGGTAGACATATCTACGCCGGGAACAGTATTCATATTGGGGTGACCCTGCAGGTAGCTGTCGATATGACGGAAGGTGGGCAGATCTTCCACGGGGAAGTAGCCGCGATTTGCCAAAGTGGCATACAGACCGGGGGTGGTGTGACCCTTACTGAGCACAAAACGGTCACGATCCTCCCACTTGGGGTTTGCAGGATCAATGTTCATTTCCTTAAAGTACAGATAAGTAAATACCTCTGCCGCAGACAGGCTGCCGCCGGGGTGGCCGGCCTTTGCGCCATAGGTGGATTCGATTACACCCTTGCGCACCTTGGTGGCCATAATTTGCAGGTCTTTCTTTTCGCTGGAAGTCATGTTGTTCCTCCTTAATATATTGGTTATCTTTTACATTTTAACACCAAACGACTACAGTTTCAAGGGGCAGTGTATGCTTTTTATGAAACGGAATCTCATTCGCAAGTGTCGATGCTGCCCTTGAATACATAAAATCTCTGCCACAGAAACTCCAGCACGAAGTTCAGACACATACAGATAAAGGTCATCAGGTCTTTATTCCAGCTCATCTGCTCCACCAGATAGTCACCACCCAGCAAAGTGAGAGGGGTAAACCACACGTAAAACAGCAGTGCCTTCAGCATCGCTGTGGGTACATTGGCGGCAGACTTGAAGGTAAACTTCCGGTTGAAAGTGAAGTTCCACACCACAGACGCAACCAGCGACGATGTGTAGGACACTCCCCAAGGAAGGCGGAATACCTTGTCCAGCAGCTCAAACAGAGCGATCTGAATAATGCCGGCACTGAGTGAAAACAGGGTAAATTTAATGGTGCGCATCAGTTCTTTTTTCTTGTTGTTTTCCATTTTGGATTCTCCTTTAAATCGTATTGTTCAACGCATACTGCCCCGCAGATGCACCTGATTGCGCGTGTGCGTTTTTCTGTTCAAACGCTCGATCAGCAAACAACCAAAGTGGAAAATGGTTGCCACAATAAACAAAATCCCCAGCACCACCACAACAGCCTTCCAATCCCGACGATTGCTCAGCAATGCCAGCACCTCTACATAAGTCAGATACAGGGCATAGGAAATGATGCCTACCGGTACAAACGCCATCCACAGCGGGATTTTTCTCAGGAAATAGACCCCTAAAATCAGAAGGATCGCCAGCGACACTTTCATCATCATCCACACCGCATTAAAAAGCAAATACTGGTCAAACATATTGCGCAATACAAATGCACAGCCTGCAACTGCCACGAGTATCGCAGACAGATATGCTCTTTGCTTATTATTCAGCGCCCGGATTTTCTTCTTCCAGTGATACTGAGAGGCCATCACACCCAAGGGGAAGCAGAACAGCCCCTCTGCAATGGGCAGATTCCGAATCACCAAAAACGCCAGCATAGATGTACCAAACAGGCCCAGCATCTGCAGCTTCCGGTCGTCTACGTACTTAAACAGCAGCCAGAATACCAGATATTCTGCAAACAGCAAATTCAAAAACCAGCCGTATAATGCTAAGGGATAATAATCCATCCAGCCGAAAAAGGACTTCAGCAGAATGCCGTGCACCAGCAGCAGTTTCACCAGTGAAGGTGCCCATACTCTTATAATTTTATTTTCCCAATAGTGCCGCAAGCTCCCACGGTACTTATAGGATTCACTGATCCCATATCCGGAGCACAGCAAAAATACCGCTGTAGCAATGCCTGAAGCCGGAGACAAATAATGGAAATTAAAATAACGACTGCCCAGATGGGCAAATATCACAATTAATATGCTGATGCCCTTTACAATGGCAAAATGCTTTCTATCAAAAAGCCTGAACTTTACAGGCTTTTGTACGATTTCTTCCTGCATAATCTTTGACCCTTCTGCCTGGAATAGAATTGTTTATCTTTTAAATTTACGTAACAGCGCCTTAAACATCCCTTTTTCGTAGGCGTTAAAGCCGCAGAACCACATCATTATAAAGTATGTACCGACCAAAACGCAGCCGTTTGACGCAAACCGCAGGTACACATTGGAAATGGGATTGAAACGACTGCACAAAAGACCGACCGCCAGCGTAATAAGCAACTGCGGTGTCAGCTTTAAATAGACCTCTTTGAAAAAGTGCAGCATATTCAGCTGCAGTACCCGATGATAAATTACGATCATCAACACATTGCGGATCATATATGCCACAAAAATGGATATCGCTGCACCAATGGCGCCGTAATAACGGGAAAGCACAGCGGATAGCCCTACATTGAGCAAACACATAAGAAGGTACACTTTTGCCTGTAGCTTCACTTTATTTTCTACAATCAGCGTTGTTTTTGCTATTTGCAGAGGTAAGTAGAAAAAGCTGGGAACGATCAAAAGCACCGCGCATCCATAGCTCTGCACCAGATCCGGTTTCTTCCAGATATCTGCCACAAAGGATTCCCCTAAAGCCGCAAAGCCTACCACCAAAACGCCGATAAGCATACATTGCAGCCTGCCGATCCTGTGCATCAGCGGCACCAGCTGCTCCTGCTTTTTCCCTTCGTGAACGATCTTTGCGATTCTGGGCATAAACATTCCGTTAATGGCAGTGGCAAAGGTATATACATATCCTTCGATAGTTGTTGCGACGCCAAAAACTGCAACGCCCAATGTGCCGGTGATGGAAACTGCCGCAATAATAGAGGGGGTTATATTAAAGATCATTCTTTGCGCCAAGCTGCTGATGGTTGTCCACGCAGAAAAAGAAAAAATTTCCTTTAACAGCTTGCGATCACGGTATCCAAATTGTACCTTAATAGCGGTTTTTCTTTTAATAAAATACAGCTTCATAGCAATGGTCAACAAACCGGAAGCCGCATTGACCAGCACCAACGCGAAAACGCCCTGCCCGATCAGCAAGCAAATGACCATTGCCACAATGATAAACACCTTGTGGAATAAATCCGCCAGCTTCAGCTCCACAAAACGTTCGTGAGCAGTCAGGATGCCGTTAAGGTTAATGAAAGGGAAGGAAACCACGCTGTATAGTCCCACGACCACATACAGGCTCTTAAAGGTGGATAATTCCTCCGCCGTCAGGTTTTCATAGATGCCGTTCAGAAAAAAGTACAGCACCAAAAGGACAAGAAAAACAACTGCCGCAATGGCGATATAAAGCTTATATACCACGCCCAAAAAGCGGTCAATTGCCTGCTGATCACCCTCTGCTCTGTACTTGGAGACGAAACGGGACACTGCCGCGCTCATACCGAAATCCATCATCAGCATGGTAATCAGTGAGGTGGTCAGGGTATACAAACCGTAATTGCTGTTTCCGATTTTGGAGATCATCCATGGAGTGTAGATGAGCCCGGCCACAATATTAAAGGCGATGGTAAAATAGGAGATCAGCGCACCCGCTTTAATTTGTTTAGAGTTATTCATTGTACTGTCCTTATATTAATGAAAAATCTTTTGAAGTCTGCGTTTCAAACCCTTCTTTAAGCTAGCAAACTCCCCATGCACCATTCTAAGAAAAACCGACTCTGCCTTTCTGAAAAATGCAACAGGTTTTTTAGGTCTCATCAGTTTATCTACTTTTCGAGAATATTCAATGTCATTCATTACGTACTTAGGATGCTTTAACGGAAATTCCATATCATAAAGCTTCAACCGATACAGCGGTCGTAATCCATGAGAAACCAGCTTAATATTACTCACACTATTAGCAGACTCTGATGTCAAGCCAATGTTTGTCATCAAGTTCACTTTAGGCACTATGTAGAGTTGGGAATTCAACACCCGATTGGAACCGAACTGAGTAGACCAGGAAGATATCGTTTTCCTTTGTTGAAGCTGTGCATGCTTGTCCTTCACCATAGAATAAAAAGAATTTTTTGTACAGGAATACTTTTCAAAATTTTTCAGCAGTCTCATAGCGTTCTTATCGTCGGCAATCTGACCAAGATCAAAGGATATATGCTCCCACGACCTTTTCCATGTTGCCCAACCAGCAATAGAACCCATCATAGAAAACAAATAATCACCTTCTGCCGCGTCAAAACGGTTTAAATGATTCATTCCGGAAATTAAGCCGACACGCCAGTCGTCCTTATATTTCTCCAACAACTCACAGCAAAACGGGAAAAACGATTGGGAAGGGACACAATCATCCTCCAAAATGATCAATCTGTCAACCTTTTCAAAGCATTTGGATATGCCGGAGAATACGCGTCTGCCGCAGCCCAAATTCTCGTTGGAGAAATCCCTTACGACATCGCACTCCCAATCAATGCCTTTTAAGACTTCTCTGCATTTTGCAATATTTTCTTTGTCTTTTTCGTTATTCTCACGCGGACCATCCTGTATTAAAAAAAGTTTAGATGGCTTTGCTTTTCTTACCTCTTCGAACACCTTTGAAAACTGTTCAGGTCTGTTGAAAAACACCATCGCTACAGGTACATCCAATCGAGCATCCATATTCTATCCTCCAAAAATCTTTGATTTAGCTTATAAAGCAACAGATCTTCTTAATATATTTTTTTCAGCCATTTCCATTTTTCCGACAGTTTCAGAATTGCAAAGCTAATTCCAAAGCTAGCAACGGAAACAATCAAAAAATTAACGATGGTGTTAGTAGCCAAAACGGTTTTGTTCAGAAATAGATCTATAACCGAGATGGGCAATCTTTGGCATAGGAAAATCAGCATGCTGTATTTCCGAAGCCTCAAACAAAGCTTGGATGGCAGCATATCATAGCTCAGCGTAAATAGCATAGCGCACATCGTAAGTGGGATCAAACTTGCCACTGTATCAATTCCCTTCGCCCTTCCAATGGCCGTATACGCAATAACCTCCATACATAAAAAGCCATAACTCAAAATTACACCAATCAGCATTTTCTTGCGAGAAAAGCGTTTAAAACACGCACATTCTTGTATCATCCCACCCATAGCTATAAATACGAGGCCAAAGAATAAACCATTTTTTACAGAATCGAATATAGCATAGTATAGCCCTGCGAAGTATGATAGTCCTGGCACTCGAATTGCCACGCCGTAATAGCATGATAGTAGCAAGGTCAGTGCATAGATTCCACACCCAACAAAAAATGTCTTTTTATTTCCTATTTTTCGCCGGAGTAGAAAAAACAAGGCCGCTGCAGTCATCAAAGCCGGCAAAAACCAGATAGTAGAATAGCTACCTTCAAAAAAGAAGTCTCTCAGAAATTTCAATACCGAGAACATCGAAAACCCTCCACGTATCCACTTGACGACTACAAAGGGAAAATACACTGCACTCCAAAACAAATAAATCACAGCAAGCCGTTTCAGGTACTTCCTTATATAGCTGTTCTGCTCCTGCGAGGTCTTCAGACTATTTAACTTTTCTGCTAACAGATAACCGCTTGTACAAAAGAAAAACGGTACAGCAATCACACACAGCACATTCCTAAGGCCAAAGGACAAGACCTTGCTGTAGCTTCCAAGCGGAGAAGTATGAATAATGAGCACCAAAAGTGCGCATATAAACTTTGCAATATCCAAGGAACTTTTCTGTTTCATAGCCTGAACACTCTCCATTGCACCAATTGCTTTTCAAAATCATTTTTTCATGACTGATTCAGAATTTCTATGTAAATGCCCTTTAGTTTTCTATAGTTTTCCTCGCAGGCATGTCGACTTTTTGCGTCCTGCTGTGCCAACCGGGAGAACTGCTCGCAAAGCGCTCTGTCCTCAAAGAGCTGGCAAATACGCTCCGCCAGTACCGGATATTCCGGAAAATCATAAACAAAACCACTGATGCCATCCTTCAACAGGTCTGTCATACCCCCACGGAACGCACAGATCGCAGGTGTGCCGATCATCATCGCCTCGCAAATGGTCGCAGAAGCGCCCTCCATTGCGGAGGGAACGACACAAACATGAACCTGTGTTAAGGTGTCTACCACCTGCTGTGCGCTCTTCCGGCCGGCAAATACCACATTGTCGGTCAGCCCCAGCTCGTCAATCAGCCGGCGAATATATCGTTCGTAGCCGTTGCTGGCTTTATAGGTCGTGCTGTTTCCGGGTATATACAGCTTGACATCCGGATATCTGGATTTTACAATGGCCATCGCCTGTATCAAAATATGTAGTCCCTTCAGGGAATACCCCGCCGCACCGGTATACACCGTATGAGGCTGCATCGTATCATACTGCCAGGACTGCGCCGTATAAAATTCCGGACGCAGATTGTAGTTCAGACGATAATACTGCAGTTTTGGGTTAATAGATTGCATCACCGCTTTATCCCAGGTGGTACGACCTGTTACCCATTTTACACTGCGCAGAACACGGCGCTCTCTTTTGGCGTTTTTATTAAACAGCACCTGAGAGAAGATGGGCGCTTTTAGTTTCATCCATTGCTTAAATGTGGCATTCCTCCAGAAGGTCCACTTGTCGAGGCCGCCCTTATATTGCTTGGAAATACGGGTCAAAATACCCTGAATGGTCAGTAGAATCGGCTGCTTTGGCTGTAAGCGAACCATGGAATAGGCAATGGAATACTCTGTGCCGTGCAGGTGAATCACATCAGGTTTAAAATCCTCCAGCACATATCTGCAGTCCCTGTCCGTCTTTTTGGAGGTAAACAGCAGCCGCTTACCGCCGCCGGGGAAAATATAATGCTTTACCCCGTTGACCGTCTCTGCAATGGGTTTATCCACATTGGCATAGGTCATTGTCGCCAGCTCTGTATCCGGATCTGCCGCCAGACAGTGCATATAATCGATCAACCAGCCGCCGCTGAAGGAGGTGGTCAAGCCCAGCGCTGCCGCCGCCTCCGGCATCACCATATTGATGACCCAAAGCACCCGCACCTTGGACTTTTTCTCCTGTGCCCCACGGGGATGCTGCAGCTTTTCACAAAGCTGTGCGTACTGTGCGATATTTTGAAGCATATCGAAGTGTGCACAGGCATACTGACGGCAGCTTTCCCTATTTTTACCGATGCGTAAAATGATCCGCATCTGCTCCAGCATACCCTGATTGTCCCCTACAGGCAGTACTGCACCGCAGTGCTCCCCCACCAGTTCCGGGTTTGCAGTGGAATCGAAGCACACCACCGGTGTGCCGCAAGCCAGCGCTTCTGCGGTAACCTTACCAAAGGTTTCCTCCAGGGAGGGCTGCAGAAACACATCAGCCATACTGTAGTACGCCGCCAGCGCCTCACTGCCACTGACAAATGGTATATGGATGATACTGCCGGGCAATTTGGTACCGGGAAGCAGTTTGCCAACGACCACGATCTGTTCGTCTTCATTGCGGTGCTCATTCATCCACAATACGGTATCCAGTCCTTTGCGGGATTCCCATTTTGCCGCCATGGACAAGATCACCTTTTTGTGCTCCAGTCCCAGCTTCTGCCGCAAAGAGGCTCCATCTGTAGGAACAAAGGCATTTAAATTAATCCAGTTATGGATTCTCTGTATATACAGCGCACCTGCAAAAACCGGCGACTGCTTTGCCTGCTCCAATAGCCAGTCGGAAACCGCCACCACGCCCAAACGAGGAATGGCATTAAACAACCGGATGCGATCCCGGTGCATTTTTTTCGTGCGGTCAAAAAACCAGCTTTTATTGTGCTTCTTCCACGCAGGGCAGTTTTCACAGCCGGTCTGCCATTTGTTGCAATTGGCAGTGGTATAATAGCAGCACTTTCCGGTATAAAACCAACAGTCGTGCAGCACCGCTACCGTAGGAATGTCCTTTTCCGCCAAATAAGTGAGCAATTTCGGCAGATGAATATAATTGGCATGCAGATTGTTCAGCACCACCACATCCGGCTGAAATCCGTCCATATATTTCAGCAGTTTTTTTGTGGCATGACGGGAAAAATACCCCTGCAAACCAGTAACACGGGACAGCAGGGCGTGCATTTTTTGACCGCCTGTGCGTCCGATCTTATATTCTGTCGTCGGATCTGTTACCTTGCCTTCGGAAAAGGCCGCCACACATTGATGCCCCACTTGGTTGAGCAGTGTATTGATTTCATACACATTCATGCCGGTAGAAAGGCGTTTATATACCGCATTGATTTGCAGAATCTTCATCGGCAAACCTCCTTTTGATCAGTCCATAAAGAAAAACCTGTAATGTCCAAAGCTTGACTTGTTGATACGGTGCACGAATAAGTAAAGTGCAAGGAACGAAAACGCGATCCGCAGCCACCGCTGATCCTTTTCCGGAAGCAGCTTAAATAGGCTGGGCAACAACAAAATACTGAAGTAAAAATAATAATAGCTGATGCGCTCCAATATCTGATTGGAAAAATAGCGGGTAATATAGGCTGTAAAGCCTGCCGCCACACCATAAAACGCCATACGAACATGGGGAATGTTTAGAGATTGATTGCGCAGTATCACCAGGGTGATACAGGCTAAGTATATCAAAATAACGCTCAGACCGCCGCCCTGTACCTCAGCCTGCAGCGCATAGTCCTCTCCGGAGAACGAATTATAGCTTGCAATTAGCTTGTCCACAGAGAATAGGCAGATAATCAGCAGCACAAAGTAGATGAGCAGGTTGGCGGTACCCCTTTTTAGCCACGGCAGAAAATAAACGGGAAAAAAGCAGACTGCGGTTTTGTGAAACTGCATCGCCAGAAGCACTGTCAGCACAAAGGGGATCAAGCGATGCCGCTTGGCATGCTCGTAGGCCCACAAACAAATGGACATGGCCAGCGACTGCCGAAGACCGCTCATATTAAAGGTGAATAGGCCAAGCAGAACATAAATGGACAATGCCAAGGGCGCATCACCGGAATTTTTGTGGATAAACCGACAAGTGGAATAAGTTACAAATGCAGAGCAAGCGAAGATCCACGCATGGCCGTTGGGAAACGCTCTTCCAAACAGCCAGCTAAAAAAATAAAAGCCGGTCTCCGAAAACAAAAAATCCAAGTCCGCAAAGCGTTCATTATAATAAGGCTCGAAAGACGGCATTGCCGCCAACTCTTCGTGCCTGTAAATATACCCAACGGTATCCGCGCCCATATATTGATGGCGCAGCCCCATCACCAGGGTCACCACAATGCCTGTGATCACCAGATACGGCTTATAATTATCCCGCTGCAGCCCTATTTCCTTGGAGCCCATGCCCAGTAGGACCACAAACAGTGCCAAGCCAGTCATAATCATCATAAACGTCTATCTCTCCCAGAAGAAGTAATAGGGTCTAAAGTTTCCGGTTTCTATACGGTAAACCAGCAGTGCAATAGCCAACATACAGAAAATTGCCCCAACAGTCCGGCGCTCCCGATCCTCCAAGGAATCCACAACCCCCGGCACCAGCAGCAAAATAAAATAGAAATAATAATAGCTCACCCGTTCCAGAATCTGATTGGAATAATAGCGGGCAATATACATAGTTAAGCCGGCGAGCACACCGCAAAATGCCAGTTGGTTGTCCTTGGTCCTCAGGGAACGGCGAATCAGCACCGCCAGGGCCATCACCAGTCCATAAATCAGCAAAACACTGATTCCGCCGCCATCCGCAGCGTTTTCCAGCGCATAGTTTCTGTCTGTCAGGTCATTGAACGCACTGATAAAGCGATCTACCACAAAGGAAGAACCCACCAGCCCGGCAAAGAACAGAAGTACCCGGCGCCGTTTTTCAATAACCCATGGCAGGAAATATGCCGGCAAAAATGCAATTGCGGTCTTATGGAACTGCATTGCCACCAGCACCATCAGGATAAAGGCTTTAAACCTGCGCTCTTTGATATACGTTACTGCCACCAAACACAGCGACATAGCCATCGCCTGCCGCATACCGGTCATATTAAAGGTGTACTGCCCCAGGCACAGATAGCTCATCACCCCAAGGGGTACATTATCCACGTGCTTGTAAATAAAACGAAACACTAAAATGGTAACCACTGCCGCGTGGACTAAAATTAAAAACTGCCCATCGCTGGAAAACCAATGCAGCACCCAGCAGAACAGCCAGTAGCCAGTCTCGGAAAACAGAAACTTTCTATCCGCCAGGCGTTCCGTATAATACGCACCGAAGGACTCATAATCGTCCATCGTGCGGAATCTGTAAACATACTGGGAGGTATCCACACCAATGTGCCGGTGACGCAACCCCATAACCAGCACCGCCGCCAAGCAGATAAAAATGGTGTAATTTTTGTAGCTTACTTTTCCTAATTCTCTTCGTTTGGGCACATAGCTTGCAAAAAACGCCACTACGGCCAGCCAAGTAAATATATGCATACGCGGCGCTCCTGCCATCATTATTGCAATCCGTCCCACAGCGCACAAAAAACACTATAAGCCCACAATATTGCTTTTACAATTATACTTGAAACCACCCCTTCTGTCAACAAATAGCACATAAAAATATGGCTTTCATTTTCAGGAGGGTGCTTTCTTGCCGTTTGTTGACAATTCCGGGTTTTTGTATTATACTTTATAGATGTTATAGTGGGTGAGTGTGGGAATTATAGCCTTTTCTGTAAAAACGTAAAACAACCCAAAATGGTGGATAAACAGGTACAAACGCAAGAAAGGACGGCGATAAGGCCTATGAAATTCGTTCTGGTCTCACCAAAAAATCGCACAGTATATAACTTTCGAGGAGATTTGATTCGAAAGATCATTGCCGCCGGCTATGAGGTGGTAGTGACCGGTCCGAACCGAATTGATGTAGATAAAATCGAGGCACTGGGAGCCAGATTTCTTGAGGTTCCAATTGATAAAAACGGTGTAAATCCACTGGCGGATTTGAAATACCAAAAAAAACTGAAAAAAATCCTTCAGGCTGAAAAGCCGGATGTGGTGCTGGGGTATACATCCAAACCTGTCATTTACGGCTCTATTGCCGCAAAAAAAGCAAAAGTGCCCCATATCGCGGCAATGGTTACCGGCGCCGGCTATGCCTTTACCGCGAAGACCATCAAAGCAAGGCTGATTAAAACGGTTATGTCAATGCTTTACCGGCGAGCATTTCGTTGCGCAGATGTTGCAATCTTCCAAAATGCCGATGACCTGCAGCAGTTTGTGGGGGAAAAGCTGGTAAAAAAAGAAAAATGCCGCTTGGTAAACGGTTCCGGTGTAAATATGGAAAAGTTCCCGAAGACACCGTATCCGGCACAGATCACCTTCTTTATGCTCTCAAGAGTAATGTTCTCCAAGGGGATCCGGGAATATCTGGAGGCTTGCACGATTGTCAAGAAAAAGTACCCTGATGTTCGGTGTATGCTTTTGGGTGCTTGCGAGGGCATTCAGGATTCCCTGTCTGCCGAGCAGCTGAAGCCTTACATAGATAAGGGAATTATTGAGTATTTCGGTGAGACAGACCGGGTAGCAGAATACTATGCCCAGTGCTCTGTTTATGTATTGCCTTCTTATCGGGAGGGGACACCCCGTACAGTTCTGGAGGCAATGGCCATGGGTAGGCCGGTGATCACCACCGATGCACCCGGCTGCCGTGAGACGGTCATCAACGGTCAAACCGGCTACCTGGTGCCGACACAAGACAGCAACGCGGTAGCGGAGAAAATGATCGCCTTTATAGAAAACCCGGAAACCATCCCGGAAATGGGCAAAAAAAGTCATATGTACTGCCTGGAAAAATTTGATGTTAACAAGGTCAACGAAACAATGTGTGATTATTTAAGAATTGGAGGCCAATGGTATGATGCTGTATGATAAGATTGTAAAAGGTGAGGAGAAAATCTCTTTAGTAGGCTTGGGTTACGTCGGTATGCCCATCGCCGTTGCCTTTTCCCGGAAGGTAAAGGTGATCGGATTTGATTTGAACAGCAAAAAAATCGCGCTTTATAAAAGCGGCATCGACCCCACCAACGAGGTAGGTAACGAGGCCATCAGCGCCTGCGCCGTGGATTTCACCGACGATCCCGCACGCCTGCAGGAGGCAAAATTCATCATCGTTGCCGTCCCTACCCCG
Organism: Oscillospiraceae bacterium; assembly: GCA_017465625.1. Classification (GTDB taxonomy): domain Bacteria; phylum Bacillota; class Clostridia; order Oscillospirales; family Oscillospiraceae; genus Faecousia. The sequence goes on along the minus strand of JAFTVV010000030.1, from coordinate 106,343 downwards.
GTCAATGATGATCATACACCGGACTTGACCCCTGTAGAGGGTGCTTCCCGAATCATCGGCCGCAATCTGCAAAAGGGCTCTATTGTGGTTTACGAATCCACCGTATATCCCGGTGTTACCGAGGATATCTGTGTGCCCATTCTGGAGCAGGAATCCGGTCTGAAGTGTGGCGTGGACTTCAAGGTAGGCTACTCCCCCGAACGCATCAACCCCGGTGATAAAGTGCACCGCCTGGAAACCATCACCAAAATCGTCAGCGGTATGGATGAGGAGACTTTGGAGGAAGTTGCCAAGGTCTACGAGCTGGTGGTGGAGGCAGGTGTACACCGTGCAGAGTCCATCAAGGTTGCCGAGGCCGCCAAGGTCATCGAAAACAGTCAGCGGGATATCAACATTGCCTTTATGAATGAGCTTTCCATCATTTTCAACAAGATGGGCATTGATACCCAGTCTGTATTAAAAGCCGCCGGCACCAAATGGAACTTTTTGAAGTTCTTCCCCGGTCTGGTTGGCGGTCACTGCATCGGTGTAGACCCTTACTACCTGACCTACAAGGCAGAGCAGCTGGGTTACCACAGCCAAATCATTCTCTCCGGCCGCCGCATCAACGACGATATGGGTAAATACGTTGCCGAGAGTGTTGTCAAAAACCTGATCCGCGCGGATGTAACCATCAAGCAGGCCAAGGTGGCAATTTTAGGCTTCACCTTCAAGGAAAACTGCCCCGACACCCGCAACACCAAGATTATCGACATCTACAACGAGCTGAGAGAATACGGCATCACCGCGCAGATTGCCGACCCCACTGCCGACGCGGACGAAGCTCAGCGCCTGTATGGTGTAGAGTTTGTAGATATGGCGCAAATCCGTGACTGCGACGCCGTTATTTTGGCAGTTGCACACGATGTGTTCCGCAATCTCACCCAAAAGGACTTTGAAAAGCTGTTTAAAGCCGGCGACAACAGCACCAAGGTGCTGGCCGACATCAAGGGACTTCTGGATCGCAAGGAATACGAATCTGCCGGATATAACTACTGGAGATTGTAATATAAAATGAAGAATTCAAACAAGCAAAACGGAACATTTGTTATTTCTTTGGATTTTGAGCTTCTTTGGGGTGTTCACGACCACGAAACGAAGGAGAGCTTCCGCCAGCAGATTCTGGGGGCCCGTACGGCAGTAGATACAATGCTGAAGTTGTTTGATCGGCATCAGATCCACGCCACTTGGGGAATTGTGGGGATGCTGATGGCGGAAAGCAAGGAGGAACTGCAGAGCTATTTCCCGACCTTAAAACCCCAATATGAAAAAGCAGCGCTGTCCTCTTATGGGTATATGGATGATGTGGGAGCTGACGAGCAGAACGATGAATTTCATTATGCCCATTCTCTCATTAAAAAAATCCAAGAATATCCCAATCAGGAAATTGCCTCCCATACATTTTCTCACTATTACTGCAAGCAGCCCGGTCAAACAAAAGAAACCTTTGAAGCGGACCTGTATGCTGCCCAAAGAATCGCGAAAGAGAAGTTCGGTGTAGAATTAAAAAGCCTGATCCTGCCCCGGAATCACTTTGTCGGGGATTATATAGAATCTGCGTGTAAAGCAGGCTTTTGTGTTGTGCGGGGAAATCCGAAAAGTTTTGCGTATAATAAGAGCAGTATGCTTGCCCGTGTATTCCGATTTGTGGATACCTATATCGGGATATGCGGAAAAAAGACTTTTGTAATGAAGGCTGATGCCAACATTCAAGCAGTGGACGTCAAGGCAAGCACTCTTTTCAGAAAATATAATACACGGCTGGCTTTTTTGGAAAAGTATAAGGTCGCACACATCAAGAGAGAAATGAAGTATGCTGCAAAAAACGGGGAGGTATACCACCTTTGGTGGCATCCCCATAATGTAGGCGAAAATACGGCTTTGTGTATGGCACAGTTGGGTGAGATTTTTGCATACTATCAGACACTGCAAGAAAAATATGGATTTGACAGCAAAACCATGTATGAAGCAGCGGAGGAAATAAGAAATGAAAACAGTGATGTTATGTAAGCTTGGCGACAATACATCTATTGTATACAATAAAATCAGCAAGATTTTCCCGATCGAAGCTGTCATAGTGGAACAATCTATGCCTAAAAAGGAGTTTCTCAAAAAACGGATCAAAAAACAGGGACTGTGGAAAACAGTAGGACAGATGGCATTTATTGCCCTGGTTAACCCTTTTTTAAGGAAAGAAAGCGCAGAGCGAAGAAAAGAGATCCTGGAAGAAAACCAAGCCAGCACTGATCCGACCGCACTGAAGGAAAAAGCAATTTATCTGGAATCCGTCAACTCAGACGAATGTATTGCCCTTCTTCAGAAGATCAATCCGGATGTGGTTGTGGTGAACGGAACGCGGATTATTTCCAAGAAGGTTTTGGAATGTATTGACGGTGTGTTTATCAATATGCACGCCGGTATTACACCCAAATACAGAGGCTCAAACGGTGCTTATTGGGCGTTTTATAACCGGGATGATGAAAATGCCGGTGTTACGGTTCATTTAGTGGATCCGGGAATCGATACGGGAGGTATTTTGTATCAGTCCGTGATTTCTATCACAGAGCGGGATAACTATTGCACATACCCACTGCTGCAGGTGTGTGCCGGCGTAGAGCAAGAAATAAAAGCTATCCGCGATGTGATGAACGGAACTTTGGAGACAAAAAAGAACAATTTGCCTTCGTCGATCTATAACCATCCTACAATCTTTCAGTATTTGAAGCGCCGTATAAAAGACGGCGTAAAGTGATCATTGGGCGAAGAAACAGGCTGATATGCCGCGGGTATCCGACAGTACGAGGGGCGAGAATATGTTGAAGGAAACACTGCAAAATAAAGAACACTTAAGAAAATATTTATTTCGAAGAGGTTATTTGCTTACCAGCAGATCAGACATTGATTTGGCAGTATATCCGTTTTACGGAAACTGGAGTAGCAAACAGATCACTCAGAAATTCTATCTGTATATCCATAATGAGCAGCATTTCTATACTTATTCCAAAGAGGGAATCCACGCCGCGCTGATCGGTCACGCCTACAATCCCTTTTCTATGAAAACTGACGAAACGGAGATTTTGGCTGATTGCATCAACGCATATCAAAAAAGTAAAAGAGACTTTTTTGAGGCAGTTAGTGAACTGACAGGAATCCATTTGATTGCCGTATTCGATCAGGAGAAGGTGCTCTTTGTGCAGGACTGTTCCGGTATGATGATGTGTAACTACGGATTCTGCAGAAATAACCTGTATATTACATCCAACAGTGCCGTCATTGAGGACATCGACAAGCCCAAAAAGAACGAGTTTGTAGAGAAACTGCTGAAAAGTAAATCCTACCGTCGGGGTAGCAAATATCTGCCCGGAGATTTGACGCCTTATGAAGGCATCTGTCGTTTAGGCCCCAATCTCAGCCTGACATATCAAGATAATCGATTTACGGTTGCCCGTTTTTACCCCTATGCTACTCACCCAGAGGTAGACGAGACGAACACTCAGGTAAGCAAAGAAATTGCCGGCCTTATCAAAAACAGTGTTGCCCTTTGCGCCCAGAAGTGGGAAAAACCCGCCATTTCCTTGTCCGGTGGTGTGGATAGCAGAACAACACTTTCTGGTGCAGTGGGCAATTACGACAAATTCTTCTATTATAGTTTCCATAGTAAGCCGCAGGAAGTGGATGATGCCAACGCTGCCCACAATATTTGTACAGAAATCGGCGTACATCACGAAATTTACCCCATATCTGATAAAAATGAAGATTATGAGGATTTTGCGGCATATCGGGAGATTATCACGCATAACAGTGCTGGTGTCAGCACACCCAAGGATCACGAGATCAGAAAATATATTTTTCTGAGTAAGCTGGATACATTCCAGGTGGAGCTTAAATCCTGGGTGTCGGAAATCGGAAGAGCTTTTTGGGAAAGAAGATACGGCATCAAACTGCCAACTAAGCTCCACGCAAGGCACCTGAGTATTTTTCAGACCAGATACTTTGCAGAGCCTTCTTTACTGCGCTCGAGTGATGAAGCCTATCGGGATTTTATGAGGAAATCGAGCTTCATATATCCGATGTATAATTATGAAAACTCCGATATTTTTTACTGGGAGTACCGATTTGGTTCCTGGGGAACGATTGTTACTACAGGGCAAAATATCTTCAATTTTGAAGTGACAATGCCTATGAACAACCGTAAAATTATGGATATGTTCCTATGGTATCCACATCTGTTCAGAAGAATGGATCAAGTGAACAGAAGCATCATGCAGCATAACAATCCCCAACTGCTGGAAGCAGGCAACCGTATTCATAATGATTATCTGGGAAAGAAAAGGCAACTGCTGGAAAGCATGTATTATTATTACAGAACATTATTCTACTTTCGAAAAAGATAGGTGTCAGTATGGGCTATAAGCATTTGAAATTTCCTGCAAATTCTCTGTTCCTGATAACGGGAGCCGCCGGTTTTATCGGCTCGAACCTGTGCGAAGCCATCCTGAATATGGGCTATAAGGTACGGGCACTGGATGATCTGTCCACCGGAAAGCAAAAAAATGTGGATCTGTTTCTGGACAACCCCAACTATCAATTTATAAAGGGTGACATCAAGGATCTGGACACCTGTATGGCCGCCTGCGAGGGCGTAGATTACGTGCTGAATCAGGCAGCCTGGGGCTCTGTTCCCCGTTCCATTGAGATGCCCCTTTTCTACTGCCGCAATAATATTGAAGGCACACTCAATATGCTGGAAGCCGCACGGCAGAAAGGCGTTAAAAAATTCGTCTACGCCTCCAGCTCCTCCGTGTACGGTGACGAGCCCAACCTGCCCAAAACAGAAGGACGGGAGGGCAACTTGCTGTCTCCCTACGCGTTGACCAAGCGGTGTGATGAAGAATGGGCAAAGCTTTACACTAAGCTTTACGGTTTAGACACCTACGGCATGCGGTATTTTAACGTTTTCGGACGTCGTCAGGATCCGGACGGTGCTTATGCCGCAGTAATCCCCAAATTCTTAAAGCAGCTTCTGAACGGTCAGACCCCCACCATCAACGGTGACGGCAAGCAGAGCCGTGATTTTACCTATATCGAAAACGTGATTGAAGCCAATCTGAAAGCTTGCCTTGCCCCCTCTGAAGCCGCCGGCGAAGCCTTTAACATTGCCTACGGCGGCAGAGAATATCTCATTGATATTTACTACGGACTGACCAAGGCTCTGGGTGTCAACATTGAGCCTCATTTCGGGCCTGACCGCAAGGGTGACATTAAGCACAGCAACGCCGATATTTCCAAAGCCCGCAAGCTGTTAGGCTACGACCCGGATTATAGCTTTCAAGACGGTATTAAGCTGGCGATCCAGTGGTATAAAGAAAACCTATAACGGCAGATCGAACTGGAATGAAAGGTGAGAAAGATGATTGATTTGCGAAAAATATTTGGGCGGTCTATACGCAGCAAAATAATGTACGGTCTGTCCTTTTTGCCAGACAAACCGTATCTGCGATTGTTTTATTTTACGACAACCGGCAGAAGAATTAACTTTAAGAATCCTGTGGGTTACAACGAGAAGCTACAATGGTTAAAAATTAACGACAAACGGCCGGAATACGGTCCTTTGGTAAACAAACTGGCTGTCCGGGAGCATATCGAACGGGAAATGGGCAAAGGGAGTATGTTTCCCCTTTTGGGCTATTGGAAATCCTTTGATGAAATCGACTTTTCTAAATTGCCGGATCGGTTTGTTCTCAAGTGTAACCACGATTCCGGCAGCACCAAGATTATCCGTGACAAGAATGCCTTGACAGAGAAAGAGATTGCTGAAATGCGGCGGTTCTATACAAAGCGGCTGAAAAAGGATTTCTTCTATGCGGACAGAGAGTATCCTTACAAGGGGCTTCCTCGATATATTATGGCAGAGCAGTTGATGATTGATGAAACAGCACCGGAGAAGAGCATTGAGGACTATAAGTTCTTTTGCTTTAACGGCGAACCCAAACTAATGTTCGTTGCCACTGACCGTAGCACCAGTTGTAAGTTTGATTTTTACGATATGGATTTCAATCATCTGGATATCTACAATATCCACCCCAATGGCGACAAGGTGATTGAAAAGCCCATAATGTTTGAGGAAATGAAGAATATTGCCGCCAAGCTCTCCAAAGGGATGCGTCAAGTGCGAATTGACTTATATGAGCTCAACGGCAAGATCTATTTTGGCGAGTATACATTTTTCCACGGAGGTGGTTTTCAACTTTTCCATCCCGAAGAATGGGAACGCCGTATGGGTGACTGGATTGACTTAAGTTAAGGGAGTGAAGAACGATGGAAAAACCGTTGGTTTCGATTGTGATTCCTTTATATAACGGCAGTAATTATGTGGCGCAGGCGATTGACTGTGCGCTGGCACAGACCTATCCGAATATCGAGGTCATTGTAGTCAACGATGGTTCTTCGGATCACGGTGCCGGACGGGATATTTGCTTGTCCTACGGGGACAAAATCCGCTATTTCGAGAAAGAAAACGGCGGTTGTTCCTCTGCGCTCAACTTTGGCATCAAAGAAGCAAAGGGTGCGTTTATTTCCTGGCTATCCCACGACGATCTGTATGATCCAAACAAGGTAGAAACTCAGATCGGTTATTATGAAAAGTATGATTTAAATCCCCGGACAACACTGGTCAGCAATCCCGGAAGATTGATTAATGAAAACGCAGATCCGATTTACCGACCCAACAGAGTGAAACGCCAACGACTGGATTCCCGGGAGATGTTTGCGTACATTTTATTCGGAATTGGGTTTCACGGATGCGGACTTTTGATCCCCAAAGCGTTTTTTGAAATGGGACTCAGCTTCCGTGAGGATATGCGATTTGTGCTGGATTGGAATCTGTGGCAAAAAATTGCAATCAGCGGTGCGCAGGTATATGTGGATCAGACGATCATCTTTTCCAATCGGATTCATTCCCAACAGGTAACGGTGATCCAGGCAGACCGACATACCCCGGAATTGACAGCAAGTTGCGAGGAAATATTTGAACTGCTGAAAAGCCATCCGGACCCGGAACTTATGCGGCTACTGTATTATTACTGCGTCGCCACGGGGCAGGTGTTGCATAAAAATATCAAAGCCTATATGAAATCCACCGGTATAGCAATCAAACCGCTGAAAAAGCTGAGATATACCCTAAAAAAGAGAAGTCTTAAATTGGCAAAAAAAGCCTATCACGCAATCAGAAGAATAAGGCATAAGAGATAAAACAGTGCGTATCAATATTGTATGTTTCATCACCTTTGCAGTGTTCGTGGTGCTTTAGTTGGATTTCGCACCTTCAAAGTGCGGTCTGCAAAATCGTTTGCATTGCAAACGGTTGTGTGGATGTGGTCTGCAGAGACAAATGCATTATTCGCGTGCGACGCGTAAAATCGGAAAACGCTCCGGAACGCTGGGCAGCCGAGTATGCTGCCGGCAAAACCGCAGGTATTGATCTGTTTGTTTAAATAGTTTAACAACACCGGTGCATTGTGCAAAACACAATGCACCGATTATTTGTAAAAACGGTTTGCGCTGTCAAGCAAAGTGTGATAAAATGGCGAAAAAGCAGTTTTGAAGGTGGGATAACGGAATGAAGAAACGAATTTCAAGCTTTATTTTGGCTGTGACCCTTGTGCTGTCCCTTGCCGCTTGCGGCGGCAAAACAGGAAGCAGTGTCCCTTCCGGCACAACCACCCTGATGATTTATATGGTCGGTTCGGATTTGGAATCCAAGGCCGCCGCCGGCACCAAGGATTTGGAGGAAATGGTGCAAAGCGGTGTGGATTTATCCAAGGTCAACGTGCTGGTTTACGCCGGCGGCAGTCCCCGATGGCACAACGAGCAAGCCTCCGCAGAGGCTCATACGGTTTTACAGCTTACCGAAAACGGGTTTACGCAGGTTGCCACCACTGCCGCCCTGTCTATGGGCGACAGCACCTGTCTTGCAAACTTTCTGAATTTTGGTTGCAGCAATTTCCCTGCAGACCACTACGGACTGATTTTGTGGAATCACGGCAACGGTCCGGTAATCGGTTACGGCAAAGATATGCTGTTCGACAACGACTCCCTGACTTTACAGGAAATGGCAGATGCCTTGGCCGCCTCCCCTTTTAACGCGGAGAACAAGCTGGATTTTGTGGGCTTCGACGCCTGCCTGATGTCCTCGGCGGAGCTTTGCCACATTTGGAAGGACTACGCCCGTTATTTGGTCGCCTCTCAGGAAGTAGAGCCTTCTTTTGGCTGGAATTACAGCTTCCTCTCCTCCATCGGCACTGCATCCATCGAAACCGTACTGTCCGACATGGCACAAAGCTACCTAAGCACCTGCCTTGCCTACTACGAGGAACGGGGATATGAAAGCCGGGATACCACCCTGTCGTGTATGGACCTGTCTTGCGCCGACCAGCTGTCCGCGGCAGTGGATGCCCTGTTTGCCCGTGCACTTTCGGACGTGTCCACCTCCTACAATCAGCTAACCCAGCGACGGGTCAACACCCGTGCTCTGGGACGTGCCTCCACCGGCTCGGAATATGACCTGATCGATCTGCAGGATTTGTCTGTGCAAATGGCCGACCTTTATCCCGATGAAAGCAAGGCTTTGCAGTCGGTCATCGGCGAAATGGTTGTCCAAAACGCCACCAATACCGACGGCTGCTGCGGAATGTCTTTATACTATCCGTTCTTTAACAAACCCTATTATGAGGACAGCTGGGATGCGGTATACTCCTCTTTGGGACTGTTCCCCAGTTATCAGCAATATCTGAAAAGCTTTGCCGCCCAATGGCTGGCAGAGAGCACGCTGTTTCAGTCCGCACCTCTGGCCGCACCGTCACCCACCACCAAAAACACCTACACCGTCACCCTCACCTCGGAGCAAAACGCCACCTTTGCCGATGCCCGGTACATCATCCTGGATCAGTGGGGTCACGACTGTTATGCCCCCATTTTCTACGGCAGTACCGTCACGAACGATCACGGTGTGCTCACTGCTTCCTTTGACGGAAACGTTTTATATGCCAAAAACAATTTTAATCAGTATATTCTGCCCACAATGAAAGAGCAGGACACGGTGGGCAGCATCACCCGTTACAGCGCGCTGGTATACCTGACCAACGGCAAATCCATGGGCTCGGTGGAATATGTTGCACAGCCGCATCGTTTCCATTTGGCTGTGGACAATCAATCAGGAAACATTCACATCAGTGCACTGACCCCCTATGACCAGCAGGTGGACAGCGGCAGTTTGGCCGGCGGCAAGGTGGAGGATGTGGACCTTTCCCAATGGTATACCTACTACTTCCCCCGGATGAAGCCCCAATACCTGAGCCGTTACGAAAACGGCCTGCTGAAGCCTGTCAGTGCCTGGCCATACTCCGACATCATCATTGCAGACAGTCTTCCTGTTTTGGACGGTTTGGAATTTGTATATGCGCCTTTGGTCCAGGGAGACTACTTTTTAACCATCGAAATTGAGGATACCCAAGGCAACCGCTACTGCTCAGAGCTTCTGCCCATCCACACAGACGGTCAGCTGGAGCCTCCCGTTCTGCCGGAAAACATTTCCGTTTCCTGGGACGAGGGCGAAGAAGTGCTGATTATGGATGAAGACGGCATTACGGTAGCACTGGGTGTTGTGGAACAGTACGGTAACGACATCTACACGATTGCCGCCGCCAACGAAACGGACGAAGATATTACCGTCACCATTTCCGATCTGCATATAAACGGCAACATTCTGTGTCAGGAGGGTTACAACACCTCTTTCACAATTGCTGCAGGAGAAGTAAACTTTTCGTCCAGCGGATTGGATTTCGGAGACATTACAGAGCTTCCCTTCCCCGATCCTCTGCAGCACATGGGCTTTACAATGGACATCGTCCAAACCAACACCCGCAAAACCTTACTGCATCATCAGTCTGTGGACGTCATGCTCTCTCAGGACGTGGGCTTTATTCCCACCGACAGCTGGGCATCATCCTGCGATTTCACGACTCCCATTTTAGGCTTCCACGCACCGGAGCAGGTACTTTGCGAGGACGAAAATCTGCGCATTACCCTTTTGGGCATCGGTGGAGACCGCAATTTATGCTGTGGTCTGAAAATTGAGAATCTCTCCCGGCAGGCTCAGCATCTGCAGATGGAAGGCTTTGTGCTGGATGGGGTATATATCCCTTGCAGCAGCAGTACCATCACCGTTCCCGTGGGCTTTACTTACTATTTGACCTCCTATCTTTGGGACAGCGACTTGACGCAGTACCATATCAGTGATATAAAAGATGTAACAATCTGTCTACGCTTTCCGGAAGATGCAAACATCCTGTCCTTCGGCGGCTTCTCTGCCCTGCAGTGGATTCCCGTTCAGGCAGATATGCATGGAAGCGGCAGTTCGTTCCCTGTGGGAGATCCTGTGCTGTACAACGAAAACGGCATCCGCATCAGCCTGCTGAAATACGAGCAGCGTATGGATAGCCATTACTGGTATGCCACTGTGGAGAACAATACCGATAAAGACATCAGCATAGATCTTCACAACGTGATGATTGACGGTCAGCTTGACGAAAATACAAGTTATCCTGCGTTTTTCGTCCACGACAGTGCTGTGGGTGCGCATCAAAAAACTGTTTGCTATTTTTCACCCTCCAGCCTTGACCCCATCGACCTGCAAAATGTAGAATTTTCTATCCGCATTATGGACTTTACACGGGAAAAGATTTTGCAGGAAAGCGCTGCACGCATTTATCTGGCTGTGCCGGATTAAATAAAAAAGAGAGGTAAAACCAATGAAAAAGTACTTATCCCTGTCCCTTGCGCTGCTGTTGTGCCTGGGTCTGTTTGCAGGCTGCGGCAACACGGACAACAGCACACCGATGGCAACCAACGCAGAGGCTGATCGTTTCACCTTCGCGCCCCTGCCCACCGTGGGCATCAACTATCCGTTGGATGACGAAGACCCCACCGAAGATGAGCTTCCGGAGCCTGTAGAGCTGGATGTTCTGAAGCGTGACACCAACTCCACCGTGGTCAAAAACGAAAAAGACCCTGTGCGCTACGTGATGATCTACAATCCCGCAATCTATGATCCGGATGCACTGCGCAATCCCACCCTGTCTACCGGTAATTTCTACTCCCAAATCGACGTGAGTATGCATCGTGGCGACGGTCTGACCACCACACCGGAGCACACCGATATTTCTCAGGAGGACATCAATCAGGGCTTCCCTCTGGACGGTGCAAACTTAGATGGCGACCGTGCCGGCAGCTTCGCCCCCAAGTATCGGGTTGGTGACAGCAAGTACTTCTATTGCTACGACCAAAGATCCTCCAACCTGCCCCGTCTGTACCTGAATTTCCAGTGCCGTTATGCCGGTACTTACTGCAACATTTGGGTCTATGACAGAAGCATTACCGACAGCCTTGCCAAGGAATACGGTCAGACTTTTGACGAGGACATTTACGAACAGATGGCGCAAACCTTCGGCGAGCCCCGCTATGCCGACGAAGGCGGCAAGGTCAACCTGCTGTATTATCCCCTGCCTGACAATTGGGGCGGTGTGTTCTGTATGCTGGATCTGTATGCATCCAACGAGGTCACCCGTCAGGAGATTGAACGCTACGGTGTCAATACCGACCACGCCATTGTGCACATCGACTCCGTCACCTGTTCCGACAGCCGCTATAAGCTCTTCAGCATTTCCACTATGGCACACGAATTCCAGCATTTGATCTGTGGTACCGGCTACTTCCTGAGCTATAACTACGCTTATTGCCCCTCCTGGATCAACGAGGCAATGTCCGGCTACGTGGAGCAGATGCTGTTCCCCGGCTCGAAGGAGATGCACACCCAGTGCTTCCTGAACAGTGAAGGCATCCGTCACGGTCAGTCCCTGTACAACTTCTCTACCACTGAGACGGATATTGGTGTATATGGCTCTGTGTATATGTACTCTCAGTATCTGGACCGACTGGCAGGAGACGACGTGTTCGCCAATTTCCACTACTATTGGCGCAATGCTGTAAGCCGCACCCTCAACGATGCAGAGGCACTGGCCAACTCTGTGCCCACGTCCGTTTATGACGATATCGACAGATGCACGCCTTATCCCACACGCCTGTATTTCCCCACTGAGGAGCAGAGCTGGCTGAGCAAGCTGACACTGCACTTCTATTTGGATCTTCTGGATCAGGATGATACCGATCCGGAGGCCTTTGCAGAAGTAGACCCCGCTTACCTGCTGTACGATCAGCTGGACGGCGCAGAGATCGAAGGCGGCGGCCGTATCATCATCGCTTTGGACGGCACCTCCTACACCATTCCCAAGGATGCCGACAACGGACTCATTTACATTGGCCTGAACAAGGACTTTGAAGTGGTCACTCCCATGATCGTCCACTAATACAAAAAATACGGGCGCGTTCTGACGAACGCGCCCGTATTTTTATTCCTGATAAAGCACTTTTGCGCCTTCAAATTCCACGTGCAGAGGGAGAATTTCCCACTGTGCTTTGGTAATTGCAGGCAATTTTTTTGCCAGTTTTTCACCAAGATTTTCATCCAGCGTAAAGCACAAAAGTGTAGGACCTGCGCCGCTGACGCAGAAGGCCGCACCGGTGGTACGCACCAGACTCTCAATCGCATCAAAGTCCCCGATCATCCCTTTACGGTAGGGCTGATGAATCCGATCCTGCATTGCATTCCGCAGAAGCTTCTCATCGCCCTTTTCCAGTGCCTTCAGCACCATCGCACCGTGGGAAATATTATACACCGCATCGGCACGGGACAGCTGTGCAGGAAGCACACTCCGGGCATAGTTGGTGGAGATTTCAAAATCGGGAATCAGCGCCAAAATGCACCAGTCGGGATGCAAGGGAAAATTCACCGTCACCGGCAGACCGTTATCCACCATGGATGCCGTCAGACCGCCAAAAAAGGCAGGTGCCAAATTGTCGGGATGCCCCTCCATGGCGTTGGTGATGTTCAAAAGTCCCTGAGTGGACAGCTTGTTTCCCCGCAACACATTGGCGCCAATGGCACCTGCCACCAGCAAGGCGGCAGAAGAACCCAAGCCACGACCGATGGGAATTTGCGCGTCAATATGAATCTTTACGCCCCGTACCTCCTCGCTTAAAGAGGCCAGCACTGCGCAATACGAGGTATATGCCAAATTATCAGGTCCTGTAAAGGCTTCGTCACAGCCGGTAATTTCCAGACCCTTTTCCGTCTCTTCAAAGGTGACGTCGGTATACAGACTCAGCGCACAGCCGAAGGCGTCAAAGCCCGGTCCTAAATTGGCGGTGGTTGCCGGCACCCGTACAGTTACTTTTTTCATAGTCTCTCCTTACACTCTTTGTACTCGTAAAAGCATCTCCTCTTTGGAGATTACATCCGTATGCAAATCCTTCTTGTAACGGACAGATGCCAAATTTGCAGGGATCTGCACACCGGTCAGCTCCTGCAGGCGGTTCATCTTTTCGAACTCATCCGGCTCATTGTTTTCTTCCAGCGAAGAAAGCACCGCGGCCGGGAATTTATAGGGAGATGCGGTAGAGAGCACCACCATGGGACGGCCGTCCCCGGTCTGTGCCCGATAATCCTCTGCCACCGCCCAACCGGTAGCGGTATGGGTGTCACACAGGTAGCCGGTTTCTTTAAAGGCCTTGCCAATGGTCCGCTTTGCACCTGCGTCATCACAGCAGCCGCCCCAGAATTCTGCCTGAATCTGAGCGAGCAGTTCTTGGGGTACTTGATAGAAGCCTTCTTTGTTGAGCTTTTGCATCAGCTCCGCAACCATAGGCGCATCCTCACTCATCAGGTACAGCAGACGCTCCAAATTGGAGGACACCAAAATGTCCATAGAGGGAGAAACGGTCTTGTGCAAGGGTCTGCGACGGTCATAAAGACCGGTTTTAATAAAGTCGGTCAGTACGTTATTGGCATTGGAGGCGCACACCAGTCTGCCCACAGGCAAACCCAGCTTCTTTGCCAGATAGCCTGCCAGAATGTCACCAAAGTTGCCGGTGGGAACGCAGAAATTGACCTCGTCCCCCATTTGGATCGTGCCTCTTTGCAGCAGGTCTGCATAGGCCTTGAAGTAATAAGTCACCTGGGGTGCAAGACGGCCAATGTTGATGGAGTTGGCAGTGGACAGGCGGCAGCCGCCCTGGGTCAGACCGTCCTGTATGGTGGCAAAAATATTTTTCACACCGGTCTGGGCATCGTCAAAATTGCCCTCCACAGCCAAAACCGTTACATTCTTACCCTCCTGGGTTGCCATCTGCTTGCGCTGCACCGCAGATACACCGCCATGGGGATAAAAGACGCAGATTTTAATGCCATCCACATCTTTAAAGCCCTCCAAGGCAGCCTTGCCGGTATCGCCGGAGGTGGCAGTCAGAATCAAAATGTCCTCCTGCATTCCCTTTTGGGTTTTTGCGGCGGTCAGCAGCTGCGGCAGCATACACAGCGCCACATCCTTGAATGCAGAGGTCGGTCCGTGGAACAGCTCCAGCACCGTCAGATCTCCTGCCTGCACCGTGGGCGTCAGGTCGGGAGCAGTGAATTTGCCTCTGTACGCTTTTTCCACCAACTGCTCCATATTGGGGATGTCCGGCAGGAAGCTGCCGATAATGGCACTGGCCATGGCATACACGTCCATCTTCAAAATGGCCCGCACATCCACCTTGGGCAGGGTCTGTGGCACATACAGTCCCCCGTCAGGTGCAAGACCGTTGAGTACGGCCTGGGCGCTGTCGATGATCTCTCGCTGATTTCTTGTAGAATGATAGTTCATAAACGTTCCCTCGCTATTGCAATTTCATTTCCCTTATGATATACTGTTTCCACTGAAATTGCAAGGGTTTCTGACCTGAAAACAAGATTTGGAGGATGCTATTATGCGAATCGGTCTGCTTGGCTTTGGTACAGTGGGAAAAGGTGTGTATAAATTGATCGCCCCCCGTGCCGATATGCAGGTTGTCCGTGTGCTCTGCCGTCGGGATTTGGAACTGGACGACGCCACGGTCACTCATAGTTTTGATGATATTTTAAACGATCCCACCATCGACACCGTGGTGGAAGCCATTGGCGGACTGCATCCTGCACGGGAATACGTTATTGCCGCTATGGAACACGGCAAAAATGTGGTCACTGCGAACAAGGCAATGGTTGCGGTATACTACGACGAATTGCTGCCCCTTGCACAGCGTATGGGCGTGCACTTCCGTTGCACGGCATCCGTCGGCGGCGGTATTGGCTGGCTCAGCGAGCTGGAACGGGTACGCCGTATTGAAACCGTCAGCCACGTAGGCGGCATTATGAACGGCACTTGCAACTTTATTCTGGATTCTATGCACCGCACCGGCATGAACTATAAGGACGCCCTTGCACAGGCGCAGGCGCTGGGCTACGCAGAGGCAGACCCCTCCACCGACGTGGACGGCATCGACACCTGGCACAAGCTGATCATCTCCGCCAATGTAGGCTTCGGTGTCAGCCTGGATTTAAACAGCGTGCCTGTGGCCGGCATCCGCAACATTCAGGCCTCCGATATTGAGCAGTTTAAAGCCCACGGAATGGTTTGTAAATTGTTGTCCACCGCCAAACAGCAAGACGGCAGTTATAGCGCTTACGTACAGCCGACCCTCTGCCCTGCAGGTACTTTAGAGGCCTCTGTGCCCACCAACTACAACCTCATCACCCTCTCCGGCAATACCTCCGGTCGTCAGAGCTTCTACGGTCAGGGCGCAGGTCGCTACCCCACTGCATATAATGTAGTGCAAGACTGCATCGACTGTCTCCGTGGTCGCGGCTTCTACTGCAGCTACGGCAAAAAGGTAACGGTAATCAATAAATTGAAGCTTTCCTACTATGTCAGCGGCGCCACCGACGATGCCCTGGAAGAACACAAGGCGCTTAATTGGGGCGAAGCTGTAGTGACACGGCCTGTCTCCATTCACTGGATGCACCAGTGGCTGGATGCCCATCCCGGTGCCTTTATTGCGGCACTGCCTGTAGAAGAGTAAGTGAAAGAAGGGAAACCAAGTATGCTTAAAGTTACAAAATTCGGCGGCTCGTCTATGGCAGACGCCGTGCAATACGGAAAGATCAAAAACATTATTCTTTCTGATCCTGCCCGCAAGGTGGTGGTAGTCTCTGCCGCCGGTAAGCGGAGCAAGGATGACCATAAAATCACCGACCTGTTGTATCTGTGCCACGCCCACACGCAGTACGGCGTGGACTGCAACCCGATTTTCGAACGCATTGCCCAACGCTATATGGAAATTCGCAACGATTTGAATCTGCAGGTGGATCTGGAATCGGATTTTGCCGCCCTGAAAAAGCGTCTGGATCGCAAGGATGTCACCCAGGATGAACTTGCCAGCCGCGGTGAATACTTCTCCGCAAAGCTGATGGCCGCCTACTTGGGCTTCCGCTTTGTGGATGCCACCCAGTGGGTTAAATTTAAAATCGACGGCTCGGTGGATAAAGAAGCCACCTACGCCGCACTGCAGAGCATCGACCTGGGCGAAGGCATTGTCACCCCCGGCTTCTACGGTCTGATGCCCGACGGGCACATCCGCACCTTTACCCGTGGCGGCAGCGATATCACCGGTGCTTTGGCCGCCGCCGCATTGGACGCGGATATTTATGAAAACTGGACCGACGTTTCCGGTATTTTGATGGCAGACCCCCGTATTGTGGATAATCCTCAGGCCATTCCCGAAGTGACCTATGAAGAGCTGCGTGAGCTGAGCTATTCCGGTGCGCAGGTGCTGCACGAAGGCACAATTCTGCCTGTCAGCGAGAAAAACATTCCCCTGAACATCCGCAACACCAATGAGCCGGATAATCCCGGCACCATCATCCGCGAATCCTTTGATACCAATGTAGACCCCAATCGCTTCATCACCGGTGTTACCGGCAAAAAGGACTTTACCATCATTTCCATATCCAAACGGGGTATGAGCAATGAGGTCGGCGTTCTGTGGCGGATTCTCACCATTTTGGAACGGCACAATATTTCCATCGACTACTGCCCCAACGGCATCGACAATGTATCTGTGGTGGTATCCACCGCATCCATCGCACCTTGTCTGTATCAGGTTTTGGCGGAAATTCAGGAAGAGCTGAAGCCCAGCTCCCTGATTGTGCACGACCAGATTGCCGTGGTTGCGGCTGTAGGCCGTCGTATGGCCTTCCGTCCCGGTATCTCCGGCAGACTGTTTGCCGCATTGGGCGAAGCAGGCATCAATATTCGTATGATTAACCAGGGTCCCGATGAAATGAACATCATTCTGGGCGTGGATAATAAAGATTTCGCCGGCGCCATTCGGGTGCTGTACGACAGTTTCACAAAGTAAAAGAGGTAAGAAGTATGAAAATGTATACTGTTGCCGTCCTGGGTGCTACCGGTGCCGTGGGACAGGAAATGATTAAGATTCTGGAGGAACGGAATTTCCCCGTTGGAAAACTGGTTCCTCTGGCCAGCGCCCGCAGTGCCGGCAAAACCTTGCGGTTTAAGGGCGAGGATGTGACCATCGGCTTGGCCTGCGATGAGGCCTTTGAGGGCGTAGACATTGTGCTGGGCGCGGCAGAAAACGACATTGCAAAGCAGTTTGCCCCCGCCATCGTCAAGGCCGGTGCGGTGTTTGTGGATAATTCCTCCGCTTTCCGCTTAGACCCGGATGTGCCCCTGATTGTTCCGGAGGTCAATGCACAGGATGTAAAAAATCACAAGGGCATCATCTCCAACCCCAACTGCTCCACCATCATCACCGTCACTGCCGTGAATGCGCTCAACGCCATCGCACCCATTAAGGCCATGACCGCATCCACCTATCAGGCCGTATCCGGTGCAGGTGCAGGCGGTCCTGTGGAGCTGATGAGCGAAGTAGAGGCACTCAGTGCCGGCAGCACCTACGAGCCCAAAATCTTCCCCTATCAGATCGCCTACAATCTGATCCCCCAAATTGGCGGTGAGCAGACCGATGGCTACACCAGCGAGGAAATGAAGCTGCAAAATGAAGGACGCAAAATTATGCACCTGCCTGAAATGAAGGTGACCTGTACCTGTGTCCGTGTGCCGGTAGTGCGCAGTCACTCCATCTCTGTCAGCCTGCACTTTGATGTGCCGGTGACCGTGGAGCAGGCACGTCAGGCCATTGCCAACGCCCCCGGCTGTAAGCTGGTGGACGATTTGAGCAAGAAGCAGTACCCCATGCCCCTGGACACCACCGATCAGGATCTGGTGTTTGTGGGACGCATTCGTCCCGACCTGACCGACGATTGCGGCATCAGCCTGTGGTGCTGCGGCGATCAGGTGCGCAAGGGTGCCGCCACCAACTGTGTACAGATCGCAGAGCTTCTCATTTAAAATTTAACGGGACGGCTTTCGCCGTCCCGTTTCAGTCTGTCAAAAAAGTTTTTGACAGACTGGCAGAGGTCAAAGAAGCGCCAAAGACAAACAAATCGCACTCGTCGGCGTACAGGTGGTACGTTAGAGTGCGATTTGTGCAGTAAGTCAAAATATATTGCGTAGCAAGGCGATTTAGGAAATTGCATACGGGACGGGAAACCCGTCCCCTACGGTATAAATCTAAATATTTTAATTTATATTTTGACGGTTTGGGGGTTCTTTGAGATTCTGAACGGGACGGCTTTCGCCGTCCCGTTCGTATTTTCTGTATTAATAATTGGCAGCGTGGATTTCAAAGTAAGCCTGGGGATGATTGCAGGTGGGGCACAGCTCGGGGGCGTTGGTGCCAACCACAATGTGACCGCAGTTGCGGCACTCCCATACCTTAACCTCGCTCTTTTCAAACACCTGTGCAGTCTCTACATTGTGCAGCAGAGCGCGGTAACGCTCCTCGTGGTGCTTTTCCACAGCGGCAACCAGACGGAAGCGCTCGGCCAGTTCGGGGAAGCCTTCCTCCTCAGCGGTTTTTGCAAAACCGGCATACATATCGGTCCACTCGTAGTTTTCACCGTTGGCGGCAGAAACCAGGTTCTCAGCGGTGTTGCCGATGCCCTCCAATTCCTTAAACCACAGCTTTGCGTGTTCCTTTTCGTTGTCGGCAGTTTTCAGGAACAGTGCGGCAATCTGCTCATAGCCCTCCTTCTTTGCCTTGGAAGCAAAATAGGTGTACTTGTTCCGTGCCTCGGACTCGCCTGCGAAGGCGGCCATCAAATTCTTTTCGGTTTGGGTGCCTGCGT
This sequence comes from Oscillospiraceae bacterium, assembly GCA_017465625.1. Taxonomy (GTDB): domain Bacteria; phylum Bacillota; class Clostridia; order Oscillospirales; family Oscillospiraceae; genus Faecousia. The sequence continues at coordinate 87,067 of JAFTVV010000030.1, read as the reverse complement.
ATTTGGAAGCCATAGTAATTTCATCCTTTCGTTTTTGAATATGAATTTATTATAGCATAATTTTTCCGTCTGTGAAGTGGTTTTGGAAATATTTAATTTAAAAAATATACGCCAATATTTAAATATCCTGCAAAAGTGACCCACAAAATGTATGGAATCAATAAATCTGAAGCCGTTTCGTCCAGGGGCGCAAAAGCGCGCATAGTGAGAAAAATCGCAATCCACAGCAAAAGCAAAACAAAAAAAGCAAGCAGATAAGCGTGGAAACCGAAAAATACAATGGGCCATATAAAGTTCAGTGCCAGCTGTATGCCGTACAGCGTCAATGCGCGGTTGATCTGCGCCTGCGGTTTTTCACTGCTGTAGACCCGATAGGCACTGTAGCCCATCAGCAGGTACAAAATAGTCCATACAATGGGAAACACCCATCCCGGTGGAGACAAAGGCGGCTGCTGCATATTTTTAAAATCTCCCATACCGCCGCTGAGCAGTGCCGCAAGACCGCCTACCGCCAAGGGCAGTGCCAGTGACAACCAAAACTTCTTAGGTTTTCCAAACATATACATCCCTCCTACTGCTATTGTATGTTTTTGGAAGAGGCTTATCCATCGAAAAAGGTTGCACGAACACAGGAAAACGGTTATAATATAACAAGAATAACAATCAGGAGGGACTGTATGGCGCAATGCAACGGAAACTGTGCCCATTGCGGTGGCTGTGGCGGTGAGCTGGTGCTCAGTCTGCCGGAGCTGAAGCTTTTGAACAAACTGGGAGAAAATGCTTTTTTACCGGTGGCACGAAGAGCAGACCTGCAAACACCCATTTATCGGGAGGATGAGGAGGAAACTCAGGAGCAGTACAGCCTGATTTTGCAGTGTTTGGAGAAAAAAGGACTGATCAGCATTGACTTTGACCGGCCTTTATTGGGTGCGGATATGTCCCGTTATGGGGACTGTCCCATCAAAGGCAGCTTTGCCCTGACTGCCCGGGGGCAGGAAGTGCTGGATATTTTGGACAAGCAAGGTGCAAAAGAATAGTCAAATGCAGAAAACAGGCGGTCTCAAAATGTATATGTAGGGAATGACCTATGTGTCATTCCACAGAATAAGGAACGGCACACAGGCCGTTCCCTACAGTTGGAATTGGATAAATATTTTTTCGGGGTGTCTCAAAATGTATGAGACACCCTCTTTTTTAACTGAGATTCAAAAACGCTTCCGGATCAATGGACTTGCCGTCACAGGTAACACTAAAGTGGAGATGGTCACCGATGGCGGTCTCCAGAAGGGCGGTATTGCCCACCTTGCCGATGACCGTGCCGGATGTTACATGCTGTCCCACCGTGACCGATACCGCCTTGTCTAAGCTGGCATACTTGGTTACATAGCCGCCATCGTGACGCAAAACCACGGTGGTGCCCATGGTGTCGTCCTCGAAAACCGTATAAACCGTACCGTCTGCGGCGGCAAGCACCTCTGTACCTGCCTGTGCGGCAATATCAATGCCGTTGTGCACCCGCCAATCTCTGGTGGTCTGGTTGTACTGCAGTGCCTCCATGGCATAGCCTGCTACGGTGTCGCCACTGACAGGGCGTGTAGGCTTCAGCGGCAGCTTCGTATCAGGCTGCTGAGGCTTGGTTGCATCAGGAGGATTGGTGGCAGAGGGACCATCCTCTGTGATGTTGGGTGTGGTGACAGATACCTGAATTTTGGGGTCATCTGCCTCGTTATTGGTGTTTTGATAGTACAAATAGCCGGATATCCCGATTGCGACAGCGCACAGGCCCAGGGCTATGTAGTAGCCCTTACCCTTCAGACTGTCTAAAAATTTATTGTTGCGCATATTAGCACCTCCACTATCCATTCTTTCCAAAAACTGCATTTATATACCTTTTTTGCAAAAAAGAAAAAAGTTCCCGGAAACTTCGGGGCGCAAGCGTAAAATGCCGTTGACATTTGGGGAAATTTGGGGTACAAATATACTTGTCAAAGTTTGACGATTTAGATACAGAAACGGGGGAGGATAATGTCTAAAGAACTCATCAGACTCCAAAACCTTACGATGGAGTTCGACGGGGAAAAGGTCCTTGATGGGATCAACCTCTATTTTAACGACAAAGAATTTCTCACGCTGCTCGGCCCTTCCGGTTGCGGCAAAACCACCACACTGCGGATCATCGGCGGTTTCCAAAATCCCACATCCGGCGATGTGCTTTTTGACGGCAAACGCATTAACGATGTTCCGCCCTACGAACGGCAGATCAATACCGTATTCCAGCGGTATGCGCTGTTCCCCCATTTGGATGTATACGACAATATTGCCTTCGGCCTGAAGGTGGCAAAGCTGCCCAAGGACGAGATTCACCAGCGTGTACACGAAATACTGGAGGTCGTGGGACTCAAGGGCTATGACCATCGCTCCGTAGATTCTCTCTCCGGCGGTCAGCAACAGCGTGTTGCCATTGCTCGGGCACTGGTAAACAGACCCAAGGTGCTGCTATTGGATGAGCCTTTAGCGGCGCTCGACCTGCGCCTGCGTAAAGATATGCAGAACGAACTGAAGCGGATTCAGCAGGCAATGGGCATTACCTTTATCTACGTGACCCACGATCAGGAAGAGGCACTTTCTATGTCTGATACCGTGGTGGTAATGGACAAAGGCCGTATTCAGCAGGTGGGCAGACCCGAGGATATATATAATGAGCCGAAAAATGCCTTCGTGGCAGATTTCATCGGTGAGAGTAACATTTTGGACGGCATCATGCTGGCAGACTATAAGGTGAAGTTCTTTGGAAGAACCTTTAAGTGTCTGGATGCAGGCTTTGCGCCCAATGAGCCGGTAGACGTGGTCATTCGCCCCGAGGATATTGACTTTGTACCTCCTGAGGAGGGGCATCTGGTAGGCACAGTGACCTCTGTGACCTTCAAGGGGCTCAATTACGACATCATCGTGGACTTTAAGGGCTTCAAGTGGCTGATTCAGACCACGGATTTCCAAGGTGTAGGCTCTACTGTCGGTATCCGCCTGAACCCGGAGGATATCCATATTATGCATAAGAGCGCGTATTCCGGCCTGTTTGGTGACTACAGCTCCTACTCTGCCGAGTATGACGAGCTGACGGAGGATGCCGCCGATGAAGAAGAATAAGTCACTGCTCCTCAGTGCGCCCTACATTCTGTGGATGTTGCTCTTTACCCTCATTCCCTTGGGCGTGATGGGGTATTATGCCTTTACCGATCCCGATACCGGTCGCTTTACCTTTTCCAACATTACGGATTTAAGCGCCTATTTGCCCACACTGGGCATCTCCGCCTGGTATTCCCTGCTCTCTGCGGTGATCTGCCTGATTTTGGGCTATCCCGTTGCCTATTTTATCGCCCATCGCAAACCGGTAACCCAGAAGATTCTGTATATGCTGGTGATGCTTCCCATGTGTATGAGCTTTTTGCTTCGTACCCTGGCCTGGGTGGGCATTTTGGAAACCAACGGCATTTTAAACAATCTGCTGGGTCTTGTGGGCATCGGTCCTGTGGAGATGATCGGCACATCCGGCGCGGTCATTTTGGGTATGGTATACAACTACCTGCCTTATATGATTTTGCCGCTGTATGCCATCATCGTCAAAATCGACGGCCGTTTGATTGAAGCGGCAGAGGATTTGGGCTGCAACAGCCGTCAGGTGTTTACCCGCGTGGTATTTCCCCTGTCTATGCCCGGTATTATTTCCGGACTGACGATGGTGTTTGTGCCGGCGGTTTCCACCTTCTACATCTCCCAAAAGCTGGGCGGTGCGGAAACAATGCTCATTGGCGACGTCATCGAAAAACAATTTAAAACCAGTCATAATCCCAATTTGGGTGCCGCACTAAGCCTGCTTCTGATGCTGCTGGTGTTGGGCTGCACCAATATGATGAGCCGCTTTGGCGGTGACGAGGATGGGGAAGGAGGCGTGGTGGTATGAAAAAGACTTCCCGCGTGCTCACGATCCTGATGTTCGTGTTCCTGTATATCCCCATGCTGGTGCTGATTGTGGCATCCTTCAATACCGGCAAGGACCTGACCCATATGGAGGGCTTCACCTTCAGCCAGTATAAGGAGCTGTTCAATGACGAGGATTTGCTGACGCTGCTCGGCAATTCTCTGCTGATCTCTCTGCTGTCCACCGCCATTGCCACCGCATTCGGCACATTTGCGGCAGTGGGCATCCACAATATGCGCTCCAAGATGCGGAAGTTGGTGATGAACCTCACCAATATCCCCATGACCAATCCGGACATTGTGACCGGTATTTCCCTCTCGCTGCTGTTTGTGTTTGTGGGCACCGGTATGCTCCATCAACGGGAGAGCCTGAATTTCTGGACGCTTTTGGTGGCACACATCACCTTCAGCCTGCCCTACGTTATTTTGAACGTGATGCCCAAGCTGCGGCAGATGAATCCTGCATTGCAGGATGCGGCAATGGATTTGGGCTGTACACCTTTGCAGTCCTTCTTTAAGGTGACCATTCACGAGATTATGCCCGGCGTGATCTCCGGTGCGATTATGGCCTTTACCATGAGTCTGGACGACTTCGTGATCAGCTATTTTGTCACCGGCTCCGGCTTTTCCACCCTCCCGGTGGAGATCTACTCCTACACCAAAAAGCCCATGTCTCCCAAGATTTACGCCATGTTCACCCTGCTGTTCCTGCTGATCTTCGCGCTGATGATCACCATGAACATTTTGCAGATTCAGGGCGAAAAGCGGAAAGACAAAAAGCGCAAAACCGCAGACAGCCACGGCAAAAAGGTATTTCGCCGTGTATGCGCCGCGGTGTGCTGTGTAGCGATTTTGAGCACAGCCGGCCTGCTGATTTTCGGCACGCGCTCCGATAAGGTGACCTTAAATGTGATGAACTGGGGTCAGAATATTGCCGACGGCACCGACGAAACACTGGACATCATTCAGGAATTCGAGAAGCGCCATCCCAATATTCGGGTGAACTACACCACCTACGATTCCAACGAATCTCTGTATGCCAAGCTGTCCGGCGGCGGTCTGTCGGTGGATGTGATCATCCCCTCCGACTATATGATTGCCCGTCTGATTCAGGAGGATATGCTCCAAAAGCTGGACTTTTCCAACATTCCAAACTACGAATACGTACAGCAGACCTTTAAAAACACCGACTACGATCCCCTGAATGAATACTCTGTCCCCTATACCTGGGGTACGGTGGGCATCATCTACAACACGAAGTTTGTGGATCCGGAGGATGTGACCGGTTGGGAACTGCTGTGGAATGAAAAGTACAAGGGCAAGATCCTGATGTTCGACAATTCCCGTGACGCTTTCGGCATTGCCCAATATATGCTGGGCTACGATGTAAACACCGAAGATCCCCAAGAGCTGGCAGAATGTGCAAAGCTGCTCAAGGAGCAAAATCCCTTGGTGCGGCAATACGTGATGGACCAGATCTATGCCGCAATGGAAGGTGAGAACGCCTGGGTTGCCCCCTATTATGCAGGCGACTGTATGATGATGATGGACGCCAACCCCAACCTTGCCTTCTACCTGCCTGAAAATCAGGGCTTTAATCTATTCATTGATGCCATGTGTGTTCCCACCTGCGCCAAGAATAAGACGGAAGCAGAGCTGTTCATCAACTTCCTGTGCGACCCGGAAATTTCCGGCGCCAATATGGACTACATCTGCTACGGCTCTCCCATTGAGGGTGCAAGAGACTACATGGAAGAATATTTGGCAGAAAGCGATGTCATTTATCCCAGTGAGGAAGTGCTGAAAAACGGCACAAGCTACGGTTATCTGCCTGCAGAGGTCTCCCGTAGTATGGACGAGCAGTTTATGGCTGTCCGTCTGGTAGGCGGCAGCACGGAAGGCAGTGGCTCTACGGCTATTCTGATTGGAACAATTGTATTGCTGCTGGCATTTGCGGCTCTGCCGTTTCTGCCCAAGCGGAAAAAGAAAAAATAAGTAAAAGACGCTGTGCAGATTTTGCACAGCGTCTTGCCGCATAGCACAGGATTTCGACCGATGGGCAGGATTTAGTAGACATTTTGCTCCTGCAGGCGTATAATTGACATTAGAAAACCGCAAGTGAGGACTTTTTATGAGAAGTGTTATTGAAATTGAAAATCTGCACAAGTCCTTTGGGGCAATCCACGCCGTGAACGATCTGAGTTTTCAGGTCAAAAAGGGAGAGCTTTTTGCCTTTTTGGGAGAAAACGGTGCAGGCAAATCCACCACCATTTCTATGATCTGCGGTCAGCTTTCTCCGGACAGCGGCCGCGTGACAGTATGCGGCGAAGCGCCTGAGAAAAGCAAGGAAAAGCTGGGCGTGGTGTTCCAGTCCTCGGTGTTGGACGGTGCGCTAACGGTAAGAGATAATCTGCAAAGCCGTGCCGCCCTGTACGGCATTGCCGGCAAATCCTTTCAAAAACGGATGCAGGAGCTATCGGAGCTGCTGCATTTGGAGGAAATCATGGATCGGACGGTGGGGAAACTCTCCGGCGGTCAGCGTCGTCGGGCGGACATTGCCCGGGCACTTCTGCACAAGCCTGAAATTTTGGTGTTGGACGAGCCTACCACCGGCTTAGACCCTCAGACACGCAAAATGCTTTGGGATGTTTTGGCACATCTGCGTCAGGAAGAACACCTGACGGTGTTTCTCACCACCCACTATATGGAGGAGGCGGCAGATGCGGATTTTGTGGTCATTTTGGATCGGGGCAAGTCGGTGGCAGAGGGTACGCCCCTGCAGCTGAAAAATGCCTACACCGGCGACTTTATAACCCTTTATAATGTAACGCAGGAGCAGGTGCAGAAGCTGGGAAAACCCTATGTTCCCGTACGGGACGGCTATCGGGTACAGGTGGAAAATACTGCACAGGCCACCGCCCTGATTACCGCATTTTCGGATATTTTTGTAGACTATGAGATTACCAAAGGAAAAATGGACGACGTCTTTTTGGCTGTCACCGGCAAGAAAATCGAGGGAGGTGCAGAGCAATGATGGAACTGCGTGCACTGACAAAGCGTAACTGCAAGCTGTTTTTCAAGGACAAAGGACTGTTTTTTACCTCGCTGATTACGCCGCTGATTTTGCTGGTACTGTATGCCACCTTTCTGGCACGGGTGTATAAGGATGCATTTCTCTCTGCAATGCCGGAGGACATCGCTTTGGACGCAGCGCTTGTGAACGGAATGGTTGGGGGACAGCTTCTGTCCTCTTTGCTGGCAGTGAGCTGTGTAACGGTGGCTTTTTGCTCCAATATGCTGATGGTACAGGATAAAATCAACGGTGCTTATAAGGATTTAACCATGACACCGGTGAAAAACACCACCTTCGCCCTGAGTTACTTCCTCTCCACCGCGGCGGCAACATTGCTGATTTGCTTTGTGGCGCTGGGCGTGGGACTTGTGTACCTTGCCTGTATCGGCTGGTATTTTACCGCCGCAGATGTACTGTGCCTGATGGCAGATGTACTGCTTTTGGGTCTGTTTGGAACAGCACTGTCCTCTGCGGTAAACTGCAAGCTGTCCACGCAAGGGCACGTATCGGCAGTAGGCTCTATTGTCAGCTCCTGCTACGGCTTTATTTGCGGCGCCTATATGCCCATTTCAAGCTTTGGAAGCGGACTGCAAAAGGTGCTCTCCTTCCTGCCGGGCACTTATGCCACTTCCCTGCTGCGCAACCACTGTATGGGCGGCGTATTTCGTCAAATGGGCGCAGACGGTCTGCCTGCACAGGCCATACAGAGCCTGCGGGACAGTGTGGACTGCAACATTTACTTCTTTGGAAACAAGGTAGGCATCCCTGTAATGTACGGTGTTTTGATCGGCTCGATCGCCATCACCGTGGCAATCTACACCGCCATCAGCCGCCGAAAAAGCAAATAGAGGCGGATATGTAGTACCTTGTTCAGACTAAAACTATACGTTACCGTTATGAAGGAGCGCCACCAACGCCTCCCCTTGCAGGGGAGGTGGCTCGCCGCAAGGCGAGACGGAGGGGTTAACGGAGTTTCCGTTTATCACAAGCCCGCAGCAAAGAATCCCCTCTGTAAACCCCTCAGTCATATTGCCTAATATCGGCAATATGACAGCTCCCCTACAGTAACCGATGATTAAATCGGCAAGAATGAGTAGCGAGAGATTTTGGCTCAAATTAAAGTTCAGAAAGCGAAGGAATACTTTGTGTATTTTGAGCTTTCTGAACTGAAAAGTTGGGTCAAAAGATCCGCTAATAATCGCAGACGATTTAATCAGCGGTTACTACAGGGGAGCCGTAAACGGTCTTCCCTGTAGGGGAAGGAGAAAATAAACTTTAAGCTTTAACAAGGCACTGCAATAACATTGCCGTCCTCGAATGCCCGAGATACAAAAACAGCACAAAATCTGCTTGCAGATTTTGTGCTGTTTTTACGTGTTGACCGCGGTCACCTCAGGAGAGGTGACCCTACAGATCGTTTTAAGACAGACTTTTTAGCAAAGCTTTGCGCCGGCAGGAATATCGTCGCTAACCATCAGAAGGTTCAGCTTTTCCTCGCCCTTTTCCTTGTGCACTGCACTAATCAGCATACCGCAGGAATCTCTGCCCATCATCTTACGGGGCGGCAGGTTGGTGATGGCCACCAGAGTCTTGCCGATCAGCTCTTCCGGCTTATAGTACTTGGCAATGCCGGAGAGGATTTGACGGTCAGTGCCGGTGCCGTCATCCAGTGTAAACTGCAAAAGCTTATCGCTCTTTTTCACCGGCTGGCAGTCCTTGACCTTTACTGCACGGAAATCGGACTTGCAGAAGGTGTCGAAATCCACCTGCTCCTGTGCATATTCCTCAATTTCAATGGGAGGCAATGCGGCCTTTGCCTTTTCTGCGTTCATTGCGTTAATTTCTTCCATTTTCTTCTCCATATCCAATCTTGCAAACAAAATTTCACCGGGGCCGACCTTCTTACCCGCCTGCAGAACACCGAAGGAGGTCAGGCTCTCCAAACCGCCGTTTTCGGCATTGATTTGTGCCAAAATCTTACCGGTGGTCTCCGGCAGGAAGGGCTCTAATGCGATGGCGGCAAAACGAATGGCCTCCAACAGATTATACAGCACCGTGCCCAGACGGGGATGATTGCTTTCGTCCTTTGCCAGCGCCCAGGGTGCAGTCTCGTCAATATACTTGTTGGCACGGCGGAGCAGAACAAAGATCTCGTCGATGGCATCTGCCACCTTCAGCTCGTCCATCTTCTCCTCCACCTTTTTGGGCATTGCCAGTGCCACCGCCTTCAGCTCTTCATCCAGGCTGTCGGGAGTGTTGGGGGTCTGAATTTCACCGCCAAAGTACTTGTTGGTCATTGCCACGGTGCGGTTGACCAGATTGCCCAAAATATTTGCCAGTTCGCTGTTGATGCGCTCAATCATCAGCTCATAAGTCATCACGCCGTCGGAAGCGAAGGGAATCTCGTGCAGGACGTAATAACGCACCGCATCCACGCCGAACAGCTCCACCAAATCGTCTGCATAGATCACGTTACCCATACTCTTGGACATCTTGCCGCCCTGTACCAGCAGCCAGGGATGGCCAAATACCTGCTTGGGCAGTTCTTCGCCCATACTCATCAGGAAGATGGGCCAGTAGATGGTGTGGAAACGGACAATGTCTTTACCGATCAGGTGCAGATCTGCAGGCCAGAACTTCTTATACTGCTCCTCGTGGTTGCCATCGGGGTCGTAGCCGCAGAAGGTGATATAGTTGCTCAGAGCGTCCAGCCACACATAGGTCACGTGACCGGGGTCAAAATCCACAGGGATGCCCCAGGTAAAGCTGGTACGGCTGACGCACAAATCCTGCAAGCCGGGCTTCAGGAAGTTGTTGATCATCTCGTTTTTACGGCTCTCAGGCTGGATAAAACGGGGATTTTCTTCAATATGCTTCATCAGGCGGTCGGCATACTTGCTCATTCTGAAGAAGTAAGCCTCCTCCTGAGCATCCACACATTCACGGCCACAGTCGGGGCATTTGCCGTCTACCAACTGGCTTTCGGTCCAGAAGGACTCACAGGGAGTGCAATACTTTCCCTGATAAGTGCCCTTATAAATATCACCCTTTTCATACATTCTCTTAAAAATCTTTTGGATTTTTTCCTTATGCATGGGGTCGGTGGTGCGGACAAAGCGGTCGTAGGTGGTATTCATCAAGTCCCAAATGCCCTTGATCTGGGTGCTGACATTGTCTACATACTCCTGGGGGGAGATGCCTGCGGCCTCTGCCTTCTGCTGAATTTTCTGACCGTGCTCATCCGTGCCGGTCTGGAAATACACATCGTAGCCTGCCTGCCGCTTATAACGGGCAATGGCATCGGCCAATACGATTTCGTAAGTATTGCCGATATGGGGCTTTGCCGAGGTATAGGCAATAGCGGTTGTAATATAATAGGGTTTCTTCTGGCTCATATTCGTTCCTCCTAAACTTCTGCGGTGGAAATAAAAAATCGCCCTTGAACGGATCAAGGGCGACAATAATGACTACTGACGCGGTACCACCTTGTTTCGCACAAACTGTGCCTCTATGCGCGTTCACGGGCGCACCCGGAAATGCCTACCTATCGACATTTCAGCTCCCAAGCCATCTTCTGCAAGCTTCCTGCGTACCTCTTTGCACCAACCGAGGCTCTCTGACCGTTTCCGCCTGCGTACTCTCTTGTTCACAGCCTTTATCGGGGCTATTATAGCTACAAAACAGGGGTTTTGTCAACATTTATTTCCGTTTTTTGTCAAAAGCAGCGCCACAAAAATCGCACTGATCCCCCCTGCCACCTTGCCTGCAATCATTGCCGGCAGCATCTCCGGCGCAAAGCCTGCGGTAAAGCCTAAATGGTCGCCAAACACAAACGCCGCAGACACCGCAAAGGCAATGTTTACCACCTTTCCCCGACTGTCCATCTTCTCCACCATATCGAAGGTGGCAATGGAGTTTGCCAGTGTGGCCACCAATCCTGCGGCGGCAGTATCGTTGATTTTCAGTAATTTTCCAAAAGCCATCAGAGGCTTTTTCAGCACCTTGGTAATGACAAACACCAGCGGAAATGCCCCTGCCAGCACAATGGCGATGGTGCCCACGGTTTGAAAGCCCTCAGAAATAGGTGCCATTCCTTTAATAATGGCAAAACCGGTCAGTCCCTCCACGATGGCACTGGCAAGTCCTACTGTAATAAGTGCCACGATGCCTTTGCCGAAAGCACTGAAGCCTTTAATCATCCACTTTTCAGCCTTCCACAGCCCCAACGCAATGAAAAGGGCAATCAGCGCAATGGGAATCAGGTTGCGCAAAACCATCAGCACCGGAAAGCCTGCCACCAGACCGCCCACCAAAATGCCCACCGGAATGGTCACCACGCCGCACAGGATGCCCTTTGCCAAAAAAGGTCTGTCCTTCCCGTCCAAAATCCCCAACGCCACGGGAATGGTAAACACAATGGTGGCTCCTAACATCGAGCCGCACAGCACGCCGCCCAAAAGTGCCGCATCCGGATTATCGGTCATGGCCTGTGCCAACGCACCGCCGCCCATATCGCAGGCTAAAATCGTACCTGCAAACATGGCCGGATCTGCCCCCAAAAAGGTGAAAACCGGCTCTGCCACAGGCCTGAGCACCTTGGCAAGCACCGGCGCTAAGGTGATCACACCCACCATAGCCAATGCCAGCGAGCCCATTGCCATTATGCCGTTTTCAAATTCCTTTCCCAGACCCACGCGTCCGCCAAAAATGCGGTCCAGTGCGCCCAGGATGGCAAATGCCCCCATCACGGCAATTAAAATCTCGTGCACGGACATTACTTTTCCCCCTGATCCAAAATCGCCACCACAGCCGCGTCCACCGGAGACTCCATACAAAACCGCGCCGCCGCTGTGCCGGTGACCAGCAGCACCCGATCACCGTTTCCTGCGCCCACCTGATCAGCGGCCACAATCTCTCCGGTGGGTGTCTGCACCACCAAAAAAGTCTGTCCGGACAGGCAGGCGGCCTTTCGTGTCGCCCAAACCACACCGGTTACTGTACCTATTTTCATCTCATCTGCTCCCTCTTCCTTCTAAAATCTCCCGTGCCAAAGGGGTCAGCACGGCATCCGGTGCAGGTCGTTCCCCTGCCGCATACATCCGCTGTGCCTCCTTTGCTGTAATCCATTTTTTCTGCATCCCATCGGTAAACACCACGCCCCAGTTTTTCAGCTCCCGTTTCTTGCTGGCAACCGATGCCGCCAATGCCCTGTTTTTCGGCACAGGAGGAAGTCCCGGTGTGTACACCACCACCGTTTTTCCCTCTGCAAGTGCCTGCAGTGCTTCCTCCACAGAAAAACACAGAAGCTCCGAAAGAGTCAAACTGCCCAGCACCACTGCCTCATAGGGAGGCTTTTCAACGTATTCATATCCCAATAAAGGCGGAGCTTGACCGATGAGCAACGCCCTCATACCAAAATCCTCCCCAAATCTCCCTTTTGAAAGCCGCAGGCATTGGCCTCGTCATAGTCCAGATGCACATAAGTGGCAAAATCCGCACTGACGCGCACTGCCACGTCCTCAAATACCACGGGACGTTCGGTATAGGTTTTCAGGCGCACCATTTGTTTGTCCTTTATGCCTAAAAACTGTGCCTTTTCCGGCGTGATATGAATGTGCCGCTGGGCACAAATCACCCCACAGGGAATAGACACCTCCCCCAAAGGGCCGATGATGGTTGCCCCCGGTGTGTTTTCCACATCTCCCGACAGGCGCACCGGAGACGCAATGCCCAGCACCTTGCTGTCTGTCAGAGAAATTTCCACCTGCGCCTGTTTTCTTGCAGGTCCTAAAACCGCCACCTGTTCAAATCGTCCCTTCGGCCCTACCACCGTCACCCGTTCCTCCGCCAGAAATTGTCCGGGCTGAGAGAGGGGGCGTTTGGGGGTCAGTCCGTGTCCAAACAGGGTTTGGCACTGACCTTCCGTCAAATGCACGTGCCGCCCCGATGCCTCCAACTCCACAAAAATACGATCAATAACCCTCTGAATCAGCTTTTCTTCCATTTGCGCTACCTCTGCACTTTTCTTCCAGCATTAAAACATAAAGCATACTGCTCATTCTGTTGAGCGCCTGCAGTAAATCCTGCCGTGTGCACAGCCCCTTTTCATTTTCAAAGGCCTTTGCCGCCATCAGCTCCACCCGACGGCACACGGTACGCACACCGTTGAGTTCCAGCACCGCAAGGGAATCCTCCATCTCCGGCATAAAATGGGCAATATTGTAGTATTTTTGCGGAAAATGACTGCGGTGATGCAGATTTTCCTGCGTATAGCCGCACAAGGGCGTTTCCTGCAATGGCTCGTCCATCACTTCACAGCTTAAAATTTTCCGTGCCAGCTCCAAAATTTCCTGCAGCTTCCCTGCCTGATGGGGAAGGCGTTTGCCGCATAGCAGCAACGCGCCCTCCAATTCATCCAGTGCACCCCGAAAGGCAATCCGCGGATGGGTTTTGGATACCAGAACATTCCCCTGTAAATGAGTCATACTTTCCGGCTTTTTTTCCAGTGTTGCTCCATTTTCCAGTACAAAATACTGAGGCTTTGCCTGCATTGCCGACAGTATTTCGATCCCACGGTCACGCAGATAATCCTGCGCCTCCTGGGTAATCCGATCCTCCGCGCCCAGATAGAACACCCGCTTACCGTCCCGGTTGCGGATGTTCTGCTGTACCTGCTGTTTTGTATAAATCATTACTTTGCGGCAGGCGTGCCGGTCACCTGCTTGCTATGGGGCAAAATGTGATCCACCTCGGTATGGGGACGGGCAATGACGTGGACAGAAATCAGCTCGCCCACCTTCTCCGCAGCGGCGGCACCGGCATCGGTGGCAGCCTTTACCGCACCCACGTCTCCACGCACCATTACCGTCACCAGTCCGCCGCCAACCTGCTCTTTCCCCACCAGCTGAACGTTTGCGGATTTGACCATTGCGTCTGCCGCCTCGATGGCACCTACGAGACCCTTCGTTTCAATCATTCCCAATGCATTTGTGTTCATTTTTTACAATTCCTTTCATTTTAAATGTTCTAAAATTTTTGCAGCTAAAGCTTCTACCAATGCGTCATCTACAGACGGATTGTGTGTTTCTTCCTGCCCCCAGGCTACCCGTCGGATGTTGATTAAATCCAAGGGGGAAATGTTATTGGATGAAGAACTTCCACCCACCGCCCCGCAGCCCAGGGTCAGCGCCGGAAACAGGGCCGTAGTTGCCCCAATACCCCCCAATGCCGCCGGTGTATTCACCAGAAAACGGGACACGGGAATTTCCAGGGCAAATTTTTCCACCACTTTCCGTTCGGTGGCGTGGAGGGCAAAGGTATGACCACTGCCCTCGTGGCTGAGTACCTCCACTGCCTTTTTCAGCACCGCGTCCTCGCTCTCCATTACAAACAGTGCCAGCACCGGACACAGCTTTTCCATAGAGTAGGGTCGCGTCGGACCTGCCTCCTGCTCCCGTGCCACCAGCACCTTGACCCCCTGTGGCACCGAAAAGCCTGCTTTTTGTGCCAGTTCCTGAGCACTTCTGCCTACGATCTCCGGATTCAGTGCACCGTTGGGACGAAATAGAATCTTTGCCAAGCATCCTGCCTGCTCCTTATCCATAAAGTAATAGCCCAGCTTTGCGGCGGTGTAGCGCACCTGCTCTTCCATTGCCTTTTCCACAATGATGCTCTGCTCCGAAGCACAGACTGTGCCGTAATCAAAGGTTTTCGAGCGCAAAATATCCTTCAGTGCCTGCTCTACATTGGCAGAATGGTGAATATAGGCAGGGCCGTTGCCTGCGCCCACGCCAATGGCCGGCTTGCCGGAGGAATATGCCGCCCGTACCATTGCCGGACCGCCTGTTGCCAAAATCAGCCGCACCTGACTTGCCCCCATCAGCTCCTGACAGCCTGCCAGTGAGGGAATTGACAGACACGCCACACTTCCTTTTGGTGCGCCGGCCCGCTCCGCGGCACGGCTGACAATCTCGGAGGCCTTCATCGTACAGGCAATGGCCTTGGGATGGGGCGAAAACACAATACTACAGCCTGCTTTCAGCGCAATCAGCGCCTTATAGCACACCGTAGAGGTAGGATTGGTACTGGGTACGATTGCGGCAATCACGCCCACAGGTACACCAATTTCCCATAGCTTTTCCCCCGGCTTCTCTTTTAATACACCCACGGTTTTTAAATCCTTAATGGCCTCGTACACCCGTTGAGAGGCAAAAAGGTTTTTTGTTTTCTTATCCTCCGGATTGCCGAAGCCGGTCTCCTTACACGCCAGTTCTCCCAGTTCCTGTGCGTGGAGGGCAAATTCCTCCGCAACCGCCTTGCAAATGCTGTTTAATTGCTCCTGACGCATCCGCGCAAGCTGGTGTTGCGCCAGCTCTGACTGCTTTGCCAGTGCCCGCGCTTCCTGCCGCGCCTGTAAATCCTGATCCAGTTCCATAACACCCTTCCTTACTGTTCATAAAACGGTCTTTCCGCCACTTCCCGAACGCCCTGTGCAAAGGCGGCACAGGCAGCACTGCAGGCCGCTTGCGTTCCTGTGAGCAGGCCGCCACCGAAATTGGTCTCACTGGGCGGACTATATAGTTTACATAACACTGTATCTGAAGCCTTTAACGCCCCATCCAGGGCATACATACTCTCCAGCGGTGGTGCAATCAAGTATGCCAGTGCCGAGCCCTCCTGTACGCCAGCCTCTTTTGCCAGAAAACTGCCGCAACGGCTCACAGTGTGCGCCAAAAACGGCACATCGTTATAAGATTCAAAACCGATGTGGCTCAATGCCTCCAATGCCGCCTCCATACCGCTTCGTACTGCGCCCGGAGTCGGCCCTGCCAGAATGCCGATCACTTCTCCTGCATAGGGCGTGGACGCATTGGCCGCACCGGCATAAAAGCTGTGACTGTAGCACACCTGCACCTGAGAGGCTTTGGTTGCCTCATCCAGGGCAATATAGGTGGCATCGTCGCAATCGGTGGTCAAAAGACCCAGACAGGGATACCCCTCCGGTGCACCCAATGCCTTGCACACGGCCTCCGATGCGGCATTGAGATACCGCACCGCCAAAACCTTTACGGCAATCATATCAGCCCTCCAAATGCAGACCCACACCGGAAACCTGCTTCTTTAAAATGGTGTCCAAAAGCTCTGCAATATATGCGCCTGCCTCTACCGCAGGTGTGCCTTGCGGATGGATGTTGGACACCACGGTGCGGCTGGATTCCGAGACCCCCGTATGGGGCTTATAGGTGATATAGGCCGACATACTTTGGTCTGTGACCAGTCCCGGTCGTTCTCCCACCAGCATACACACCACCTGACAGTCGGTCACATCGCCAATGGCATCGCCTGCACCTACACGGCAGTAACGGACAAACAGCACCTCTCCCGTCTCAATGCCTTTCAGCTTCAGGCCGTCCCGAATGGCCGCCAAACAGTCGGCGGCGTTGGCTAAAATCGCTGCGGAGGAAAGTCCATCCCCCACTACAAGCTGTACCTTTGGTGCATTGGGCACAGCCTTGCGAATCACCGCCTGATTGCTTTCATCGAAGCATCTGCCCAAATCCGGACGGGTCAGATATTCCTCTTTATCCTTGCATTTGGTCTGCACCGGAACAAAACCGTGCTTTTGGGCATAGTCCTCCGGCACTTGGGAAAACACCGCATCCTGCGCCGCCGCGTGATCTGCCCGAAAGCGGAGCATACTGAGGGTCTTGTAGCGAGGGCCTGCACGTCCCATACCTAAACGGGCAGGCGTTTTTTCCTTCAATCTGCGAAACTTTTCACCGTTTGCAGGATTTTCCACCATATACAGCTTCCGCAAATCCAGTGCCGACACGTCCTGCACAAAGTCCCCATCCCCATAATCACCGGGTGCAGGTGCAGGTCCGCTATTAAGCGGCTTATAGTCGCTTGCTTTGACCTGAGGCTGTCCGTCCATCTGCTGTAAAAGATTGGAAATCAATTGCGTCAATTCCTCTTTATTCATATTTTCTCCTCCTTAAAACAGCAGGCAAGAGCCGTCTCCGGCTTTTTTGGTCAGCTTGCCGTTTTCCACAAAGCCCATCTTCTCCAGCCATTGCTGAAACTCCGGAATTGCCGTCTTGCCGGTAATTTCACGCAATGCCGCAGTCTCCCGAAAACCGGTGGTCTGATAGTTGAGCATAATATCATCCCCGTGGGGAATGCCCATAAAGTAGTTACAGCCTGCCATCGTCAGCAAGGAGGCCAAATTCTCAATGTCATTTTGGTCTGCCTTCATGTGATTGGTGTAACAGCAGTCGCAACCCATAGAAATGCCGGTCAGCTTGCCCATAAAGTGGTCTTCCAAGCCTGCACGGGTCACCTGACGGGCATCGTAAAGATACTCAGGCCCAATAAAGCCTACCACCGTATTCACCAAAAAAGGCTGAAAACGTTTGGCAAAGCCATAGCACCGCGCCTCCATAGTCACCTGATCCGTGCCGTGGTGAGCATTGCTGGAAAGCTCTGAGCCCTGACCTGTTTCAAAGTACATCACGTTAGGCCCCTCTGCCGTGCCCTCGGTGAGCAACAGCTGACGTGCCTCCTCCAATGTGGCGGCACTGAAGCCGAAGGCCTCATTGCCCTTTTGAGAACCTGCGATGGACTGGAAAATCAAATCCGCAGGCGCACCTGCCTTCACCGCCTTGATTTGAGCCGTCACGTGGGCAAGGACGCAAATTTGGGTGGGAATTTCCCAATGCTCCTTAATCTCCTGAAAACGTCGTAAAACCTTACCCACCTGCTCCGGAGAATCGGTCACCGGATTCAGACCGATCACCGCATCTCCTGCGCCAAAGGTCAAACCCTCCAAGGTGGAGGCAGTGATGCCGTCCGGATCGTCAGTGGTATGGTTGGGCTGCAGACGGCAGGAAAGGGTGTTGGGCAGACCGATGGTGGTATTGCAGTGGGCGGTAACGGTAATTTTATTGGCGCAGTATATCAAATCCAGATTGCTCATCAGCTTTGCCACCGCCGCCACCATCTCTGAGGTCAGTCCGCGGCTCAGCTTTCGGATGTCTGCACCGGTGGTCTTTTCATCCAGCAGCCACTCCCGAAGCTCTGCCACCGTCCAGTTGCGAATACGGCGGTACACCTGCTCATTCACATCGTCCTGAATGATTCGGGTGACCTCGTCCTGCTCATAGGGCACTGCAGGATTTTCCCGTAAATCCCCCAATGTCACTGCCGCCAGCACCACCTTCGCCGCTACCCGCTCTTGGGCACTTTCTGCCGCTAAGCCTGCCAGCTTATCGCCAGTTTTTTCTTCATTGGCCATGGCCAATACTTGCTTTAAATCCTTAAAAATATAGGTTTTTCCTAAAAGTGTCGTTTTTAATAACAAGAGTGCTTTCCTCCCGCTTCCTATTCATTTTTTTGCAAAACAAGGGTTTTGATCACCACGCTGTAGCACGGCCCTACAGGACTGCCCACATCCAAATAGCTCTGCCCGTCAAACAATAATCCGTCCAGGCATAAAATTGGTTTATCGGGATACAGCAAGCTGATTTTCTGTCCCAAGGCCTTTCCGAAATCCTGCTCCATACAAATCATCAGTGGCTGCAGTGGCAGTGCCCCCAACTGCGTCGCCACAGCCGTCAGCATGGCATAATCCATTTGGGGTAAGTCCTTTAAAAGCAATACCCCGTTGGCACTGTCCACCTGTTGAAGCTTTTCACGTACTGCGGCAGAAAAATCCGCTTCAAGGCACTTTTTATAAGGAATCTGCACCACCGGCAGATTTTTAAGGGGCAGAGATACATTTTTGCGGTAAACCGTACTGCCCGAAAGGGCAGTGCTGTGACAGCCTGCGCCAATGACCGTGGCACGAATGGTCTGCCTTCCGATGCGATAAGGGGCGGCACACAGGGCGCTTTTTCGGATTGCCTGCCCCAACAGCACCCCCAAATCTCCGTAGGCAAAGGGGTCTTTTTCCTCTTCGATGCAATCGGCAACGCCGCCGGAAAAGGACACCGTCAGTTCCCCCTCAGGTACAATCCAAGGTCTTTGGCTCTCCTTCGTTTCCAGTTGCCGCAAAAGCGCAGTTTCCGGCTTCCGTCCCGATGCCATTTCCAGCGCACTGCACAGCAGCTGTGCCAAAAGCGTCAGCTCCTGCAATGTGGGGCTATCCCCCACTTTCAGGGAAGTCAGCCCCTCCAAAACCGGGGATTTATACTGTATTTTTCCGTGTTCATCCAGCTTCAGCAGACGACCGCCTACGTTTAAACAGCCGGTAGAAACCACCTGTCCCTCTTCAATCAGTGCCATATTGGATGTGCCGCCGCCAATGTCTATATGCAAAATCCGCTGTCCGGTCTGTCGGGAACAGTCCGTTGCACCTGCCCCTTTTGCCGCCAAAACGCTTTCCAAATCCGGTCCTGCGGTTGCCACCACAAAGGAGCCTGCCGCACCGGACAGATTGCTCAGCACCTGATGGGCATTTTCCTTACGGGAGGTCTCACCGGTGACAATCACCGCACCGGTGTCGATCTGCGCTTTTTGCAGTCCTGCGGCTTCGTACTGGGCATCCATAAACGCGATAATAGCCTTTCCGTCCACCAGTTGATTTTCCATAGGGGTGAAAATCACCGGACTTTCGTACACCACTTCCCGTTCCCCGATCACCATCCGCGGTACAGTAAAGCCGGATGATTGATTTTCCACCTGCAGACGGGAAATGACCATCTGGGTAGTAGTCGTTCCTACATCCAGACCCACGGAATATAAGGTTTTAGACTGCACCGGACACCTCTTTCAGCACTGCACGAATCAACTGCTCATCCACGGGACGGGGATTTGTACTGCAACAGGGGTCAGCCAAAGCAGCGCGGACAATGGCAGGGGTATCCGTCCGTAATTTGGCGGCGGGCACACCAGCCTGCTTCAAAGTGGACGGCAATCTCAGCCGCTTTCTCAGGGAAATCAGTCCGCTTTTTAAGTTCCGTACTGCCATCGAATCTGCCGCACCGCCCATTCCACCGCTTCGTGCAATAGGAGCGTAGCTTCCCCAACCGCTGTTTACGCCAACCACCGCAGGCAGTAAAATGGCATTGAGCCGTCCGTGGGGAACGTGGTACAGACCGCCTAAGCTGTGTGACAGGGCGTGGCACAGTCCCAATCCTGCACTGCTGAAAGCCATTGCCGCCGCTGTCGCCGCCTGATGCATCCATATTCTTGCGGACAAGTCCCCCTCAAAGGAACGGGGCAGCATTTCACAGCCTGTGGCAAAGGCCCATTGCGCCAACGCCCCACTGATGCCTCCCCCGTTTTTTGCTACCGCCGCCTCCAGCGCGTGGGCAAGCACATCAAAGCCTGCATCCGCAATCAGTGTTTTGGGTAAATTTTGCAGCAGCGCGCCATCCAAAATTGCCATATCCGGCTGCAAAGCATTATCCACCAAGGGGGTTTTTACCCCATCGTGGGTAATGACCGCAAAGTTTGTCACCTCTGAGCCTGCACCGGAAGTAGTGGGTACTGCCACAAAAAACACCTGCAAACCTGAAAAATACACCATCGCCTTGGCGCAGTCGATGGCACTGCCGCCGCCTAACGCCACCACCGTATCGGGTGCAAAAGCTTTCAGCTGTGCCGTGCCTTTAGCCACCGCTTGGGCAGAGGGGTCAGGCTCTACACCGGTGTAAATACAGCTTTCGGACGGCTGAACCAATGCCACCACCTGATCCAATGTGCCGTTTTGCTGAAAATACGGATCGCCCACCACCATCAGCCGCTTACAGCAAAGCTCCTTGAGGCTGTGGAGCGCATTTGTGCCTGAAATAATTTTGGTTTTACAGAAAAATTGTTCCACATCTTCACCACCTTTATCTACAGTTTTTCCCAATCCGCGCTTTATATACCAAAAAAGAGCGTGTTGCAATGCAACACGCTCACAATTATTGAAATACTCCGCGTTCTGCGGACGTAGAGGCGGATGCCCACATCGGCCCCTGCAAAATGCTTTAGAGTTATTGTTCCTCGGTGATTTCTTCTTCAGCGCCTTCCTTTTCAAAGGCCTCCACTGCCTCTTGCATCTCCCGACAAATCCGCACCCGGTTCACAAACAGATTTTCCTTGCGGTGCTTCTTGAACGCCATCACCACCAGCACCACCACTGCCGCAAAACAGCTTACCGCCGCCAACAGCTGACTGGCGCGGAAAGGACCCCAGTACAGGCTATCCATCCGCAGACCCTCAATGATGGCCCGTCCTAAGCCGTACCAAGCCACATAACCCAGCGCAATCTGTCCGTCATACTGCCGCTTTTTGCTTAAAAAGTGCAGTGCCACGAAGCCTACAAGATTCCACATAGATTCATACAGGAAGGTGGGATGTACCTGAATGTAGCCCTCATAGCCACCGGCAATGGCGTTTTGCCGCAGTACCTCCACTTGCTCCAAAAACTTTGCAGAAGCATCCTGAGGCACAGTCAGGTTCATTTCAGCCACCCGCATGGCAAACAGTCCGTCGGAGTAGCTGCCAAAGGCCTCCCGATTGATGAAATTGCCCCAGCGGCCAACCGCCTGTCCGATCAAAAAGCCCAATGCCACCAAATCCAGCAGTGCAGGCAGGTTGATTTTTTTGATTTTGCAGTGCAGGATCACGCAAACCGCCGCACCGATTACTGCACCGTAGATGGCCAGTCCGCCGCCGCGGATATTGATGATTTCCTTCAGGTTGCTGCCGTAATAGTCCCACTGCGCAAATACATAGTACAATCGGGCGCAGATCACCGACACCGGCACAATCCACAGCACACCGTCTAAAATATCATCCTGCCGGAAGCCAAACTGATTGCAGCGACGCAACGCATAAACCACCGCCAGTACCAGCCCCAATGCGATGATCATACCGTAGAAATAGAGGGTAAAGCTCTCGGAAATGTGAATGCCGTCCGGTGGATTCAGCTCCAATCCACCGATGTTGGGAAATATAATATGATCTGTCATAAGCCATCTTCCTCCTTGGGTTCAATCAGGGATAATGTGCAGCGCTCCGGAGTCACCACACGGGCAATAAACGCCTGCACGTCCTCCGAGCGCACCTTTTCATAAATTTCAGGAAACGCAAAATAGTCTGTACCTGTAAAGTGATAGGCACACAGACGGAAGCACACCGAGTCAAAATTGTCCAGCGCCCGAATTCGACTGCCTATGGCACTGCGCTTCATACGCAAAAAGTCCTCTTCACCGATGCCCTCTGCAGCAATACGGCCCCCCTGCTCCAAAATGGCATCACGCACCGCAAAGGGGTCGTCGCTGTCACCGATTGCATTGAGGGTCACATAATCCTGCAGACTGTCCAATCCACCGCCAAAGGAGGGGTCGATCAATCCTTGCTCGTAAAGCTTCAAATATAAGGTAGAGGATTCACCGAACAGCGCCTCTGCCGCCAGTTCCCCCACAAATTCCTCATATACGCCCTGTGCCCCTGTGTGAAAGGGTTCGCACTTAAACGCCACCTGAAAGATGGGTCGCGCCACTTCCATACGGTCTTGGACAAAGGATGTGGGGCAGGTCATTTCCTCCTGCCAGCAGTCCTCAAATTCCACCTGTGGCTGCTCCATGCAGGCGGTGTAGGTCTGCGCCACCTGCCGCACCTGCTCCGGATCGGTATCCGTCACCACGCAAAGGAGCATATTACGGGGATTATAGCCTGCTCTGTGGCAATCGTACAGCACTTGGGGCGTAATCTGGGCAATGGTCTCTTTTGTGCCCAAAATCGGCTCGCGCACCGGATGTTTTACATACATTGCCTTGGAGAGATTCTCAAAAATACGGGTCTCGGGACTATCGATATTCATATCGATTTCCTGTCCGATGATGCCCTGTTCCTTTTGTACCGTCTCTTCGGTAAAATAAGGCTTGGTCACCATCTCCAGAAGCAGCTGCAGACACTGTTCAAAATGCTCCGTGGCAGTAAAATAGTAGGCGGTCATATCATAGCTGGTAAAGGCGTTGACACTGGCCCCCAATGCCGCAAATTCCGCAGAGATGTCCCTCCCGGGCATATCAAACAGCTTGTGCTCCAAAAAGTGAGCAACACCCATCGGCGCTTCGTAATTTTTGCCGTCCATTTGGAAGCGGCGGTGCACAGAGCCCATACCGGTGGCAAAATAGGCCACCTTCTTGGAAAAACCTTTTCGGGGTACAATGGCCAATTTCAGTCCGTTGGGCAGTTCGTCCCAGTAGACCGTCTCATTCAGTCGGGGGTATTCCCGTTTTTCCATCACTGCACCCCCTTCAAAATAAACACGCTGTGCAGCTGCAGTCTTTTTGCTAAAGCAGAAAGCTGTTCCACCGTGGTCTCCTGCACCTGACGCATATATTCCTCAATGCTCAGGGAAAGACCGCTTAATGCACTTGTTCCGTAGTAATTTTCAATACCTCCGGGACTGTCGTGGACTGTGCGCAGACTGCTGTAAAGGGTTTGCTTGGCACTTTCCAGTTCCTCCGGGGTAATATTTCCCCGACAGCAATCTTCCAGCTCCTGCAAAATGCTCTGCTCCACCTTTTCCACATCTGCACAATCCATACCTGCCGACACCGCCAGTACGCCCTTGCAGCCTTGGTACACCGAGCCGATATCGTAACACAGAGATTGCTTCTCCCGAATATTCATAAACAGTTTACCGGTCATACCGCCTAAAACGGTGTTAAGCACCTGCATCGGTGCAAAATCCTGATCCTCCATAGACGCATCGGTCAAAAAGCCCATTTGCAGCTTTGCCTGGGTGACCTCCATCTGCTGAATATTGCGGGTCTTTCCCCCGTCGCAGAAAGGTGTTTGGTCAGGCAGGTTTACATAACATCTTTGAACTTTTTGAAACAGCGGTGTCAGCAGCCGGCAAACCGTCTCCGGCTGACAGCCGCCCACATAAAACAGCTCGATTCTGCTCTCCCGTAATATGCGCTCATAATGGGCATAAAGCTCCTGCGGTGTAATCGCCGCCACCTTTTCCGGCTCGCCCATACGGGAAATGCCCAAGGTATCCGCTTTGCCCATATATTTCATAAGCTGCTCTGCGGCATAGATGCGCTTATCGTTGCGTTGTGCTTCAATGGCGCTGAGGAGATTCTTCTTTTCACTCTCCACAAACTCCTTGCAGAAACCACCGTCCTCCGTCAGGGGATGCAGTAACAGCTCTCTTAAAAAGTCAATGACCGAGGCGAAAAAGTCCTCTCCCTCAGCTGTATAACGGTCGTCGATAAAACCGCAAAACAGGCCGGTGGTCTGATAATCTCCGATTTTGCGCACCTGTGCGCCCACTGTTGTGCCGTACAGGTCATCTAAGCGCAAGGTGATGCTCCGCAGGTCCGGATAACGGGCACTGCCCCGAAGCAGCACTGCCGGCAGCAAAGCATTCATCGCCGCCTCGCTGACGGTGATCGGTCGCACCAGCTGCACCGTCAAGCATCCGGTTTTAAATCTTGTATCGGTGCAGCAGCGCAGCGTAATGCCCTCCTGCACCTGAATGGTTTGAATCATAAATTGCTCCTTATTTTTGGAAACTACCCCTTATTATATACCGCCACGCTGAAAATAGCAAGAAGTACAGTAACAAATAGAAACTTTTACGCAAAACCCATTGACGGAGCATATAACATTGGCTATAATGCAAATGATGATACTTGTTATATTGCAAGGAGGCTTATTATGCAAAAGCTGATAAAGTCTATACGAGACTATCTGGGACTGAGTCAGGCGGACTTTGCCGAAAAGCTGGGCGTAAATTTTGCTACGGTGAACCGTTGGGAGAACGGCAGAGCCATCCCCACCAAGCTTGCCCAGGCGAAGCTGTACGACTATTGCAAGGAACAGGGTGTTCCCGTCTATCAGTTCGTACTGGATAAAATCGCAAACGAAGCCGCGTCCGTCAATTTGGAGGGCGGACGGATTCTTCTATACCACGGCTCCAAATCCGGCATCGTGGGGGATATTGCACCCAAGAGCCGGGAAATGTGCGACTTCGGCAAGGGCTTCTATATGGGCACCGAGCCGGGGCAGCCGCTGACGCTGATCTGCGACTTTGAAAAGTCCAAGTTTTACATCGTGTCTATCGACATAAATGCCCTCGACACCGTAGAGATCAAGGCCGACCTGGATTGGGCAATGCTGGTTGCTTTCCATAGAGGCAGAATGGATAAGATCAAGGGCACATCTTTCTATGAGAAGTACAGCCGTATCGATGCCGGCAAGGATCTTGTGATCGGCAGCATCGCCAACGACAGAATGTTCTACGTGCTGGATAACTTCTTTATGGGGAACATTACGGATATGGCGCTGGTGAACAGCCTGTCTGCCCTGAAGTTAGGCAAGCAGTATGTGGCGACCACAGGGAAAGCCTGCGCCGCTGTTCGCATCGAGCGGGAGATTCCTCTTTCTATGATGGAACGCCGTTTCCTGCAGGACGAGAGCGACCGGAGCCGTCAAAAAGGCATTGCCATTGCCAATGATATTTGCAAAAACTACCGCCGTGAAGGAAACTTCTTTGATGAGATTTTGGAGAAGCAGTATGAATGAATTGGAACTGAAACTGTGTGATATTCAGGGCAGACTGTTTGAACTGTCCGGTGCAAAAGGTTATGACAGCGCAACCTTTATCAAGGCATTTATGACCTCTGAGGTCGCTAAGGGACTGGATTCCAAGTTTAACCGTATGCAGTGGGCAGGAGAAGAATACCTCCTTGCCGAGCTTGCAGAGACGGTTGAACTGACCAAGAACGGCAATGTGTTTGATGGAGAAGCACTCTATTGGAGCGGCTATCTGTACCGCTTCTGGCACTATACCACCGGCGAGGACAGCAAGGAGATCTACAAGCAAGCCCCTGCCGAAACGATGAACCGTAATTGGCTTATCTTCCACACCCTCGCCCCCGAAGTGGCAATTGAAGATTTGAAGGAAATTTACCGTCAGAGGAACGAAAGCGAAAGAACAGAGAAAATATTATTTAAAATTGATAAAGCAAAGAAAATTAAGGACGCAGAAGATGCAATTAGCAAAATAAATGAACTGTTGTCCAATTCTACCTTGTTCAGGCGCATAGCTGATTCGTTATATGATGAAGTTGCAAGCAACCATGATTATGCTCCGTATATTGCCGTTGCCAAAGCGGCAAAAGGTATGATGGGTAATATTCCGTTTAGACAACTTCCATATAAGGCTAAATTTAACGCATTTTTAATGATACGAGATGCCATTAGATCGTTTGTGGTTGATGAAATAGCAAAAGAGGAGAAATAAAATGGCGGGAAATAAAAGTTTAAAGGCAGCTGTACGTGCCAAAGAAGATGAATTCTACACACAACTTACAGATATTGAAAAGGAATTACGTCACTATAAACAGCACTTTAGAGGAAAAACAATTCTGTGTAATTGTGATGATCCGTTTGAAAGCAACTTTTTCAAATACTTCGTTTTGAATTTCAATCGACTGGGAATTAAAAAATTGATTGCAACTTGCTATTCCGGTTCTCCCATCGCAAATCAGCAGTTATCCTTGTTTGATGTTCTTGGATCAGGTGAAGAAAACGCCAACAAGCCATATAAAGCTATCGTTACTCAAGTATACGACCAAACCGGCGATGGTGGTGTTGATATGCTTGATGTGGCAGAGCTGTTTAAGAATGGAGTTAATGAACTTGTCGAGTTGACCGGCGATGGCGATTTCAGATCGGAAGAATGCCTTGCACTTATGGATGAATCTGATATCGTGGTTACTAACCCGCCTTTTTCCCTGTTCCGGGAATATGTGTCAACGCTTCTCGAGCACAACAAGCATTTTATAATAATTGGAAGTCAGAATGCGATAACTTATAAAGAATTTTTCCCGCTACTGATGCAGAACAAAGTATGGTTAGGTTATGGCAATGGAGATATGTCATTCAGAGTACCCGAATACTTTGAAGCACGTGAAACGAGATTTTGGGTGGACGAAGATGGACAGAAGTGGAGATCCCTTGGTAATATCGCTTGGTTTACTAACTTGGATATCCGCAAGCGCCACGAAGAGATGATCCTTGTTAGACGGTACAACATTTCTGAATATCCGGGGTACGATAATTATGATGCTATTGAAGTATCAAAAACGGCTGATATTCCGTGTGATTTTACAGGCGTAATGGGTGTTCCGATAACGTTTATGTACAAATATAATCCCGACCAGTTTGAGATTGTAGGCTTGGTAAATGGCAAAGACTATCTTGCAGGAATTAAGACGACAAAGAACTATAAGGATTACGAAGAAACAAGGCAGAACGGAACGAAAACGGGTTCTGGCGGTGGAAAGATTAATGGCAATCCTGTACTAAGAGGAAAGCCCAAAAGTGGAAATTACTTTGTGCTTAACGACGAGGTTGTTCACTCCACCTACGCAAGAATATTTATTCGCAACAAACATCCCGAGGAGGTAAACAAATGATTATTGAAGAAAGAAAAATAACAGTCGGTGAAGTCTGTGAAGGATATTTTAACGATGCCGAGGAGGGTGTCGTCGGTTATGATGAAAGATTGGATATTAGACCCAAATACCAGCGTGAATTTGTTTACAAGGATGCGCAACGTGACGAGGTTATTCGTACCGTACTTAAAGGTCTTCCGTTAAATGTACTCTACTGGTGCAAAACCGGCGAGGATACATACGAAGTGCTTGACGGACAGCAAAGAACAATTTCTCTTTGCGAGTACGTGGATGGGTCTTTCTCTGTAGATGATAAATACTTCTACAATTTACCTGCCGACGTTAAGAAAAAAATTTTGGATTATCCGTTATTTGTTTATGTATGTGACGGAACGGACAGTGAAAAACTTGACTGGTTTAGAATTATTAATATAGCAGGTGAGCAACTGACCGATCAGGAATTGCGGAATGCGGTGTATGCAGGCTCTTGGACTTCCGATGCCAAAAGATACTTCTCCAAAACGGGTTGCGCGGCAGATGCGCTTGCCGGTGACTATTTGAAGGGTTCAAGCATTCGTCAGGAGTATCTTGAAACAGCTATACTTTGGGCGGCAAGTGCCGAGGGTAAAACCATCGAAGGCTATATGTCGGAGCACCAGCACGACCCGAGTGCCGTAACACTTTGGAATTATTTCCGTTCGGTTATCGATTGGGTACAAGCCATTTTCCCGAAGAAGCGCAAAGAAATGAAGGGATTACCTTGGGGCTTGTATTATAACGAACACGGCAAGCGCACAGATCTTGATCCCAAAGCTCTTGAATTAGAGATTCAGCGTCTTATGGGCGACGAAGATGTGACGAAGAAATCCGGAATTTATGAGTACTTACTGACCGGGGAAGAAAAGAAGCTTTCTATTCGTGCTTTCGATCGCCGTGATGCCCTTGCTGCTTATGAAAAGCAAAATCACAAGTGCGCAATTTGCGAAGAGGAATTTGACTTCGAGGAAATGCACGCGGACCATATTAAAGCCTGGTCTAAGGGCGGACACACAACACCCGAGAATTGCCAAATGCTCTGCCGTGATTGCAATCTCAAAAAGGGAAATCAGTAGTAGGTGGCTAATCAGAAAATAAGAGTTATAAAAGAGAGGAAATCATTTATGTATCAAATGTTGAAATCGGAAATCAAAGAAATTATTGAAATTGTAAAACAATGTCCCGAGGCCCTGCAAGAAAAATGTTTTGAACTACTTTTAGAGAATTTCTTGAATGCAAAGAAGGGTTCTGCTACTGCTCCAAGCAAATGCACATCGGATGTAGAGGCAAATAGCAATATTGCTGATACGACAGTTTCTGAAAATGATAATGGGGAATCGGAGAATCATAACACAGAAATTACAACGAAAGATTTTCATGTAAAAATTCAACGTTTTTTAAACAGTAACGGAATTACAATTGAAAATATTAATTATCTCTATTACAAAGAAGATGGCAAACTTATGCCGCTCTACGAAACTCTTAACAGTACAAATATGTCCGAATGTCAGATAAGACTCGCTTTGCTCACTGCCTTTGAGAATTCGTTTTCTGACAATAATGGCGAGATGTCCTTTAATTGTGAGGTCGTACGAGCAAGATGTAATACTATGAAATGTTATAACGCCAAAAATTTCACTTCGTACTTTAAATCTAATACTGATTATTGGGAAGCGTGGCCTGAAAAATACGATAAAACGCAAAATATTTCTCTTTCGGCAGAAGGAAAAAAGGAGTTGGCGAAAGTTCTTCTTGATTTGGTGAAAGGTGAATGATTATGTCGATTAAAGATATAACTTTGTCGGCAAAAAGCCTTTGGGACGATATTAAAAATGCTAGAACACTCTTGAAAAAAGGCTCTTCTGTAAATATTAATAGTGACGCAGAGAGAAACACATACCAACAGATAGCTAGTTGTTGGTTTGAATCACTATCAAAACAATTAGTAAACTATGGAGTATTGAAAGAACAGTTAGAAAAATATGATCATGCATTTCGTTCCATATTGAAACTTTCGGATTCTGTGAGCAGAAGAACATCATACAGTAAACAGTTTGATATTATAGCGTCCGATTTCAATGATAGTATAGTAATCTTTTTGCAAACCGATGCCATCGAAACCGCTGAAACAGATCATCACCAGTTCAGTGAAGAAGTACATACACTTTTGAATAAAATTTCTGATTCAGATGAAAACGAATATCTAACAGAAGCTTTGGGATGCTGGGAAAGTGGTTATTTGAAGGCTGCCACAGTCTTGTTGTGGTGCGCTGCCATTGATAGAATTCATAAGGTCATCGAAAAGATTGGCTTTAATGTGTTTAATAGTACGTCAACGCAAATGAAGAACCAGACGTCGGGTAGATTCAAGAGGTTTTCAAAAGAGTATACCATACAAAGCTTGAGTGAATTACGAACGGCTTTTGACAATGATGTATTATGGGTTATAGAAGGAATGCAATTAATTGATTCAAACGAAAGAACTCGGCTTGCAAGTTGCTTTGATATGAGATGCCACTCTGGCCATCCGGGAGCAGCACCCATAACAAAATACAATGTCATTTCTTGCTTTTCTGATATCGTTGAAATTGTATTAACTAATCCAAAATTTTCTTTGACAGATTAAGTGAATGTATCATTAGAAACAATGGCTTGGCACGAGAGGCTTTTCTCTCGTGCCAATTGCTTTTTGCAATTGTTTACAAAAATTTCGCAGAAAATCTTGCGGACGAAAATGGATCTGTTGTATGGGGTGCTACTTTATGGTATACGGCTTTCGTTCGTCCGCTTGGGCTGATTTGCGTTATATTGCGCGGGATGGAAAAAGGACTGGCAGGGGGCAATAGAGTATATTGGAGGTGAGGCGTATGATCGCCGCCGTCTGGCTCATCGTCAGCGGATTGATGTTTGCACTGCAGTTAGGCTCGGGAAGCTTTCCCCGACCACTGACGCACCAGGAGGAAGAGCAGTATATCGCACAGTTTAAAAATGGAGATCTACAGGCACGCAATGTGCTGATTGAGCACAATCTCCGTTTGGTTGCCCACGTACTGAAAAAATACTACGCCCAAAGTGCCGATCAGGAGGATTTAATTTCCATCGGCACCATCGGACTCATCAAGGGCATTGAGAGCTTTGACCCCTCCAAAGGGGCACGGTTGGGTACTTATGCCGCACGCTGTGTGGAAAATGAAATTCTGATGTATTTTCGCAGTCAGAAAAAGAGCAGTCAGGATGTCTCTTTGTCCGATTACATTGAGACCGCAGGAGACGGTGCGGCACTGTCGCTGATGGATGTGGTGGCGCAGGACGAGGATTTATTGGAGCGCATCAGCAATCGGGAGGATATCCGAAAAATGCTCAGCGCCATAGACAGCGTACTCACTCCGCAGGAAAAGCAGGTCATTACTCTGCGCTATGGATTAGGCGGCGGCACACCGCTTAAACAACGGGATGTGGCAAAGCACACCGGCATCAGCCGCAGTTACGTCAGCCGTATTGAAAAAAAGGCCTTGCAAAAGCTGAAAGCGGTGTTGGAATAACTCCCTGTAAACGTGGATTTTGGGGGTTCTCGTTGACTTTCCCGTGGTGGTAGGCTATAATATATAAGTTATGTATTTCAATTTCAGGAGCACAATATGAAGAATGTTACCATCGATTGCGAAGCGCTGCACACCCCTGCCGACGTCCATCAGGCATTGGCACAGGCGCTCTCTTTCCCCGATTATTACGGCCACAACTTAGATGCCCTTTTCGACTGTCTGACCGACATGGATGAGCAAACCCAGCTCACCCTCACAAACTTCCACGCCCTGCATTACGCTGTTGGAGACTGGTGCGGAAAACTGCTTTACGTATTTCGTCAGGCCTGTCAGGAAAATCCCTGCCTATCCATCATGATGACACCATAATGTACCGAAGGAATATAGAGAAATGAAAAAACTGACGTCTTTATTTTTAGCCTTATTACTGCTGCTGTCTATGGCAGGCTGCGGTGTGCAAAACGCACAGCTTCCGGAAACCACACAGGTGGCAACGCAAATCGTGGCTCAGACCACTGCACCGGAAACAACCGTCCCGGATACTACAGAAGCAGAGGTCACCGAACCACCTACGGAAGCGCCCACGGAGAGACCTACGGAAAAACCCACCGAAGCGCCCACCGAAAGGCCCACAGCCGCACCAACCGAAGCACCGACCCAAGCACCTACAGAAAAGCCTACCGAGGCACCCACAGCAGTGCCGACGGAAGCGCCTACGGAAAAGCCTACCGAAGCGCCCACCCAAGCGCCTACACAGAAGCCTACCGAGCCTCCTACCGAAAAGCCTACCGAAGCGCCTGCCACCGGTCTTACCTACAAAGACGAGGTTGCGGCCTATATTCACACCTATCATCGTCTGCCTGCCAACTTCATTACCAAAAATGAAGCAAAAAACCGCTTTGGAAGCACCGCACCAAAGGTGTTATCCAAAAAGGGCTACTGCATTGGCGGCGACCGATTCTACAACAACGAAGGATTGCTCCCCAGTGGTCAGACCTATTACGAATGCGATATTGGAACGCTCTATTCCACTTCCGGCAGCCGTGGCAGTAAACGGCTGGTCTATACCAAAAGCGGCATCGTTTACTACACCAGCGATCACTATCGCTCCTTCACCCGATTATATTGACAAAAAGGCGCGTTGCTTCATTTTGAAGCAACGCGCTCTTTTTAATGTGCAGCTTTCAGCAATCAAACAGACTTTAGACCTTAATAACACCCTTTTGGAGGATGATGTTGGCGTAAATTTCGGTCTCGCCTGTTTGGAGGATGCAATAGCAATCCTTGGCTTCCTCGTAGAACTTGAAGCGGTCGATATTGCCTACCGCATCCGCGCCCCGGTCATCGTGCTTTGCCACGATTTCCTTATAAGTCTTCCAAACGGGAATGTCCAAATCCTTGTCGCATTCCATTTTTTCCATCAAAACAGCAGGCTTTTCCACATAGGTGTCCAAAGGCATCACCTGCAAAATGGTGTCCAGCAGTTCCGGCACACCGTGACCGTCGGCACGGAGGAAAATGGCATTTTTCGCCTTAGCCATTGCCGCACCGGGGAAGTTGCCGTCACCGATGCAGATGCGGTCGCTATGTCCCATCTCGCACAGAACCTTTAATAATTCCGGAGAGAGAATCGGGGGAATATTTTTCAGCATAAGCGTTTCTCCTTATAAATGGGTGGCGGCTTTGACGGCCGCCACCTTGGTTTATTACTTATAAAGCGGGCCGTAGGTTGCGCAGGCGCGGTAATCCTGACCTTCCTTGTCCATACCAAATGCGTTCCAAGCGGCAGGACGGAAAATGTCCTCTTCCGGCACGTTGTGCATACATACGGGGATGCGCAGCATAGAGCACATAGTGATCAGGTCTGCACCGATGTGACCGTAGGAAATAGCACCGTGGTTTGCGCCCCAGTTCTGCATCACTTCGTATGCAGTCTTGAAGGGAGAGCCTTCCTTG
Organism: Oscillospiraceae bacterium; assembly: GCA_017465625.1. Taxonomy (GTDB): domain Bacteria; phylum Bacillota; class Clostridia; order Oscillospirales; family Oscillospiraceae; genus Faecousia. The sequence goes on along the minus strand of JAFTVV010000030.1, from coordinate 54,071 downwards.
CCGTCGCAACGGGGTGCGAACCAAGTGCAGGGCCAAGTGGGGTTGGTGCGCTCCATCAGCTTGTCGGAAACTTCGTCCGGCAGACGGACGGTCCAGCCCTCTGCAATCTGCAGAACAGGGCCCAGTCCCTTAACCAGATTCAGACGAATCATCGTACAGGGCATCTCAGCACGGGTGGTGTAGTGGCTGGAGAATCCGCCGCCGCGGAAGTTGTCGAAGCCGGCCTCGCACCATACGGTGGCATCGGTCATCTTCTTGATGTCTTCCTCGGTGACTTCCCACCACTTCTTCATAATGGCATTGCCGTTCTCGTCGGTGCACTCACCGCAGGCGTCCAGGCAGGCAGCACCGGAGTTCAGCAGGTGGATGATACCGTTGGACTCTGCAGCCTTGCCTTCCAGCTTGTAGCCGGTCACACGCTCTGTTGCCTCGCCGGACCAGTATGTACGCACGTCAGCAAAAATCTGAGCACGGTGGGTCAGCAAGCGCATAAACAGCATACCCAAGCCGTTGAGCACGTCGTTTTCTGTAGCCAATGTGTAGGGCTCACGAGCACCCTCATAGTCGAAGGTGGAGGAGAGCAGTGCCTCGGGGTAGTCACAGTTGGGCCAGTGGTCGGTCCACTGACGCTGACCCTGGAAGCCACCTGCGATGGCATTGTGGCCAACCTTTTCTTCCTCAAACTTATCCGGCAGATTGGGGTTGCCTGCCATCAAATCCTTGATGATGCAGTACATCTTGACGGTAAATTCCCACTGCTTTTCCTTTTCTTCGGGAGTGAACTTGATCTTGTGCTCCTTGCCCAGGAAGGAAACGGACTCGGGGTTGTCGTCCCGACCCTCTTTGCAGTGCTCCTTGGTCCAGGCCAGTGCCTTCTGGAAGGCTTCCTCGTCATAGATGCCCTCTTCCATACGACGCAGGATTTCCACCTCGTCCACAGACTCTACACGCATACCCAGGTAGGATTCCATAAAGTCCTGATCCATAATAGAGCCGGCAATACCCATACACTGAGAGCCGATCTGCAGGTAGGACTTGCCGCGCATCGTAGCAACTGCCAGTGCGGCACGGCCAAAGCGCAGCAGCTTTTCCTTTACATCCTCAGGTACTTCTGTAATTTGATCCCGATCCTGCACCTCGTGACCGTAGATGCCGAATGCAGGCAGACCCTTCTGTGCGTGACCAGCCAGAACAGCGGCCAGATACACCGCACCGGGACGCTCGGTGCCGTTAAAGCCCCATACGCCCTTAATGGTGGTGGGATCCATATCCATGGTCTCAGAGCCGTAGCACCAGCAGGGAGTTACGGACAGGGTGATATCCACGCCCTCTTTTTTAAACTTATTTGCACAGGCGGCAGCCTCAGGCACACGACCGATACATGTATCCGCCATAATGACCTTTACAGGCTCACCGTTGGAGTAGAACAGGTTCTCCTCAAACAGCTTCTTGGCGGCATTTGCCATCGCCCAGACAATGGGCTCCAGAGATTCGCGGAGCATCATCGGGCCACGGCGGCCATCAACGATGGGGCGAATGCCAATTACAGGATAATCTCCAACGTAACGGTTTTTCATATATATTCCTCCAAAGTTTTATGTGTTGCTGTCTTACAGCGGTTTTACATTTAAACTGCTTAAATGCGTGCCAGTACGTCTGCTTCTTCGGGGATACTGGAAATGCCGCCCTGCTTTTCTGTGGAAAGGCTTGCCGCAGTAGAGGCAAAGCTGCCCACATAACGCAGTTCCTCTGCACCCAGCTCACCGGGATTCTTGCCCAGCTTCAGTAGACGGCTCACTGCACTGCCGCCAAAGATGTCTCCTGCACCGGTGGTATCGATGGGATGCACCTTGGGGCACTGCACGTAGGTGCAGGCGGTTTTGTTTTTCAGGTATGCGCCGTTCGGTCCTAAGGTGACCATTGCCAGCGTCACACCAAATTCGTTCAGCAGCTTGTCTGCGCCCTCTTCAGGGGTACAGCCAAACAGGAATTCCACTTCCTCGTCGCTGATTTTGACCACATCCGCCTGACTCAGACCCCACAGCAGCTGCTTTTTGCACTCATCCATACTGCTCCACAAGGGTTTGCGCAGGTTGGGATCGTAGGTAATCAGCTTACCCAGGCTCTTAGCATAATCGACCGCTTTATAGGTGGCGGTACGGGCAGGCTCGTCGGTCAGGGACAGTGTGCCGAAATGGAACACTTTTGCTTCCTCAATCAGCTTTAAATTCAGCTCTTCGTAAGCCATACGGGTATCTGCACCGGGTTTACGGGCAAAGCTAAAGGAACGGTCACCGCTGTCATCGAAGGTGACAAAAGCCAGTGTGGTAAATACATCCTCTGCCACAATCAGGCCGGAGGTCTCAATGCCCGCCTTTGCCAGCGTGCCAATGAGCAGCTTGCCGAAGGCATCATTGCCCACCTTGCCCAGCAGTGCTGTCTTGCAGCCGAATTTGGTCAGCGCCGCCAGAAAATTTGCAGGTGCGCCGCCGGGATGGGCCGCCATAGTGGGGTAGCCATCCTCGTCTTTGGTAATGGTGGCGAAATCAATCAGCAATTCGCCCAATGCAACTACATCCATCGGAATATCTCCTTATTACTCAAGCTTTGATCAGGGGTGCAATGTACAGTGCGTACAGCTGCCCGATATATTCTGCCCCGTATTGGGTGGGATGCACGCCGTCCGCGGCAAACAGTGTGGGCTCTTTGCCAATCATTGCGGCGTGAAGCAATCCATCTGTGGGCAGATAGACATCCGCATATTCTCTTGCCAGTTTGCGGATGATCTCAATCTTCGGTGACAAATCCTCACGGAAAAACAGTTTGTCCTCCACAGGAATCAAAAACGGTTCAATGATCATAATTTTGGCATTGGTGCGCTCCTTGATGGCCTGCAGAACCTGACGGTAGCGGTTTTCAAACACCTCATGGGGAATCCACGAACGGTCTTCCGCGTGATGCCATACGTCATTGATGCCAATCATAATCGACACCACATCCGGCTGGATATCCACAAAATCCGCTTCCACCCGTGCCAACAAATCCTTGGTCTGATTGCCGCTGATACCCAAATTTACGAACTCGAAGGAAATGTCGGGATGTTGGGCTTTGAGCAGCTCTGCAGCATATTTGGGGTAGCCACCGCCTAAGTTGTGGGGGTTGGCGTAATCACGTCCGGCATCTGTGATGCTGTCTCCCTGAAACAGAATTTTCATTATTTTGCCTCCGGATACTCGTTGCACAACAGACGATAAGGTGCTTCATCTTCCTCGATGGTGGGGAAACGACCCACAGGAGGATTGAAGCGGTTGTCGGTATTGTCGTCGTTGCACTGGCTGACTTCGCCCAGCAGAACGTTGCCGGAGCCGGGCTCTACGGTGAAGTCGTGGTACAAAAACTGCTGAATATGGATGCTCTCACCGGGCGTCAGGCGAATCTGACTGCCGGCAGGCACGGTGTATGTACGGCCGTCGGTGTGCACGGTAACATCGGATTCGTAGTCAATTTCCTCGTTGGGCAGGCTGTTGTACACACGAATCAGCACGTTTCCGCCGCCACGGTTGATAATATCCTCGGTTTTATACCAGTGGAAGTGGTTGGGTGCATACTGGCCATCCTTCAGGTACAGCAGCTTTTCTGCATAAACCTTGGGATACTTGTCTGCCATTGCACGGTTGCCGTTGCGAATGGTGATCAGGGAGAAGCCCATCTTCTCAAAGTCGCCCATACCGTAGTCGGTAATGTCCCAGCCCAGCATACAGTCGCGAACCTCATCATACTCGTGACCGATAGACTGCCACTGCTCAGGGGTGAAATGGCAGAAGGGGGGCAGGTAGCAGCGGTACTGCTCGCAGGCAGCTTCCAGCTCTTTGAGTGCTTTGTTGATTTCGGAACGTTTCATAATCAATCCTCCAGATTTATTTTTAAAAACGGTTTTTCTATGTATTTAAATGGAGCGAATGGCATTTACTACCTGCTCGGCGCAAAGCATCGCACCCTTTTCATTCAGGTGAATCTGGTCCTCGCAGATGTAGCCTTCCACATCCTGAGAAATCAAGCTGTGCAGATCGTTAATGCGAATGCCCATTTTTTGCAGCTTGGGTACGAGGACGGCATTATAGCGCTTAATAACCTCGTTGCTGTTATACGGATATTCCGGGTGGACAGGGGTGGTGGTGGCGAAAATCACGTTGGGGGTGATTTTCAGCAGTTCCTCTGCCACGCGCAGCATATTGGCAACATATTCCTCTTCATCGGTGAAGGGCTTTCCCCCATCGTCAAACAGTCCGGTGGAGGTATCCCACAGGCCGTTATTCCAGTGGATAATGTCTGCGTCCTTAATATTATCTCTCCACTCGAAAAGCATCCGCAGAGTATACTTGACAAAGCGGCAGTTGTCCTCACTTTGCCATACGGTATACTCGTCGCCCAGCATTTCCGGTACTTTACGGCCATAGCCGATCATACGGATGGAATCGCCTAACAATACAACCTTTTTCATAATATATTCTCCAATCAGATCTTTTCAAACTTTTGGGCAACCACGTAGGTTTTGCCTTCAAAACTATAGGGACTTGAACCTGCGCCGCTGGCGTTAAAGAGATATGCAGGCTTTCCGTCCTCATCAAACAGCACCCAGGTACGCTCCATATTGCCCTGCTGGGTGGTTGTTCCGTCCGCCCAGTGGACAGAACGGGAGAATACTTTGGAATCCTCCGGAATGGTAAAATGGATGCAATCATCACTTTCCGCATAGAAGCCGCAGCCCCACTCACCGGTTACGCCATAGTGGCCGTTTTTGCTGTCGTCCTTTGCAATCACGCAGAACTTTTCTCGCTTGGCATCGTACCACAGGAAGGGGTCTTCCACGTGCATATCCGGATGCTCCATCGCCAGAATCGGCTCATCGCTCAAGCGCACAAACGGGCCGTCGGGACGGTCTGCCACCGCAATGCCCAGCTTCAGTGTTGCACCGGCGTGGGAACGGGACTTGTAAATCATATAAGTCTTTCCACTGGGCAAAATAGCAACCGCAGGATTGGTGGTAATGGTGCAATCCCACCACTGGCAGCCACGGGGTTCCAGTGCCGGGTGATCCTGGCGGACAAATTCCCCGTAAATGGAATCTGCCACCGCAACACCAACACGCTTCCGATTCCACACTTCCACATTCCGTTCCGGAGATTGCTCTTCCTGCGGAATCGGGCCGCCGTAGGTAGTGCCCATATAATAGAGATAATACTTGCCGTTCCAATAGCGGACGCAGGTATTGTGGGTATTCATTCCGTCAAAATATTCCCGTCCGCGGCGGGGCAAAACCACGCGCAGGAAGGTATAAGGCCCTTCCGGTTGATCAGACACAAAATGGGCAATTTCCGAGTTGTACACCCAGTTCCAGCCGAAGCCCAGCTCACGGGGCCAACGAGAGGAAAACATATGGTACTTGCCCTCGGCATAAATCACCGAGCAGTCCCAAATGTAGTGCGACGACGATTCCAGCGCAATCACCGCATGGTTCGCGCGATATGGAAATTCCTGCATTTGACACAATCCTTTCTCATCAGATCATACGCCCATAAATCACGGGCTGTATGCATTCTGTTCTACCGTCCATTATAGCGGTTTTTTTCATAATTGCAACAAGGAAATCGGGTTATTTGAACGTCAAAATATGCTGTCCCTTGACCTAAAACTGCAAAGGGGTACCTCTCTGAGGTACCCCTTTGCAGTTTTATATTATTTTTTGGGTTCGTACAGAAGTTCGATGGTCATTTGATCCAGTGCATCCTCGTCCAAATGGTACTCCATAAAGACTTCACCCTTTACGTTATCACCCTTCAGATAAACAATTTCATCCAAGGTATACTCCGCAAAACGGCTTGCCAGATCTGCCATCGCATTGCCGTTACAGTCGGTTACAACGTAGTCGGAAACTGTATCATACAGGTCCAGCAAATATCGGTCGGACTGCCCACGGATTTTATCGATAAAGCCTTCCATAAAGGCCTTCTGCCGATCCATACGGGACAGGTTCAACTGATCGCCCACACCCATACGGATGCGCACGAAATTCAGCGCCTGCTCTCCTTGCAGCACCACTGTACCCATTGCAATCGTATCATCAATACCGGAGAAGTCATCCACGACTTCCACCTCAACACCGCCGACTGCGTCATTCAGAACAGGCACACCATCCATATTCATTGCGGCATAATAATCGATACCAATACCGCAAAGCAGGTCGGATACTGTCTTTTTTACATTTTCGCAGCTGTCTTCCAAGCCGCCGCCGTAAGTATGGCTGAGCGCAATTTGTCCGTAACGGGTATCTGCAGGGCGACCGCCAATGCCCAAAACAGGCATTGTGACCATAGAATCTCGGTTAATAGAGATAATATTATAGGTTTTACTTGTGTCGTCTAAAACTGCAAGCAACAGCACATCCGCGTGCCCATCATTGCGATAGGATACACCGCCGACTTTCTCTCCCGAATCGTCAATACCCATCAGGAGCACTGTTGTAATGTCTTGTCGGGGATAGTAAGCCACGCCGTCCCGGATAATGGTTTTGGAGACGTGCTGCTCCCCTACCGGATTTTTCTTGACCAAAGAGGACTCCGCAAGGTGCAGTGCGGCAAACGCAATTACAAAAACCAATACAACAATTGCGATGACTGCCAGCACTTTCAGCAAACGATGCCTTGTGCTCATTTCACCAACTCATTTCCTGTTTATTAGGCCTTCTTATTCTTCTTGGAGCGCCACAGTAAAAAGATCAGCAGAGCGATCAGCAGCAGAGCCGCAATGATCACAATCCACCAAATGCAGCTTCCCTTTTCCTCTGCAATCTGCACATCACCCACGATGAATGCAACAGGGCAGAAATCCTCGAAGGTCACACTGACAGTGCCGTCGCCGTTATTCACAACATCCACCACGTCTACCCACTCGTCGTTCTTGTAGGAACGGACGGACAGCTTCGTCTCGGGTGCAACATGCAGGTTGAAGCGCAGGGTAATGGTTTGACCCTTGGGTGCCAATGCTTCCTCCAACTCACTGCTGAGCACCGTGACGTCGAACAAATCGCGTACAACGGTGTTTTTGCCGAAGTAATAGCTGTTCTTCTGCAGGAAATCGAAAACATATTCCAGCATTTCAGCAGCAGGCACGTCAATCTCCCGCAGCTCTTCCAGCTCTGCAAGCGGAGTAATACGGATGACGCCTTCACCCACGGTGAAAACAGAGTTGCCTTCTGCGTCTACGACCTGGCCGTAAATGGGCTGACCGTTTTCATCGGTGCCTTGCTCCACCAGCTCAGGTGCGCCCTTGTCGGTAATGCTGGGCACAAAATCGTCGGTAACAGCTGCAGCAGGTACAGCAATGCTGAAAAGCATCACCAAAACCAACAGGATGTTCACTAACTTTTTCATAATATCATCTCCAAAATATTTGATTTGCCATTGGCAAAAAATTACATTTTACAAAAAACAGCTTCTGCCTGGGACTGCAGGTACGCAAGCTTCTGCTCAGCTGCGCCCCGGCATATTCTGTCTGTTGCCTCTTTCATATTGGGCTTGCGATGCTCTGTGCTGTGGCAATCGGACCCAATAAAGTGGATGCTTTCCGCCTGCAGGTATCTGAGCGCCTTGCGGCAGGTGGCTTTTTCCGTAAAGAAGGTGGTATTTACCTGAATCTTTACGGGCAGTGCCTCTAAACGGCGGAAAATCCGTTTTGTCCTGAACGGACCTAAATAACGGTCCAAATGGGCAATAATCGGTATCAGCCCTAATTTCCGATGAATCTGCTCCAGTTCCCGGTAGTCCCGATCGTTCCAGGGTCTGACCGGCATCTCTACTAAAATATAGGGGGTATTCCCCACCGTCAGGCGGCGAAGCTCCTCGGAATTGCTCATTCCTGCATAGTAGTGCACCTCTGCGCCCAAATACAGATTGGGACACTGCGGCAAATCTTTCACCGCAGACTGCAGTGCATCAAAAGCCGCATCCCGTTGCTGCAAAAATTCGTCCAGCTCCTGATACTGGGGATAGAAGTGGGGCGTGAGCACCACGCGACCGACTCCCTGCTGAATCTGCATAGAGAGCATTTGGAGGGATTGCTCCATGGACTGGCTGCCGTCGTCCACGCACGGCAGAATGTGTGTATGAAAGTCCGTCACCGAACTCACCCTTTTTGCTCAGAGTTTGCGTCGGTTTTGGCATTACGCGGTGTGCGCTCCTTCACCGCCCGGTCTGCACCGTAGGCCTGACGGTAGTACTGACGGCTGTAGCGGTTGCCCCGGTAGTAACGGTAGCCATATTTTTTGTACTTGCCGTATTTATACTTATTGTTTGCATCGTCATAGGAGCAGTTTACAACCACGCCCAAAACCTTACAGCCAACGGAGTCAAACTGCCAAATCGCATCCTTCAGCGCAATGCGGTTACAGTAGTTCTGACGTACCACCAAAAGCAAGCCGTCTGCAATACGGGCAGAGACCAACGCATCAGAAACTTCGCCAATAGGCGGCAAATCCAGCACAATGTAATCAAACAGGTTGCGCAGGCTCTTCATCAGGGTTTCCATCTTCGGTGAGCTTAAAAGCTCCATGGGATTGGGGGGATTGGGACCGGCGGACATCACGTAGAACACGTTATCGTTGGCTTTGCTGCTGTAGCGCTGCAGCAAGCCGTTGATCTCCATTGTGCCGGTCAGGTAGTCGGAAAGGCCCTGGCTCTTGCTCAGCCCCAGCTTTTCCGCCACGGTAGGACGGCGCATATCGCAGTCGATCAAAAGCACCCGTTCGCCAAACTGTGCCAGTGTATGCGCCAGGTTGGCAGAAGATATACTCTTGCCTTCGCCTGCCATTGCAGAAGAAACAGCAATGACGTGGCACTTATTGTCATCCGTAAAGGAGTATTTGATTTTGGTACGCAGCATCTTATAGGCTTCCGATGCGGCAAAACCAATGTTGCTGCCAATGAGGCCCTTGCCCCGTTCCTTGTCGGCATAGGCATATCTGCTGTGCTTATAGGAGGAACGGTAGTAATAGCGGCCTTTTTTACTGTCGCTGGACATATCGGGCACGCTGGCCAATACAGGATATTTGCAGCAACGATCCAAGTCCTCTTCTTCTTTGATGGTTACGTCAAAGGCTTCCACCAGAACAATCAGCAGTGCAGAGATCAAGAAGCCCAGCATCAGACCGGTCATGGTGTTTTTGGTATAGCTGGGGGAACAGGGGGTAGACGGCTGAACAGCATAGTCCACAACCTTGGCGGAGGAGCCTTCAATAATGGTGGCAATCCGCTTGGGAATTACGTGGGCAATGGCATTTGCCAGACTCTCTGCCTCTGCCGGGTCTGTACTGGTTACATCCACGGCAAAAATTTCGGTTTCGTTCACCGCCGCTGCGGAGATCATCCCGCGCACCTCACCGTAACTGCGATCGGAGCCGGCATAATCAATCACATCATTGATGGTGCCTCTGGTGTTCAAAATAACAATATAAGAAGCAACCAGACTTTTTGAAGTAGAAATGTCGCCGGATGAGATGCTGAAAGAAGCATCGCCCACAGACAAATCACTGTTATTTACATAAAACAAGGCGGTAGCCCTGTAAAGCGGTGTGACTGCAAACATCGTGTATGTAAAAGCCAAAACACCTGCCAAAACGGTGGCAATAATGACCATCCAAAATTTTCTGCGCAGTGCATTCCACAAACGCAAAAGATCAATTTCGACCGGTTCATTGTCCCGTTTTTGATTTGCTGTCATTTGCACAGCCTGTTCATCCATAGTAAAGCCTCCAACTGCACGCCCTAAAAAGGGCATACAGACACTTATCCACAGTATCGTACTCTAATTATAGCGCATCGAGTTCTGAATTACAACCCCTTTTTCGCCTCATTCAGGACATTTTCCCTTTTTCTTCCGGATATAAAGGGAATACACGGTCCTCACCACGCCCGATGCGCACCACGCGAGCCACCTGTGCCTCGTAATCCACGATCACCGCACTGATGGCCGCTTCCATAATGGATTGGCGTACTGCCAGGCTGTCGGCACGAACCTGATAGCTGTCCGTCTCCATCAGCATCACCGCAATGCCGCCCTCGGTGCGAAAGTCGTAGTCTGTATGGGTGTGACCACCTACACAGAGCACCACCTCACCCTGTCCGTTTGTGAAATCGTAAGGCACCATACACAGGGGATTGACACCGCTTTGACGGGCATTATACCGGTCAAACATCCGCATCAATTCCTGACAGTAGTCCGGAACACTGCCCACTGTAGGTGCAAACGTGTCCTCATACTGGAACCAGATGTGGCTCAGCACCACCACACGCCAGCCTGCAGGGGTAGAATTGAGGCTGTCGGCGACGAACCGAAGCTCATCCTCCATCACCCACATTCTGCCGGTGGACAGGTACAGGTAACGGGTTTTCTCCTGCTCATTGTCTATATAATAATATAAGGTATCTTCCGGCTGAACCATATCCGGCGTACGTTCCGGTGCAATCAGGAAATCATAGCGTGCTTCTACGCTGGGCAGCACGGGGCTTTCATTGTCGTGGTTGCCAATGACGCTGTGGTGATTTTCCACATCCCGAATTGCCTCTCGCCACTGTACAAGACTTTCCAGTTCATTTCCGGAGGTGGCAAGGTCGCCGCCAAATACGGTCTTATCAATATATGTGTTTGCGCTGACGTATTTTAACAGACTGGGGGAAATTTTATAGTTTTGCTGCCAGTGCACGTCCGAATACCACAAAAAAGACGCCCGATCTTCACTCGCCGCCATCAGCTTGTTGATGGTTGCCACCCGATCCTCTGCGTGGTCTATCCAATGGTTGGGAAGCTGTGTTTTTATATTCATCTGTCCCATCGTGCCCTTAAAGTACAGCTTACGCCACAGGGTTGCCTTGCCGGACAGGCTGTTTTCGGGAATTGCTTCGCTCTTCTGCTGTGCATGAGCATCCACCCGTACCAAAATTTCCACGTCCGCACCCTGATAGTTGGACAGGGTGTAGGGGTCAATGTACAGGCTGTAGTTTCGCATCACCTTTCCATCCGCCTTACAGAGCAGAGTCTCCGGCAGAACGTAGGTCACAGAATAACCGTTCGGTGTCAGGGCAAAACGATCCTCCACAGTTTGAAGCGGTCTGCCCTCACCGTCCCGTAAAAGGATTTTGGCATCCTCCTGATTTTTCACCGCCAGGGAGCTGTCTGCCGCGGCAGTGACCTTCAGGGTCAGGCTTTCCTGAATTCGCAAGTTGCTCTGTTCCTCGTTTTCCACCGAGAAGACAAAGGGGATCGCATCGGATGCAGACCAGTTTTCAACCGTGCCGGTCAGCTCTTCCTGCTTGATGGTCTGACTCCAGCCGCTTTCCACCCGGGCCGTCAGGTTCTGCAGTTCTTTCTCACCATTACGAATGATTTCGGCCGCTATTGCTGCGGCAAATACCAGCACAATGATCGTAACACTGATCCAAATAATGGCCTTTTTCTTTTTATAGGCTTTGGCAGAAAACCGCCTCCACCACTTTTTCAGCTTTTCGCCCTTTTTGGAGCTGTGCTTACGACGATGCTTGTGATGGCTGCTGTGATGGCTGTGGTGACTGTGATGGCTATGGTGGCTGTGATGGCTGTGCGTTTGGCTTTCCTCATCCGACCGCACCAGCTGTTCAATGGCTTCCACGCCACGGTCTTTCTCCGTTTCTTCGATCATACGTCACCGCCCTCCTTTCTCTTTTTCGGGCATAATCTCCTATGTAAATGCAATTTATTTTTTGTCAGGCGGTCCGCAAACAGCATACCTTCGGCAAACGCCTCTGTTCTGCGGTACAAAAGAATGAACACTGCAAGGGGAATCACCGTTCCTGCCGCACCGCCTAAAAGCAGACACAGCCAGGGACTGCCCTTCAGGAAAACAGTGGCCAGTGCAACCAGTCCTGCGCTCAATACAGCACCTGCACTCTCTCCCAGCAAAACCGCCATAACCGGCTTACGGTCTTTTCGTTCAAACAAGCGGGTAAAAATATTGTGCAAAACCCAGGGAATTGCCACGAACACCCAAGCCGCCACGGTGGACAGCAGCACACCGTACAGTCCAAAGGGCTTTACCCACAAAATATTCAGCGTCAAATTCACTGCCGCTGACACAAGCAAGCGGAAGCGGTCCACGTGCCACAGTCCGGCGGCATCTTTATAGACATTCAGCAGCCGGTTCAGGGCATAGATGAAGAAGTACAGCCCCAGGCACAGTACAATGCCGTAGGGAAGCATTTTCTCCTTCCCCACCCAAATTTCCATAAAAGGCTGGTACATTCCAATGAGCAGGCAGGCGCACACTGTGCCCAGCCACAGGAACAAAAACGCAAACTTTTTCAGATCCTGCAAATTCTTCTCTTTTGTTTCTGTCAGGAAGCTGTTGCCCAAACCGGCAATAATGGCACTCATCATTGTGTCCACCACACCGGTAATGGAGGTAATAATAAAGAAATAGTTTTGGTATCTGCCCAGCACGGTCAGTCCCAGCGCCGCGGAAATCACAATGGTATCCACCGAACGGAACACCACCTGCCCCACCTTGCCTGTAAACAAGTCCCGCACACGTCCGTTAATGCCGCGCACCTCGGAAGGGTCTAACCGTCCCTGTGCCCGATACTGGGGATACATTTTGCCTGCCAGTATCGCTGTCACAATGTTATTGACCACCTGCATTGCCAAAACCGTAATCAAATACAGGTAGTAATCCTTCAGATATATCACTACAAGAAGCTGAATGCCGTACTGACAGATATTGGTGATCAGCCCCACAATGCTGCTCACATCGGTACGCTGATGGGCCTGAAACAGGCAGTTTTTATAGGCAAACAGCCAATAGCTGAGCACTGTTGCGCCTAAATTCAGAAAGTACAGAATATAGGCGTTCAGCTCCGTGGGCACATCCCCGGCAATCAGATGAGGAATAAAAGGCGCAATGGCCACACCGGCCACACCAACCACCAGTCCGATCACCCGATAATAGGTGCGGTACAGCCGCATCAGTGCGCAGATACGGGGGGTATCATCCTCCGCAATGGGCTTATACATACTAAAGACCATGGCAGAGCCTACGCCCAATTCTGCCAGATTCAGCACCTGCAGAACAGAGGTAAACAGACCGTTTAGTCCCAAGTATTCTTCGCCCATATAATAAAGCATTACCGTGCGCATAAAAAAGGGCAGAATCATCTGCGCCACCTTAAAAATCAGCCCGGCGGCAATGCTTTTTTGGGCATTTTTCGTTCGTTCTATCTTCATAAGGGATTCCTTTTGGGATCGTATTATTTGAAGCTTTTGTACAGCCTCAGCCGGTAGCGCAACGCGCCGCCGTTTTCTTTTATAAAATCCTTCTCTACCGCCTTATAGCCGCCTTTTTTGTAAAGCTCCAGCAGACGGGCTCTGTGAGGTCCTTTTTCACCGGGTGCACGCAGCTGTTTATTTTCCTCTGCCACCCATTGGGGTTTGCTCTCCACAAGGGTCAGGTCTTTGCCGTACTGTTCCAAAAACGCCTTTCCCTTTTGCGTATTCACCAGTACACAAGACCAGTCGGTTCTGTCTTGCATTTGATGGCTGTGGTGCTTCTCCATTCCCCAGTAATCCCCGACAGTGATGTCAGAGACCCGTTCCATTCCTGCATAGCTGCAGCTGTAACAGCTCTCCCGAAAGTTGTCGCTTTGTAAAAAAGCATGATAAAAGCTCAAATATCGGGCGCGGACAAAATAGGTTTTTGTACGTCTGCCCTTGCGCAGAGTCAAACGGCTTGTATAATGTTTTTCTCTGCTTTTGTCACGGAACGAAAAATCTGTCAGCTTTCCTCCCAGGCGCTTTGCAAAAAGCGTCAGCGCTTCATTGAGCATCTGCGTAGCAGGCACACCGTGGCACACCAAATCCATGGTAACCAGATTTTGCGGATCTCCGGTGTAGGCCTTTACTGCGGCCACCTGACAGGGCGTGCCGGTAAAGAGCACCGTCTCCCCTTTTTGCAATCTTTGGCTAACCGCGCGGTAAACCTCCCACGCCCTGCTTTGCACGTACTTGGAACCTTGCATTTTTTCCATTTCCCGGGCATCGGAAGCACAGGTGTGGTACACCTGCAGCTTGCCCTCGAAGCATTGGGACACCGCACCGTAAACCTGCCCCTTTTGGGCAATCAGTGCCGTCGCAACGGTGGCAAACACACCGCCGGAGGCGCTTTTGTGCACCAGATCCCCATCCTTGCCCACCGCACCGTAAGCCTGCAAAGGCGCAGCTTTCGATGCAGCGTGAATCTTTGCGCAAAACCGGGTGCATTTTTGGCAGTTTACACACTTCGTTTCGTCAATCCGGGGGCGGTAGTTGCCGTATTCGTCCGTCCCCATCGTGACCGCATCCCTGTGGCAAACTGCAACACAGCCGCCACAGCCGGTACATTCATTTGGGGAAATGTTCTCTACATGCATCATCGTTTTTTCCTAACCGGGTGCGCAGATAATCCCTGGTCTGTCTGCGCGCTCCCTCCAATAATTGCTCCACTTTGTCGTAGTCGATCTCTTTTGTGATCACCTGCTCCAGCTGTGCCGGTCTTTCGATCTGCCGACACTCTAAGCTTAGATCCTTTAAAAGGCCTGTAATCTTGTTGCGGTTGCTTTCCCGCACCAGAACACCGAATTTTTTACCGTTGATGACGGAGAAAATACAACCGTGGAAGGTGTCTGTAATCACATATTCTGCGTGGTAAAAATAGTCCGGCAAGCGCATGGGTGTGGCAGGAATGTAGTAATCACACCAAAACTGAGCGCCGCCTACCGCCACGGTTTTCAGACCCCGTTTTTTTGCAAAAGCCTGAATGGCGCGAATTTCCTCCTCTGCGGAAATTCGATGCCCGTAGGCATAAACAAGCAGATAAGGGGGTAAATGTACCTTTTTGTGGCGTATGCTATGCAGCGGACCGACCAATACCGGATCCAAATGGTGCAGTGTTTTCCGTCCGCACAGCGCCTGTATATACTGCGCCGTACCCTCGTCTCTGACAGAAATATCCTGCAGGCGATTTAGCGCCGCGCAGACCTGCTGACGATGCTCCTGCGAAACATCCTCTGCCACTGCCGCACCGCAGGAGGCGGCATAGCTGAGCACCCGATCGGCTTGCCGCACGTCACCGTGCAGCTGCAGATTGACCCCCTGACGGTGGTTAAACACCTCGTCACTGCCAATCACCACCCAGTCATAATGACCGTCGTTGTGGGCTTTTTCCAGCCCCAGCTCCTGTTCCATAAAAGCACAAATTCTCTTTTTCTTACGGGAAGAGCCTTTTGCCATACGGTAGCGCTTGGCCTTTTGCCAAATGCCCCCCGGATACGCCATAGGCTTCCCCCCATCCTCCCGTTTCAGATCGGAACGGTCAGAGGGCACGGTGCGTTCTTCCTCAATATCTATAAACACAGGCTTTTCGCCGGTACATTCCTCAATCAGCTTTTGCAGAGAGTACGCCTGCAGTACAGAGCCGTAATTGAGCACTCTCTGCATAGATAAAATTGCAATTTTCATCGTTTTTCACCGCTTTTTATGCTCCTGAGCCAAAATATGGGGCGGCTGATTGACATACATCAGCAGCATAAAGACCCACAAAATAAAGCTCATAGAAAACGTGGTCTCCACCGTGCCCAATGCAATATACACATAGATCAGCGCAACCATCGGCATCATTTTTTGAAGATTCTGGTTTTTGTACAGGCGGTCAAATACCAGCACGATCAACGCAACCAGCAGGACGGTAACCAGCATACCGGTCTGCAAAACCCACTGCAAAATGGCATTTTGGGCGTTGGCATAGCCGAAAAGCGCCATTGCTGCCGCATTGGCATTGCCCATACCAAAACCAAACAGCCAATGCCCCTGCATCTTGCCGGAGAACATCTCGTAGATTTGCACACGGCCGGTCAGGTTGTTGTTCCGTCCCAAAACCGACTCGATAAAGTAGCTCACGGCCGGAATCGAGATCAGCATCTGCACCACAAACACAAACAGCACCGACGCCACCGCGAACAACAGCAGCACCCTGGGCGAGCACAGCAGCTTTCTTGTCAGACGCTTGCCGTGCTGTGTTCTCCACAGCAGTAACAGCAGCATTACACAGCCCAGCACGCCGGACATACAGTTGACCCGGAAGGTCACAATCAGCGCCGCCACGCCTCCTGCAATCAGCCGTGCCCGCTGCCAGCCGGAAAAGGTCAGCTGATCCTGCATTCGCACCAGCCACAGGCTCAAAAGGTTCATGTGCATATACACCACAGAGAACTTGGTTCCGATGATATATATATCGTTTTCCTTCATTCCCAAAAGGTCAATGTCTGCAAAAATCATAACGTCCACAACAAGGACGATTAAAAGAACGTAGCCGAATGTCAGCTGCAAAATGCGGTGAAACCAGCCCTTCTCCGACACCCAAAAGGTCAAAATCAACAGCTCTGCAATATATAAAATCAGTCGGTAGGTGTTTCTGTAGGGCACAACACCAAACCTGGGTGCCTTGTTCATATAGGCGGACAGGAACAAAAAACCACAAAGTACAATGGTGACACAGGTCACATAGAAATACTTTCTGATTCTAAATTTTTTCAGGATCAGGTTGATTTCGGGCAATGCGCACAGTCCAGCAATATACAAAAGGGGCATTTTCATCCCTGAAAACCAAGGGATGCCAATGCTCATATGCTCCAAAAGTGCATAGCTGAGCACACAAAGGGCGCATATATAAAACCTTATATCCTCCAGCGCCAGCCGACGCCGAAAATGCAATTGAATTTTCACTTGTTTTTTCCTCTTTTAGCAGGTTTCTTTACATAGAGCCAATAAATTGCCGGCTCTATTTTATATTGCATACAGCGGATCAAAAGCCGCTCTTTTTTGCTGTATCTTGTTCTGTCCATTTGCTTCAGTGCTCTGCGTACAGACGGATTTTTCAGCATCTGCCGCACTTCCCGACGCCCCTCTTTCAGGGTATGGTCCGCAGTTTGCATATACGCATTGGGGATGCAAGTACCCCGCATCAAGTGCCAGATATAAAAGGCGCAGATTTTGCCCATATAGCGATCCTTGCCCTGCAGCTTTGCATATCGGCGCAAGTGGCTGTACAGCTGTGTATAACGTCGGGGAAGCTCTTTTTTGTACCGCTGGGTCAAGCTGCCCATTCTCTGCTCATAATAATACAGGGCATTCTCCAGTACCGCCACCTTCGGGGCACACAGCAGTGCCTGCAAGTTAAACAAGTAGTCCTCACTGCCGATCTCCCGTTCAGAGACAAAGTACAAGTCATTTTTCTGCAAAAACTGCCGCTTGTAGGCGTGACTCCAGGCAGAAAGCACATACCGTCCACCGTAATAAAACGCCTCTTCCTGCAAGGCTGTGAGATCTGTATAGACCTGCGGAGCAACGGAGCTTTTGCACACCCATTGAGCAGAATTCTTCACCCGAATGTAGCCAAATTTGATCAGGTCTGCGTCCGTCTCCCGGGCGCAGGCATACAAGGCGTCCAGTGCGCCCTGCTCGATCCAGTCGTCTCCGTCTACAAACCAGATATACTCCCCTTTTGCCTGTTTGACACCTGCATTACGGGCGCTGGACAGACCGCCATTTTCCTTGTGAATCACCCGAATCTGCGGATGGCTTTGGGCAAGCTCATCGCACAGTATGCCACTTCGGTCGGTAGAGCCGTCGTCTACCAAAATCACCTCGTAATCCGTAAAATTCTGCTGCAACACAGAATCCACACAGCGGCAGACATACTGCTCAATGTTGTATACCGGAATGATCACACTAAAATACGTCATCTTTTTACACCTTATTATTATAGCATTATTTCTATATAACGGTCTGTTAACAGGGGCGCACAGTCCTCCTGCTGCCGAAGATTGTTTTCCAAACGGCAGCGCAATGCACTGTCGGACGCTACGGTACAGATACCCTCACACAGAGAATCCGCGTCCATTTCGGTAATATAGCCGGTTTGACCATGGGTCAGGCTATCCCCTATCGTGTTATAATTTGTGGACACAATGGGCTTTGCCAACAGCTTTGCTTCGTCCAACACGATGGATTTCCCCTCAAAACGGGAGGATTGCACCAGTATATCGCACTTTTTCATATAAACGTAGGGATTGTCCGTTGCACCGGGAAGCAACACCGCATTCTCTAAGCCTAAGGCGCTGCGCTGTTGCTCCAGCTCCTGCCGCAAAGGTCCTTCTCCCAAAATGACCCAGGTAAACAAAATTCCCTTTTCTTTCAAAAGTGCCGCAGTATTCAGCGCGATATCAAAGCCCTTTTGGGTATTCAGCCGTCCCACAGACAGCAGACGCAAGCCGGAAACACCGTCAAACAAGGTTTTTCGTTCCACATCTGCCGCAGCCTCAATCATTTTCCTGCCGGAGATGTTCTCCAAAAGGACGATGCGGTCCTCCAAATCGGGAAACGCCTGCACAAGACATACTCTGCAGCTTTGGGAAATGGTGATGATTTTGTCGCAGGCCTGAAAATAGGGGGCATCAAACTGGGGGTTGTAGCCTAATTTCTGATACTCATTGTGTACCCACAAAATTTTTTTACGGGCACGCACCTTATCCATCACGTAATAAGACGGTGCACCGTCCATATAAGCGATCGCCACATCAAATTCTTCCGATTCTTCGGGTACATATTTTTTCCAGCAGTGCCACAGCTTTTGCTGCAGATTCAGCTCCTTTGGTGCTTTTCCTTTTCCGAAAATCCACTTCATTTTTCCGATGAAGCCTCTCAGGGAAAAGTGCTTCAAAAGCTGCAGGCTCAGGGGCGTACCCAAAAAACGCAGTCCACCGGAGGGGTTGTGTCGCTTCACATTTTGGGGAATTTCTTTATAAAATGCGCCGGAGGGCTTGATGGCGGTCAGATAGAGGGTATACTCCCCGGATTGGGGCATTTGGCTGAAGCTTTGCAAAAAGCTGAGCAGGCTTTTTTGTGCCCCGCCGATTTCCATATCGTGAATTACAATCAAAACCTTTTTCATTTTATGCCATCCAACAATTTGATATATTTTTCCACTTCATCCCGATTGCCGTAACGGTGTTGGGACAGGTAGTGCACAACGCTTCCCCGCAATGCGGTATTTTCCGCCATTTGCATAATGCCATCGGCAATGCCCTGCGGTGTCAGGGGCACAATCAACCCCTCCTGCCCGTTTGCAATCTGGTCCTTTGCGGTGGGATAATCGGTGACCACAATGGGTTTTGCAAGGATTTTTGCCTCATCCAGCACCACGGATTTTCCCTCGTAACGGGAGGTCTGCGCCAATATGTCGCAGCAGGCCATATAGGGATAGGGGTTGGCACTTGTACCCAAAAAGCGGACGCAATCGTCCACCTGTAATTGCCCCGAAAGCTGTTCCAGTGCAGCACGCTCTGTGCCCATCCCCAAAATATACCACTGAAAATTCAGACTCTGCTGCTTTAGAAGCTTTGCCGCATTCAGCGCCAGATCAAAGCCTTTTTGGGGATGCAGACGGCCAATGGACAGGATTTTGAGACCCTCAAAATCCAGCGGTTTTCCCTGTTGCGCCTGCTGATGTACCAGTTCACGGGAAGTAATATTTTCAATGTAGTGGATTTTTTCCGCAAGTAGCGGAAATTCCTCCTTCAGCACCTGCACGCATTTTTCAGAGACCGACACAATGCCGTCCATCTGTGCAAGGTAAGGCGCGTCATATTCCTTGGCGTATCCTGCGGTGCGGTAGTCATTATGTACCCACGCCAATTTGCGCTTTGCCTGCACCTTTTCCGCAACGTAGTAGAGCATCTCGCCGGCCACATAGGCAACCGCCACATCATACGTTTTTTCCAGCATTCCGATCCGCTTGCTGTAATACTTCTTCCACCGTGCGCCAATGGCCGCCTTGGGCGTTTTGCATTTTGCCCGGCAGAGCACCGTACCCATCAGCTTGGGCAGAAAAAATTTTCCGGCCTTTTTCATCGGTCCGTACAGCCGCCGTAAAACGGGAGGTGTTTGCAGCACACGCACCGTATTGGGCACTTGGGACAGTAGTCCCCCTTTTTCCTGAAAGAGCAGAACATCAATTTCGTACCGGTCGGAAGGCAGTTCGTGCAGAAGATTTACAAGACTTTTTTCCGCACCGCCAAAGCCTAAGGAATGTATGACAAACAGTACTTTTTTCATTTAGCTCTACTCCTTTCGTGGCATATCAAAGCTCCCTTGCAAAAGGAAGCTTTGATATACCCCCCATCCCTTTTGGGGATGGGGGATTATTTGTTTTACTGAACCAGCTTGCCGTCTGCGCCGAAGGTGTAAGTGCCCTTGGGCAGCAGGCCGTTGTTCTTTTCCACCCACAAGGTCTTGTTGGCGGCAACTACGGATGCGCTTTGCACATAGTAGTAAGCACCGTCCAGCAGGATCAAACCGGGGAAGTTCACTCTGCAGCCGTTTTCGTAGTAGTACAGCGTACCGTTTTCATCCACGATGGCGGTATCCATCAGCATCTTACCCTCTGCATCGAAGCGGTAAGTACCGGTGGGCAGCTTGCCGTTTGTGGCAGAAACCCAGTAGGATGTATTCTTAATCACCTTGCCGCCGGAGATGGTGTAGTAGTAATTGCCCTCGAACTCTACCAGACCTGCAGCAACCTTGTCACCGTTTACATAGTAGTAGTCGCCCACAATACCGTTATAAATCACCATCTTGCCGTCTGCACCGAAGGTGTAAGTGCCCTTGGGCTTCAGGCCGTTGTTCTTTTCCACCCACAGGGTCTTATTGGTGGCAACAACCGATGCGCTTTGTACATAGTAGTAAGCGCCATCCAGCAGGATCAAACCGGGGAAGTCCACTCTGCGGCCGTTGTCGTAGTAGTACAATGTGCCGTTTTCGTCCACGATGGCAGTATCCATCAGCATCTTACCCTCTGCATCGAAGCGGTAAGTACCGGTGGGCAGCTTGCCGTTTGTGGCAGATACCCAGTAAGATGTATCCTTGATCACCTTGCCGCCGGAGATGGTGTAGTAGTAATTGCCCTCGAACTCCACCAGACCTGCGTTCACCTTGGTGCCGTTTACATAGTAGTAGTCGCCCACAATACCATTATAAATAACCATCTTGCCGTCTGCACCGAAGGTATAAGTGCCCTTAGGCTTCAGGCCGTTGTTCTTTTCCACCCACAAGGTCTTGTTGGCGGCAGCGATTGCACCGCTTTGCACGTAATAATAAGCACCGTCCAGAAGAATCAGACCGGGGAAATTGACTCTGCGGCCGTTTTCGTAGTAGTACAGCGTGCCGTTTTCGTCCACGATGGCAGTATCCATCAGCATCTTACCCTCTGCATCGAAGCGGTAAGTACCAACAGGCAGCTTGCCACCTGTCACAGATACCCAGTAGGTGGTATTCTTTACCACCTTGCCGCCGGAGATGGTGTAGTAGTAATTGCCCTCGAACTCCACGAGACCTGCGTTTACCTTATTGCCTTCTTCGTAGTAGTAGTCGCCAACCACGCCATTGTAAATCACCATCTTGCCGTCTGCACCGAAGGTGTAAGTGCCCTTGGGCTTCAGGTCGTTGTTCTTTTCTACCCACAGGGTCTTATCGGTGGTAACCACCGATGCGCCTTGCACGTAGTAGTAAGCACCGTCCAACAGCACCAGGCCGGGGAAGTTGACTCTGCAGCCGTTTTCGTAGTAGTACAGCGTGCCGTTTTCTTCCACAACAGCGGTATCCAGCAAGATCTTGCCGTCTGCGTCAATGCGGTATGTGCCCACGGGAATGTGGCCGTTGGTGTTGCTCAGCCACATACTGCAGTTGGTGGCGATCTGACCGCCCCACTGAGCGTAGTAGTAATCGCCGTTTTCTACGACTACACCGGCATTGGTCTTGGCACCGTCCACGTAGTAGATGCCGTTGTGGATGCCGTTGAGCACTTCCAGCTTGCCGTCTGCACCGAAGGTGTACACACCCTTGGGCTTCAGACCGTTGCTGCGCTCTACCCACAGTGTCTGATTCCGCACCGCAATAGCGCCTTCACCGATGCAGTAAATCGCACCGTCAATCTGCACCAGACCTGCATTGGCCAAACGACGACCCTGGAAGTAGTAATACAGCTCACCGTTTTCTTCTACAATGGCAGTATCCATCAGCATCTTGCCGTTTTCATCGAAGCGGTAAGTACCGGTAGGAATATTGTTGCCGGCATTGCTGATCCAGCGGTTTTGGCTGTGCACAGCAGTATAGTTGCTAAGGAAGTAGTAGTAATTGCCGTCAATGAGGTACAAGCCGGTGTGCTGAGACAGGGTATCGACCACGTAATACAGATTACCGTTATACCAGTACAGGCCATCCTTTGCCTCACCGATGAGCTTGCCGTTGTCGTCAAACTCGTACCAGGTGTCGTACACACTGTGGGCAGGACGTACCGGAGAAACACCGGTCATTGCGTAATACTCTTTAAAGAAGTAGCGCTCGCCTTCGATATCCTTCCAGCCCTGCTTGTAGTAGAACGGTCCGTAGTAGTACTGCAGACCCTTCTGCGTTCTGACCCACACGCCGCGAAGCAGCTTGCCGTTCTCAAACTCATAGGTCACGCCGGGGAATTCGCTTTCATACGCACCGTTAATGCCCTCACCGGTTACCCAGTCGAACAGATACCACTGCTCACCGATCTGATGCCAGCCCTTGCTCAGCTCACCCAAACGGGCATAGTAGGTGCTGCCGTTCATCTGGAACAGGCCGGTATACGGCTCTTTGGTGGCTGTAAAACCATTTTCGTCAAACAGGTGGTACTTTTCGTTGATCAGTACAGGACCTGTCACCTTTTCACCGTCTACAAAGTAGCTGAAGCCGCCATTTTCCACGTTCCAGCCGTTCTTGACTTCTCTGCACAATGTGAAGCGGTCGTCAAATTCCTTGTAGGTATCGGAGAACTTACCGCCGCGATCGTCGGGATAGTTGGCGGTGTTGTCGTAAGCGGTCAGGCCGAAGGTCTCCTGATTCTCAGGCTTCTGAGAGAAGGAGTACAGGGAGCTGGCGCGCATATAAATGGTGTAGGAAACCTGGCCGTCCAGCACTACTTCCAGCCGATCCTTGCTGTCCCACTGGGCATCGTCCTTGGGGGTGATCTTAATGCCGCTGAGGATACACAGGGGGTTGGCATTTGCCTGATTGATGGGCTGGCTCTGACGCTTCCAGCGCAGATTTGCAGTCAGGGTATTGGCCTGCTCGTCGTAGGCCACATCTTCCAAGGTGAAATAATCGTTGACCACTTTCAGCTGGGAGTAGTCCACATTCACATTGTCGCTGAACTTGACTGTGGGGCTAACAACCGTCAGGTCGCTGATACGCTGTGCAAGGCTCAGCAGGAAGGTCCAGGCGGACGCATCTGCCAGGTCACTGCCAGGCAGCATATAGGTCAAATCCCGCAGTTTCTGGGGAATGGGAATCTGGGTCATATCAATGGCGAAAATGTAGGAGGCAGCCATCTCCTCGCCTGCATTTTCAATCATATAGGTCACGCCATCAATGGTTGTGGCGTTGGAAACGTTCCGATCCCAAGCAAACTGGCGGTCACCGCCGGTAGCCTGATTGAAGTCGAAGGTGGCTTCGCCCTGCTTGAACAGGTAAACCATAATCGAGCCACTGCTTGCAGGATTGCTCTTCAGGCTCACGGTCACTTCCACCTGCTTGATCTTGCTGTCTACCTTTCCGGTAAAGCCGAAGCCTGCGCCAACAATGGCGGCAGTGGGGTTGCTCAGGGTAAAGGAGACATCGCCATCGTTGATGGCAACGGTCTTATTTTCATACAGCGCACGGACAGGCAGTGTAACCGTCTGGCCGTACACAGCGTTAATATTGGACTTGGTGAAGTAAATGCGGTCAGGAATGACCACATTCATGGTCTTGCTGCCTACCAGACCGCCATCCAGATAGACCTGCACTTCCACTGTGCCGTTACGCAGAGCAGTGAGTTTACCGTCTTCGGAAATGGTTGCCACGGTTTCGTCGCTGACAACCCAGGTTGTGCCCTCCGGCAGCTCTACCGCATTACCGGTAGCACTGACACCGGCGGCAGTCATCTGTACGGAAGTGCCAACGGTCATATACGCCACTTCGGAATCTACCACTGCGTGGTCGAACTTGGTGGAGCTGGGTGCGGTGGAGACCACGAACAAGGAGGTACTGACGGAACGGGGGTCACCGTCGGAAGGTCTGTTGATCACCTTCAGCCCGGTTTCGCCTTCCGGTCTTGCCACGAAGGTGGAAGATCCGCCGCCGTCCAGATTGACTGCAGTCACACAGCCGGCTTCCAGCATAATCTGTGCAATCTCAACCATACTGCCGCCGCAGGAATAGGGCTCTTGACGACCGTCCAATACCATCATCACGATCTTACCGGTCTTGGTAATACCGATGGAGGTACGGCTTGCCCGGTCTTTGTAGTAATTGGAGGTGGCGGTGATGTTCACCTTGCCGTCCTTCACCAGCATCGTACCGAAGCCTGCAACAGCTTCCTGTACCCGACCCTTGTAGGCATCCCACTCGTCACGGGTGCCGATGACTGCAGTGCCATCGTCCAAAATGCCCACAAAGCCGTTGCGGTCAATGGGATGATACTCCACGCCACGCATAATCAGAATACCGGAGGGCTCGCCGTCACTCATATCGTAACCGCCGGCGTTGGTGCTGACCACCACCTGATAGTTTTCGATATAATCGGGACTTTCGGGATCGCCCCAGCGATTCTGTGCGGCCTGTGCCTGATCCAGTACGCGGGCCATCTTCCAGGCACCGATGACGGGCTGGTTGTTGTGGTAGTTGGCGTACAGGTTTACGTCCTCACGGGTAATGTCTGCGGTGGCAATGAAAAATACCATCTGCTTGCCGTCTGCAGACTGGGCGTACTTGATCTCCTGTGTAACACCGGGTGCCAAAATGGAGCTTTCAGACTGGAATACGGTGTAGTAGGGGTTTTCGCCTGCCTCTACGTAGTCACCGGCCAGCTTACACATATAGTCTGCAAAGGAGTAGCAAACAGCCTTGCGCAGTGTCTCCAGATCCTGAGCGTTAAACTCACGGGTATCTTCCAGAGTGCTGATCATCTTGTTGTAGCTGTAGGCGTTGTAGACGGCATTGCGCACCTCGTTACGGGTGCTTGCACCGTCCAAACGGTTCTTCAGGAAGTACTCTGCACGGTCTTCCATGGTCAGCTCTTCCGTGAAGTACTCCATAACAGCCATCGTAAAATAGCCGGATGTATACTCCATTGCCAGTAACTGATCCATCAAATACAGGCCGTCCATATCACCCAGCATATCGGTTGCACCGAAGGAATCTGCGTGGGAACAATGACCGCAGAGGTAGTTGTCGGAGATGGTCTTCACCAGTTCATCCAATGTGCCGGTGAGGCCGTGGTAATCGGCACAGCTCAGCAGGTCCACCAAATCGCCTGCCCAGCCTGCCACGTCTGCGTGATTTTGGCTGTTTTTGTTGGTATATGTAATATCCATCGTGCCGAACATATGACCAAGGTCCACATAGTCGCCGTTAGGCAGATACATATTTTCAATATTCTTCAGGGCAGAAAGCTGTGCTGTACCACCGAAACCTTCAACAAAGTCGGGGTCCATATTCAGCATATCTTCCATCATATACACAAATTCCCGGAAAGAGGCGTCCTCGTAGCCTGCCATAATGCCCCAGGAACCGGAGTTATAGCGGTCCACGCCGGTACGAATGTACTTGATCACCAGTGCCAAAGGATCGGCATCCGGTGCAGACTCTGCAACATAACCGCATGCCAGCTCCTCCAAAACCGCCAGGTTCATCAGGAAGGTGTAGTAGTCGCTGATGGTGCCTGCACCCAGGGCAGGAATTTCCCGATAGGTGGTGTAGCTGCAGCGGGTACACATTTCATAAGCTTCCCAGCCGGGCTTTGTGGCAGTGGGTTCCTGACCCTCCACCGGCACAATGTTGTGGCCGACAGCGGGCAGCACCTCCGGCTCAATCAGGGTAATGCCGCAGCGGGTACATACACTGTAGGAGGTAAAGCCGTCGGTAAGACAGCCGGCCTTCAGGCCTTCCTCCTGCTCCGGACTGTGGCGCAGCTCGCTTACATAGGTATCTACGTAGCTGTCACCGCACAGGGTACAGGTGTGGGTGGTATAACCCTTCTCGGTACAAGTCGGGTCAGTAACCACCGATTCGTAGTTGTGGGCGCAGGTTTCGGTGGCAAAGGCCTGCACAGGCAGGACAGAGCCCACTAAAATCAGCGCCAGCAGCAGAGCAAAGCTCCGCTTGAGATATCGCATCATAATGATTTTGTTCCCCCTTCAATTTTTTGATCAGGTGTGAGAGCGCACCTGTAATGGACTACTTGCGGCTCCCCTGTAGGGGAGGCTGCTTACGGCTCGCCTCAGCGAGCTGGTATATTGCTGATTTTAAGCAATATGCCTGAGGGGTTTACGGAGGGATCTTCTTTCTTTTACGTTTCGATAAATTCTGAAAACTCCTCTAACCCCTCCGGCCTCGCTTACGCTCACCCACCTCCCCTGCAAGGGGAGGCTTATTGGCTGAGGGTGGGTATTTATTTTGCAGTGTAGGCGGCAGCTGCAACGTAGTAATCATACAGCTGCTGCAGCAGAATCTTCAGTGCGGCGTCATCGGTCTTTCCGAACATACGGCAAATGTAGTTCAGGGGGCTGTAGGTCACGGTCAGGCCGCCATTTACAACCACGGTCACTGCCTTGTCCAGATTCTGAGGTGCGATATCTGCAACCTCTACGTAGTACAAGCCGTTGCTTCCCTCGTTTACTTTTACATTTTCGCCATTAGCGATGAAGGTGTAATCACCGATTGCAGCATCACCGGTCAGCTTGAAGTACACACGAACAGCAACTTTGTCGCGGTATACCAGAGTAGAACCGTAGTGTACGATGCCGGCAGTCTCACCGGTGGCGGGTACTGCTTCCACATTCTGGATGGCGTTGTTTACAGTGTCGCTGATATTGAGGTTTGCAAAACTGCCTTCGTTGTAATCGAAATAGTCCTGCGCAGCTGCACCGTAGTGGAGCATTGCCTGAACCAGTGCTTTGGTAACATCGTCAAAGCCGTTGGCATCATCCAGTACGTAGTCGGCATACTGACGGACTGTATACTCCTTGGTGACCTGCTCACCGTTCACGGTGAAGTTCAGGGTGACCGTATCGGTCATTTGGGCGGCAGATACATTCGCTGTCACCATTGCAAAGCCTTCTTCGTTTACCGGCAGATTGTTCATTGCGAAGGTTTCGGAAGTACCGTTTACAACCACTTCCACAGTGGCGTTTTCTGCCTGATCGGCAGTTACATTGGCCACGAAGTTCATCCGGATGCCTTCACCCAGTACCAAATTCCACAGGTTCACCATCTTCAGTACGGGAACAGGCTTGGTCTCGGTGTGGTTGCCATTGATACAGGTGCGCTGCTGTGTACCCTCAGCGGTATAGGTGGGCTGCACCGTCACGGTCCAGTCGGTGAAGCTGTGACCCAATGCGTCTACAACGTCCTGCTTCACCAGTACGGTGTTACATACGGAGCAGTGCTTGCCTTCGGTCAGGCCGGTTTCGGTACAGGTAGCAGGCACAGCGCTGTCGATCACTTCCTTGTGACCCAGTGCAGCTGCCAGCTCTGCACTACAAACCATACAGACCTGAGGTGTTGTACAGGTGGCTTCTTCACCGTATTTGTGACCGGAAGCTTTAATGGCTTCGGTGTAGCTGTAATCGCAGTTTGCACAGGAGAAGGTTCTGACACCGTCATCGGTACAGGTGGGTGCCTTGGTGATCTCACCTTCACCGCAGTTGTGACCGGTGGCATCCACGTAGCTGTCTTTACGCACATTGCCGCAGACGGAGCAGGTATAGGCGGTATAGCCCTGTGCGGTACAGGTGGGTGCAACGACTGTAACGGTCTCGTTGTGGCCGGGTGCTTTCACTGTTTCGGTGTAGCTGTCACCGCAGGAGCAGGTATAAGTCTTGTAGCCGTCTTCTGTACAAGTTGCAGCCTGCTCGGCGGTCAGGGTGTGGTTGTGACCGGTGGCAGACAGAATTTCTTCATAGCTGTGACCACAGGTAGCGCAGGTGTAGACCTTGGAGCCGTCTGTATCACAGGTGGGTTTGTTTTCAACCACACTGTAGCTGTGACCGGTGGCGGCGATTTCGGAGGTTACATCGTAGCCGCAGGCACAGGTGCTGTGCACATAGCCGTCTTCGGTACAGGTGGCGTCCTTCTTATCCTCCGTCAGCTTATGGTTGCCGTTTTCACATACCCACTGACCGTTGGTGTAGACCACAGTGCCGTGGGTCTCGGAGGGAGAGATGTAAGTGCCGTCGGCATTCAGCAGGCGAACGGGATTTGCAACCATTTCGGGGAAAATAGAGCCTGCTTCTTTTCCTCTGCCTGCAGCCTGATTCTCCGCGGCAGTGTAATAGATGGCCATATGCAGCTTGCCGTCGCCGTAGGAGGTATTGGTGATCACCTTACCGCCTTCCACACCGCAGATGTTGGCACCGCCTTCGGTGGTGTAGGCATAACCGGCAGAGGCGTTCAGTGTGCCTGCAACTTGGATCTTGGCATCCTTCAGATCCGCCTGGGTACGGGTGTAGGTACGGCCGGGGGCGTAGGCTACCGGCACCAGGTACTGACGGTGGGAGCTGGCGTAGGGACCCCACTGGTCTGCGTCCATTACGTAGACCTTCACGCCGTTTGCCAAAATACACTGCGCGCCGCTTTCCACGGTCACCTCTGCACCGGGCAGCATGACGATCTTCTGATTCATGGTCAGCTTACTGCCGGACTTGGCGGTCAGGCTGATGTTGTTGGTGATGGGCAGATTATAATCTGCTGCATCCAGATCGGATGTACCGATCTTCAGGCTCACCGGCTCCACGTTCATCTGGCTGCCCTCGTTCATGGAGATGTGCAGCCGGTCGGTGGTGCCGTCGTACCACTTGGTGACCGAGCCGGCAGTCAGGTTAAACATGGCATTGGATTGGGCCATAAATGCTACAGAAGTGGTTACGCCCGTTTTGCTCATTACGATGCCGGTGTAGCTGTGCTCGGTGGCACCGGAATAAATGGTCAGGTATGCCTCGATGTTTTGGATGTAGTACTGATGCATGGGGAATACTTCGTAGGTCTTCATCTCGCTGGATGTGGATTCTGTACCGCCGCGGAAGTCCATGATCTGGAAAAGCTCGTACACATCACTGCCGTTGTGGGCGTAAACATTGCCCTTGCCGGTGATGAAGCCCCAGGCATACAGCCCGGCGCCGCTGTTTACATTGATCACCGCGCCGTCATTCATGTGGATCACACTGACCGGGCCGGTGGGGCCGCCGCAGGGGATGTTCTTCTTGGTGCCGCCTGCGTGCATTTTGGCAGAGAGGCTGAGGCCACCTTCCACGTTGATGGTAGCACCGTCTGCCATCGTCAGCTTCCGGTATACGGTAGGTGTTACGTATGTCGCTTCACCTTGAAGAAGTCCTAACTTATCATCCCCAGGTGCCGTTGTATGCAGTGTATTGGCGGCATCATAGGGGATCAGCAGGGTCACGCCGGTGGGAATGGTATAGGTTCCTGCACCCAGCACGCCGCTGTTCAGCAGCACCACCTTGGTACCACCGTTGGCTGCAATGGCGTTCAGGTCGATGCCCATATAGCCGTAATTGCTGAACCAGGCGGGAGAATTGGCACCCACAAATACCGCTTGAATGGTCTGATCACCGGTAGAGGTAGCAGTATAGGTGGTCTCATTGCCGAGGATCTTGCCGCTGGCATCCACCCAGCCCAGGAAGGTGGCACCGGAAGCCGGTGCAGCCACCAGCGCAATGCTGTCGGTAATGGTCACAACATCACCTGCGGCAACGGCGTTTCCACCTGCAGTCACGCTGCCGTAAGCACTGTCGTAAGCAATGGTTATATTGGAAGAATCCACCGCAGC
The DNA here is from genome assembly GCA_017465625.1 of Oscillospiraceae bacterium. GTDB lineage: Bacteria > Bacillota > Clostridia > Oscillospirales > Oscillospiraceae > Faecousia. The sequence goes on along the minus strand of JAFTVV010000030.1, from coordinate 24,049 downwards.
CGCTGCGCTGATATTTTCAAGTACCAGCTTGCATTTGCTCGTTAAACCTTTATAACTCAGCTTTACCGTAATCGTACCGTCTACATCCAGCTCCTTTGAAAACGCCTTCGTGCCGGTACTATAGCTGGTTCCGTCAATCGTCAAGGATGTGCCGGTAGTGTAGTTGACAGTAAAGGATACGGTTGCTTTGCTACCGGTTGTATTCTGAATTGTAAAGGTTTTCGTCGTTGCGCTGAGCAGACCTCCTGTAAAGCTAAACGTGACATTCGCACCACTTACAGTCATCGCGCCACTATCGCCTGTAATGGACACGCCAGAAATGCTGGTAATGGTCGTATTCGCACGCTTGGCGGGCTTTGCAACCAGCACTGCATGGAAGCGACCAACAAGCTGCACGGTTTCGTCCGCGATCAGCGCTTCCTGTTCCTCTGCGGTGAGCAGTTCTGCCTGCAGCGCAATGGCCTCAATCTCTGCTGCACAGGCGGCAACAGCTTCCTCAGAGGGGAAACTGCCACGCACCGCACGCAGCTGCTTTTCGGTCATTTCAGGGGTCAGTGCGTATGCATCTGCAAAATCTGCAAATGCACCCAAAATGTCCTCTAAGGCGGGCGCGGCTGCCGGCTCTTCTACCTGCACGGCAGGTGCTTCCTGAAGCGCCTCGGTGGATTCCTGATGGACGTGTTCCTCTGCCGCCAAAGCCTGCACAGGCAAGGCCGTGGCAACCAGCATCAACACCATCAGAAACGCGAACAGTCGTTTTGCGGTTTGATTTTTCATAGTTATAACCTCCGGTTACAAAATTACAAATTATATATAAAACACACATTTTTGCATGTGAATCTGTGTGTGGATTTTTCCGTGACATTGCCGTGAGAGCGCCACCGGCTCCCCGGCAGGGGAGGCGTTGCTTTCTTAGCGCAATTGCAGGGATTGGATGACCTCATTGACCAGATCCTGGGCTTCGTAAAACTGCCGTTGCTGCTCCCCGGTCAGTCCATCCGGAAGCGAGGCCATCTGAAACGCCACAGGGATGCGCTGTCCTTCCCCGTTTTCATAAAATTGCACGATGTCCCCTACGTCGCTGTTATACAGCACCGTAAATGCCGTATAGCTTTGCCCTTCCAGCTGCACCTGCAGCTGCAGGCCGTCTTCCGTCTCCTGAAAGGAAATACCTGCGCCCAAATCGGGATAGGAAAAGGTAAATTCCTCCGACTCCATCTGACTGATGGGCGGCTGGGTATCCGGGTACGCCACCGGACCGGTGGTCTGCGCTTCCTGCTTGCTTCCGCAGCCTGCCATACCGCACAGCAGGACGGTTGCCGCCAAAATAATAGTTATATTTTTCAGTTTCATACGAACACCTCTTTTCTGCTTTCTTGTAGTAACCTTACGGCGTTATCCCAATCGTAGGGCACAACTGCCTGACGGGGACTGACCTGCTCCCTTGCCGCCTTTGCAAGAAGCGGATGCAGTGTCTGTTCCTCCAAATTTTCAATTTTGTAAAAGCCCTTTTGCTCCATCAGGCATTGCAGCTCTCCATAGGCGGTTGCTGCCACCGGCACGCCACAGGCTGCCGCCTCCAATGCAGACAAAGGAGTATCAATACAATTGCCTGCCTCCGTAACCGGAAACAAATACACATCCGCCAGCTGATACCACTTTTCAATATGCTCCTGATACGTATCGATCAGGGTCACATTTTGCCGCTTAAGCAGTGCCTTTCTCAGCTTCGCATCCTGCTCCTGGGCGGTGAAGCTGCTGGTCACCAGCACCCCGTGAAATTCCTCGGGGAGATTTAAAAACACGCCCACGTTCCGTCCCTGCTTCAAATGCCCCACGTGGAGCACCACCGTGCGGTCTGCAGGTACGCCGTACTTTTGCCGCAGCGCCTGCTTTTCCTCTGCCGTTACAGGCTGAAAACGCTTGGTGTCCACACCGGTGTGCAGATGCAGCACGGGCACGCCTATCCGTTCATAATATGCCTGAACCCGGGGACTCAGCACCGCCACACAGGCTTTGCTTCTGCGCAGCAGCCATTCCCCCAATGAAGAGGGAGAAGCCTGCATCGAAACCAGTACCGTCAGCCGTTTTCTGCACATCTTCGACAGCACATAGACCCGCAGTGCCATGGGGAGCATCCCGGTGGGAAAGGGGGCGTAGAGCACTTGCCCTTTCTGCTTTCTCAGCAGTCGCCACAGCTTACAGCTCAAAAACAGCTTGTTCAGCTTCAGGTGGCAGTCACTCTCGTCGCTTGGACGCTCATAAGTCCAAAGCTTTACATCCGGCACTTCCCTCTTCAGCCGCCGAATCAAACTGCAGGCCACCTTCAGCGCACCTTCATCGGCTTTTGGGGTCATACAGTTGGTCAAAATAATCATTACGCTTCCCCTACTTTGCACCGTTCGCAGGTGGAGCAGGCGTCCAGCTCCTGCTTGGTCACCTTGCCGTCCCGGAAATCCCGTACAATCTTCAGTTCGTACATAGAATATTTTTTCTTTTTAAAGAAGCGGAAAATCTTATGCCGCACCACCCACCAAAAAGGCTTATAGATGTACTTGTGCATTGCAGGCGATGCAGAGCCGATCATCCAGCAGTTGCGGTCACAGCAGCGCACCTTGGCACGCACTTCTTCTGCTTCGGGACTGCTCCACAGCTCCTCCCAGCTTTGGCTGTTCAGGTTGCCCATCACCTGCTTTTCCTTCGTGCCGTTACAGGGCATCACATCCCCGTAGGGGTCGATGAAGAAGGTATCAAAGCTCATATCACAGGGAAGCAGTCGCTTTTGGCTGAATATGTAATTGATCAGGCCGTGGTTAAAATAGGCTCTGAACCACTTTTTCGGACTGCTGGACTGCAGCAGCCGGTTGATCAGGTCTTCAAAATTCTGCGCCACCGCCAGTCGGTCGTGGATGATGTTGTTGCTCTCCACAAAGTAGAAGCTGTTATGCAGTGATGCGGTGGCAAACTCCATATTCATCTCGTCGGAAATGTTGTAGAGGGCAACCAGGTCGCCTGCATTGCGGTCTTGCACCGTCATACCGAAGCCCACGTCCTTCATACCCATATCCACCAGAGTTTTCAGGGTGGTGTAGCCTCTGCGGTAGCCATCCTCCAAGCCGCGAATCTCATTGTTGGTCTGCTCCAGCCCTTCAATGGAAATGCGGATGCCAATCTGAGGAAATTCCTTGCACAGATCCACAATGCGATCGGTATAAAAACCGTTGGTCGAGATCACGATGCGGTCACTTTTCTTGTACAGTGCCCGTACCACCTCTTTCAGGTCCTCCCGAATGAAGGGCTCACCGCCGGTGATGTTGGTAAAGTACATAGGGGGTAATTTCTCAATGGTTGCAATGCTCAGCTCCTCTTCCGGTCGGGAGGGCTCTTTATATCGGTTGCACATAGTGCAGCGGGCATTGCAGCGGTAGGTCACAATCACTGTGCCGTTAAGCTTCTTGGCCATTTTTCTGCTCCTTAGGTGTATAGTTTTATAAGCTTTTCGCAATACTGCTCCACAGTATCAAAGGTTGCTTCTTTACAATGGGCGGCGTATTCTTCCGTCAGCGACGGATTCGCCCACAGGTGCAAAATTGCATTTTTCAGCGCTTCTGCATTGCCGCTTTCAAACAGCTCCCCGGTTTTCCCCGGCTCAATCAGCTCCGGGATGCCGCCAATCTCCGCGCCCAGCACCGGTGTGCCATACATCTGGCTCTCCATCACCGAGAAGGGGCAATTTTCATACCACTGAGAGGGATACACCGTGAAACGGGCCTGCCCAATCAGCTTTTTCAGTTCCTCCCCACGGAGGAAGCCCAAATTTCGGATGTTGGGCACATCCTGTAGCAGCGGCTCTAACGGACCTGTGCCTGCAAACCGGAAGGGAATCTGCGGCAGTTCCTTGCAGACCTTTAGCAGTGTGTCGATGCCCTTTTCCTCGGAAAACCGTCCGAAATACAGCACATAGTCCTCTTTCGGCAAATCCACGGGACTGACACGGTCCACAAAATTATGCATCACCACGGTCTTATCCGCAAAGATGGGATTTGTGTCCATTTTGCTTTTCATAAACGCGGAACAGCAAATGATCCCATCCAGATGCTTATATACTTTTTTCCACTTCCAAAATCTTGCCTCAAATGCACCCACCATACTCTTCATACGGGAGCCGTGGATACATCTGCCCTTGGTGCAATGGGAAAAGCGGCCGCTCAGGCACTTTTCGCAATTTTCTCCGGTCTGGGGATTTTTGCACATATGGTTGGGGCACAGAAGCTGATAATCGTGGGCGGTAAACAGAATTTTGCAGGAACGCTTTTCCTTTTTCGCCCAGGCGCGAATCTCCAAAATCACACTGGGGGTCAGCTGATAGTTAAAATTATTCAGGTGGCACACATCGGGCCTGAAGTCCTCCAAAACCTTGCGGATCTTCCTGCGGCTCTCCGCGGAGTAGACGGTTTTGATTGGATAGGTCAGCTTCGATAATTTGGAGCCACCGTGAAAATCCATATTGGTGGTATAGGCATTCACCCGATTGCCCACCACACGGTTTTCGTGGTTCATTCCAAAAAACTGAACCTCGTGCCCCATCTTTTCAAGTTGCTGGCTCAGCTTAAAAATATAAGTCTCAGAGCCACCGTTGGGATGGAGAAACTTGTTGATCATCAAAATACGCATATATGCCGTCCTTTATGCCTCTAAATACGCCTCTTTCTTCTGTTTCTTTCTGTAAAGGCGCAGTGTTTTTTCCGTGATATCGTCCCAGTTGTACAGGCGGCACACCTGCTCTGCCGCCCCCTCTGCACAGGCTTTCACCTGCGCCGGCTGACTGCAAAGCATCTTTAGCTGCTCCTGCAGTGCCGTTACGTCCCCCTTGGGGAAGCTGTAACCCCAAGCGCCTGTCACATCGGTACACTCTGTAATGTCTGAAGTCAGACAGCAGTTGCCGTAGCTCATTGCCTCCAAAAGGCTCAGAGGCATCCCCTCCAAATCCGAGGGCAGTACATACAAATAGGCGTTGCTGTAAAGCTCCTTCAGCGTGTCCCCTTCCACAAAGTCGGTGAAGATGATTTTTTCATCATCCCCCGCCATTTGCAAAAGCCGGGTAACGTATTCATCCGTATCGGAAGTGCCGCCGGCAATCACCAGCTTCTTGTCCACCTGCGCCTTTTTATAGGCTTCCAGCAGATAATGCACACCCTTTTCCGGCACCAATCTGCCCAAAAACAGGATATATTCTTCTTTTTTCAGTCCCCAGCGTTCCGTAATCTCTTTGGCAGGAAGCTTTTCTGCCTTCTTCACACCGTTGGGAATCAGCACCGTTGTACGGCCGTATGTATCCAAGAAATACTGCTGTGCGCCACGGCTGAGCACGATGATCTCGTCGGCTCTTTTCACCGCACACTTTTCACCACGCAGGATGTACCATTTGGCGAATCTGCCCCATTTGCCACGCTGATGGTCTAAGCCGTGGATGGTGGCAATGCACCGTTTCCGAAACAGCTTCGGCAGCCACATCATGGCACAAGGCCCCTCCGCGTGGAAGTGCACCACATCGTACCTGCCAAAGGCGGCACGCAATGCCCCGAAAAACGAGGAGGTCATAGCCGCAAGCCCCTTGCGGTCAATGGTAGGCACGGTATACATCCGCACACCGCAATACTGCTTTTGCTTTTTCCTGTCAAACTGTGCGCCGCTGATATGGTGTCCCCCTCGGTTGTAGCAGGTCACAGCGTGCCCTTTTTGAACCATTGCGGTGGATAGTTCCTCCACCACAATCTCCACGCCGCCCTCCCGGGAGGGGATTCGCTTATGTCCAAGCATCGCAATGCGCATAGCCTTTTCCAATCTCTACACTTCCTTACATCGAGCCGTCCTTTTTGAATACCACCACAAAGGTTTTCAGCAAAATCCGCAGGTCCAGCCCCATACTCCAGTTGTTGATGTACTCCGTGTCCAGCTTCACGATCTCTTCAAAATCGGTGATGTTACTGCGGCCGCTGATCTGCCACATACCGGTAATGCCCGGCTTCACCGCCAGTCTTGCCCGATGGTGGGTCAGGTATTTGTCCACCTCTGCAACGGTGGGCGGTCGCGTACCTACCAGGGACATATCCCCCTTCAGCACGTTAAAAAACTGAGGAAACTCATCCAGACTGGTGCGGCGGATAAACTCACCGATGCCGGTTTTCCGCTTGCCGTTCGGGAGCACCTTGTTGCCGATGATCCGGGGGTCAAAATCCATTTTGAAGGTCATACCGTCTTTACAGCGGTTATACTGCATCAGATCCTTTTTCCGCGCCTCCGCATCCGGGTACATACTGCGGAATTTGTACATCTTGAAGTGCTTGCCGTTGAGCCCCACCCGTTCCTGTTTGAAGAAAATCGGACCGGGAGAGCTGATGAAAATCACCGGTGCTAAGAAGATGCACAGCACCAGTGTCAGCAAACAGCCTAAGAAACCGCCGATAATATCCATCAGCCGCTTGGAAAATGCCTCCTTGGCGGTGGCATAGTTCATGGTAGTGGTCAGGACGGTGTAGCCTCCGATTTTGTTGACCATCTGCTTGCGACCCTCGCTGTCCTGCGCCTGAACCAGGCTGCGGTGAATGACCACACCGGTCTTCTTCAATTCATCCATCAGCTCCTGGGGTATGCTGCAGCCCTCAGGCAGGTGGAGCAGCACTTCATCCACCCATTCCTTGCACAGAAATTCCGGCAGGCTTTGGGCATCCGCCACCACCGGAACATCCTCAATGCATTGCGTATCCCCGGAACGATCCAACAGCACCAGTCCCACAATGCGGTGACGGCCGAAGCTATCCTGACGGATTGTGTGAATCAAATCTGCCGCCGCATCCGCAACGGTCACCACAACCAGCGATACCGCATCGGTATTTTTCCGTTTCTTCAGCATCCGCTTGCGCAGAAGCCGCAGGCCGTAGGACACAACCAAATAAATGCCGCCTGTTGAAAACAGCACCACTCTGGAAAACAGCTCCGCTTCCTTGATCAGCACCAAATAAAAGGAACTGACCAGCACAATGCTCAGCGCATCCACCAGCACAGCCATAAACTCTTTGTAGTAGCCGCGGCGAAGCACACCGCTAAAGGAGTTGCGCAGTACAGCAACGCTCAAGCACGCCACACCGAAAAACAGCGCCATATCCCGATACACCGGAATGGTATAGGGATTTTCGATGCCGTGACGCAGAAAATACGCAAGCAAAAATGCAACTTGCACCGCAACCAGATCCAGGAACATAAAATCCATGTGCTTCCATGCACCCGTCAGACGTTTTTTATACATTGCAACCTCCTCTCCTTCCCCCTGGAAGAGTGTATATTTCTTCAATTGTCTATTATAATGTAAACTGTCTATAAAAGCAACTGTTTTTCTTCAAAAAATCCTCCAAAATTCAACAAAAAAGTGCGGCAAGAAGCACTTTCTTGCCGCACTTTGCGTTTGGGGGAATTATTCGTTAAAAATCTGCAAGATAAACCGCCTTGCAGGCCTGCTTGGTCATATAGCAATCCAGCTTGCTGACCACTTCTAAAGGTGCGTGCATTGCCAGCACAGGCACGCCTGCATCCACCGTGACGATGTTGCGGTTTGCCATATAAGCGGCCACCGTACCGCCGCCACCCTGATCCACCTTGCCCAGGGTCGCAATCTGCCAGGTAACGTCTGCCTCCCCGAAGGTCTTGCGGATGTGACCCATTGCCTCGGCAGAAGCATCGGACGCACCGCCCTTGCCACGGGAGCCGGTATATTTGCAGATGGCAACGCCGTAGTTGATCTGGCTGTTGTTGCGCTTATCGCAGGTCTCGGGGAAATTGGGGTCAAAAGCGTTGGAGACGTCTGCGGACAGGCAGAAGGAATTTTCAAAGCAGCGGTTCAGATTTGCGCCGGTAGCATCGCACAAATCCTGCATAAAGGTATCAAAGACCTGACTTTGCATACCGGAAATGCCCACAGAGCCGATTTCTTCCTTGTCTGCCAAAATGCACACGGCTGTACGGGCAGGATTCTCCAGTTCAAACAGCGCTTCCAGCTCTGCGTATGCGCATACACGGTCGTCGTGACCGTAGGCGGCCAGCAAGCTGCGGTCAAAGCCCACCTCACGGCACTTGCCTGCAGGCACAACCGTCAGCTCTGCGGACAGAAAATCCTGCTCGATCATACCGTATTTTTCATTCATCAGCTTCATAATGTGCAGCTTCACCAGATCAGCGCCTTCGCCCTCCAGCGGCTCACTGCCCAAAATCACGTTCAGCTGTTCGCCAACAATGCCCTCTGCCAGCGTCTTTCTCATCTGGTCTGCGGCCAGGTGGGGCAGCAGGTCGGACACATAGAAGATGGGATCGGTATCCTCTTCACCGATGCTGATGGTCACAATAGAGCCGTCGGCACGGTATACCACACCGTGAATGGCCAAAGGAATGGCAGTCCACTGGTACTTCTTGATGCCGCCGTAATAGTGGGTCTTAAAGTAGGCAATTTCGGAATCCTCGTACAAAGGATTAGGCTTTAAGTCCATACGGGGGGAATCCACGTGGGCGGCACAGATGTTGGCACCGCTGCTCAGGCTTTCGCTGCCGATAACCGCCAAAATAATGCTCTTGCCCCGATTGTCCTTGTAAACCTTATCACCGGGCTGCAGCTTCATACCGGGCACAATGGCCTTGAAGCCCTGCTTTTCTGCCTCGCGGACTGCCCAGGTGGTAGCCTCCCGTTCCGTCTTGCAAGCATCCATAAAAGCGGCGTAACGCTTGCAGTAGGCCTCCATTTCGGCACGCTGCTGCGCAGTCAGCTTTGTATAGCCGTTCTTCGGTGCAGACAGCAGGTTCTCTCTAAGCTCTTCTGTAGTCATATACATTCTCCTTTTGCTTTTTGATTTACATTATACCCAGCTTCCCGAAAAAGGCAAGGCATTTTTGGTAAAATTCCTCCCGTGTGCCGTCATTGGACAGCTGATGGTCGCACAGCTTCACAAATTCCTCCTGAGGGCGTTGGGCGCGGATGCGAAGAGAAGCTTTTTCGGCTGTAATACCGTCTCTTTGAACCAGTCGCTCCACCCGTTTTTCCTCCGGTGCGGTCACCGCCACCGTAGCATCGCAAAGCGCTGCAAGACCCCCTTCAAAAAGTGCGGCAGCATCAATGGCAACGTGCCCCTTTTCTTTCGCAAGCACCCCTTCCACATACCCCTTTACATAGCCGTGGGTAATGGCATTTAGATCCTGCAGCGCCTGTGCATCCTGAAAGACGATTTGCGCCAATCGGGGGCGGTTGAGGGTGCGGTTTTCTACTGTTCCTGGAAATCTTTTTTCAATTTTTTCAAGGAGTTTATCCTCTGTTTTCAGCAGATTATGGTAAATTTCGTCACAATCCAGCACTTTTCCGCCCAACTGTTCAAACGCCCGTAATGCGGTGGTTTTTCCGCATCCTGAGCCCCCTGTAATACCGATAATCATTCTTGCTCCTCCGCGTCAATAACCTGAAAAGCGGCGGCTTTTTTCAGTCGGTTTTGCACCGCATAAGACATCCCCTCTCCCACAGGACAACGGGCATAAACCATCCCCACATTGGGGTCGTCCAGCTCCCGTAACGCGGCAAAAAGACCGGCGCAAAGGGTGCGCTCATCCGCCTCCTGCCCATAGGCAAGGGGGTTGCAGTCTTTATACAGGGGAAGCTCCTCTTCAAAGCACAAAACACGGTCTATCTTGCGGTAATGGGCGTGAATATAGGCGGCCGCTTTTTCCCGGCTTCCTGCCACAATCACCACCTGACACTGGGGTGCATAATGGCGGTATTTCATCCCCGGCGCACGGGCAATCTCGTCCGGTGCAAGCTGGGCGGTTACCGCCTTATCCACCGTCAGATCACCCAATATTGCCCGTAATTGGGCAGGCGTAATGCCACCGGGACGAAGCAGTCTTGCCGGTGTTTCCGTCAAATCCACAATGGTGGATTCCACCCCCACACGGCAGGCGCCGCCGTCAATCACCGCTTCAATGCGGCCATCGTGATCGTGCAAAACGTGCTGAGCCGTCGTGGTGGAGGGTTTGCCGGAGAGATTGGCTGAGGGTGCGGCAATGGCTGTGCCGGATGCGGCAATCACCTGACGGGTCACTGTGCTGTCGGGACAGCGCACCGCCACCGTGGAAAGTCCGCCGGTAGTGCGCTTGGGAATTCGTTCACGGGCAGGCAAAATCATGGTCAGCGGTCCGGGCCAGTAAGCCTCCGCCAAGGCGTACGCACAAGCAGGGATGCTGTGGCACAGCTCTTCCACCTGCTCCATACCGGTGACGTGGAGAATCATCGGGTTATCCTTGGGACGCCCCTTTGCCTCGTAGATCCGATCCACTGCCAAGGGATTCAGTCCATCGGCGCCCAGACCGTATACCGTCTCCGTGGGCAGTGCCACCAGCCCCCCGTCACGGATAATTTGTGCCGCAATTGCCACTGTATCAGGGGCATCGGGCTGTAAAATCAGGGTTTTCATTTTTGCTCCTCCAAACGGGCCGTAACACGGAAGGTCTTTTCCGTCATCACAATCATCAGTCCCACAAAAATCAGCAGGAACACGGGCATAATTTCAAAGCCTAAGAAGCCGCCCAGCATTCCGTAAAGCGGCGGCATAAAGGTCGAGCCGATATAAGCACCGGCCATCTCCATCCCGATGATGGCACCGGAATATTCCGCACCGAAATTATGAGGCGTTGCGTGAATAATACAGGGATAAATCGGGGCAAAGCCAAAGCCGATCATCACAAAACCCACAAGGGTACACACGCTGCTCCCAAGGGGAAGCAACAGCAAAATAATGCCGATCAGAGAAAGGCCTGTGCCTAAGCGGATCATATTCCGATCCCCTACTCGATCCATAATAAAGCCGCCCAAAAACCGCCCTGCGGTCAGGCCGATGAAAAACAGGGACGCCAGTGCCGCCGCCTGTTCCTCTCCAATGCCCTTGACTTCCACAAAGTAGGTAGCCGACCAGCCCATTGCCGTCGATTCAGCGGCACAGTAACCGAGAAAGCCCAAAAGCTGATAGGGTACACCCTTGATTTTCAGCGCACCCCGAATGCCCACACTTTTTCCGGCCGCCTGTACCGCCTGATTTTTGCCCTGATTGACCTTCCACAGCGGCAGTGCAATCACCAAAACCAGCGCAATGGCAAACTGACAGTATGCCGTCCAGGTATAGCCGTCGTTCCAGACACCCACCGTCAGGGCACGGCTCATAATAAAGGGGCTGATAATCGTACCCACACCCCAAAAGCTGTGCAGCCAGCTCATGTGTTTGGAGTTATAGTGCAGTGCCACGTAGTTATTCAGTGCCGCATCGATTGCGCCGCCGGCCAGACCGTAGGGCACAGCCAGTGCCATCAGCATCCAAAAGCGGTTGGCATAGGAATAACCGATCAGCGAAACCGCGGAAAGCACCACGCTGAAGAGCGTCACCAAACGGACGGAAAACCGCTTGGTCATCCGGTCGGAATTCAGGCTGGAAATGACGGTGCAGAAGGACATCACCATGGTGATCATCCCCAGCTCTGAGGGGGATGCGCCAAATTGCCCGTGCATCACCGGCCACGCAGAACCCAGCAAGGAGTCCGGCAGACCCAAGCTGACAAAGGACAAATATATAACAGAAAGTAACAGTGAGTACATTTTTCTCTCTCCTGAAGTAACCGCTGATTAAATCGTCTGCGATTATTAGCGGATCTTTTGACCCAACTTTTCAGTTCAGAAAGCTCAAAATACACAAAGTATTTCTTCTCTTTCTGAACTTTAATTTGAGCCAAAATCTCTCGCTACTCATTCTTGCCGATTTAATCATCGGTTACTGAAAGCCATATTTTTGCTATTATACCACACTTTTTATCCCATTGCTACCGATTTTTAAAAAAAGCACGGTGATTTTCCTTTTCCAAAAATCTTGACATCCGCTTTTCCGGGCGTTATAATCTTTTGTGGTTACGGGCTTGTAGCGCAGTTGGGAGCGCACCACATTCGCATTGTGGGGGTCGGGAGTTCGAATCTCCTCAAGTCCACCAAAAAGAAACGACAATTTTCGGCAGAAAATTGTCGTTTCTTTTTGTTCTCTTCACTTTTCTCTCTTCGCTCTTCTCTCTTCTCTAAAATTATCGTTTCCAGTGAAGAGATAAGAGAGAATAGAGCACAAAAAAGGTGGCTTTACTACGTAAAGCGTTGAATTATATGATTATTTGTGCTATAATTTAAAGAAAAGGCGGTGATTGTATGCCATTTTCGTTATCAAACTTAATCTTGCTCTTATTTGGATTATTTACATACCTACATTTTAGGTGCGGAGTCTATGCGTATTGCAGAATATCGAAAATGAGTAAAAGTTATATTCGCAAAAACACGAAAGGAATCTCTAATTATTGGTTGTATTCTCAGCTCCATAAAAATAATAATCTCGGAGCGTTTTATTACCTCAACTTGATATATTTATTTTGTTTGCTTGCATTTCTGGCTGTTTTTCTCTTTTCGTGGATCTCGTTTTTGAGAATTCCTGTTATGATTATGGGTATCTTATTGGGATTAGCGATCATTCCTGTATTTTTTAAGTCTTTGATTTATACAAATATTGAAGATGTTGGACAAGCTTTTGTGTTCTTTAAAGTATATAAGGGATTCAATGGCAAAAGTCGAAGATTTATCACGATGTTTGATTGGCTGTTTTGTATTCTTCCGCTTGCACTATACATTTTCTTTCTATCAAGGTGAATTTACACATTTTTTGAGGGTTACAGCTTGACGGGCGTGCTCAGATTGAGCACGCCCGTCGGTTTCCTGTTTATTTTTTGGGGTTGCCCTCTTTGTCGTAATGCATTGCCACAAAAATTTCCACAAAGAGATATGCCGCCACACTGAGCGCCAGCTGAATAATGATAAACACCAGCGCCTTATCTGCCGCATTCAGCGGATCTCCGGAGGACATCACCACACAGCCGATAATGCCCAAAATGGTCAAAAGAATGCCCATTCCCCCAAATACGACACCGGCAAGCCGCTGGGTAAACCGCCACGCCTGCACACTGCCCATTCCAAAATAGGTGCGGTAGCCGGCCTTATGATTGGCTTCCTTGGGAGACAGGAAGAAATAATACGCCCCAAACAGAAGCATCAATACCGGACCGGCAATCATCAAAAAGCCCATCCAAAATTTCATATTGGAGAGCAAATCGCCGATTTTCGGAATAACTGCATCTAAAAATTTGCTGATTGCATTTTCCATTTTTACTGTTCCTCAAGATATTTGTTAATCTCGTGGACGAAGGTTTTTGCGTCCTGGAAACGCCGATATACCGATGCAAAACGAATATAAGCCACCTCGTCCAAGGGCTTGATGCGCTCCATCACCATCTCACCGATTTTATCGGAGGACACTTCCCGTTCCAGAGTGTTTTGGATGGTCTGCTCAATCTCGGTGGTGATGCGGTCAATATCCTCGGTGGATACCTGCCGCTTATCGAAAGCGCGCATCATGGAATTGATGATCTTATTGCGGTCAAAGCCCTGACGGCTGCCATCCCGCTTTACCACAATTACCGGCAGACTTTCCACAATTTCATAAGTGGTGAATCTGCGCTGGCAGGCCAGACATTCACGGCGGCGGCGAATGCTCAGGCCGTCGTCAGAGTGCCGGGAGTCCACCACCTTGGATTCCTGATCGCCGCAAAAGGGACATTTCATATTGATCGGTCCTTTCCTCGGTACAGATACCGTTTTTGCTATTATAGCAATACATTTGTCCGCTTGCAAGTTTTTTCTTGCGTTTTTTTCCTGTTTGGGGTAAACTAAATAAGAAAAAACACCCAAGTGTACCATTGGAGGATCAATAATGAAGCAGTGGAAAGAACCGATTGTATACGCCGTCTGGTTTACGCTATATATTATATGCACCGCACTGGGAACCATTATACAGCGCACCACATTGGGGCATATTCTTTTAATGATTTTGTCGGTCTTGTTTTTTGTCCCCGGCATCATTCTGGTGTACGACGGCTTGAAGCAAAAAAACAAAAAAGCTTTGTTTCGTGTGCGGCTGGTGAGTCTTCTTTCCATTGTGCTGACCCTGTCGCTGATTGTGCTGAATATTCTGTGTGTCGGCGCCGGTGAACAGGTGGGGCAGCTGTTAAACGACCTGCTGATTTTGGTCTCTACCCCAATGTTTTGCAGTTATATCCGCGGAATCAGCATTTTCGGATGGGCTTGCATATTTGTTAGCACTTTCCCGTTTATGTGGAAGAAATAGCCGATTCTACCGTCGAAAAGTAATATTTTTTAGGACTCTACTTGGGGTAGAGTCCTCTTTTCTACGCAAAAGAGAGGGTCTAAGGCTCGTTCTCCAATAGGGGGATTGCCAAAATCAGGCTTTCGGGCTATGATACATTCAGTGCTGCAGCGACAGCGCAAAAAACAAGAAGGAGCTTTCCCTAATGTCTTATCGGATCATTTCAGATACCTGCTGTGACCTGTGGCAGGATTTTTATAAGGAACTAAATGTGGATGTCACTCCCTTGGCAGTGACCTTTAAGGGGCAGACCCTTAGCGAATACGACGAGGCTTGGTTAAAGGACTTCTATGCCGGTCTGCGTGACGGAGAGGTGGCTACCACCGCCGCCGTTAACCCCGAGGGATGGAAGGAAGTGATCCGTCCCGCCCTGGAAAACGGCGAGGATGCTTTGGTGCTTGCATTTTCCTCCGGCCTGAGCACCACCTATCAGTCCGCGGTCATTGCCGCCCAGGAGCTGAAGGAGGAATTTCCCCGGCAGGATGTGATCGTGATCGACACCCTGAGCGCCTCTATGGGGCAGGGCTTACTGCTGTGGTACGCCTGCAAAAAGCGGGATGAGGGCGCTTCCCTTACCGAATGCGCCGCCTGGTGTGAAAACAACAAGCTGCATTTGAGCCACTGGTTCACTGTGGATGATCTGATGTTCCTCAAGCGGGGCGGGCGTGTCAGTGCCGCCACCGCATTGGTGGGCACCATGCTGAAGATCAAGCCTGTAATGCACATGGACGACGAGGGGCACCTAATCAAGGTGGGCACTGCCCGCGGTAAAAAGGCCGCCCTGGATGCAATGGCAAAGCAGTTTACGGAGACCGGTCTTCCCGGGCAGAACGACACCGTCTTTATCAGCCACGGCGACTGCATCGAGGATGTGGAATACCTGAAGGGTAAATTGTTGGCCTTAGGTGTGAAGAACGTCATCACTTATTATGTGGGCGCTGTGATCGGCTCTCACTCCGGCCCCGGCACTGTAGCGCTGTTCTTCCTGGCAAGCCACAGATAATCCGAAAAGCGATCATACATCTCCGCAAGGCCTGAAAATTTGGGGCGTTGCGGAGATTTTTACATCTGAACAAGGGCATTGGCCAATTGTTTATTATATATAAATTGTACAGCAGGCTTTTTTGTGGAAATATTCATAAAAATTTATAAATTTTTCCATAAAAAGTCCTTGCTTTTTCGGGAGCTATGGGCTATGATATAGAAGCATTAGCACTCAGGAGCAAAGAGTGCCAAAAACTGTAGATTTTGGGCGAAAGCTCTGTATAGGAGGAATTACAATGAAATTAAGACCTATGGCAGATAACATTCTGCTGAAACCCACTGAAACAGAGGAGACTACCTCCTTTGGCATCATTTTAGCCACTTCCAGCAAGGAAAAGCCTGCAATTTATGAAGTGGTCTCTGCCGGCCCCGGCACCAAGGACGTTCAGATGACCGTCAAGGCCGGCGACAAGGTCGTGGTAGGCAATTTTATCGGCAGCGACATCAAGCTGGACGGCGTGGACTACAAGTTCGTCAAGCAGGATGACATTTTGGCTGTTGTATTGGACTAACGGAGGTAAAAATTTATGGCAAAATTGATTGTTTACGGCGAGGACGCCCGTAAAAAGCTGCAATCCGGCATCGACCAGCTGGCCGATACCGTGAAGGTTACACTGGGACCCAAGGGCCGCAACGTGGTGCTTGGCAAGAAGTACGGTGCACCCCTGATCACCAACGATGGCGTGACCATCGCCAAGGAAGTGGAACTGGAAGACGCATTCGAGAATATGGGCGCACAGCTCATCCGCGAAGTGGCAACCAAGACCAACGATATGGCCGGTGACGGCACCACCACCGCAACTGTACTGGCTCAGGCCATCACCCGTGAGGGTCTGAAGAACCTGTCTGCCGGTGCAAACCCCATTGTGATGCGCAAGGGCATCGAAAAGGCTGTAGAGGCCGCTGTTGCCGCCATCAAGGAGCACTCTGTTCCCGTCAGCGGCAGTGCAGACATCGCCCGTGTCGGCACAGTCTCCTCCGGTGATTCCGCCATTGGCGACCTGATTGCCGAGGCAATGGATAAGGTCGGCACCGAGGGCGTGATCACCATCGAAGAGAGCAAAACTGCCGAGACCGGTCTGGATGTTGTAGAGGGTATGCAGTTCGACCGCGGCTATATCTCCCCCTATATGGTCACCGATACCGACAAGATGGAAGCCGTTTTGGACGACGCCTATCTGCTGATTACCGACAAGAAGATTTCCTCCATTCAGGAAATTCTGCCTATTCTGGAGCCTGTGGTCAAGGCCGGCAAGAAGATGATGATTATTGCCGAGGACGTAGAGGGCGACGCACTGGCCACACTGCTGGTCAACCGTCTGCGCGGCAACTTCAACTGCGTGTGTGTCAAAGCCCCCGGCTTTGGTGACCGTCGCAAGGAAATGCTGCAGGATATTGCCGTTCTTACCGGCGGCACCGTGATTTCCAGCCAGCTGAATATGGAGCTGACCGATGCACAGCTGACCGATCTGGGTCGTGCACGTCAAGTAGTAATCACCAAGGACAACACCACCATCGTAGATGGCGCAGGCGATCCCGACGCCATTGCCGCCCGTGCCCACACCATCCGTGCCTCCATTGCAACCACCACCTCCGATTACGACCGCGAAAAGCTGCAGGAGCGTCTTGCAAAGCTCAGCGGCGGCGTGGCAGTCATCAAGGTGGGTGCACAGACCGAGGTTGCTATGAAGGAAAAGAAGCTGCGTGTGGAGGACGCACTGAATGCAACCCGTGCCGCTGTAGAAGAAGGCATCGTTGCAGGCGGCGGTACTGCACAGGTCAACGCCATTGCCGCAGTAGAAAAGCTGCTGACCAAGCTATCCGGTGACGAAAAGACCGGTGCGCGGATCATCGCCACCGCTTTGGAAGCACCGATTCGCCAGATCGCACAAAATGCCGGTGTAGACGGCAGTGTGGTATTTGAGAAGATCAAGTCCTCCAAGAAGATCGGCTTCGGCTACAACGCCTACTCCGGTGAATATGTGGATATGATTTCCGCAGGCATCGTAGACCCCACCAAGGTCACCCGTTCCTCTCTGGAAAATGCCGCTTCCATCGCCTCCTGCGTGCTGACCACCGAATCTCTGGTCGTAGATAAGCCCGATCCCGCGGCAGATGCTGCTATGGCAGCGGCTGCTCAGGGTGGCGGAATGTACTAATCCCATTTCCAATACGACCTCCTATCCCCCGTGGGGGCTTGCGTACGCCTGTAAAATAGATTATAATCAGGAAAAACAAAGAAGGAGGGCAGGAGATGTCTGACCATCATCACGATCACGATCATCACCACGACCACGCCTATCTCCACGCCCATGGCATTGCCCATAGCCACGGCCACGTTCACGAAAACCAAAAGGCGGTTCTCAACCGTCTGGCACGGGCCATTGGTCATTTGGAAAAGGTCAAGCGCATGGTGGAAGAGGGCTACGATTGCTCTGAGGTACTGGTGCAGCTGGCGGCTGTGCGCTCCGCATTGGACAACACGGGCAAGGTGATTCTGAAGGACCACATGCGTCACTGTATGGTGGACGCAGTGGCGGCAGGAGATCACAATGCGGTGGACGATCTGTGCGAAGCCATTGATAAATTTGTAAAATAAAAACGGGCGTAAAGACCATCGCGGTCTTTACGCCTGTTCTCTTTACCTGATTGCTTTAAAGACGGGCGGATATTGTCCCTACGGATAATACGATCGGCTTTTCCAATCACTGTGTAAAAAGGAGTGTCTCAAAATGAATGAGACACCCCCGAAAATGAGTATTGATTAAATACCAACTGTAGGGAACGGCCTAAGTGCGAGCAGGGGAACGAAGACGCAGAATGGTCCCCTGTGTTCCTGTGTTTGCAGCAAATCACAACCCAAGCAACTGCTTTTTCTTTGAGTCAAATTCTTCTTGGGAAATAATGCCAGAATCCAGGAGGGACTTTAATTTTACGAGGTCATCTAACGATGTATTACCGGAGGTTGCTTGTGTGTTGGTTTGAACGGGCTGTTGTACTTCTCTAATCCTTTTTGCTAAAACTTCACTAATTTCCTTATAATTGCCAATAAGCGCAAATTTCGTAATTCCGGATGCTGTAGCGACAGCAATAACGGAACAGAATTTTTTTGTGGAATAAGCAGATATCATAGACAAGGGCAATACGACCTTTTTACCAAATAAAGCTTTTCCTGTTACACTGCTTTCGGTAATCTGTAGTTCGCTTTTGCTAAGCGGCAGATAAATGATGCTCAAAACAATCGAAAAAAGCAAACTAGCTGCTCCGATTAAAAACAAGATAAAATAGAATGTATCAACACCACGATAAAACTCAAACATGTAGTCCCAGCCCTCAGCAGCTGTTATCCATGCTGTACATAGTACAGCGATTGCAAAAGATATAATAATTCCCTTGCAAAAGAATTTTTTGACGGATTCATTAACCTTGCTCTTGATTATAATTTTTTCTTGCATTATGTTTTCCTCCCTAAAATAAAAAGTGCGCAGCCGAAGCTGCGCACCGAAAAATGCATCGCTCCGATTGCTGCGACACAATTTCCTCACACTTTGCACAAGTATGCGAAAAAGAGCATGCATTTTTACCAAAGTAAAAACGCACACTTATGCAGAAAGTGCTAAATAATGAAATTGTGTCGCATCAATATCTTAGCACACTTAAAAGGCGATTGCAATACAAAACAGGGGTTTTATCAGAAATAATTTGTTGCAAATTTGATATCTAAGAATTATTTTTAGTGAAATATTCGGCTGTGCCGAATGTGAAATTTCGACTTCGTCGAAGTGAAATTTTCTGCTTGCGCATAAAGTGAAATTAAATCCACCCACCGCAGCAGCGATTTCACTTGAGCGAAGCGAGAATTTCACATTGCGAAGCAATATTTCACCCACCCGCAAGGGTGGATTTAGCTGAAAAAGCACTTGCAAAAGCAAGTGCTTTTTCAAGGCCGCCCTCTTCGAGTCCCATTACCCACCCCATAAAAAAACAGGCCCAAAGGTCTGCTCTGTGAATGCGCAGTTATCTGTGATAGATGCGCCTGGCGGCGCATGGGACTCTCCCCCGGGCTAAAAATTGCTCGCCTGCTCTCAATTTTTCCCCATCCTTCGGATGGGTCGCCCTCTTCGAGTCCCATTACCCACCCCATAAAAAAACAGGCCCAAAAGGCCTGCTTTTTTATGGGGTGGGTAATGGGACTCGAACCCACAACACCTGGAACCACAATCCAGTGCTCTGCCAATTGAACTATACCCACCATATATATAAAGTTAAGAGATAAAAGTGAAGAGTGAAGAGTGATGGTGTCGGCGAAGCCGACTATTGAAATTGTGCTGAAGGCACACCGCAACTTTTCACTATAAACTTTTCACTGTTCACTGCCGACCGCAGGGAGGCGTGGCACGCCAGGAGGGACTCGAACCCCCGACCTACTGCTTAGAAGGCAGTTGCTCTATCCTGCTGAGCTACTGGCGCATTTCTATGGAGCGGGTGACGGGAATCGGACCCGCGTATCCAGCTTGGAAGGCTGGTGTTCTACCATTGAACTACACCCGCAAGCATATCAGCCATAGAATCTTAGCACAGAAACAGCTTCCTGTCAAGGCTCAATTTTCAGAATCTCAGGGATTTTATTGTAAATGACGTCTGCAACAGCACCATCACTGCATCTGCACACGTTTTCATATTGATCTGCAACCACACCGTCTGCCGGACAATAAGCGTAATCCGCACCGTCCAGCATAGTCTTGTCGTTATCTGCATCGCCTACGCACACCAAAATGGACTTACCCAGCTCTTTTTGAAGACTTCTGGCGGCGCGCAGCTTGGACACACCTTTTGCGTGCACGTCAATGATCCGGGGTGCGGCAAAAAACACGTCCACCTTCTCACCGTACAGACGCTCTATGGTTTTGCGTGCCTCTACAAAGCGGTCCAGCTCCTCCTGCGGACCTTCAAAAAATCCGCCTACGGAATTTTCATACACCGTGCCGAACAGCGAAAGCTTCAAAAAGGGCCCTACATCGGTATAGGGGATGGCTTCCGCCCAATCCCATCCAATGCCCTCGTAGCAACGGATATAGCTTTGGCGCGGCTTATATAAATAGTGATTTTCCGCACCCTGCAGTTCCAGATTCATCTCCGGAAACAGATTCGAAATGGTTTCCACCGTCTCCCACAGGGGCAGGTCGATGGGCACCAGCTTTTCTAATCTGCCGTTTTGGTAACAGGCACTGCCGTTCATCAGCAGCAGCGGTGCATTGACCGGCAGCGTATTCAGGTAATTTTTAAAGGTATTGGTACTGCGGCCGGTGTTTACAGTAAATGTACCCCCCTGCGCCATAAAATATTCAATCGCCTCTATATTCCGCTGCGGAATGGTGGAATCGGTGGCGGTGAGGGTACGGTCAAAATCCACCGTCAGCAACACATCGGAAAAATCTGCCATAAACGGTTAATCCTTTTTCGGTGCGCCCAGTCGGCTCAGTGCCTTTTGGAAATATTCGGGCAGAGGTGCTTTTACCGTGACCTGACGGCCATCCCGGGGGTGGGTGAAGGTCAGCTCTCCTGCGTGGAGGCACTGGCTGTCAAAGCCCAGCTCCGGCTTTTTATTGCCGTAAACCGTATCACCCAAAATGGGATGGCAAATATGCGCCATATGCACACGGATCTGATGGGTTCTGCCGGTTTCCAAACGGCAGCGGATATGGGTATGGTTGCGGTAACGGGTCACCACTTCCCAGTGGGTTACTGCGTTCTTGGAATTGCGTTGGGTGACGCACATTTTCTTGCGCTCACCGGGCTTGCGTCCAATGGGGGCATCCACCGTGCCGCTGTCTGCCTTGAAGCAGCCGCACACAATGGCCTCGTATGTACGAACCACCTTGTGCACCTTCAGTTCCTCTGCAATGAACACGTGTGCCAAATCGTTTTTTGCCACCAACAGCAGACCGGAGGTATCCTTATCAATCCGATGGACAATGCCGGGACGCATTTCACCGTTGATGCCGGACAGCGCATCCCCTCTGGCGTACAAAAGACCGTTGACCAGTGTATCATCCCTGTGACCGGCGGCAGGATGCACCACCAGACCCTTGGGCTTATTGATCACCATCACGTCTTCATCTTCGTACACAATATCCAGTTCCATTTCCGTGGCAGCCGTGAAGACCGCCTCGGGAGGGGGAATTTGCACATCAATTTCGTCGCCTTCCCGCAGGCGGCGATTTTTCTGCTTCACGGTTTTACCGTTGACAGTAACATTACCCCTTTCCAACAGCTTTTGTGCAGCGGAACGGGTGGTATTATCCATAATACGGGTCAAAAAGGCATCAATGCGTTCGTCGTGAGTATCGGCAGTGTAGATCATTTCTTCTTGCCCTCCTTCCAGAATTCCTTGTTGAAGAAAATAAGGCTGACGATTAAAGCCACGCAGCCACAGGAAATGTAGCAGTCAGCCACATTAAAAACCGGGAAATTCATAAAATCCGTCTGGATCATATCAATGACGTAGTTTAAACGAAGCCGGTCAATCATATTGCCCAGACCGCCGGCAAAAACAAACAGGATGCACCAGCGCTCAAAAGGCTTAAAGGGCAGCTTCTTTTTGGAAAACTCCCAAATAATCAGCCCGGCAAATAATACAAAGATGATGGCAAAGAGCCATTGCTGACCCTGTAAAATCGAAAAAGCCGCGCCGTCATTCTGGGTGTAGGTCAGGCTTAAAACATTGGGAATCAGGCCAACCTGCTCATGTAAGGAAATGTTTGCCACAGTCAAAAGCTTGGTCAGCTGATCCAGCCCCACCAAAGCAAAGACCGCAAGCCCTGCGATCCATAAACTCATACTGTTCCTCCAAGGTAAAATGTCTAAAAATGCGCATACCTATACATTCTATAAGGGATTATACCAAATCACGAAATATTTGTCAACTTTCAGAGGCCAAAGAACCCCAAAAACCGTCAAAATATAAATAAAATTTCAAACCGGAATTTAAATAAAAACCGGGTCTCCGTCCCAAAAGCAATATGCTCTAAAATACTTGCTGCGCAATATATTTTGACTTCCTGCTGGGCGCTCCCCTCTCGAGTATCTATATACACTTCGGGGTCGCGTTGCTTGTCTTTTGGTTTTCTTTGACCTCTGACGCAGCGAAAGAAGAAGTTTTTGACACGCTGCAGCGATCCCCCCGAGGGGGATCGCAAAAAGTAGGGAAAATTGGAGAAATAACCATTGACTTTCAAGGGCAAAAGCGGTAAAATAATGATGAATTACTATGAACTACCATGCCCTGCGGCGCGGTAGTCACAATCTTATCTGTAGGAGGAAAACACATTGAAAGATTGGGCATCTTTAACTACTGTTGAAGAAATGGAACAAGCAACCAACTCTCTGCTGGAAAATGCGGCAAAGGTTGGCGCCGACACCTGGCAACAGCGTGTCAAGAACCAGACCCCTCACTGCGGTTTCGGTGAAGCAGGTACCTGCTGCCGCATCTGCTCTATGGGTCCCTGCCGCATTACCCCCAAGGCACCCCGCGGCATTTGTGGCTGTGACGTTCACGGTATCGTCGCCCGCAACTACCTGCGCTTTACCGTTGGCGGTACTGCAGCACACTCCGACCACGGTCGTGAGATTATGCACACCCTGCACCAGACCAAGGAAGGCGGCAACTACACCGTTAAGGACCCCGAAAAGCTTCTGCGCATTGCAAAGGAGTGGGGCGTAGAGACCGAGGGCAAGGACATTTACGATCTGGCTCACGAAATGGCTGAAATCGGCCTGCTGGAGTACGGCTTCCCCTTCGGCACTCAGAAGTTTGCAAAGCGTCCTCCGCAGCACACACAGGATCTGTGGAACGCTGCAGAGATTACCCCCCGCGCCATCGACCGTGAAATTGCTACCGCAATGCACATGACCCACATGGGTTGTTCTTCCCTGCCTGAGGCACTGATTCGTCAGTCCCTCCGTGCCGGTCTTTCCGACGGCTGGGGCGGCTCTATGATGGGCACCGAGTTCTCCGACGTTATGTTCGGCACTCCCAAGCCTGTGGATACCGAGGCAAACATCGGTGTTATGGAAAAAGACAACGTCAACATTGTTGTCCACGGTCACGATCCCTCCCTGTCCGAGATGATCGTTTACTACGCCAACGACCCCGAAATGATCGCCTACGCCAAGAGCCTGGGCGCAAAGGGCATCACCGTTTCCGGTGTCTGCTGTACATCCAACGAAGTCGCTATGCGTCACGGCATCCCCATGGCCGGTAACTTCCTGAACCAGGAGAACGTGGTTCTGACCGGTGCTTGCGAAGCCATCGTCGTGGACGTGCAGTGTATCTTCCCCGCACTGGGCCCCCTGTCCAAGTGCTTCCACACCAAGTTCATCACCACTTCCCCCATCGCCCGGATGCCTGACTCCGAGTTCTACCGTTTCTCCGCTGAAACTGCCGGTGAGAACGCCAAGGCGATCGTGAAGATGGCCATTGAGAACTTCAAGAACCGCACCCCTGAGCTGGTCAACATCCCCAACCAGAAGCAGAAGGCCCGCGTCGGCTATTCCGTCGAGGCGATCAAGAAGGTTCTGGACGGCGTTGCCAACTCTCAGCTGGACGAGTTCGGCACCACCAAGCCCCTGATCGAGTGCGTGCACTCCGGTGTCCTCCGCTGCGCTGTGGCTATGGT
>JAFTVV010000029.1 GCA_017465625.1 Oscillospiraceae bacterium | reverse complement strand
TGTTCCTGCAGATCGTTTACGGCCGCAGCCAGTCTGCATTCTCCGAAGACGGTCTGGCAATCGGTGCATCTCTGGAAGACCTGGGCAAGGGTCTGCGCAGCCAGGTTGGCACCATGTTTGCCACCAAGGCCAAGGGTCCCCGTTATCTGGAGATGGCAGAGGGCTACGTCACCCGTTGCGCTCTGGATGAGAACAATCTGATCATCGGTTACGAATTTATCAACCTGGGCAAGATGATGGACTTCATCAAGAAGGGCGACGATGCTGCTGTTGCTCTGGAGAAGGCCAAGGGCAGCTACGGCCGTTTCGCCGGTGCCGCCAAGTACATCGACCCCCGTCACGAATAAGAGGAGGATTGCACAATGGCTTTGTTTGAAGGTTACGAAAGAAAAATTGACAAAATCAACGGTGTCCTCGCTCAGTACGGTCTGGAATCTGTGGAGCAGTGCCGCGAGATTTGTCAGGCAAAGGGCTTCGACCCCTACACCATCACCAAGGGCATTCAGCCCATCGCTTTTGAAGACGTTGCATGGGCCTACTGCGTGGGCGCTGCAATCGCTCTGAAGAAGGGCGTGAAGAACGCCGCCGAGGCTGCTGAGGCAATCGGCATCGGCCTGCAGGCATTCTGCATCCCCGGCTCTGTTGCTGAGGACCGCAAGGTCGGTCTGGGCCACGGCAACCTGGGCGCAATGCTGCTGCGGGACGAGACCAAGTGCTTCGCATTCCTGGCCGGCCACGAGTCCTTCGCTGCTGCTGAAGGCGCCATCGGCATTGCCCGTTCCGCCAACAAGGCTCGTAAGGAGCCTCTGCGTGTCATCCTGAACGGCTTGGGCAAGGATGCTGCACAGATCATCAGCCGTATCAATGGCTTTACCTATGTGCAGACCAAGTTCGACTACTACACCGGCGAGCTGACCATCGTGAACAAGATTGCTTATTCCGATGGCGAGCGTGCCGCAGTCAACTGCTACGGCTGTGACGATGTCCGTGAGGGCGTTGCAGTTATGCACCACGAGGGCGTGGACGTTTCCATCACCGGTAACTCCACCAACCCCACCCGTTTCCAGCATCCTGTTGCCGGCACCTACAAGAAGGAGTGCATCGAGCAGGGCAAGAAGTACTTCTCCGTTGCTTCCGGCGGCGGCACCGGCCGTACCCTGCACCCCGACAATATGGCTGCAGGCCCCGCTTCTTACGGCCTGACCGATACCATGGGTCGTATGCACGGTGATGCACAGTTTGCAGGTTCTTCTTCCGTGCCTGCACACGTGGAAATGATGGGCTTCCTGGGCGCAGGCAACAACCCCATGGTCGGTATGACCGTTTCTGTGGCTGTTGCTGTTGAGGAAGCATTGAAGTAATTCAAAATTATACCGTAGGGGACGGGTTTCCCGTCCCTTGGTATAAAGTACAAAATAAGCAAGCACATCCGGTCTGAAAAATCAGATCAGATGTGCTTGCTTGTTTTTCCTGCTGATGTGGCGGTGTTCTTGACAAAAATGGGGGAAGGGGTATAATAAGCCCATACAATTGCGATAAAGGAAGGGTGCTATGAAACTGAAAAAGCTTTTGCAAGTCTTTTGGACGTTTTTTAAAATCGGTGCGTTTACCTTTGGCGGCGGCTATGCCATGATTCCCCTGATTCAGAATGAGGCGGTGGAAAAGCGTCACTGGGTCACCGATGATGATATTTTGGAAATTGTGGCGATTGCGGAGTCCACGCCCGGACCCATTGCCATCAATTCTGCCACCTTCGTTGGCTACCGTGCCGCAGGCGTGTTGGGGTCGGTATGCGGAACACTGGGGGTGGTTTTGCCCAGCTTTGTGATTATTTTGGCGCTGTCCTTCGTCTTGCAGGAATTTCAGGCGCTGAGGGCGGTGCAATACGCCTTTTTCGGCATCCGTGCAGGCGTACTGGCACTGCTACTGAAGGCACTTTGGACGATGTACAAAAAAAGCCCCAAGGGCTGGCCTGCCTATGTGGTGATGGGTCTTTCCTTTTTGCTGACAGCGGTGTTTAGCATCAATGTGATTTTTGTTATTATCGGCTGTGCAATCTTCGGTCTGGTAACCTCTCGGATTCTTCGGAAAGGGGAGGTGGCATAATGGCATTTTTGACGCTGTTTTTAACCTTTTTTACCATCGGTATTGTCACCTTTGGCGGCGGCTATGCCATGCTGCCCATGATTCAGGAGCAGGTGGCTGCCCGTTGGGGAGACCTGATTTCGGAAGCTCAGCTTGTGGATTTTGTGGCAGTCAGCGAATCCACCCCCGGACCTTTTGCCATCAATATGGCCACCTATATCGGCTCTGTGGTAGGCGGTGAACAGGGCGGCTTTATGTGGCAGGTGTTTGGCTCGTTTTGCGCCACGATGGGTGTGGTTTTGCCCAGTTTCATCATCATTTTGATTGTAGCGCGGATTTATGACCGCTTTAAGGAAAGCCGCATTGTAAAGGGCTGTATGACCGGCCTGAAGCCGGCAGTTGTGGGCCTGATTGCAGGTGCGGTGCTCAATGTAATGGGCACGGTGTTCTGCCCCGGTGGTTGGGCAGCAGCACTATTGTCTACACCTGCGTTTTACATCAGCGGTGCGATCGCAGTTTTGATGGTTACCTTGGCATTTAAGAAAGTGCCGCCCATCGTGATTATCTGCCTTTCTGCGGCAATTGGCATTGCAGTAGGTTATATGGGGCTGTTGGATTAAAGATGAAGACGAAGTATTTTGATGTAAAGGATGCTGGCATCAGTGTCAAATGCAAGCTGTACTATGGCGAGGGGCATACCTTTTCCCGTGTGGTACTGGCATGCCACGGCTTTGGCGGCAACAAGGATAATGCCATCACCCAAAAGCTGGCAGAGACATTACTGCCTATCCACAAGGATACAGCGGTGCTGGCCTTTGACTGGCCCTGCCACGGAGAGGACGTGAAGCAGAAGCTGAGTCTGCAGGACTGCACCCGTTATTTGGAAACGGTCATACATTATGCCCGTCATACACTGGGTGCAAAAGCCTTGTTTGCCTCCGGCAACAGCTTTGGCGGCTATCTGCTTTTAAAGCATTTGTATGAAAAGGAAAATCCCTTTGAAAAGATCCTTTTGCGCTGTCCTGCAGTGTGTATGTATCAGGCGCTGATGCAGGGCATTGTGGAGTCGGGGCAGGCGGAAAGCCTGAAAAAGAAGGATGCATTGGTGGGAACAGAGAAGAAAATCCGTGTTTGCGCCGCCTTTGTGGAGGAATTGAAGAACAATGATATTACTGCCTGGGACTACACGAATCATTCCGATGAGGTGCTGATTCTGCAAGGCACGAAGGATGAGCTGATCCCCCACGATGTGGTGCAGGCTTTTGCAGATCAAAACGGTCTGGATATGATCAGCGTGGAAAACGCAGACCATCGTTTCCGTGATCCGGTCAAGACACGGGAATTTATAGATTACGCAATGCAATACTTTTTTGAATGAAAAGGTGCTGTAATGTAAGAAGACAATGGTTTTCCTACATTACAGCACTTTTGTTTTACAGGTATTGGAAAAGCTTCTCTGCCGCCAGCTTGTCGTAGCCGCGGATAAAAGCGGAAAGCTCATTGGCGATGATTTTTGCGCCGCCTGTGGTGTTGCTTTCAATGTTCAGGGGGAGCAGAGGATCGTGGAGGGAGAGGCGCAGTAAGAACCAGCCGTCACCGTGGTCCTTGACCAGATTCACCCGTACACCCTCGTAATTGTCGGGAGCTAAGGACCAGCCCGGCTTTGTCTGTGCATAAGCGGTCAGCTCTTCAATGACCTGCTGACCGTAGGGCTTAAAGTCCTCCAAAAGGATGTTCATACGGAACTCCACACTCTCTGCAGGTTCTTCCAAGGTGGCAATCAGGGATTGCAGTGTGTAGCCTTTCTTTTTGCCGCGGGAGAGCTCAATGAGCAGCTTTGTCACCAAATAAGCACCGTCGTCCAGGAAGTAGTTCTCCTTCAGCGCACCGTGACCGGAGGTCTCGATGGCCAGTTGGCTGTCCTGCCCCTGCTGATTCAGACGAATGGATTCGTTGATGACGTTTTTGTAGCCGCGCTTAAAGCGGTGATGAATACCACCCTGCTGTGCAATGAATTTCCCCAGGCCGGTGGAGGTGATGGAGTCGGTCACAATGGTGGTGCCGGGATGCTCCCGAAGCAAAATGGCGGAGAGCATGGCAATAATGCGGTTGCGGTTTAATTCGCTGCCGTCGCTGAGCACTGCACCGGCACGATCCACATCGGTGTCGAAGATGATACCGAAGTCTGCGTGATTGGCAAGTACAGCGTTGGTGATGCTGTGCATCGCAGTTTTGTCTTCCGGGTTGGGAATGTGGTTGGGGAAGCTGCCGTCCGGGTCTAAGTAAAGACTGCCTTCGGTGTCTGCGCCTAAAGGCTGCAATACCTTCTCGGCATAGAAGCCGCCGGCACCGTTGCCGGCATCCACCACGATTTTAAAACCCTTCAGGGGCTCATTTTCTCCGGTGGCGGTACGCACCTTGTTCACCAAGATACCGGCATAGGCATCCATAAAAGCACCGGAAAGGCGCTTGCCTACAGGCAGATTTGTTTGTTCCTCGCTGCCGGCGTAGGCCAAAATGGACTGAATGTCTTTAGACTCCAAACCACCGGCGCAGGTGAAAAATTTAAAGCCGTTGCGGTTAAAGGGCAGGTGACTGGCGGTGATCATCACCGTGCCGTCAAAGCGGTAGCCGTCGGTAACGGTTGCCATAAACATGGCAGGGGTACTGGCCATACCGAAGTCGGTGACTTCCAGACCGCTTTGCACCATTGCATCGCAAATCCAGTTGCACAAAGTTTCACCGGAAAGACGGGAATCCCGACCCACGGCCACACGCAGCCCCTCTTTTTTGCCGTTTTTTTCTGTCAGCCACAGTGCAAATCCACGGCCAATATCACGGCAGGCCTGCTCGGTCAGGTTGATGTGCTGACCTTCCACGCCTTCCAGTGCCACGCCACGAATATCACTGCCGTTTTGAAGCTTGCTGTAATCCATAAAAATCCTCCTGTGAACTTTACATCTTGTCGGGCGCAGAGAAGCCCAAAAGATCAATGCACTGCTCCAAAATGTTTTTGGACAGGGCGATCAGGCTGATGTAGCCTTGCTGCAGCGCTTGATCCTCCTCGGTGAGAATACGGGTCTCGTGGTAGAACTTGTTGACTGCACTTGCCAGCTCGTAGATGTAAGCGCAAATCAGATTGGGGGAGGAGGTGCGCAGAGCGCTTTCCAGTGCAGGGGACAGTTTGGTAATGCACAGCATCAGTTCCTTGGCGTACTCGTTGGCAGGAAGCGCAATGGGAAGCTGTTCCCAGGCACCGTAACGGGTCAAAATGGACTTGATACGCACGATGGTGTAGAGGATATAAGGACCGGTATTGCCCTCAAAGGCGGCAAAGCGCTCCATATCAAAGTTATAGTCCTTGGTAGGCTGGTTGCTCAGGTCACCGTATTTCAGTGCACCCATTGCGATCTTCCGGGTGGTCTCTTCCACATCTTCGGCGGCCACAATGTTGTTTTCCGTCACCTTGTTCCGCACGAAATCGGTCATATCGGCAATCAGCTGTTCCAGACGAAGCACACCGCCGTCACGTGTCTTAAAAGGCTTGCCGTCTGCACCGTTCATTGTGCCGAAGCCAACGTGCTCCAATACGGTTTCAGGGCCAACAATGCCGGCCTTGCGGGCGGCACGGAATACCTGCTCAAAGTGCAGATTCTGCCGCTTGTCGGTCACATAGAGCATCTTATCGGGCTTCCAGTCCTGCATACGCTGTACCATGGTAGCCAGGTCGGTGGTGGCGTAAATGGAAGAGCCGTCGGACTTGACCAGAATACAGGGGGGCATCTCTTTTTTGTCCCCTTCTTCTGCCACAGGAACGACCCACGCACCCTCAGACTGCACCGCAATGCCCCGTGCCTTCATATCCTCCACCATTGCGGGGATATAGGGATCGGCATCGCTTTCGCCCAGCCACTTTTCAAAGTAAACGTTCAGATTGTCGTAATTTTTCCGCAGATCAGCCACAGAGACGTTCATAATGTGCTGCCAGATGGCACGGTAGCCACGACGGCCGTTTTGCAGCTCGAAGGTGGCCTGATGGGCCTTGTGAGAAAATGCAGGATCTGCCTTTTTTGCGGAAGCGGTGGGATAAATTTCCTCCAATTCGGAGAGGGTAAAGGGGGACTCGGTGGGGTATTCACCGGTAAAATCGGGGTCAAAGTAAGGAAGCTCCGGCTGACGCTCCTGCAGTTCTGCAATGATCAGACCCATCTGCAAGCCCCAGTCGCCCATATGAATATCACCGATGGTGTTGTAACCCAGGAATTTGTGCAGACGCTTCAGACTTTCGCCGATGATGGCAGGACGCAGGTGACCGATGTGCAGAGGCTTTGCCACATTTGCACCGCCGTAGTCCACCACGATGGTCTGACCTGCACCGATTTTTTCCACACCGAAGTCCGGTGCGGTGCGCATACCCTCCAAATAGGAGGCAAGGAAGCTGTCGGACAGATTCAGGTTGATAAAGCCGGGCATAACTGCCTGACACATAGAAAAGTCTGCACCTGCCAGACGCTCTACCACAGCGTTGGCAATCTGAATGGGGGCGCATTTATAGGCCTTGGCGGCAGACAGTGCGCCATTGCACTGATACTGGCACAAGTCAGGACGGTTGGAAACGGTTACCCGTCCGTAGGAAGCGTCGTAGCCGGCATCCTGGAAGGCCTGCTCGACTTTTTTAGAAATGATATCTAATATTTTTTCCATTTTTAAACTCCTAAAAAATGATATGGAGAGTGGTGTTATTTGTTTTTCTGCTCGTTCATCCAGAACAGGAACTCATCGTAGGTGCCGTAGCGGTCGATGATGGTGCCGTCCGGCTGGAAGGCAATGACGCGGTTACAGGTGGAGGTCAGCATTTCGTGGTCGTGAGAGGCCAGAAGCACCACGCCGGGGAACGCCTCAAGACCCTTGTTGACTGCCTGAATGGATTCCATATCCAAATGGTTGGTGGGCTGATCCAACAGCACCACGTTTGCACCGCTGAGCATCATCTTGGACAGCATACAGCGCACCTTTTCACCACCGGAGAGCACCTTGACGTGCTTGAATACGTCCTCGTTGGAGAACAGCATACGTCCTAAGAAGCCGCGCAAATATACGTCGTCCTTTTTGGCGGAATACTGACGAAGCCAGTCTACCAGCTCCATATCGTTGCCCTCAAAGTAGGCGGTGTTGTCCTTGGGCAGGTAGCTGCGCACCGTGGAAATGCCCCACTTGACAGAGCCTTCGTCCGGCTCCAGCTCGCCCATCAGAATTTGGAAGAGGGCAGTTTGTGCCAGTTCGTTTTCACCGACGAAAGCGATCTTATCGTTCTTGCCCACGGAGAAGTAGACGTTGTCCAAAAGCTTCACGCCGTCAACGGTGACGGAAACGTCTTTGACCGTCAGAATGTCCTTGCCCAGCTCCCGTTCAGGCTGGAAGCCGACGAAGGGATAACGACGGGTGGAACAGGGCATTTCTTCAACAGTCAGCTTGTCCAGCAGCTTGCGACGGGCAGTAGCCTGCTTGGCCTTGGACTTGTTGGCAGAGAAGCGCTGAATAAACAGCTGCAGTTCTTCAATCTTTTCCTGATTCTTCTTGTTTTTGTTGCGAATCATCGCCTGCACCATCTGGGAGGATTCGTACCAGAAGTCGTAGTTGCCCACGTACATCTTGATTTTGCCGTAGTCAATATCCACCGTGTGGGTGCAGACCGTGTTCAGGAAGTGACGGTCGTGGGATACAGCGATCACCATGCCGGGGAAGTCCAGTAAAAAGTCTTCCAGCCAGTTAATGGAGTCGATATCCAGGTTGTTGGTGGGCTCGTCCAGCATAACGATGTCGGGATTGCCAAACAGTGCCTGTGCCAGCAGAACCTTCACCTTCAGACGGGGATCGGTCTCGCCCATCAGATTGTAGTGCAGATCGGTGGGCACGCCTAAGCCTTGCAGCATACGGGATGCATCGGATTCTGCTTCCCAGCCGCCCATCTCCGCAAATTCCACTTCCAGCTCCGAGGCACGGATGCCGTCCTCATCGGTGAAGTCTTCCTTTTCGTAAATGGCGTCCTTTTCCTTCATCACATCGTAAAGATGCTGATTGCCCATAATCACCGTGTCCATAATGGAGAAGCTGTCGTAGGCGTTCTGATTCTGCTTCAATACAGACACGCGCAGCTCCGGAGGAATGGTGATGGAACCGGTGGTGGAGTCCAGCTCACCGTACAGCAGACGGAGGAAAGTGGACTTGCCGGCGCCGTTGGCACCGATGATGCCGTAGCAGTTGCCGGGCAAAAACTGCAGGTCTACCTGCTGGAACAGCCATTGACCGCCAAATTGCATACCCAGGTTGTTTACTGTAATCATAGGAAAATACCTCATTATCCTTTGCCCGCAAAACCTGTGCCCCTCAAGTAACCGCAGACGATTTCATCATCGGTTACTCCAATGGACATCTATTCGCTGGGCGCATATTTTTTCATTGTAATTATACCAAAAAATAGGGAATAATCAAGAGTAAAACAAGGGCCATAATTGTAAATAAACTGATAACTTTCATTTTAAGGGTTGCTTTTTCTGTTTTCTGCGTTATAATATTAGCACTCACACATTTAGAGTGCTAAAGTAAAGGAGTAAACACCATGGCAAAGAAGCAATTTAAAGCAGAATCCAAAAGACTTTTGGATTTGATGATCCATTCCATTTATACCCATCAGGAGATTTTTCTCCGTGAGATTATTTCCAACGCCAGCGACGCGATGGACAAGCTGGCCTATACAGCCCTGACGGACGACAAGGTATCGGTCAATCGGGAGGAGCTGAAAATCACCCTCACCAGAAATGAGCAGGAGGGTATTTTGACGGTATCCGACCGGGGCATCGGTATGACCCGTGAGGAACTGGAGGAGAATTTGGGCACCATCTGCAAGTCCGGCTCTTTGGGCTTTAAGCAGAATATGGAGCAGACCGAGGATATTGACATCATCGGTCAGTTTGGTGTCGGTTTTTATGCCGCCTTTATGGTATCGGACAATGTGACGGTCATTTCCAGAAAGTACGGAGAGGATGCCGCCTGGAAGTGGACCTCCAACGGCGGTGACGGCTATACCGTTACAGAGGCACAGCGTGCATATCCCGGTACCGACATCATTATGACCCTGAAAAAGGATACGGAAGACGAGCAGTACAGCCGATTCCTGAAGGAGTGGGAGCTTCGTTCTCTGGTGAAGAAGTATTCCGACTATATCCGCTATCCCATCTGCATGCAGGTGCAGAAGTCCCGTCGCAAGGAGGGTTCTTCCGATGAGCAGCCGGAGTACGAAAGCTACACCGAGATGGAGACCCTGAACTCCATGGTGCCCATTTGGCAGAGAAATAAGAAGGATGTTACCGCCGAGGAATACAACACCTTCTATCGGGAAAAGTTTATGGATTACAGCGAGCCTGCCCGTGTGATTTCCTTCAGCGCGGAGGGTAACGTGTCCTTTAAAGCACTGCTGTATATCCCCTCCAAAGCACCTTTTGATTACTACAGCAAGGACTATAAGCGAGGCTTGCAGCTTTATTCCTCCGGTGTGATGATTATGGATGCCTGCGAGGATCTGCTGCCGGAGCATTTCTCTTTTGTACGGGGTGTGGTGGACAGTCAGGATCTGTCCCTGAATATCAGCAGAGAGCTGCTGCAGCACGACCGTCAACTGAAAATCATTGCCCGTGGCATCGAGAAGAAAATCAAGGCAGAGCTGACCGCAATGCTGGAAAATGACCGTGAAAAGTACAGCGAGTTCTTTGCCGCCTTTGGCCGTCAGCTGAAGTACGGTGCAGTGGCGCAGTACGGTGCCCACAAGGATGCCACTCAGGATTTACTGCTGTTTTACAGCAACAATGCGCAGAAGCTCATCACCCTGAAGGAATACACCGATGCAATGGCCGAGGGGCAGGAAAAGATTTATTATCTGGCAGGCGAATCTGTTGACCGCCTTGCGAAATTGCCGCAGGTGCGCACACTGAAAGAAAAGGGTTATGACGTGTTGCTTCTGACCGATGAGGTGGATGAATTCGTACCTCAAACCCTGATGACTTACAGCGAAAAGTCCTTCTGCAACGCCGCCACCGAGGATTTGGGCCTGCAGACCGAGGAGGAAAAGGAAAAGCTGAAGGAGCAGACCGAGAAGAAGAAAAGCCTGCTGACCTTCGTAAAAGACAATCTGGGTGACGATGTAACACAGGTGCGTTTGGTGACCAACGCCACCTCTGCGCCGGTGTGTCTGGTGCCTGCTTCCGGGATGAGCTTTGAGATGGAAAAGTATATGAAGCGGATGAATCCGGAGTTCAATATGCCTGCAATGCGGATTTTGGAGCTGAATCCGGAGCATCCTGCGGTGCAGGCGCTGGAGGTGGCAGTGGCCACCGATGCGCAAAAGGCTAAGGATTATGTGACACTTTTGTATAATCAGGCACTTCTGCTGGCAGATCTGCCCATCAGCGACCCCGCCGCCTACACCGAGCTGGTTTGCAAATTTATGAAATAAAATAAAAAATTGGGGTGTCTCAAAATGAATGAGACACCCCAATTTTTAATGCATAATGCATAATGCAAAATGCAGAATTTATATGTTAGAGCCGGCTGCAATCCGCTTGGATTGTAGGGGCCAATGCCCACATTGGCCCGCAACGGCTTCCCCCTACATAAGGAAGCACCGTAGGGAACGGCCTGTGTGCCGTTCCTTTTTGTTTTGATACGCATGCGTCCAAAGGAATTGTCATTGCGAACCAGTGACCGATGTCACTGGTGTGGCAATCCCGTGGATTTTCATGGAGTTTGAAATGGAGCGTCGCTCCCCAGAACACTCCTGAAAGGTTCACGGGATTCTCACGCCAGCCTGCGGGCTGGCTCAGAATGACGCTTCTTTTTTAGAT